>JAKVBY010000055.1:0-1390 GCA_022446825.1 Pirellulaceae bacterium
TGTTGACTCGTTATGTTGTCGACTAGAACACGTGAGCGCATTCTTCCCAACGACCACGCGGAGTTCTACCAAAGAAGCCCCGGATTTTTAGCGGTCAGAATGCCTCACTTCTCACTAGCTCTGTTTGAACATTACCGATTTCTCAGACAGCAATGTTTTCGACGGATTCGCTGCAGGATTCCATTTCGGCTTCCACGCGATTGCTGGGATGCTTCCAGAGCGGCAATCTCTTCATTCATGAATGTGGGGTCATAGTAGGCGAGCATCTGGACCACTTGTTCTCCTTCCCAGCGGAAGTCGATGTGCATTTCCACAGAACTTTTCTTTTGGGTGGTCCGACCCACAGCATGATTGGTCGCCCAGGCATTGGTCCAAATGGAGGGCTCGGGACGGACTTCGCCGAATGTTTTCCCATTGAAGGCGAGCGCTTCTGGAGAGAAATAGTTTGTATGAACGTGTAATTTCTCAAACGTCATGTTCGCAAAGATAACCGTAGTAATCTTCTGCAAACGAGCCAGATAAGCTTGTTTGCCCGTGACGGTGATGTCGTTCACATGGACTTCGACATTCTCGGCAAAAAACGAGGCGAAGAAGTCTTGGTCACCGCGAGACATTGCGGCGAAAAAATCGGTTGCTTTTTGGGAGAGCGCATCTTTGGTCCTGAGGGTTGATTTTTCTTCTTCTTGGCAGAAGCCCACGCTGGACAAAAATGAAAACAACGAGATCGACAAAATAATCTGTTTCATGACTTGGTTTCTCCCATACGAAAAAAGGCAATACAAAAACGCAGGACATGCGTTTCTTAGGTAGATATACTAATAGTATGGATAGAAAAGGGTAGGTGGGGTAGATGAGTCGACTTCGAGAGTTGGGATATTTCCATGGCGTCGGAATTTGGAGTCCGTAGCGTTTGAGGAGCAAAGCACGTAGTCGTGGCAACCATTGTGCAGCCTTGGGAGAGCTTTTTTCACAGCATTTCCTCTCCTGTGGGCGTTTCCCTGATTTCGGAGAAGGTGTCAGCTGGCGACCTATTGTAGGCCAGCAATTTGCTACGCCGATGGTTTCTGCCGGCGGACTGCCCATGCTGAGATGCGCGCATGATTGTTTGTGTTTGTTCAAAGCGTCGGCGCCAGTGCGTAGCAAAACACCTTCCCGGGCACGACGTTTTGTCGTGTGCACTTTACGCGGGTTGTGACCGTGGAGGGGGGACCTCATAGCCAATAACTTTCCAGCGCTGTGCAGAAAAAAGTTGTTCTTGAAAATGAAGACACTAAGATCGTTTTACTTTAAGATCGATCCCCCCGTGAACGTAGCCACGAACTAAAGAACTTTCTGTTGACACGATGTTGAAATGTCACATGGAGTCTGATTCGAACGATGAATGCAATAC
>JAKVBY010000055.1:1490-51332 GCA_022446825.1 Pirellulaceae bacterium
AAACAAAAAAACGCAATCTCGAATCATTTTTTTCCTACCGAATTAATGGTACGGATATGAATCTGATTCAACCACTCAGTAAGCCGTTGTTGAAGCATAGCCATCCCGATTGGCTGATTCGCACTTGGGAAGCGTACGAGAACCCTGGTTACTGGAATTTTGCCATCCCCGAAGTTCGCGACTATAAATTGGCAATCCTACGCGAAATCGCCGAAAACTATGACTTCGATGGCATTGAAATTGACTTTGCCCGCATCCCCATTTGCCTTCCGTTAGAGCACCAATGGGAAAATCGACAACATCTGACAGAGTTTATGCGGGCAGTCCGCAGGATGACGCTCGAGGTGGCACGGCAACGTGGCCGTCCATTTTTACTTGCTGCGCGAGTTCCCGAAAATCTTGTTGGCTGTCACTTTGATGGAATGGATGTGGAAGCGTGGTCCCGTGAAAACTTGGTTGATATGTTCGTATTGGGAAACCGCTCCCTTGACGCAGACATTCAGGGATTTCGACACATCACTCGGGGAACGTCGATCAAGCTTTATCCCTGCCATGACGTACATCATGCCTCGGACGGTTACGAACAGCCGGTGATCGAAATCCATCGGGGTGTCTTTGCGAATTGGATGCAGCAAGGCGCCGACGGCATGCAAACCTTTAACTACACGAATTGGACCGCGCCTGGTGCAGCGGTTTTGGGATTTGACACCGAAGATTGGTTGCCTTCCTCCATCGTTCATGACCTGCCGGTCTGGACGGTGCACCGTCATGCTTATCGTGATTTTGCTGATCTCGAAGCACTAAAACACAAAGATAAGACCTTTGTGGTCCAGCGCCGAGGTGGAGGTCACGGGGCGACCGTGATCCCCGACCCTGCTCACTGGACCACTCCCAGGAGGATGTATTTCTTGACGAACATGTTGGCTCCATTACCTGCCGGTTTGGCCAACAATGGGAATGCCGATACTCTGTTGTTTGTGGCTGTGGGGGATGACCTGTCCGCCGAATCAGAGCAGGTAAGGAGTGTTTCGGTCGCAGTACTTCTCTCGGATCCTGAGGCAGCGGACTTAAAACCGGAGCAGCGTTTAGAGATCTTTCAAATGGCATCGCACGATCGACCGCAGCGCAAGCGTGCCAATATTCCGCCTCGAATTGGCATTGAGAATCAGATCGAGTTGCGGCTCAATAATATCCACCTTGGAAAGGCACGCATTGACCGAGGTTGGCTGGTCTTTAATGCGAACCCCCGGCAATTTGCTGTCGGTGACAACTTGATTGGGCTGCGCGTCGCGGAGCGGGCAGACGATGCAAGTCAGGAGATCCAGATTGAAATGGTGGAGGTGCGGGTGAAGTATCGCTGAGCGCACGGAAGAAATCGTCAGTCCTGACCGTGGGGGTGTCTCGTGACTGCATCGTGTCCGTTGCACAAGGCGAGAGTGAGTCGCAGGGAATTGTTGAGCCCGGCTGTGCGGCGGTCTGCTGGTACCTTGAAATGTTCCCGGCTTACCTGGGACCAGTTTTGAGATCTCGAAGTTAAAAGCTTTCCCCTGTCACGGCAGGGGACGGCCCGTGGGAGCCAAGCCATGATCTGAGGAAATTGTCTGGCGTTCTGCGAACCTTTGTTGAAGGCCACGACAAAAAATGTCTGGCACACCTATAATGATGTCAGGATTTGATCATCGCATGCGTTTTAGTAGTGATATGGCGCTTACCCAACAAGAAGTACTCCGCATTCTGATGAAAGCCCGCGACCGCATTGCGGCAGCAGCCTGGGTCGTGGTGCATGATGCTCAGCTAGCGGAAGATATTTTTCAAAATGTCGTGATCAAGACGATGACGAAAGAGGTGGAGTTCGATGTCGACGGAGCGGTTCTTTCATGGGCCTTTGTGACGGCACGCCGAGAAGGAATCGATTGGCTGCGGCGGCAGAAAAAAGAAGTTGTGATACTGGATGTCGAAATCATGGAACTGTTCGAACGAGAATGGCTCACCGAGAGTCAGCGGGAAGATTCTCGTAGCGAAGCTCTGCGAGCTTGCCTGCGTCAGTTACCGCGAAAATCGGCCGAGTTGCTGCGTCTGCGGTACTTTGAGGGCTTGGCTTGCAGCCGCATCGCAGAACGCCTTGAGACAAGAATCGACGCCATTTACAAGAGACTGTCTCGGCTGCATCAGTCATTAAAGGATTGCGTCGAGAAGCGTCTCGGCGATCCTGAGGTACTTGAAGCATGAACGAACAGCATGCCACGCTGGAATTGCTCCTGAGGTACGTGGACGGTGCGTTGCCGCCTCCGGAGCGGCTTCAGGTTGAAGAATTGCTACGAAAGGACGCGCGAGCACGGGAGATGTTTCGTGATATTGCGACTCAGGCGGTGGTGATCGCCGACGTGGCGCGGATGGCGGAGCAAACTCAAACGGACAGAAACCGCGCAGGAGTGAGGAAGCTTGCAGGGCGGATGCCGACTTGGCAAAGAGTAGGGTTGACTGTAGCTGCCGTTCTGTGTGTCGCGATCATCCTCGGCCAGCTCTTGTGGCTTGAGCAGGGCCAGGCTGAGATCGTGACGATCAATGATTTGAGTGGTCCTATGGTTTGGATCGGGGACGGGGGACGTGTGACGGAGAAGCTCGCAGTGGGCAAAAAGTTATCCGGTGGAACCATAGAACTGTTGTCGGCCGATTCGTGGATCGAGTTTGAATTTCAAGACCAATCGACCGTGACCCTTTCGGGGCAGTCGGAGGTTACCATTTCAGGGCAACTGCAAAAAGAACTGCATCTGCGGCATGGCTGTCTTTCTGCGAGTGTCGCACCACAACCGGTTGCTCATCCCCTACTCGTGCATACGCCCTTCACCGAATTGCAAGTTCTCGGCACGCAGTTCAATGTCGAGACGCTTTCTGGGGTGACACGTTTGGTGGTGAATGAGGGCAGCGTTCGACTGAAAAGGCTGTCGGATGGCCAAGAATTAGAGGTGCCGGCGCGGCATGAAGTGACTTCTTCGAGCGAAGACTTGGGTGGTTTGCCGCTTACAGAGCGCGGCACAGCCGTTTCTGTTTGGACGAGTGATCTTAAAGAGGATGTCGTCTGTGGCAAATGGATTCCTGAGTTGAAGGTGTTCGCAATGCAGTTGAAGAGGGCCGTGGCCCATGGAGAAATGAGCGAGGAGGAGGCGACCCAGGAATACAAAGACGCGGTGACGCTCGACGACGAAATTGGGAGTGTGTGGGCAGAGGCGTCTCCGTACGGATCGTTGATCGTTCTGGCGGTTGCCCGCCCGACAGAGCCTCCGGTCTTACTTGGTAGGAATACCAAAGTTCGCCTTACGGGCCGATCTTTTTCACGCGTCTCGGTGAAGTTTGGGATAACGACGCAGCAGACTGCAGGGATGTTCGCAGGAAAATACAGTTTTTCTCTTTCCGCAGAGGAACTTGCTGGAAATGACGGAGAGTTTAAGGTGGAAGTTCCGTTGAGTGCATTTCGAGAAGAAACTAATTTTGGTGAATCGCCCGTTGGAAAAGAGTTGACCGATTGGTGGTGTGTTGCTGGATCGACGTCGGCAAAAGTTGAGATCACCGGGGTCGAATTGATTGAGTAACTTTGGATAGGATAAACGATGAAATACAACCTCACGACTCTGGCGGTTCTTTTCTTCCTCCATGCGGTGACCCAGGCTGACGAAAACTGGAACCAGTTTCGAGGTCCGCAGGGCAATGGGATTTCTACAGCAAAGAATCTACCCAGTGAGTTCGACGAAGCGAAAAACGTGCGTTGGAAGATTCCCATCGCGGGGGAAGGTTGGTCCTCGCCGGTTGTTTGGGACAATGAGATTTGGTTGACCAGCGGCAACGTCGAAGAGCGGGAGCTTCGTGCGATTTGTGTCGATTTGGAGAGCGGCAAAGTCCTGAAAGACATCCAAGTCTTTGAGAT
Source organism: Pirellulaceae bacterium (assembly GCA_022446825.1). Lineage (GTDB taxonomy): Bacteria > Planctomycetota > Planctomycetia > Pirellulales > Pirellulaceae > JAKVBY01. The sequence goes on from JAKVBY010000055.1 coordinate 5,413, forward strand.
GATGGAACGGCAGTTAATGGAGGCCTACAAGCACGACTCGCCCCATTTGAACAGCCCTGCAACGCCAACCCCCGTTGTGGAAGAAGACCGGGTGTTCGTGCATTTTGGATCTCAAGGTGTTGCCTGTCTGGACAGAAAAACTGGTGACAAAATTTGGCAAAGGCGTGATCTGCGGATCTATCAACCGGTACGGCAAGGGTCGTCGCCGATCGTTGATGACACAACCCTCTATGTGGCCTATGACGGAATTGACAAGCAGTTTTTTGTTGCTTTGGACAAGAAGACAGGGGATACACGCTGGATCACGGATCGGAATGTAGAGACGGATTGGGAGGCAACCCTGCGGAGTCGCGGATTCACACCTAAAAAAGATGGCGGTGGCAAACCCGGTGACAACAAAAAGTCATTCGCGACTGCGAGGTTGATTGAGGTCAATGGTCAGCGGCAATTGATTGCTCCAGCAGCCGAAGCGACAATTGCTTACACTCCGGAAACCGGTGACGAGATTTGGCGAGTCGTGCTTCCCGGTGGGTTCAATGTCGCCGCCCGACCCCTGTACGCGCATGGATTCGTTTATGTTTTTACGAGTGGCTTGGCGGGACATTTGCTGGCAATCCGAACCGATGGAACAGGCGATGTTACGGATTCACACGTCGCCTGGCAGACTACCAAAGGGACACCCCATATTCCGTCGCCGATCATTATTGACGACCTGATGTTTCTGGTGACCAATCGAGGAATTGCTAGGTGCCTCGACGCCAAAACCGGTGACGAGATTTGGAGAAAACGAGTCACTGGTGAGCACTGGGCCTCGCCAGTCTATGCCAACGGAAAGCTCTACTTCTCGAGCAAGCAAGGTGAGGTAACCGTGATGCTGGCAGGACGTGACGCCGAGCGAATTGCCAGAAACCAATTAGATGGCGAGTTCATCGCATCCCCGGCAGTCGTGGGAGAATCGTTAATTTTGCGGTCCACGACCCACCTCTATTGCATCGCCGAGGGGTATGAGCGAAGTGTGGCGGAGGTCGCAGCGGAGCGAGACCAGCTGTCCAAAAAACAGAGTAAACAAAAGGGCAAGGTTAAATCAGCAGGTAAGCAGTCAGACGACAAATTAGCTGCGTTGGGGGCTCGGCTCAAACAACTGGTGGCCACAGGAAAACTCACCAAGAAAGAAGGCCTGGAACTCTATCAATTGGCAATGAGCAACCGTGAGGAGGAAAAGGAAGTAACCGACGAAGCGGTCGATTTGGAGGCACTTGGCCAGAAACTTAAGGCCGCCGTCGCTGCGGGAGAGATGACTGCTGAGGAAGCGAGGGCGAAGTATGTGAAAGTCGCCAACCAGCAGAAGGAACTCCAAAATAAATCCCCAGGGAAGGACAAGAAGACAGGCAAGAAGACAAGCAAGGGAAAGAAAACGGTTGATGGTCGAACCGGGTTCTATGCGATTGTGATCGGTCGCTTGAAGTCGAAAGACGTGGAACTCGGGGAGTTTGTAATGGAGGTCGACCACGTGACGTCGATGTACGATAACCGCTGGGTCAAGGATGAGATTGTGAACAAGACCGTCAAAGTGACTGGTGTGTCAGGCGCATTCCTTGATAGCCTGCTGTTGATCAAACGGGGTGAGACGCTGAAGTTTCGTTCTGGAAGCTACTCGGCGAGTTCCAACTCACTCACCTTTGGGCCTAAATTTCATGTCCTCGAACGTACCCCCAAGTTTGACCCAGCGGCATTCGGCGTTCCCCCCGAGGGGTTTCGTGGTTTTAGCGGGATCCTGCAGGGAAAAATTGTGGAACTTGATCAAGGCTACGAAGTTTTGTTGCGGGTGGACTCCTTTGCCGAAGCTGCAGAGAACAGCACGGCTACTGATGCCAAGAGCATCCAAGGAAAGTTAGTCAAGATAACCGGTTTCTTTCGGCATGAGGATAAGTTCAAGGATCTTCATGAAGGGGATACAATTCGTGTTGGCGTACGTCACGCAAATCGTACACACGACGAGTTGCGTGTTACGGATGTGTTAGAAAAAAAGGACGGGCAAGCCGGTGCCGACAATCGGCCTTTAGGTTTGGAAGCACTTCGTGAGCAAGTCCAAGCAGCCGGCGATGCTGGCCAGAAGACTTCCAGATCAAACTGGGATCAGATTTTGCGCGACGCTTTCAATTCAAAAGCGGGTGGTCTTGGAAGGGTGTTTCACGTTCGCAAGCTCAGCGGAATTGTGCCATCAGCAGCGCAGGGCACCCGCTCTAAATCATTTCAGCGATTTAACTGGAGCTTGCAGGGCCACATTGGCGCAGTTGCAAGTGACCGCTTGCTGCTTTGCTAGGATTGCAAATTATGTTGAGCATTTCAAAACCGACGCATCTCATAATTGTATTTGCGATGCTTATTGTGAGCGGCTCTACGGCTGTCGCGGAAGAGGTTCTTTCTTCCGTGTCGACTGTCTTCGAGTTGCGTAAAACAACAGCAATTCCGGACTTTCAAAAGCATGTCATCCCGCTGCTCGGACGACTAGGATGTAACTCAGCTAAATGCCATGGTTCGTTTCAGGGCCGAGGCGATTTGCGACTGTCGTTGTTTGGATTTGACTTTCAGGCCGATCACACCGCGCTCTTGGCCCAAGCCTCGTCCGCAGATGGCCAGCGTCTGAATCTCAGCGATCCAGAAAATAGCCTGGTTGTGTTGAAGCCGACGCAACAGACGGATCATGGTGGTGGTAAACGATTTGAGTCTGGATCATGGGAACACCACCTTCTCTTGCGTTGGATCGAGTCCGGAGCCGTAGGCGTAGAATTTGAGAGCGTTCCGGCAGCGGCAAAGCGAGTCGCAGACTCGTTCACCAAGGAAGAAATCGCTTTCTTCACCGAAAAGATCCAACCGTTGTTTGAAGACCACTGCTACGAATGCCATAGCAACAATGATCCGAAAGCAAACTTGCGACTCACCTGGCGAGATAAGCTCGTCGAGGGAGGTGACTCTGGCGCAGCGGTCGTTCCAGGGAATCCTGATCGGAGTCTTTTGATTCAGGCGGTGCGTTATGTGCGCAATGACCTGCAAATGCCTCCTAGTGGAAAGCTTGAACGGCAGGAAATTATCGATCTTGAAGCATGGGTTGCTATGGGAGCACCTTGGCCGGACCGGTATGGCTCCGCAGCCGGTGACACGGGCCAAGTTCTCGCCCAGCTGCATTGCGAACCGACGGAGCTTCTCTTTGAAAAGACTGGGCAGAGTTTGCAGCTTAAAGTTGTCGCCGAGTGGGAAAATGGAACGCGTGAAGACGTCACATGTCTGAGCCGATTTCAAACCAACGACGATGCCGTCGTAAACGTTAATCAGGAAGGTCTAGTTATATCGATCGGCGAAGGCGATACGCACATTGTGGCATTTTATGACAACGGCGTCGCTGCGATTCCGGTCCTCCGGCCGTACCAACTTCAAACTCCCGAGGCTTCGAGGTCAGAAGCTCGTAAACGTCGAAGTCGCCATGTGTTTGAAGTGAAAAATGACAATCGCATCGATCAATTGGTCAATGACAAACTCCAGAAGCTTGGCCTTGTTCCGTCTCACCTTTGCACGGATGCGGAATTTCTTCGTCGCGTCAGTATTGATATGACTGGCACGCTGCCGACTCCGGAGGAAGTCACCGCCTTTCTTGTCGACGACTCCGCCGCCAAACGAATTCGCAAAATTGACGAATTGCTCGAACGGTCTACCCACGCTGCCTGGTGGGCGAACAAACTTTGCGACTTCACGGGTTGTAATCCAGCTTCCATTCGGAGCCTCCTTGAAGTCGCTACGGAAGAGGGCTACCTCAAAGCCTCAGAATGGTACGACTGGATTTATGAAAGCGTCCGCCGCAATGAACCTTACGACCAACTCGTCGAGGGAATCATGTTGGCCGGTTTGGCGCGACAAGGTACAGGTATGCCACACTTTTGGACGCGGCAAAGTCTGCGCGAGCCGAAGGATACGGCGATGTCGGTTGCTCATGCCTTTCTGGGGATTCAACTTCAATGTGCGGAGTGTCACAAACACCCTTTTGATCAGTGGACACAGGCGGACTTCCAAGACTTCGCGCGATTCTTTGAAGCAGTAACCACGACCCGGCGATCGTCGGTAGCGGAAAGGCAGAAGATCAAGCTCCTGCGTAGCCAGGTTGTGGCGCTCAAGCCGGGCGACGACCCACGTGAGCCAATCATGGAATGGATGAGAGATGCGCAGAACCCATGGTTTGCGCGGGCCTTTGTAAATCGAGTCTGGGCAGGCTATTTCAATATTGGAATTGTGAATCCGCCGGATCAGTTTACACCGGCAAATCCACCGAGTAATCCGCAACTTCTTGATTGGTTAACAGAAGGATTTTGTGAAAGTGGCTTTGACATGAAATCCCTTCATCGAAAGATTACCAGTAGTGCAACCTATCAACGCAGTTGGAAACCGAATGCCACGAATCGAAATGACCAGCGCAACTTCAGCCGGGCGATCCCGCGGCGCATTCCCGCTGAAGTGGTCTACGATGCTATGAAGCAGGCGACGGCTTCCTCGAACCAACAAAGCGAAGTTCGCCAAAACCTTCAACGCCGAGCTTCTGGCCACCTTTCCATGCGCATGGCGGGGACCCACGCTATGAAGGTTTTTGGCAAACCTGCTCGGTCCATTAACTGTGACTGCGAACGTGTGAACGAACCCACTTTGCTGCAAGCGATCTTCGCACAAAACGATCCGATCGTACGGATGCGACTTGCCGACAGCGGCTGGATCATTGAAATCGAAGATGCCGAATTGGCAGGGGAAATGCTCGATCAAAATGAACTCATCAACGAAGTTTGGTTGCGCACGGTGAGCCGAAATCCGAGCGAGGAGGAACGCAGCCGCGCGGCCGAACATTTTTTGTCGGGGGATTCCCTGGCGGAAAGTGTTGCGGATTTGATGTGGGCTCTGTTGAATACGAAGGAATTCCTGCTGAATCACTAAAATGTTTTTCGTACTTGAGGTGAGTTTCAAGAACCTAAATGATGAATCGACAAATTACACGACGGCAAGTCCTTCAGGTTGGGGCACTGGGTAGCGGACTGAGCTTAGCGCAGTATCTTCGTCTTGTTGCTGCGCAAGTACCGCTTGAGGAACGCGCCAAACGCTCGGCTGTTTTCATTTTCATGGAGGGTGCCCCTTCACATCAGGATACGTTTGACTTGAAGCCGAACGCTCCGGCCGCCGTACGCGGAGCGTTTAGTCCCATTGCGACACGCGCGACCGGTGTCCATATCTGTGAACATTTACCGTTGCTGGCGCAGCGAGCGGATAAGTTTGCTGTTCTGCGCGGCATCACCCATAATGTCGCGGATCATGGACTCGCGAAAAAATATCTGCTGACCGGAAACAAAGCTTCTCAGACGGTGAGCTACCCGGAATATGGCAGCGTTGTCAGTCATGAGTACCCCTCGGTTCCCGAGTTACCGACTTATGTGTCCATTGATGAAGCGTTTGTCGGCCCGGGGTATCTTGGCTCTCGATACAGTCCGCTGACCGCCGACAAACCGCAACACGGTATGTCTTACAGCGTCCGAGGAGTTTCTCTCGAAGACGGTTTGACAGTTGAAAAATACAAGTCGCAGAACAAGCTGCTTGAAGATCTCGATATTGCCTTTCGCGGTTTCGAGGATCTGGACGATCAGGTCCGCGGTATGGACCGATTTTCGCAGCAGGCGTTCAATATCATTAGCTCACCACAAACACGCTTGGCCTTCGATTTATCAAAAGAGAAGCCCGCGGAAAGCGAGCGGTTTGGCAAGCATGAGTTTGGGCAGTCTCTGCTTTTGGCTGCTCGATTGATTGAAGCGGGCGTCCACTTTGTCACGGTCCGGTTGCGGCCGGCTGAATTCGATTTTGATACGCACACGGACAATTTTTCACGCTTGCAAAGTCTCTTGCCACCATTTGATCGCGGTCTAAGTGCACTGCTCGATCGACTTCAGGAGCGTGAGTTGCTGTCCACGACTGCAATCCTGGCTGCTGGTGAGTTCGGTCGTACTCCGAAGATCAATCAAAATGCTGGCCGGGATCACTGGGCCAGAGCTATGTGTGCCGTCATGGCCGGGGGGGATGTTCAAGGTGGTCAAGTGCTTGGAGAAACCGACGCGACCGCTGCTGAGCCAGCGTCGGACGGCTTCTCGCCAGATGATTTGGCGGCTTCCTTCTTTCGGAACATTGGTATCGATCCCACACACGAGTTTCAGACTAATGTGGGTCGACCTATTACACTGGTTCGTGATGGCTTGCCGATACCTAGGCTGTTCACGGGCTAAGCCGCATGGGCTTGAGAGCTTATTGTCGTGCTTGCAGGCGGTCGCTTGGGGCAGCACAAGACTGGTCCACGCCCGTTTCCCCCACTCTTGTGTGGAGGGCTCAGAGGATGACGGTTTGAGATGAATAAATCGACGTTTTTGGCATCGAATCAGGCTGGATAAAGTGCCTGTTGACGCTCACCGTTTTTGTTGAAAATTATGTGTTTCTCAGGGCGTTTTTATCGGCAAGGTCCCCGATTCTTATCGGCAGCTTCCCGATTCTTGGAAATCTCTAGGTTGCCTCGCTGTGACGGGTGCGCTCACCGCGCGTGGAACGCGAGACCTGCTTGGCCTGTTTGGAAGCGATGAAACGGAGTCAATCCAAGTCCGGACGAATGTCCTCTTTGGTAGGGGGTCCGGCCCGTCGGTAAATGCGGTTCGACTATGACAGAGGTATCGATTGTTGAGAAAGAGCATCTCTCCACGAGATAATGCCCTGGCAAAGATGTGCTCTCTATTGGCGAGATATTGATCGATGCAATCCATGGCTGCATGCAATCCGGCGGGTAAGGAAATCTGCAGTTTTTGATAGGCGGTTGTGATCCAGTAACGCATGTATCGAAAATGGAGTTGCTCGTTAGGAAACGCGATGATCGGAAACTCGTTCCGACAGATTTCGTCTGTGGTTTGTGTCGTTCCCGGGGTGATGACGTCTCGCTTCGTGGGCCTGGACAAAGCCTGCAGGCAATCTCGATGGTGTTTGTCCAACCAGGCATACAGGTTGGCAGCATTGGCTAAGAGAGAATCACCGCCCTCACTGGCTGGCTGGAGGCACATCAGCCCAACGACTTCCGGACTGTAGTGTTTTGCGGAACTATCGGTATGGAAGCCAGAGCAGGCCCGTGTTTTCGAGATCGGAATGGCCGACTTGGTGTGATCGAGTCCATAATCTTTCACATCAAAAAAAGCACCATAACGTTGATTTAAATTACCGATGGATTTTGCCAAGAAACAATACAGCAGGCGAAGTTCCTCGTCGGTCAGCCTGGCGTTGGTGGTTTGCAGGCAAACAAAGCCATTACCAACGAGCAGGGTTTTTTTCCAGGAACGAACCCAGCCAGTCGTGATAGGCAACGCCAGTTTTTCACTGGTTTGCTCGAGTAGTTCAGCTACTTGGTCTTTTTGTCCGCTCAGGCAACGGAGACACTCATGGATCACCTTGTGGGGGACTTTCAGCACAACTTCTTCGTGGCGAGGAACTCCGTGATTCCAGCGGTATTTGTGGGCGATGCTCAAAGGGCTCATTGTTTTTCCACCTGTACTGCGAGATGCAGAGGTAAGTCCTCAAGTGGACCAAAAAATTCAGGATCGAGTTGAAGGTGCTCACGGGTAATTTTCAGTTCATGGACTTCAGGCATGAGACGAAACCCGGCGTCCTTCAGGCAGGAAAAATAATCTTCGATGGTCTTGTGTACGCATTGCACGCTAACGGAGACACCGTCCCTGCGCCAGATTTCTCCTGGGAACCGCTGATCTTTGCCACTGAAATAGCCACCCTGAGTTTCGAAAAAAAATGGAAATCGATCTTTTTTTAAGAAGGGCAGGGCAGGGTGAGGCACCGAAAATACCAGTCGTCCTCCTGGACGTAGCCAAGAGAAAATGTTTTTCATGACCCGCCGAGTTTCTCCTAAGGTCATGTAGTTAAATAAAAACACGGCCGCCACTAGGTCGTAGAGGTTCTTATCTAAGGACTCAAAATTCCGAATGTCGGCGACAGCGAAGCGGAGTCCATTCCAATGGTCATTTTGCGGATGAGATTGCGCTGCGCTAATCATCTTTTGAGAGACGTCCAGGCCAAAAGTCTGTCGAGCTCCTCGTTTCATCAATTCGCGCGCGACATAGCCCTCGCCACATCCCAAGTCGAGCACGGTGGCATTGGCAATGGGTTCACACAGGTCTAAGAGAAAAGGACGCGCGGAGAAGTCGGAAAGTAACACGGGTTCTTCCCGACTCCATTGGCTTGCTTGTGCGTTGTAAATATCTCGCGGGTTTTCAGCAGTAATCATCTTAAAGAGCTCCTGCGCGGTCATGCATTGCTTCCCAGAAGGTGGCACGTAAATCGAGTGCTTTCATCATGCCGCGATGAATCTGTTCAATGCTCCCAGGTGATTGTTCGACAAGGTCGTCCGCCACTCTGAGCATCAACTCCGCATGCTCTTCATCAACTTCGGAATGCAATTCGAAAAATACATAATCTCTACGATCAAGATGAGTGTGGTCCTGGATTGCCTTTGTAATGTAACGATAGATATGTTTGACAATCGATTCAGTTCCTAGTCCCATTGCTCCAATGGCCTCCGCCGCAGAGCAAGATTGCAGCATGGAGTGAAACTCTTGCCGCCATTCGAGTGCGGCAGGACAGAGTTGGTGTACGCCGGCCTGGACACCAAGGGAGGCCTGAAAACGACGAAACAGAACTGGATGAGGAACCCCTTGAACCCACGCTGCGGGAATTCCCAGAGCTTCCAATTGTTGGATTGTTTCCGCATCAAGATGCCCGTTTTCTTCTGCTAAGTTTTCGGCAAAGTAACCACGATGTCGCTCACAGGGAAGCTTGGGGAGCACGCAGTGCAGATATTTAGGAAACCAAGAGGTGTAGCCTTGATACTGGAGCGCGAAATCTACCAGGGCGGCTTGTGGATTGGGCAAATCTCCTCGGGCAAGTGCTTGCAGGTAGGGATGATGAATCGCTGGATGCGCTGAGGCGATGTCGGCCAAATCCTGCACTTTTGGTAATTGCATTATGCTCATCGGATGATAAACCTCAAAAAGCCCGTTGGTTGGCGGAGAAGGCGAGATCGCGTCTCGCCAGCAGGTGGCTTGCTTGACAGCAGGCAACCCAAGGGACGAGTCTCACGACTAAGCTGAGGCAAATAGTGCGCCAACAAAGAAATAAATAAGGCTGCGGAGCGTCAGAGGTCGTTTTTGAGCGTAAACAAACGCGCAAAATGAGCCGTACTTTGTAGGGGTATGAGTGGTGAGAAAGTGTCCTGTTGTTTTATTTTAGGACGGTCGTCTCAAAAAGAGACACAGTTTGCGACTTTTAGTGACCGGAAAGAAGCAGTGGACGATGTCTCTTTTCAGGTCGAGTCGTTCTCTGGCAAGTTCTGGAAACGGCCCTGAGATAGACTCAGACACGCGGCACGTTTCAGGCCTGATTCCTTTGGCGACAACCGCTGGGAGACGTTGCCGTTGCGTGGTACTTGGTCGTTGCCATCTCAATCAGTTCCGATCTGGGAGTAACTCTGTCGCCAGTGCGTCAATCGTCAAGATCAGGACGAGAAGGGTTCCACTCACATAGAGTATCCGGCGTGGCTAGGTTTGTTTGTAGCTCCACCACTTCAGCATGTTCCGATTGCTGGGCCCGCCAGGTACGCCAGATTGACGACCACACCAGTTTTGAAGACCAAGTGCAACAATCGCCGATTGAAAAAACCGTTTGTTCCGATCAAGGCCGGCGCCATTGCCGTCATTATTGCGCTGTAGACAAGGTGGATTTTTTCCCAGGACAGGAACGCATGGCGTGCGACCAAGCGGCGTTTACGTTGATTTCTAATGGTACTTATCATCGTAGGGGTGATCGAGGAAATGCTGGGCGCAGGAGTCATATGCTTGGTCATCGATATTTGTCGCGTCGCTTGCGGTCGCGCCCTTGGCAGGATGTGGAGCATCCAATTATAGAAATGTTTACCGGGAGTGGGACCAGCGCAGAGTTTGTAGTGACTTGGGATGACGATAGAGTTGACGAGCAGAGGAGCACCATGGCTGGGAATATCAGCAAACCCAAATTCGAGGTTTAAATTGATCCAACCGGGAGGTTCGAAGATGTATACGGCAAACGATTACGGTCGTATAACAAGAGGGCGCCGTTGGGGATCCATCGCCATTCATTTAGAGAAGGTAAACTTACAATGAAAAAATGTTTTCTGTTCTTTGCTTTGCTCTGGTTCAGCGGATTGTTCGTCTTTGCAGAAGATGGAGTTTTGCCGACAGCGACGGATGTTTCGACGAAAAAAGAAGTGCCCACTCCCCTTGATTTGATCCCGCTCGAGAGACTGGAAACGCTTGCCGCTCGCAACGCCGACGCGCAATTTGATCCGAATCGAGTCATCACGCCGCCGATGCCGATTGCCATTCGACAAGAAGGTCCACAAGGTCCTACTTACCAGGAAGGTTCTAGTTATACGTTCCTGGTACATTCGATGAAATTTGCTTCCATGTGCCGACTTGGAGATGGACGCATTGCCATGGCTGGAACTGGCTGGACAAGTGGCGCGAACCAGGAAGAACGAGGGTGTTTTATTTCGTATTCGGATGATGAAGCATATACCTGGAGTCAACCGATTCAATTTCATCGAGGACTGGAGCGTCCCCAGCCCGTGTTCTTGGGTGGTAGTAAGCTTCTCTTGTTACCAATGGATGATGATGGTTTCTTGAGTTTCAGTGATGACAATGGAGTCACTTGGAAAGATAAGCATCCCTTTCCACGCTTGCCGGATGGCCGCATTACTTACCACAAAGGGAGTGTCTTGGTTGAAGAAGATGTGATTTCTGCAGTCTTCTACGTAGAGGGAGAGCCGCGCGGATCAGTTGGTTGGAGTGCTTATTCTCTCTTGCGCCGCAGTCGCGACGCGGGACGCACTTGGAATGAAGGCATTTGGCTACCGCCAGAATGGCACACTTCGGAGGGGTCGATTGCTCGGGCTGCCGACGGGGCTCTAGTCGTTTCGTTGCGGACAGCTCAGCCAGATAAGTATCCATCCTTCAGTGATCACTGGCGCCGTATTACCACCGCCCGCTCAATGGATGAGGGACGGACTTGGAGCGATCACCAAGTCCATTTTAAGTACGGGAAAGTCCATTCTGATTTGATTCGTTTACAAGACGGTCGTCTTCTGATGACCTATGCGGCCCGCATGGGAGAATTGGAGAACAAAATTTATCACGGAATCGAAGCGGTTATCAGCCGTGACGATGGAAAAACATGGGATTGGAGCAGGCGTTTTACGCTGTTTCGCTGGGCGATGCACCAGAGCATGCACAGCCCGTGCTCGCTACAATTGAAGGACGGACGGATTTTGACATTGTTTCTCTACCATTATGGCGCTCAGTGGGGAGATCGTTCTGTGGGTGGGTCCAGCCGTACGCTAGGGATTACTTCTGCGGTCATCTGGTCTCCAGATGGTTCCGCCCCGCTGGCGGAAAAGAACTAAATTCACGCTGCCTTTGTAAACTGGAGTTGTAGACTCACGAGGGAAGAGTGTTGCGGTAGGCTGATAACGCAACCATGGTGATTTCATCAAGTTGTGTGAGTCGGCCATGTGAGGATGACTTGTTGCCGAATGTTGCCGGCCGATTTCCTGCCATTCCTCAGGATGGCAAACAAGAGACAGAGACTCAACGCTCGACGGACATTCTGGTTCCCGACTACAATAGCTGCTGACCGAGTAATTTCATCCGCAAAATGAACCGACGGAGACCGTAAGTGTGTTGATGGAACGGGTGTTTCGTTGGGTAACGCGGATTTTTGATCCGGGTATGGCCAAGAATATGGAGCAGGGGGGTGTCCGGCAGTTGGAGGCCTTTGGGGAAGAGGACATTTCCGATTACGTTGAGGTCATCGACCGAGGTTCGGATGTGACCATTTTCACCTTTGCCGGGTTGGCCGTATTGTTTGCCGGACTGCCAGGGTATGAATTTCGTCGCCTGCTGCAATCCCCCGGCGAGGATCACAACCTCGTACTTTTTCGGGATATTCGTCGCTCTTGTTATCATCTGCGTCCTGATGGAAAGCTGGCCGGCCTGGAGTTCTACGAAGCGGAAGTTCGCCGTATTATCGAGTCCTTGGGCTCAACCCACAATGTTGGAGTGGGAGTTTCCGTGGGCGGTAGTGCAGCACTCTATTTCGGTGCACGCTGCGGCTTTGAGCAAGTGATCGCCTTCAGCCCCGGTTATCCGCTTACCGTCTATTGCAGTTGGTGGAATCGCCTGCGGACGGTTCTCAGTCCGTGGCGTTTGCTGCGTTCGCCCAAAGCTTATGCTGAGTTAATTCTCGTCACCATCGGGTCGACTTGGTCTTACAATCTTTTGTGCAAGACGGTTGGTCGGGAAGCAATCTGGCCGGTACTGGAGGAATTCAGGAATGGCGATCCACGTCCCCAAACCACCGTTTACTACGGTCGCGGTTGTCGCCCCGACGCTCAACAAGCGGCCCTGATGGCCGACATCCCTGGTGTCGACTGTATCCCTCTGCCAACGCTATATCACAACTGTGCGGGGTTCCTGAAGGATCAAGGTAAGCTTGGAAGCACGATCGTCGATCATGTCCGCGTCAGACGCCGGCCGTCAGAGAATACAGGCGACCCAACCAGCGCGAAGTGATCTTTGCCTTGTCGTTCAGCTGGAGGCTATCTGGCACGGAGCGAAGGTGACATGGTGTTGCTGGCAGTCGCGCTAACCACGATTTTCTCCTTCAGTCAAAAGAGCCTGCTTGGCCAGTGGAGGACGATACGAACGAGCCGATCAGTTTGGTGAGTAATTCCGGGTCGTTGGGGAGTTTTCTCTTCATNTTATGCAGNGAGGATCCCTTGGTTCTTNGNAGTNATATCTTATNTCTGTCCCGTTTCACGCGACCNCTTGAGAAGCTAGGATTTTTCTTTGTAGGGAGTGCCTAGGAGTAACATTCTGATCTAGGCCAGAACTCTTAAGCCATCTCCGCACGGAAGTTCAAGGAACGCAAGGAACTTCCAGGAAACCGTCCCCACGAGGCTTGTGTTTGACGAGATCTGGCAAGACGACAGAGATGCCGCATGCAGTAGGGGAAAATTTACCACGATTTTTGTAGAAGCTCCTGATTAACTCAATTCATCCTTGACATCATCCATGGGGAATTTATGGCAGAGCCTATTGCTTATCTAAAGGGAGAGTATGTCCCAGCCTCGCAATGCGTGTTACCCATTTATGATTTAGGCATTGTATTGGGGGCGGCGGTGACTGATTTTCTTCGTACCTTTCATCAGCAGCCGTACCGCATGGAGGATCACGTGCAGAGGTTCTATCGGTCATGTAAATATGCCCGTATCGAACCTCCGATTGATTTGGAAGAAAGTATGGCGGTTTCGGAAAAACTGCTGGCGGAAAACAGCAAGATTTGGCCAGGTGAGGAATTAGGCTTGGTTTATTACATGACCGCTGGTGAGAACACTGTGTATGCGGGAGCGGCGGGCATGCCTGACAAGCTGACACCGAGTTATGTGCAGCATGTTTTTCCCATGCGTTTCAAGCTGTGGCGCAATACTTTTCTTGAGGGAGTGCATTGCATGACGCCCGCCCCACGTCACTGGCCACCACAATGCTTGTCCTCGAAGATCAAGAATCGCAATCGGCTCCACATGTGGATTGGCGAACAGGAGATTCACCAGATCAATGAGAGTGCTATGGCACTTTATTTAGATGTCGACGGAAATGTTACCGAGACCGGTGGTTCTAACTTCGTGATTTATACGGACGGTCAAGTTGTCTCTCCCCGACGTAACAATATTTTGTGGGGTATTAGCTTGACAGTTTTGACAGAGATTTTAGCTGAAATGAATGTGCCTTTTGTTGAAAAGGATATCCAGACCTATGATGTGGTGAACGCCGATGAAGCTTGGTTGCCGACAACACCTTACTGCCTAGGACCCGTGGTGGCTATCAACGGTTCGCCGATTGGGAGTGGGCGGCCTGGTCCCCTGTGGCGCCGCGTTCTGGACCGTTGGAGCCAAATTGTCGGTAAGGACATCTACCGGGAAACGGCTGAGGCTTGAGACGTTTTCACGGTTTGTCTGGCATCTTGCCAAACCCGCGTTGGTGTTGAACGTTCAACAAGCCAGCAAACAGCGTTTTCCACGCGGTTTAAGGCAAAGGCACCATTTTGGGCAGAGCACCATGCCAGGTGCAGGTTTTCTTGTTGGGACGGACTGGATGGCACGCCCCCTAAAATGCCCGAGTGCTGCCTGGTCTGGAAACCTTAATTTGTCGGTGCAGGCAGCACACAGAGGTTGGACATTTCTAGCCTGCGTAGGGCGACGGATCGAGCTTGGAGCCACGGACAGCTGACTACGAAAATGCGTCAGATAGTGGCAACGAGACAAACGGCATCCTGGTAGGCCTCACAAGATTGGAATGAACTTTCCAAGTTCTGGAATGATGCCAACAGAAAGGCAAACGGCTTTCCCCAACGGGCAGTTGGCAAAGAGCTGTGGAGGGCAAGGATCGGCAACTAAAACGGGAACCAGCAGTCCAACATAAGTCCTGATGATATGAAGGCTCAACCACGGCGAAAAATCGGTATTTTCCTGGTTGAGTGATCCGCCTGCAGAGTGCTGTTGGTTTCTGGCACAGTTTCTCAGAGATGTCAGGGGGTTAAGCGGATCTCGTCGGGTTGCAGTAAGAGCAGGGTGCTAGGCTCCCTTTCCCAGTTAGAACGCGTCTGGAAGTCTTTTTGATAAAGACATTTTGTCGAAATTCGGATGGGACCGATTTGGCCGGTGAAATTTCGTTGGAGTTCCCAGGGATCAGAAAGTAAACGCGTATAGTAAAACTTTTCCGGCCAGCGGTGCGAAACGAGTGCTTGATCGTGGCGGCGGCCCTCGACCCAGAGAGTGGCGATGTTATTGAGCTTCTGAGTAGCGATGGTCAGGCTGACGTGGGTCCACTGGTTTACAGTCAACACGTCGGGAGTTGTCAGCTTGGCTCCCAGGACGTTGGCTTGAATTTTTCCAGCTGCGAGACTGATGCCGATGCCGGCGACATCGGCACCTGCCTGATTCGAGAATAACCAGAGTAAGGACCGACTGCGAAGAATACTGCTTTCGTCAGGACGGATCCAAAATTCTAATGTGAGGTCGGTTTCTTTTAGCTGCTTCAAGTGAGTTTGGACTTGATCCAGCAGGATTCCTTGTCCGGCCTCTACTGAAATTCCGGTTATTGGTGGCTCTGCCGCGGTGGGACTTATCCCGGCAAAACTGAAAATTATCAGCAGGCAATGGACTTGGCGCATGGCTTGAGGTTCCTGGAGGAAACGACGTCGGTCAGTGATGGTGAGTGGGCCAACACTATTCGGTATAATAAAACCATGTTACCACGCCAATCCAATTGCTGGCTTCCGCTGGCCTTTGCTTTCTTAACGAATCTGCAGGCTGCTGAACCTGTCGACTATGCAGAGCAGATCAAGCCCATTTTGCAGCAGCACTGTTTTGCTTGCCATGGGCCTCTCAAGCAAGCAGCCGAATTGAGGTTGGATACGGGGAGCTTGATTTTTCAGGGTGGAGCGAGTGGCGTGATTCTGGAACCGGGTAAGCCAGAAACGAGCCTCTTGATGGAAAGGTTGCTGGAGTCAGATCTCGAGTTAAGGATGCCGCAGCAGGCGGCCGCCCTCACTGGCGAACAAATCGCTCTTTTACGGCGTTGGATCGCGGAGGGCGCGTCTTTTCCTTCGGATGATCAACCAGCCCTCGATCCCCGCCGGCATTGGGCTTTTCTTAGTCCCGTCAGACCACCCCTGCCAGAGAATATGTCCCGCTCCGAGAGCGAAAATCCGATCGATGGCTTTATTCGTGCTGGTTACCAGACAGCTGGCGTGCAACCGGTCCCCTTGGCGAACCCCGCACATCTGTTGCGGCGCGTTTATCTGGATTTGGTCGGCCTGCCACCGACACGTCTTGAACTTGGGCAATTCCTCGCTGATCCGTCGCCACTTGCTTATCAGCAGATTGTGGACCGTTTGCTCCAAGACCCCCGTTACGGCGAACGATGGGGACGCCACTGGATGGATGTTTGGCGCTACAGCGATTGGTATGGTCGTCGTCAAGAAAACGATGTGCGAAATAGTTTTCCTTACATCTGGCGTTGGCGGGATTGGATCATTCGGTCCCTGAATGAAGATAAGGGGTACGACCAGATGATTCGAGAGATGCTGGCGGCCGACGAGCTTTACCCGGTGGACGACGAGCGGATCGTGGCGACCGGGTTCATTGTCCGCAACTGGTTCTCGCTCAACTATGACACGTGGATGCGGGACCTCGTGGAACACACGGGCAAGGCATTTCTCGGTTTGCGCATGAATTGTGCGCTCTGCCATGACCACAAATACGACCCGATCACCCAGGAAGATTACTTTCGTTTTCGCGCTTTTTTTGAACCCCTGGAAGTTCGTCAGGACCGAGTTCCCGGCGGGCCCCGTTTGGCAAAGTACCTTCGCTACACACCCGGTTCCGGGGCTTCGCTCACGCCTGGCCCGGCGGGGCTGGTACGAATCTATGATCACACGCTGGATGCCAGCACGCAGATGTACCGGCTGGGTGACCAGCGGGATCTCTTTGACGACCGGGCCCCGGTTGCGCCGGGCGTGCCTGGTTTTTTAGGAGAGCTCCCCGAGCCGATTTCGATGGTCGAGTTGCCTCCCGAAGCCCATTACCCAGGCTTGAAACGCTTTGTCCAGCAGGCAGAGGTGACCCAGCGGCAACAAGCACTCGAGGCGGCGGTGACAAAAGTTCGTGAGCTGCAGCGGGTGGAGGAAGGTGAAAGCCCGATTACGGCCGCTCAAACGCGTTTAAAACAGGCGCAGCAAGTGCTGGTGGAGCTGGATACGCAACCACCATCAGTAGATTCCGGACTATCACAGCGAGATGAGTTGGTCGGGCAGGCGGCCGCTTTCTGGGACTTTGAGTCGCATGGTCAGGATGAGGATTTCCTGGAAGACCGCAACGGGCATGGACACCTGCTGAAAATCTTTGTGGAGGGTTCTGGCTCCGTAAGCTTGCAAGAGTCCGATAGTTGGCCGGCAGATTCGGCCCTGCACCAGTTATCGGGGCAGGAGAATCACGCGGCAGTCGTGTTTCGCCATGGGAATGGCCAGGCCATGTTGCAGACATCCCCGTCGGTGTTTTTTAAGCCAGATCAGTTCACCGCCATGGCGATTGTGAGGATCGACCGTTCCGAGCTCGGACTTTTCCAGGCGCTGATGGGAGTCGAGGGGAGTTGGGCTCTGGTGGTGGAGGGAGTGGACGAGGCGACGGGCGTTCTGAAGATGTTGAGCTGGAATGCCGCTGGGGGCATGGTAACTGCACCCCAGAAGGGGAGTCCACCCTTGGCACTGCAGGTTGGGCAGGAGTATTTCGTGGGTGCTGTCGCTGGAGCTGGCCAATGCCAGCTTGTCTTGCAGGCCCTGAAAGGAGACCACCTGGCGATGACTGGTAAGGGGCCCCTGGCAACACCCGTTGTCGCCAATGCGGAGCCGCGCCTGAGGATCGGAGATTTGGATGGCACTGCCTGGTGGCATGGCCTGATCGATAATGTGGCTTACTGGAGCCGGACTCTGGAGCTGGAACATCTGGCCTTGCTTGGTGGGACAGCCGTGATGAACGAGAAACTGCTGCAGGCACGGCAGGAGGTCAGGCGAGCACGAGCGCACCTGGAGAAGATTTCTCTGTCCATGCGGGTCGCCCAGCAACAACAGCAGGTAGCAGCGGCCGAGCTGGCCGCCATTGAGGCGCGCGTGCGAGCCGATGATGGCCGCTTTCGGGACTCCGAACAGGAGGAGGAAACGGGAGCCCTTATCAGAGAGGCTTCCCGCTTGGAAAGGGAGGCGAAAATCAGAACACTCGAGGCGGCCGTGGTAGCAGAGGAACTGGCGATATCAGGGTTCAAGGGGCAGGAAGTTCAGGGCGACAAGGTCAAGAAAGAACTGGCGGACGCAAACGCCAGGCTGACTCGGGTCCGCCAGGACCTGGAGCAGGTCCGCCAGCAGGAGGAGCCGACTACTGACGAGTACACACCACTAAGCCCCTCCTATCCCCAGCAGTCCACCGGCCGCCGACGGGCCCTGGCAGGTTGGATTACAGATCGGCAAAATCCGCTCACCGCCAGGGTGGCAGTCAATCACATCTGGATGCGTCATTTTGGTCGTCCTTTAGTCGAGAGCGTGATGGATCTCGGACTTAGTGGCAAGCAACCAACGCATCCGGAATTACTCGATTGGTTGGCTGTCGAGTTGATGGAACAAGATTGGAGTATGAAGCATTTGCATCGGATTATTTTGCATAGTCGCACTTACCGTTTACAGACAAATTTAACGACAGCGACCAAGGCAAATTTGGCAGTCGACAAAGACAATCGTTGGTGGTGGAAGATGGATGACCGCCGGTTGGAATCTGAAATTGTACGCGATGCGATTCTGGGTGTTGCCGGTCAACTGGATCAACAATGTGGGGGCCCAGAGCAGGATCCTGCAGAGTTCGACATGATCTGGCGAAAGAGTCTCTATTTCGCCATCTATCCGGAAGCCGGGGGCGGGATCGAAATGCTCAGCCTTTTTGATCCCCCGGATCCCTGCGACTGTTACCAACGTTCCAGTAGCGTGGTTCCCCAACAGTCCTTAGCCTTGGTCAACAGTCGCCTGGTGTTGGATCAGAGTCGGCTCCTTACTCGCCAGTTGGTAGAGGAAGTTTCTTCAGATCCCGAACTCTTTGTCCAGGCTGCTTTTGAACAGGTACTTTCTCGCCTCCCTCGAGATCACGAGCTGACGCTTTGCCAGGCTTATCTAGAGAAACAAGAAGAGTTGTTAATGAGAGCAGACTTGGCAGACGAGGTGACTCCGGAAGGGCGTGTGCCACCCTCTAAGGATCCTGCGACACGCGCCAAGGAGAGTCTGATTCGCGTTTTGTTTAACCATAATGATTTCATTACGATTCACTAACGGTTTTTGACACCGGAAAACACTTTGATGAACAAGCATTTTTATAACAACGTTTATCCGTGTGGGCAGGTTTCGCGACGAACCTTTCTGGCAGACCTGGGAATGGGATTTACGGGTCTTGCTCTGGGGTCGATGTTGTCAGCTGAGCAGCGCGTTCAGGCCGGACCGAGTGACGGGGAACTACCCACGGGGAAACCGCATCATGCACCCCGGGCGAAAAGTGTGATTTGGGTTTTTCTGTCCGGTGGCTATAGCCAGATGGAAACCTTCGATCCCAAACCGGCTTTAAATAAATATGCGGGCCAGACGTTCCAGGCGACTCCCTTTGAAAATCCACTGGAATCGCCCTTGCACGACAAGCGGAGTCGTTCTGTAATTGAGATGGTTCGTGAGAAGTACTCCACCATTTTTCCTATGCAGGTTGGTTATCAGAAGCATGGGGAAAGTGGCATCGAGATGACCGATTGGTGGCCTCACCTGGCAACCTGCGTCGACGATATTTCTTTCGTGCGCAATATGTGGTCTACCGATAATGATCATGCGGCCGAGAATCAGATCCACACAGGTCGGCATATGCTGGACGAGACGCAGCCGAGTGTAGGAGCCTGGGTCAGCTATGGTCTCGGGGCGATCAACGAGAATCTACCTCGCTTTGTCGTGCTGGGAGGTCCCACGCGTGCCGATACGCGTCCTTCCTTCCAGTCTTACTATCTTGGACCTCAGTATGCCGGGGTACCGTTGTCATTGGACCCCCAAAATCCTTTGCCCTATGGAGCGCGTGGAAGTGATGTGCTGTCCGCCGAGCAGCGGAATGAATTCGAATTAATTGGTCAGCTCAACGAACTTTCTCGAGTGGAATATCCCGACGATCCCGCGTTGCTGGCGAGAATACGAGCGTATGAATTAGCGTATCGCATGCAGAGTGCTGTCCCCGAGGCGATCGGTCTTTCGGACGAGACCGCTGCGACCGCAGAGCTGTATGGACTCAATAAGGATTCCACGCGGGTTGCTGGACAGCGGCTTTTGGGAGCCCGTCGTATGGTGGAACGCGGGGTGCGATTTGTCCAGGTTTATCCTACAGCGTATGGCAAGTGGGATTCCCACAATAATCTAAAAAACCTTCATGCCCAAATGTCCGAGAAGGTCGACAAGCCGATCGCCGGTTTACTCAAAGACTTGAAGCAGCGCGGCTTAATGGAAGACGTGTTAGTGGTGTTTTGCACGGAGTTTGGACGCACACCTGCGATTGAACTTCGTGCAAGCAAGGACGGTCGAGACCACCACCCCCACGGTTTTACTGTCTGGCTGGCGGGGGCTGGGGTAAAACGAGGGTATGTGCACGGTGCGACAGACGAGCTTGGTTTTCACGCGATTGAACCCGGGCATTATGTTACGGATCTGCACGCGACAGTGTTGGACTTGATGGGGCTGGACGGGCGCAAGTTAGAAGTCCCCGGAAGGAAGCGTCTTGAAATCGATCATGGACATCCGATCCGAGAAATCTACACGTAGGGTCAGGTTCTCTAACTGCTGATCTGTAGTTGCTAGTAATTCGTGACGTGTTGCGAGGCCGGGTTCTTCACGGTGAGGCAACGACCTTCTTATCGTCATCGTCGCTCGCCAGTTCCTCGGTCTGTTGCACCACATCCCCCGCCACTCTTGGAAAAGCGGGTCGCTCACCGGCAGCTTGGTAACCGAGACAACTTGCCGAGGTTTTGTGCGCCAGTCCACCCGTGGCCAACCGGAAACCGGTCGTACCTTAGATGATCTCGAAAAACCGAACCGTAGGCTGTGCAGGTTGTTTCTCTCGATGATGGATAAACTGCACGTGTATGTGGGTGAATTCGGTGATGCGCAGCAAAACTGAGAAGAAGTTTAGAAGCTCAAAATATTTTCAGTTGGTGAGCAGCGTTGACAAGTCTTGTGCCCAACGAGCTTTTGTAGAGTGAGCAAGATCGCCACCACCGAGCTGAGGTGATGCGTTCAGACGCCCAGATGGTAAAAGACCATTCAGGGAAACATTTGGTGTCCGGATCCTGAATGGGCGTCCCTAGGGAGTAAATTGCAACGCGTAGAGGTCAGCGTCTTGTAGTTCAAAATGTAGACGCACCGGTTGGCCGACCAGCGAGGTTAGCTTCGCGCCACTTTTCCAGGTAACGGTTTGTGCGATCGTATTTCCAAATAATTCTTGGGAATCCATGAGGCTGAATCCCGCCAGCGGTTCTCCGGAGAGATCCTGAATTTCAACCCGGATCTGTCCGGTTGCCGAAGTCGCAAAATTCAGCTGCAAAGAATTGCCTTGGAAGCGGATGGGCTTGGTGACCAAGGAGCCGCCCGTGGCGGAAGACGATGCGGAGACAAAACCGTCTTGGCGGATTGAGTAGCGATTGTAAGTGATTCCTTTCCCGAACCATCCACCATGGTCTTGTACATAAAACGACCATTCCGGTGCTCCTCCGGGAAGGTTCGAAGGTGTGCCAAAGAGGTTTAGGGCGGTGCCGCCAAAGCCGTAGAACCAGTTTTGCTTGGAAGGTCCCGGACGCACCACAGCTGTGGGCCAAACTTGGAAGCGACGTCCATCTCGGCTCGTGATCAGGCCGGTATCGGTGTAGACGCGGGAATAGTAATTGTCGGCTTTGGCAATGCGTTGATTCAACTCAGAGAACAAACCGCGGTGTGGGATATAACGCATGGGAAAACCGATGCGGAGATGTTCTGCACCAGGATAGAGTTGGGTTTGACTCGTGTAGATTTGTGTCCCGCGGTCTGGAATCCACTCGATCCACTCTCCATCTGTCCAATGTACAAAATCTTGTGATGTTGCAACTTTGACATCGCGTTCCTGGTAGTAGAATTCCTGCTTGGTGTATTTGCGAGTGTCCCCCTTTTTGTTTTTAAAGTCGCGATAATAGGCGTAGTAACAACCTTGCACCGGATCCCAAAATGCCAGGTTCTGGGAATCCATCATGCCATCAATAATGACAGGTTCCTCCTGGATTAACGACCAATGGAATCCATCTGCAGACTGGAAGGCATAAAGCGTGCGGTGATCGTGACCACCCAACGCTTTAAACTTTGCCTCGTCTGGGCAGTTCGGATTGGTGTCGATGAAGGGAGTAAAGTTGTGAACGGCGCCGGTGAAAGGCACTTTTTTACCACTCAGCAAATCATTGCCGTCGTCGAGTGTTTGGCCCTTGGCAAAGTCGATCTTGCAAGTGGGGTCAAAGGTGAGCAGGATATTATTGTGTTCCCAACCGGGGCGTTTGACAAAGCCCAAGTCTGGACGTGTCCATTGGATGCCATCCGAACTCGTCATCACACACGTTGTGGCGTAATGGGCTCCGTGTACTTTGTCGGTGAGGATGAGAGCGGTGCCTCGGTAATAAAAAAAATAGGTCTTGGCGTGCTGTAAAATCGTTGCGTAGGCTGAGTTGTTGCCTTCCCACGGTCGATCCAAGGTAATGGTGTCGGTTTGTCGAATGGGCTGATGAAGTTTTAACTCGAGATCGCCCGTTTTGCGTTCGATCAGATGATCATCCAGAAAAGGTTCACGACGAGACCCGAGGTCAATCGGCTCCACCGCATGCGCTATGCGGACAAGCAACAAAGCGAGGAGGAGAAGAATTGATTGGTTCATGCGACTCGCTCACGTTTGCGCAATGGAGGGAAGGATGATCTGCGTTCCCAGTTTAACAGGATTTGCAACCCTGAGCGATCGCTGCCTGACGGGCTAGACTTGCAGAGAAGCAAGGTGCTTATTGCCCATTTTTGCACGTTCCCTGAATGGTCTACGGTCCTTGATGGTGTGAGGGCGATCTCTTTTGAACGCAGGGCTGCGGAACGCCCCAGGAGCGAGGGAAATGTATTCGAACGCATCCTGGTACTCACCTCTTTCCCATTTGCTGAAAACGTGTCTTGAAAATCAAGGCATCTCAGTGATGTTTCGAGCTAGATCAGCGGTACGAGGTGTGGCTGAACGCGACCGATGGTTCGTCATTCATGTGCTCGTCGATTCAGCAACCGATCAGATCTGGCTGGTCATGCGTAGTAGAGTTGTTCTACGATGGAGAGCGGCTACGGATGCGACGATACCGGCACGTTAACCAGATCTTGCTGGGAGACGATTTTCTGAAAGTGAGTTGCCTACCCTGATGATCAATTTTCAACCATTGGAAGGGCCTTATGGTATCCCGATCTATTTTCAACACTTGCCGGTCAACTCAGTCTCGGTCTATTGGATGGTGTTTGTCGGGAGTGCTGATGACGAAACGGTGGGAGAACACGGGATTTTTCACTGGTTTGAACACATCCCATCGCGTGGTACCCAACGCTTTCCGGGAGGATACCGCGACACCGAAGCGCGTTTGGTACGCCATGGAGGCCAGGCGGGTGCAGAGACTGGAGCGACCTACACGGCTTATTACGCACACGTTCCTAAACATGTCTGGCCCGCTGCCTTGGAAATATTGACCGACATGTTAGGCCAACCGCTGCTGCGCAAGCAGGACGTAGAAGCCGAGCGAGAAGTCATTCGTCAAGAAATCGATGAGTGGTATTCATCACCAGAAGGTGAAACGCTTTGTCGCCTACCGGGTATTCTCTGGCCTGGACATCCACTGGGACATGATCAATTGGGTACCAAGAATTCCTTGTCAAGAATGAGTCCTGATTTACTCCAGGAAGCACATCGGTTTGGCTACACGCGGTCTCACTGTGTCCTCTTTGTCTCGGGAGACATCGAGGAATCGGAGTTGCGAGACCAGGTCGCGCGAATGGCCGAACGCATTCCGGTGACCTCCGCAGAGCCGCGACGCAAAGCTTGCCATTATGAGCCTCTTCCCCCTTGGAACGGTGGGCAAAGTTCCAGGATTGTGACGAAACATGAAGATTCCCTAGTTTATTTGCTCTTTCCCATTCCACCGATCGAGCAGGCTGGAGACCAATTTGCGCGCTGGGATCTTCTGGAACTTTTGATTACGGCAGGTGATTTGGGATCACCTTTGCATCGAATCGTGCGTGAACAGGCTCAGTTAGCCTACGCCCCGGAGTTTTCTTGCGTGGTCCATCCGGATGGAGGTTATTGGGGACTGGTTGCTCAGACCAGCGAATCTCCTGAATTGCTGGCGGATACTTTTTGGCAGGTGCTACGGAGTCCCGAGATTCGCTCGCCTGAGCGGCGCGATTTTGTCAATGATGGCATTCGTGGCGAGATTGCCATGCATGACCCCTGCCCCGACGACTTTGTCGAGACGGCGGCGGCCAGATTACTCACGCATGGTGAAGTTTGGTCAGACCAAGAATACACAGACCGCTTGTTAAGTATTTCTTCTCGGGACATGAACGATTTCCTGGATGCCTTGTCGCCGGACGGCGCGCGGACATTAATTTTTACGGGAACCACCCCTTCGTGAGTTGGTGCTGGTGGGGAGAATTGTTTTAAAAAATGCAACTCCCAGGACTCCCTGACGTCAGGACTGTTGTTGTCGCGCTGCGCTGGCTTCTTCCCGCGCCTGGCAGCGGTCGGTCCCATGATGCGACCGAGAAGGCCAAGAGACCTCTGGACACTGTGTACTGGGCAAGCGCGTAAGTTAGAATGGTAGCTCTTGAAAGCAAGCGTTTTCTCCGCAGTAAGCCCTTACTTTACCCTGAGCAAGCTGATGAATCGCTCCCCTTTTCTATTCTTCGTGCCGACGCTTTGGTTGTTGCCTCTTGCTTGCGCCGACGAACTACATCCATTAACAGGGACGCAGCCGCTCAAAACCGAGGTTCCTCTTTCGACGGATAACTTGGCGCGGGTCGACCGGTTTCTTTTAAAGCAGATTGATCAGTCTCCCGTCGATCGTGTGCGCTTTTGGGAACGCGATTACGCGACTCATGACACGTATCGCGAGTCGATTCGTAATCAGCGCGAGAGTTTGCGGAAACGTCTTGGTGCGGTGGATGACCGCGTGCTGCCAGAGGAACTTCAGCTGGTCGGAACACTGCAAAAACCAGCACTCCTGGCAGAGACGGACCGTTTACGCGTGTTGGCTGTACGTTGGAGTGTCTTAGATGGTGTGACAGCCGAAGGTCTGCTGTTGGAACCTCAAACAACCCCACGAGCCTCCGTAGTAGCGATCCCGGATGCAGACTGGACGCCTGAAATGTTGACGGGTCTCGATCCGCAAACGCCGCCTAGGGTCGCCTTTGCACGTCGCTTGGCGGAGTCTGGTTGTCGCGTGCTGGTGCCGACAATCATCGACCGGCAAACGACGTGGTCGGGGAATTCACGCGTGCGCAGGTTGAATCAGACCCACCGCGAGTTTCTTTACCGGCAAGCGTTTTTGCTGGGGCGGCACCTGATTGGTTATGAGGTCCAAAAGGTTTTTGCGGCAGTGGACTATTTTCAGCACACGGCTGACCAAGCCGAGCAGCCGATCGGTGTCGCTGGCTATGGTGAAGGTGGGTTAATTGCCTTTTATGCGGCCGCCCTTGATGTCCGCATTCAGTCGGTGCTTGTCAGTGGTTATTTTCAGCCACGCGAGCAGCTTTATCGGGAGCCGGTCTATCGAAACGTATACGGTCTGTTAAGTGAGTTTGGTGATGCGGAAATTGCCAGCCTGATCGCGCCACGTTCTCTCACAATCGAGATGTGCCAGATTCCCGAGGCGCCGGACCCGCCGCCCTTGATCGATCAGGTCAATGTTGCCGCCTCAGGGAAGATCGAAATGCCTCGAGTTGATGAGGTGCGGCGAGAGTTCGCTCGCGCCCTGACGCATTATGAAAAGCTCGACATTTCCGCACGTCTTGCGCTGATTTTGAGTCCCGACCAGCAAGGGCGGGCGGGCCAAGGACTACCGGGATCGAACGCTGCTCTGAAAACATTTTTGTTGGCGCTTGGTGTAGGTGATTTGGCGCGAGCTCTAGAAATGCCGCTGGCCGCCGCAGCCGTCCCCGACCCACAGACGCGGATGCGGCGCCAGTTCGATGAGTTGAGTGAATACACGCAAAAGTTGGCTCGACAAAGTCGTTTTCGACGGCAAGCATTTTGGAGGTCGGCCGACCGTTCGAGTCTGCCACGTTGGGAAGACACAACGCAGCCTTATCGCGAAATCCTTTGGAATGAGGTCATTGGCCGCTTGCCCCCGGCCACTCTTTCGCCCAACGCACGCACTCGTTTACTCTACGACACGCCGAGATGGCGAGGCTATGAAGTGCTGCTCGATGTCTATGAAGGTGTTACTACCTATGGTGTCTTATTGGTCCCCAAGGATCTAAAGAAAGGTGAGCGACGACCCGTGGTAGTTGCCCAGCACGGTCGCAACGGGACGCCGCAAGATATTTGCGATCCACAGCGAGACACGCCTTATTATCATTCCTTCGGGGCCAAACTGGCGGATCGCGGCTTTGTAGTGTATGCCCCCCAGAATTTATACCTGGGAGAAGAGCGTTATCGAGTGGCCCAGCGGAAGGCGTTTGCTTTGGGTATGACGATTTTCGCTCCCATGGTGAGGCAGCATGAACAAGTCTTAACTTGGCTCGGTGGTTTGCCGTTTGTGGCTGCGGAGCGGATTGGTTTTTACGGTTTGTCCTATGGGGGCAAGTCGGCCATGCTGATCCCGGCAGTACTCAAGGGTTATTGCCTGTCGATCTGTTCAGGAGACTTCAACGAACAAGTTTGGAAGCACACGAGTTTGCAAGATCGCTTTAGCTTCATGTTTACGCTCGAGCACGAACATACGGAGTTCGACTTCGGTGAGCGTTTTAATTATGCGGAAATCGCAGGTCTGATTGCCCCACGTCCTTTCATGGTTGAGCGTGGACATACCGATGGTGTGTCGTTGGACGAGTGGGTTGCTTATGAATATGCTCGGGTGCGACGTTTGTACGTTGACTTGAAAATTGCAGACCGCACAACGATCGAATTTTTCGCCGGCGGACACGAGATTCATGCTGTCGGGACTTTTGACTTCCTACATAAACATCTGCAATGGCCAGTGCCCTAAGGCTGCTTCCTCCACGCTCTGTGGGGAGTCGCGTGGCTGCGTTTGGGAACGTCGGTGCGACGACGAGTGGCTTTCCCAGCAAGAGCGATTCTCGGTAGGCGGAGTCGGCAGTTTTTGTAGGGACCGGGCTCGAAGAAATTCAAAAGCGAAGGGTAACGGTTGAGCTACGGACGCCAGATGATCATCCGAGTCTGGGTTCCCGCAAGATCGTAGTCCGCTTTACCGAGCGTGACATAATACAAGGTGACGACACGGCCGTCGTCAAGCTGTACCGAACTGGGATAGCCGCAGTCGAAGTTGGGCGCGGTGCGGTCCAACACGATTTCTTTGCCCCAGGTCTTGCCGCCGTCGCTGCTGAGTTGCGCTTCGACGCCCATTTTTTGTACGATTGATTCGTCGGAATTATAGTTTTCAAACAGGCGTCCTGGCGACCTGCGCGTTCCATAAACTAAGAGCAAACGTCCGTCCTTAAGCTGTAGTAAATCTCCCGGATGTTCTCCCTGAGGACGCAGCGGAATCGGGGCTGCCCAGGAGTATCCCTGATCGGATGAAGTGGTCCACGACAAACTATCCTGTTCCGGCCCAGGGCTGCGCCGAATGGCTGCCCCGATTTTTCCGTTTCCGAAATCAACGAGTGCGGCTTCATTATGACCCGCTGCGATCAAGGAGGGATCTCCCCAGGTCTTTCCACTGTCCTGGGAACGGAGAAACCATGCGCGTTCGATACCGTCGTTCACAATAGGATCCTGACGGAAATCGTCTGTGGTGTAGAACGCCAGGAGTGCCGTGCCATCTTTCAACTGGAGGATTTTTCCAAACGGCGAACCGTACCCACCATCAGGTGGGTCGTAAACGCGTTTGGGTTCATCCCAGGTGCGTCCCAAATTTTCGGAACGCATGTACCAGAGCCCGCCCCAGGTACTCGCCTCGAGATCGTAATACGTGTAGGCCAGCAACAGCGTGCCGTCGGCCAGTTGTCCAAAGGCGGGATTACGTTCATCGATCGCTTGCTCGTCAATGATCGTTCGAGGGTTGGTCCAATGCCGACCGTCGTCTACCGACCGCACCAAATCAAGACTGGCATCTCCGACGACATGTTCAAACCGACCGCGACAAACAAAGGCGAGTCCACCCTCACGCAGTTTCGTTAAGACGGGGAAGTGTCCACCGCCACGTAGGATGATCCGTGGTAAATCAATTTCGCTTTCTGCGGGACCGTCAGGAGGAGCCGATTTTGCCCTATTTAGCGGTAGGCAGCTGGCTATCAGCCCCAGGACAAGCCAAGATTTCCATCGTTTGGCGACCATCAGGAACTCCTGCGAAAATGCGTTGTTGTTGCGCCACTTTTCACGACAAAGCGACCACAGGCGAACGGTTACAAAATGTACCGGGCATTGGTGCCCACAGCAATTGCCCTTAGGGACAGTTGTAGCAAAGGATCCCGCTCGGTTTGCAGACCCGACAGGACGGTTTTTAGCCGCCTAAGGTCTTCTCATGGAGACATAATGGAAAGACCTTTTCTGAACGCGTCTTTTACACCATCGAGTCAGGTTCCGTTAACATATAAGCAAGTGTCAGCTGGTTTTTAGAGAATTGTTTTGCAGCTTCCTCAACACCTCATGACGGATTTGGTATGCGATGAGATGGCAACGTGGCAAGAATGAAATATGCCTCTACCGAAGTATTATGGCGTGTCTGTTGTGCTATGCCATGTCGGTTGCATTTGCGCGTGCTGCGCCTTCGGCGGTTGTTGCTGAACGCTACCGAACTTTGCTAGATACGCATTGCAAAAAATGCCATGGAGCAGAAAGTCAAGAAGGGAAATTCCGTCTTGATACGCTGGCCTTCAACATACTCGATAACCAAACCGCGGCAGGTTGGCAGAAAGTGCTCAACGTTTTGAATTCCGGGGACATGCCACCCGCAGATGAAATGCCTCTGGAAAAAAATGCTAAAGCCGATTTGCTCGAAAACCTATCGCAAGTAATGGTTACTGCTCGTCGCCTTTTAAGCGATCAACATGGCCGCATTACGATGCGCCGATTAAGTCGACGTGAGTACAAGAATACGATTCGCCATTTGCTGGGGGTCGAACTCGATGTCAGCGAGCTTCCCTCAGACACCGGAACCGGCAAGTTTGATACGGTGGGTGCGAATTTGTTCATGTCCGGCGATCAATTTGAGCAATATCAGGCACTTGGACGTCATGCGGTGGAGCAGGCATTCGATCGGTATCGAGACCGGTCTCGGATCTGGAAAAAACGGATTGAGGCGGAAGCCGGAATGCTGGAACGAATTCGTAATTCGCTTGCGATCCGCATGGAGGATCACCGTCGTTACAAAACTTGGACTCATGCGATCGATCAAGCGGCGACCCGCTCCGAAAATCGTGAGGTGGTCGCTCAGATTTGGCAAGAGGTTGAAGGGAAGCAGCCCCGCGAGCGTTTTTACCATGCTTGGCGAAGAATTCAGGGGGCTCCAGATCCACGAGAGTATGATTTTGTGGACGCGGATCACGCCACGCATGTGGGTGTCGGTACCTACCGCGCCGTCGCCTATCAAACGTGGTACATGGTCCAACCGGAGAACACTAACGGAGCGTTACTTTCCATCGGCGACAACGGTGTGAATCCTTGGTTCACCTTCGATGCGGGTAATCATTTCCCGGCGGGTGAATATACCATGCGCATCCGAGTGGCGGCGACTGAGAAGGCATCACCGGAACGGAAATTTCTTGAATTCGGTCTTCGCACAGGTGGCCCCTTCACGCATTTGAGCACGCACGAAGTCACCGGCACGATGGCCTCCCCTGAGGTTGTCGAAGTACCGTTTACGCTTCGCAGGAATGGAGACCGCACCTTTTTTGTTCGAGAGAAGGGCACGTTTGACACGGGGCAACAGTCCGCCCGCAGGCATAACGCTGGTAGAAAGATCAATGGACTGGGGCCGGAGTTCGCTTTATGGGTCGATTGGGCAGAGATAGAACGCAAACCGGCAGCCGAGCAGAGAAAAGCTCCGGCAATTGATCTTTTGGGAACCGCCTTGATGGGGGAGACGTCGGACTCCGTCGATCTCTTGAGGGAAGGGTTGGAACGCTTTGCCAACGCTTCGTTTCGCGGGGCCACGGCACCTCCAAGCTACCTGGAAAAACTGATCACGATCTACGACTTGCGGCAGGAAGCAGGAGACTCGCATCCGGAAGCATTGAAGGAGACATTATCGGTCATCCTGGCGTCTCCGCGCTTTCTTTACCTGACGGAACCGACTGCGAACGAATCACAGCGGCGCCCTTTGTCTGCCAGGGAACTAGCCATTCGCTTGGCTTACTTTCTTTGGGGAACTCCGCCTGACGAGGAACTCCTGCAACTGGCCGTTACGGATCAACTGATGCAGCCAGGCGTACTGCCGAAACAGATCAACCGACTGTTAGACGATCCGCGTGCGATGGATTTTGTGACCCCCTTTGTGCATCAGTGGCTGGATGTCGACCGGTTGGATTTTTTTCGGTTCAATGGAGAGCGTTATCCACGATTTGACGAAAGCACCAAGCGGGCAGCGCGGCAGGAAGTTTACGAAACGATGGCTCACTTAGTACGTAGTCACGGAAGCCTGGGCAATTTACTCAAGGCAGACTATGTTGTCGTCAATAGCCTGTTAGCTAATTATTATGGTATCGACGCTGTCACGGGCGACGAATTTCGCCGGGTGTCTGTACCGGCTGATTCGCCACGCGGCGGTTTACTCGGCATGGCAGCGATTCTTGCCATGGGAAGCAACGGTGAACAAACCAGTCCGGTCGAACGTGGAGCTTGGGTTTTACGTAAGCTTTTGAACGACCCTCCACCACCTGCGCCAGCTAACGTCCCACAACTCACCAGGTTTGAGGATCAACTCATCACGACCCGTGTCCGTCTGCTGGTGCATCAGGAAGAGCCGCAATGCGCTAGCTGCCATCGTAAGATCGATCCCATTGGGATCGGCCTCGAAAACTTCGATGCCGTTGGTCAATGGCGGAGTGAGGAACATTATGAAAAACCCGGACTTGGTAGGAAGACCTGGACGATCGACGTGGCGTCCAAGTTACATACAGGACTAGCTTTTGCGAACTATTTTGAACTTCGTGAGATTGTCGCTTCCCAGACGGATGCCTTTGCACGTGGGTTTTCTGCGGCCTTGATTGAGTATGCTTTAGGACGACCATGTGGCTTCAGTGATGAGCCCCTGATTGACACGATGCTGCAACAGGCGCGTGAACGCGACTTGGCTGTGCGGGAATTTATTCACGCTTTGGTACAAAGCCCAACTTTTCAATCCAAGTAACACGATAACTCTCTTCCCATCCGGGGATGACTATGAAATCTGCTTCTTCCCGCCGGCGTTTCCTTCAATCCAGCAAGGCACTGGTGGCACTCCCATTTCTCGAGTCACTTGGGTTCCGACGTTTTGCGTCCGCCGCCACGCCCAGCCCGCCCCAGCGACTTGTCTTTCTTGCCATGGGTTACGGTGTCACCGAGGACGCCTGGTTTCCAGATGTCAAGCAAACGGGTGCGGACTACGAGTTACCGCCGGGGCTCATGCCCCTTGCGCGGCACAAAGCGGATTTCACGGTAGTCCAGGGTGCACGCCATCACTTCACCAGTGAAGGGCACTGGGGCAGTACTTATTGGCTGACAGGCGCAAGTCGCTACGGTGATGGAGGGAGTAGTTTTCACAACAGTATCTCGGCGGATCAGGTCGCGGCGGCCCATGTTGGTCAGCAGACGCGGTTTGCCTCCCTGCAATTGAACGGTAGCGAGAAGACCATTGCTGAAGCGGGACACGGACCGGGTTTGTCGTTGGCGTGGGATGTCAGGGGTAAGCCGATGGGTGGTTTGGATAGTCCCTTGGCGACGTATCACCGCTTGTTCTCACGCGAAAACGTGTCGCTTGATGAGCGTCAGGCGATGCTGACGCAGAAACGTAGCGTAATGGACGCCGTGCTGGAAGATGCCCGCGATCTCAAACGCGGGCTCGGTCGCACAGACAAGAACAAATTAGAGGAATATTTTCAGGGCATCCGTGACATTGAGACGCGACTCAGCAAGGATGAACTCTGGCAAGATAAGCCCAAACCAGAGGCACCTCTACTACAGCCACCTGAGGCGGGTCTGAAGGGGCTTGAGGAGATCAAGCTGATGTATGATCTGATGCTTGCCGCTCTCAAGACCGATAGCACGCGCGTGATCACCTATCGTCAGCCCATCGCTGATCTCTTGACGAGTCTGGGTATCAAAGTGGCTGCGCACGACATGAGCCACTACACTCCGGGAATTCGACGGGAAGCGTCGCTGCGCCGCGATGAAGCGAACAGCGATTTACTAGCAGGACTGATAGACCGACTCAAAACAACCCGTGAAGCGGATGGTTCTCGTTTGTTCGATCATACGGCGGTTGTCTTCGGCAGCAACCTGCGCACAGTGCACAATGTGGATGACTGTCCGACAATTCTGACCGGTGGTGGCGCAGGAATGCAGCTCGGGAAGAATTTAGTTTTGCGGCAAGGGACGCCGCTGTGTAACATTTGGCTCACATTACTCCGGGGTATCGGGGCGCCGGTCAAACGGCATGGGGACAGTACGGGGGTGATTTCTGAACTGCTTGGCTAAGTCGAGCCACCAATTTTCCCGTTACAACGTCCCTTGTTCACTCGTTCGTTCAGGACAAGTTTCTAATTTTAATTTCTATATTGTTCGCTACGAGGCCGTTGCCGGCCGAGTTCCTGGATTAAGAGGTGGCGATGTGTCTTGCTTGCAGAGTTTTGGTATCCCTACTCACCTTGCCGCAGTCATTTTGGAAGTTAGTTGGTGAGTGCGACTGTAGAACGAACTTGTCAGGAGAGCGCAGCTGACGCTGGTCTCTTGGAGCGATGCGATTTGTAACATCAGGATTTGTGATTGGGTTGCACTGGTGTGAAATACTTCTAATACTCGCAATACGACAATCGCGAAATTTTCTGGAAAGCATATCATCGTGCGGTGGCCATTATTCGAAAGACGACGCAGACCTTCCCGGGGTATCATCATTGGCGGTTGTGCTCGTTCGGGGACAACGTTGTTGCTATCCATATTGTCGAGCCACAAGGAAATTTGTGCGATTCCTTATGAAACCCAGGTTTTGTGTCCCACCGCCTACGGGCCCGACTTTCGCTCGAAAACTCCGCTTTCTTTGTCGAGCATTGACAGCCACTTAGAACGTCATTTGCAAGGTAGACGCTATCGGTATTGGTGCGAAAAGACCCCCAAGAATGTCTGGTTTTTCAAGCGGATTCTCACGGAATTAACCAAACGGGTCAAAATTATTCATATTGTCCGTGATGGGCGTGATGTGATTGTCTCGCGGCATCCGCAAAAGCCAAATGATTTTTGGGTGTCTGCCGAGCGTTGGATCCAAGACGTTACCTACGGGCACGAAATTGCTGGCCATCCTCGCGTGCTGACGATCCGTTATGAAGATCTTGTCAGCCATTTCGAAGAAACCGTAAACACGTTGTTTAAATTTCTGGGACTAGAAGTGTCTGTGGAAGTACTAGATTTTCCGAACCATGCGACGGTTCGAAAAAACGACGCTTGGCCAGATGGAGTAGGTCCTATTCACCAGCGATCTATCGGGAAATGGAAGTCGCCTGAGTTTGTCGGACGAGTCGAGGGCTTTCTGCAGCGGGAACGCGCGGTGACCCTGCTCCGTCACTATCACTACTTGTCTTAAACGCGGGTTGGCACCCATGGCATTTACTGTTGTTACCTACCATACACCCGATTTCCGTCACTTTGTCACAGGGCTGGCAGCGGACTGTGCACGGCACGGATATACTTTTTATTGCGAAGAGACAAAATCAAATTACCAGAATTTGATCCATGCCTTCGATCACAAGATCGGATTTTTGCAACGCATGGTCAAAAAGTTTGGGACTGTGCTTTGGCTAGATGTCGAGTGCCGTATCGTATTACCGGTTCCGCAAGGCTGGCAGAGCCCCCTGATTACGTCCTATGAAATCTGCGGAGAGCAGGGGCTTTCATCGGGGGTGTTAATGTTGGGCGAAGAACATCTTCCTTTTTTATTACTGTGGGAAAAATACGCCAAAAAATACCCTCGTTTACCCGACGATTTTGTTCTTGATTTTCTCACCAACGCCATCGATTATCCATTTCAGACTGTCCCTTTTGAGTTTCATGATCGCAGCACGACATCACCCGTTGTCCGTGGGCAGTGGAAAAATCAGTCGACGATTTTGCAGCATCCAACCATCAATCGCTGGCCCGATCCTCTCAAATATCGTCGTGCCTTCAACGGACCTCAGCGAATGAAGCAACAGCAAAATCTTATTGCACGTCAACGGAAATATTTGTATTTCCGTAATTTTTCTGGAGACTTTGAGGAAGTGATGCAGGTCATGGAATCTGGCGAGAACCAATGGTGGGAATACGCGGATTGGATTTTTTCGCCCGTTGATTGGACGTACGCGCCCGCTTTTTATTGGCCACAGCAAGCTGAGCAATTCAACGTCAAACCATTCACGTTTCAAAAAGCGGTGCAGCAAAAAGACGAACAGCCACCCCGCACGCGTTTTCGCAGCGTTGCCATTGGCCGGATGACCTTAGATCCTACCGATGGAGGAAAGGGAGGGATGGTGTCACGAATGAAGGACTGGTTTGTGCAGGGAGGAACACCATCATGACCGACATCACCCGACCTCGCCTGCTCTTACTGACGGAACGTTATGCCCCCGATGTAGGAGGGGTGGCCCGCAGTGCTGGGCGCATTGCGGCCGCGCTCTCGGACTTGGGCATTCGGATTGACGTGCTCGCCTGGACCAAGTCCCTGCAACCAGGGCAATTAGAAACCACGCCGGAAGCTGACCCTAATGAGGGAGGTAAATCTCGAACGATTCACCGCTTGGGGCTATTTGCCAATTGGGATTTGTCGCTACAGCATACCTTCAATGTGCTGGAATGGCTGCATGCGGATCGCCACTACGATGTCGTTTGGGGACACTACGTCTATCCGGCTGGTTTTGCGGCGGTTGTGTTTGGTGAGACCCAAGGGATTCCTTCTACCGTCAGTGCCCGGGGAAACGATATCGACCGCTTGATGTTTCCTCCGGGCGACTTTGCTCGCCTGCTATGGACGATGGAACGAGCTTCAGTGGTCTCGACAGTTTCTCGTGACTTGGGAAAAAAAATTGACGTCCTCTTGGGGCGCGCGAGTAGTACAATTCCCTTACCCAACGTCGCGGATGTCGATGTCTTTCGGCCCCGAACCAGAGCGGTGGCGCAACAGCAGCGAACAAAGCGAGGCATTGCGAGCGAGGAGCTTGTCTTAGGTTTTTGTGGCGAACTGCGTCACAAAAAAGGCTTGCCTTTTCTCCTGACCAGTCTGCGCGATCTCAATCAGGTTCGTCCGACGCGGTTGTTAGTCATTGGCAGTGTCCGACCACGCGAACAACGTCAACTCACCATATTTTCGCACGAGTATCCGCTGTTGCGCGAACAAATTACGGTGACCGGACATCAAGAGAACCCCAGCGACGTGGCCGATTGGTTACACGTATGTGACGTCGTCCTTTGCCCATCCCTCTGGGATGGAGTACCCAACGCGCTTCTGGAGGCGATGGCCTGCGGGAAACTCGTGATCGCAAGTAACGCAGGAGGCATTCCGGAAATTATTGAGCATGGAAACAACGGTGTGTTGATTCCTAAAGAGCAACTCCATCGGCTCGGTGAGGTCGTCTTGGAAACGCTCCATCTTCCCACTAGCGATCGCGAGGCCATCTCGAGCAATGCTCGTTCATTTGCCGAGCAACTTGTAAGAACGGCTGCAGAACGAAATGCACTCGAGTGCGTTTTGCGTCAACTGTTGCCCTCTTTTCAACCTGGAAAAAGTGGTCGATAAGCAGCCACTAATGCAGTTTGTGCGAACTTCCACTGGAACTGCTGCTCGACGCGTTGACGTGCTTGATCGCTTAATGTGTGGGCCAACGAAGGTTCGTTGCGGAGGCGAAACAGAGCATCCTTGATTGCTTTTGCCGAACCTGTGCGAACCAGGAGGGCTTCCTGTTCATTTTTAACCAGTTCTTCAACGACAGGTAAGCGACTTGCCACTAGCGGGGTTCCCACGGCCATGGCTTCGATTACCTTGAGCGGACAGCATCCTTGTAAGGTGTTTCGGTCGCTGCGCGTCAGAGGCGCCAAAGCGACGTCCGCCTCATGGTAAGCCTGGACGAGTTTCGTCTGGGAAACGGCACTTTCCAGCAGAACATGATCGGCCAAGTTTGCTTTCCAGATGAGTTTTTCTAGTCGTTTGCGCTCGTGTGACCTGATCGGACCAATGATTCGCAAGGTCGCGGGTGCATCACGCAAGTAAAGGCCTAAGGCTTCAATGGCCAACCCCACTCCCTGCCATGCCGTCAGTGTGCCGGTATAGATTAATTTCAGCGAACGCTCGCGGAGGTCGCGCGGAGGGCGGTAGGTGAAGGTCGTCAGGTCAACGCCATTGCGAATCACTTTGATTTTGTTTTTGGTGACGCCCCTGCTGAGCAAATAAGCCCGATTGACATCGCTGACGGTGAGAATGAGATCTGCTGCCTGGAGACAAATATCCTCTTGTGTTCGCAACTTTTGTAATAACTCTTGGTCTTCTGCCACTCGTGGGTAGTGATACTTTAGTTCAATCGAGGGAAAACCATTGACCTCGTAGACGATTCGTCGGCATACTTTGGATTTTTGCTGGGCGATCGGGTACCCCTCAAAAATTGAGCGGAAATGAGCGACGGGAACCAAAGTATGCGCAAAACGCTGCTGCCACCATTGGAGATAGCGGGCGCGGAAATTGAGCACGCGTTCGAAGAGATGATCCCCTTCTGCAGGTATCGGGTGATGGGTCACTCCAGGGGCCGAGTGGTCAACGATCGTGGACCCTTTGTCCGTCAGTTCCTGAGGATGTGGAGTCGGTGGAATACTTACCAAGTCGACATTCGGGAAACATCGACCAAGAGCAGAAGAGAACGCCCCAATATGGGTTGCCGCTCCCTTCGGTGATGGAAACCGATCAAAGGAGGTATAGACAATCTTGGTTGCCATGCGTCCCATCTCGTCAAACGCTCGGGGGTTTTATGTTGCAGACGTGCGTCGTTTGTGAGATCATAACTCGCCTGCGTTAATTCAAAACTCGTGGTGTCCACCGCAAAGGAGATGCGCGATGGTACTTGCTTTGCCACTGCCGAAGGCCTTGCTGCTTTTGATGGTGGTCGTTCTTTTTACGGGGTGTGGTGCTGCGGAGCAAGCACGTCATGATCGATCTGATGAAAACGTCAACTCGGCCAAAATCGCACTTACCGGTGAGGTGACCTTTAAAAATGACGCAGGTGTCGTGGCCTTTAAAATGAAGCCGCGAGATGACGGCGCCAAGTTGTTCAATGCAGCGGGGGAGGAGATGGCGCGGTTCACTTACGGCGAGCGGGCCGGTGAAATAACGAAAATTAAAATCAAAGATGCCACTGACAAGGTGTTGGGTTTTGTTTCCGTTTCCTTAAACCGTTACAAAATTATCGATGCTGAGCAAGTCGATCAGTTTGAGTTTCAATCGGATGACGGGCGAGACTGGAAATTCAAAACAGCAGATGAAAAACTGGTGTTTCGAGTTAAAAGTCGAGACTATGGTTTTGAAATTGAAACCGGTGACAAGGTCACCCATGCGAAGATCAAGGTAAAAGGTAACAAGGTTTCGCTGCGCGATTCAGCGGAAGAGACGATTTTGTCGACCAAAGATTCCCTGCCAGCACTCGCCATGGTTCCTTTTGGATTTGATGCTCTAGATAGCTTACCGATACAAAGTGCAATCGCCTTTGCAGTTGTTCGTGACTTACAACAATAGGATTGATGGTGTCATGGCAAAAGAAAAGATATGGGACCAAGGAACCTGTAATGAAAAGGCGGGTTTCCTCTTCAAGCATGCGTGCCTGAGGCCACCGGTAACCCACTGTGAAAACTGTTCCAAGCCTATTTGTAGCGATCATATGCGACAACATGACAGTAGATCCCTGTGCATTAAGTGTGCTCAGAAAGAAGCAGGCAGCGAAGGCTATCTAGATCGCAGCCGTTATCAGCAGACGTACCATAACGATCCCTATTTCTATGGCGGTTATCATTACAATGGCTATGGGATGTATGATTCCGATCATGGCTGGGGGAGTGAGACTTATCGTTCTCGAACCCAACATCGCCATGATGAGCACGACTTTACCGAAGCCGACAGCGAGAGCCTGACCAACCAGGATGCTGGAGAAGTCGATGATGATATTGTGACTGCTGAGTTTGCCGATGGTGACAACGACTTTGAAAACGATATGAGCGAGAGCTAAGCGTTGATTTTACATGTGCCCCAGAATCGCTGGTTGATTTATGCTTTAGGTGGAGGCATGGGGCATCTGATCCGCGCACTGGCATTGGCGCGGGCTGCTGTCCGTAACAGGCCTTCTCGATCGGTTGAAATTATCAGCAACAGTCCTTTTGCCCGACAATCCCTCGTGCGCAGGGAATGTCTGAATCAGCAACTCACGGTCATCGATCATCGCCTTTCCCGCCACGAGGTTGTCAAGCAAGTCACCCAAATCTTGGCCGCGCGTCGGTTCGAGACGCTTGTTGTAGATACTTTTCCGCGTGGTTTGGCAGGTGAGTTGGCAGGATTGCTTCCCGAGCTTTGTTGTCGCAAAATTCTCGTGCATCGAAATATCTCGCGTGCTTACCTGAAGTCCTTCAATGTTGCAGAGATGATCTCCCATTACGATCTGTTATTACTTCCAGGAGAGCATGCTCCATTTCAAGGTTGTGTGAATGCCATGTCGACTGCGCCTTGGTTCATTCGCGATTGGGACGAATTGCATTCTTTGCCGCAGGCACATGTGGCCCTCAAGGTGGAGGATGCCACGCGCCCGACTCTTGTGGTCGTGGGGTGTGGGCAACGCGACGAACTTGAACAATATCGGCACCTTGCTGGTCGCTTGGAACGATCGCTGGGACAAACTGCAAACGTTCGTTTTGCCTCGATTGACTCCGACTTCTCGGAGCGGAACTCCGCGGAGGTTAAAGCGATACAAGTTTGGCCACTGCTGAGCGCCATGCCCGCCATTGATCTTTTGATTGGTGCGGGTGGATATAACACAGTCCACGAGTCACGCGCCACAGCGACGCGCTTGTTTGCCTGTGGCCAAGTCAGACTTTACGACCGACAGGCTGAGCGATTGCGGCCCTCTGAGCAGCGAGCGAGTCTGCAAGAATTGTTTGACAACTCAATTGCTTGGGCGCACCGCTGGTCTCCACCGTCACGTCAAACACCTTGGTTTGAAAACGGTGTTCACCGAGCGGTTGACGAAATTGACTTAATTTCATGAGGTGATGAATGACAATCTCTTTCCAATGTCCGCATTGTAATCAAGCCTATACAATTACGACTGCAAATGCTGGCAAGCAGGTAAAATGTAAACAATGTGCACAAATGATTCAGCTCCCAGAAGCACCGCAAACCACGGCCACAGACGCGATATCTTTAGAGAGCGGCGCGGGAGAGACCGCGAGTGGAGTCGTGCTGCCGGAGGCGGTTGTAGAAGAACTCAAAAAACGGCTCACCTATTCGCGGCAAGCGTCGTGCGAAGAACTTCTCAGCGATCTTGGGGCACTGCGCTTGCTGGATGCACACAGCGAACGCATGATTAAGAAAGGACAAAAGATTGCGTCCTTGTCTTTGATTGGAATGATTGTGGGAGGAGCCGGAGTGTTCTGGTCTGGCTCGGGAGGGCTGCAGGTTTTGGCGGCGGCCTTCGTATTGGCAGGAATTGGCGGTTTCATTTACGGAGTCATCTTCCAGAAATCGCACGGACGGCTCAACCTGGAAGACCTCCGTTATGAAATTCCAGCGCAACTACTCAACTTTTTGCAAGTCGATACAAAACCAGATGTCCCGACCAGTTGCCAGATCGATTTTGAACAACACAACGCGCAGCGTAAGTTGATTCGTGAAGGCAAGGCAGGACGCTGGAACGTCAAATATTTCACCAGTCGTTGGTTTAGTCTGCAAGGTCGTCTGGCAGACGATACAAAATACTCACTGTCGATGATGATCAAACATCAAGATCGACATCGTACGCAGCGAAGTGCCTCGGGAAAATTAAAGCACAAAAGTAAATCTAAGACGGCGCAAGAGATTGCCTTGAAATTCAAGCTCAAGGAGAAAAGGTATCCACAATTAAAAGAAATTGTGACGGATGTTGCTCGCACGGCTCATCAGGCCGTTCAAATCCCTTCTCACAGTGCGATTAAATCGCTGGAAGTGAGTTCCGAGAGTTTGCAGCTGACGGTGACCACCCCACGCTCGTTTCAAGGTCCGGGCGTTCCGGAACAAAAGGCGGTTGAAGAGGCAGTTACCATCGTTACTTCAATGATGCTCAGTCTGTATCAAATATTGAACCTGGCCAAAGCGATTGAAAAGGCATAATTGTGAGCGTATCGGTGGACCTGACCACAAGTAGGTTCGCGCAGTAGTCGCTTCGGCAAGAGAGTAAGATATGGGTAGCCGGCCAAGCACTGGCGGGATTGCTGGTTTGGTTTAGGGTAAGCAGGCGATCCAGAGTCCAGCAGGCGCTCAGCTTCTGCAACGGTTTTGGTCCGTAACAGGGGTGGCATATCTCAAGCAACGACTTCATCACTAGCCGGGCGGTTTGCCAGAAAAATTCATGCTGAGCTAGAAGCCATCTTTTCTGATGGGATATTTGCCGGTGGCGAGGAGAGATTGGTAGGTTTGCGGTCCCGTAGCGAACGATCGGGTAACTTCGTAAAGAATAAGGGGTAGAAGTGATTTAATTCGAGGACCTTGCTGTTCGTCTTGCTGTTCGCCTGGGTGCTGATTTCCAGCTGTTCGTGTGCCACGAGCGGCGCCTGAGTTGTGTGTGGAAGCGATGCCCCTACTGGGGAACTTCTATGCCGTTCCACTTATCATTGATTCTGAAGTGTTAGGGATTCTGAAGTGGGTAGAAACCGTTCGAATCGGTTATGTTTCGGCGTCTGCGACCAAAGTCTGTGCGCAAATTCAGCAACCAAAGAGACGGCCCGCTCTGCGAAACCGCATTGCTTGTGGCCTTCTTCCTGGCGTAGGATGATGGGTGCGAAACGACGTGTCTATTGAGGTAGTGTCTATTGAGGGTGTTGAGCGACGAATGATGCGTTTGAAGCTAATTGTTTTTGCTTGGATTCTTGCCTCGTTGCCTATGCCGGTGTGTGGCAAAGTCGATTTTGTCGAGGATGTAAAGCCGATTCTCGAGTCCCGCTGTCTGCGTTGTCATAACCCCAATAATGATCAGGGTGATTTGTCACTGGCGGGTCCCACAAATCTGTTTGGCACAGACCGGAGCCTCGTCGTGCCCGGCGAGCCGCTTCAGAGCGAGTTGTTCCTGACCGTGATTCCAGACGAGGTGGGTGCCCGGCCACGCATGCCCAAAGAAGGAAGTCTGTTGAGTGATGCACAGGTGCGGATCCTGCGACAGTGGATCCTCGAAGGTGCTTCATGGCCCCCGGGACTCGTGCTCCGTGAGGCTTCCAAGGCAGATACAAGTTGGTGGGCATACCAGCCAATCAAACGAGCGAACGCGAACACACAGTTTACGACCATCGACCATTTTATACGTGCTCAATTAGAAGCGACTGGGATCGTGGCGAACCGGCTTGCAGACCGACGGACTCTGATCCGCCGTGCGACCTACGATCTGACCGGTTTGCCGCCGACCGTAGAAGAGGTGGAAGCGTTTGTCAAAGATCGTGACTCCCACGCATTTGAGAAACTTGTCGACCGCTTGCTCGGTTCTCCTCGCTACGGGGAACGCTGGGGACGCCATTGGTTGGATGTCATACGGTTTGGTGAAAGCCGTGGCTACGAACAGAATCATCTCATTAACGAAGCCTGGCCGTTTCGTGACTATGTCATTGAGTCGATTAACGAGGATAAAGCATTTGATCAGTTAATCCGTGAGCATCTGGCGGGCGATGTGTTTGGAAAGGGGGATTTGCACGTTACAATTGGGAGTGCGTTTCTGGTCGCGGGACCTGCCGATTCCGTCGGTAATCAGGATCCGATTCAGAAAGCGCAGACGCGTGCGAATACCCTAGACGAAGTAATTCGTGCGACGGGGGAAACATTTCTGGGATTGACGATCGGTTGTTCTCGCTGTCACGACCATAAATTTGATCCAATCACTCAACGCGACTATTACCAGTTTTACGCGACTTTTGCTGGTATCGAACACGGCACTGTCCCCTGGGCGACTCCGGAGCAACTACGCACCCATGCGGCTATCCTGGAGCCGTTGCACGAACGCCGAAAAGCCCTTCAGACGCAACAAAGCTCCATGGATGATGCCGTCGTTGCACGTGCCAGAAAACGGTTATCGGAGTATGAACGGCAGTGGCTTCGTCCGGCAGTCCAGAGAACGGGTACGGAAGAACGCTTTGACCCGGTTGTCGCCCGCTATGTTCGCTTGATTTGTGATATGCAGGATGAAAATCCTTTGGTGCGTACGTTCAACCTCGACGAGTTTGAAGTTTGGTCGACGGGAGAGAATTCATACAACGTAGCTCTCGCGGTCCATGGTGCAACGGCTCGCGGTGCGGCGCGCACGATCGAAGATTTTCCACATGCTTATGGTCCGCAATTGACGATTGATGGAAAATTCGGCGAGCGATTTTTATCGGCTGCCGAGAGCCTGACGATCGAATTAGCCAAGCCCGTTGAAATAAATCGCGTGTTCTTTTCGAGTGCACGGGGTGAAGAGTTCTACTCACGCGGTGAGTTCAGAACCGTCGCCGACTATCGGATCCAAGTCTCCCTTGATGGTCACGAGTGGACTGAGGTTGCTGCGGGAAGCGATCGTAAACCGGCCAACGAAGCGCATCAGCGGATGCGATTGTATTGGGCTGAGTTAAGTCGAGAAGAGCAAAAAGAACGGGATCGGATCCTCGCTGAACTCGACGAGGTGGATGAAGCAATCGGACGCCTGCCGCCCTTGCCTCAAGTCTGGCTTGGCAGCCGAGATCACGCAGATGGGGCCGGACCATTTCACGTATTTGTCTCTGGCAACCCTCAGCAAAAGGGGGATGTGGTTTTGCCCGCGAGCCTATCGACACTAGGTCACGTGGTTCCGAAGTATGAGTTGCCCCCCGATGCTGATGAAGCGCAGCGGCGTTTGGCACTGGCTGAGTGGATTACGCACCCTGACAATCCACTGACCGCCCGGGTTCTCGCCAATCGGATTTGGCACTATCACTTCGGGACGGGCATCGTGGATACGCCGAGCGACTTCGGCTACATGGGAGGCCGTCCGACACATCCAGAACTACTTGATTTTCTGGCAGCTCGCTTGCAGGAAGGCGGCTGGAAACTGAAGGATATGCACCGGCTGATTATGCTATCGGACACATACCAGCAGGCCTCGACATGGCGTGCCGAGGCGGCGGAGCAGGATGGCGAAGGCCGCTTACTCTGGAGATTTCCCCCGCGACGTCTCTCGGCAGAGGAAATTCGTGACACGATGTTGGTGGTTGCGGGCCAGTTGGAGACAAAAATGGGAGGGCCGGGATTTCGCCTCTACCGATACCTGCGCGACAACGTGTCAACCTATTTGCCGCTTGACCGGCACGATCGGGAAACATATCGCCGCGCGGTTTACCATCAAAATGCACGGGCGTCTGTAGTTGACTTGATGACGGAATATGACCAACCCGACTGTACATTTTCTACACCACGTCGTGTGCAGACGACGTCACCGCTACAGGCATTAACGATGTTGAACCACAGCTTCACACTGGACATGGCGAATGCGTTTGCAGTACGCATTGGTGCCGCGGATGTTGATCAGCAGGCCCGGAGGGCGTTTCAATTGGCATATCAGCGTGATCCCCGTGGCGAGGAATTGACTCGACTGAGGACCGCCATTCGAACGAGTGGCCTACGCGCCGTTTGCCGAGCCATTCTGAATTCTAGTGAACTTATTTTTCTTGACTAAACCATGAATCCCATGATTGATACGACTCGGCGCAATTTTCTCGGCAATGTCACGACCGGGCTGATGGGTATTGGTTTGCAACAACTGCAGGCCTCTGAGATATCCGCCAGGCCCGCCAGGCCTGCAAAAGCTAAGCGTGTTTTGCAAATTTTCTGCCCTGGAGCGGCTTCTCATATGGATTTGTGGGAGCACAAGCCAGTACTCGAGAAAATGCACGATCGACCGCTACCT
Organism: Pirellulaceae bacterium; assembly: GCA_022446825.1. GTDB lineage: Bacteria > Planctomycetota > Planctomycetia > Pirellulales > Pirellulaceae > JAKVBY01. The sequence continues at coordinate 49,786 of JAKVBY010000055.1, forward strand.
GGCGAGGACGTCGTCAGCTTCATGGGAAAAAATGGTCCTCTCATGAAAAGCCCCTGGGCTTTCAAGCCTGTGGGAGAGAGTGGGAAAATGTTCACTACGTTGCTACCGCATATGGCACAGCACGTGGATGACATGGCGTTTTTCCATGGAATGCATTCTCAGACAAACACACACGGGCCGGGTTGCGTGTTCGTCAATACGGGGCATCCGACCGAGGGCTTTCCGAGTGCCGGAGCATGGATTAGCCATGGTTTGGGTAGCATGAACGACAATCTACCGACCTATGTGGCGATTCCAGATATCCGTGGGGAACCTCCGAACGGTAAGGCGAACTGGAGTAATGGATTTTTGCCAGCCCAGCATCAAGCCATCATGATGGCCGCCCATCAACCGATCAGAAATCTGGCGCGCCCGCACGGTGTGAGCGAGGTTGAGGAGAAAACGACGAGGGATCTACTCGGTTTTCTGAATGAACATTATGCGAATCAACGAGCGGAAGAGTCTGTCTTGCGTGCCAGAATCAAGGCTTATGAATTGGCCGCCCGTATGCAGCTTTCGGCGCCGGACGTGAGCGATCTTTCCAGCGAACCGGAACACATGCATAAGCTCTACGGGACCGATTCTCCCAACAGGCTGAAAAGTGCTTACGCACGCAATTGCATTCTTGTACGGCGACTGCTGGAACGTGGTGTGCGCTACGTTAATATTTATTGCTCTTCGCGTGCCAGTGGTGTTGACGGTCTACTGAACTGGGACGCACACAAGACGTTAAAGTCAGACTATGAACGCCACGGACCTATCTTTGATCAGCCCACCGCTGCCCTCCTGACGGACCTCAAGCAGAGTGGTTTGATGGAAGATACGCTTGTACTTTGGACAACCGAATTTGGTCGCATGCCCACCCGCCAGGAAAATTCATCCGGCCGAGACCATAACCCTGACGGTTTTACATTGTGGTTGATGGGCGCTGGTGTGAAAGGCGGTGTCAGCTATGGTGCAACCGATGATTTTGGGCGCCGTGCGGAACAAAATCCAACGACGATTTGGGAGTTTTACTCCACCGTACTCCACATTCTCGGACTCGATTACGACACACTGAGTTGGTATCACAATGGCCTCGACCGCCGTCTGACCGATGTCCATGGCCGGGTCATTCACGAGGTTCTTGTCTGAATCTATCCATTGTTTTACGTTGTTCGGGAACGTCGAGTCTTACCATCAACCCTCTTTGCCAGACGCGCGGCTTCGATCACACGTAGCTTGTGCGTCCCCCGAGCGATTTGTTCGTGTTCGTCATAGGCTTCGATCTGGAAAGAGATTAACGGTCCATCGGCGTAGATGACCCGGCCGCGACAGACGACGGACATTCCCCGTGGTGTGGCGGCAGTATGCTCGACGTTAATCAATACCCCGACGGTACTTTCTGTCGATTCCAGCAAAGGCAGCACGGCATTTCTTGCCGCGTGTTCTAGAAACCAAATTAGCGCAGGTGTGCAAAGGATCTCTGGCATTCCATGATCTGCAAAGTCGATCAGATGGGGTGTGTC
>JAKVBY010000055.1:51432-54413 GCA_022446825.1 Pirellulaceae bacterium
CGGCCCAGGCGAGCGCGGTTTGGGTCAGCATCATGTTGTAGTTGTAGTTCCATGAGGGTTCGACCTGATTAAAGTGCCCCACAACCTGATCAACGGCAGTTAAGTATTTTGCGTTGCCAGTTGTTTTCCAGGCATGAAGTAATGCGAGACCGCCTTGTCCGGAGCTGTAAAAAGGGTCACCAATGATGCCGCTTTCCTGTTGAACCGTGAGCAAATAATCGGCACCCTCCCGCGCACGTTGTAAGTAGAGTTCTTGGCCCGTGGCAGCGTAGCCACCCAAGTACCCTTCGATGCGTTGATAGGTGGCGCGCAAGTCAGGTAGTTTGTTTTCGCCGCCAGGTTTACCCGCCAATGTTTCTTTACTTTCCCAACTGCCATCTCCACGATATCGCTGTTCTGAGGCAGCATGGTGTACTTCAAAGCGTTGCAGAACCTCAGCGTCTGCCGGACGGGAAAACTTGTATTGTAGTGGCAGTAAGTGGTCCTCGGGTACTTGCTGATCGGGTGGGCTCAACTCTAGAGTGCCTGCCTCTTTCAATTGGACGTCGTCAATGTAAAACGTGCCAATGTTCCAGCGAGATTCGATGGACAGAACGGTGTAGCGGGTCTCTCGTCCCGTTTGAAAGACGACGGAGCGTTCTATCCACTGTGCGTCAGGTGGGTCTTCAAAGCGAATGATGGCAAAAGCCTCGTTGCGACGAAATTCACCTGCCATGGCATAAAGGAAGGCATAATCACCCAACCCGTCGGCATCTTGATTCAAAATCTTCATGGACATCGTGTACGTTGTCAGCGGTTTCGTGGGTACCGTTTGTCGAAACGACATTCCCTCCCAGCCTTGATTCCAGTTTTTTCCGTCGTTATCCTTCGGAACCGAGATGCGAATGCTGTGGTCTCCAGTGGCTGCTTGCTCCTCGGTCAGAGCCATTGCACCTAGTTGCTTCTTCACTGGTTCCTGCCAACGTCCGTGGTGTCCGGCACCATGAGTCCAATGGTCTGGTATCCCGTTCCCATCGACATCGGTTTCAAAACTCGGGTTCTGGAGGAGATTTTGTGGCTCGGCGGGCAACCTGCGCCCCAAGCAAAATGCGACGAAGAAGACAAATAATCCATGCACCAGAACAGCACGCGTTTGGAGTAAGGAAAATATTGCGATGGTGGACATGGCTGACTCGCAGTCGGTTGGAGAATTCTTGGCGGACGTCACTGGAGTTGGCAGCGACGATCAGCATAAGGCTTTTTCCCTCTGAGGTATTCTACCTTGGTGAGTTTGGTTAAGCGGAGATGTGGTTTCGCCGTAGTTTGTGCTATAGGCCGGTCTCCAGGTAATGGCCTCTGCCCCATTCTTCCGTGTTTTCAGCACGCACGTTGTGGTTGATTGTATGCCTATTCATCACTGATATTGTTTTTATTTTGTTTGCTCTGCGTTTTAGCATCTGAATCTCTTTTTTCAGCTTGGAGCCATCACCATAGTTGGTGATGGCCATTCTCGAAATTGTGATCAAGAGGACCTAACTAGTAATCATTCCAATATCGATGCCCCGCTCCTTTCGAATTCTTGCAAACACCAGCAAGCAGAGTCTGGTAAGCTGACTGAGACCGGTGCATTTTTCCGCTGCCATTCCCTCTATAGCCACCGACTGTTGTCTCCGCGCACCGTCATTGATTAGAGAGTGGAATCCTGAGCCCAGAGACGGACCTGGCAGCGGAATGATTCAGCAGCCAAAGCATGGCAACTATGATAATGCACTTGTGGACAGAAGTCGTCCCTGCAGGGCGGATGAACGCTCAGAGGCGGAAAATGAAATCCTTACCGTGCTGCTGCTGGATGTGCCGATGCTAGGCGTCGAGTCAAAGAGAAGTCAGCGATTGGCATCCTCTGTGACGGGGCCAAATGCGGCGGGACGAGACCGCTGGTGGAATTCATCCTTTCTCAGTCATCTGACGCTTTCAAGTCGAGGCTCACGGTGCACCCAGTGTCTGCCCAGAAGACGACGCGTGCTGTGTCGTTACTACTTTGGAGCGTCGATTGCTGCGAAACGGCTGCTTTCCCAAGTGTTACCTACCAAGATTGTGTCGCAAAGCAAAGAGATGCTCGCCTAAGCGAAGAGCGGACGCATTACCGTCCCGGAATTGAGCTTGTATGGCCGGTCCAATTGGTCCTGAATTTCTGCCTGTGGATCGACACCTAAGGCGGCATAGACGGTGGCGCCGACATCGGAGGGATGAAATGGTTGGGTTTTGCAATAGGCTGCATATTGATCGGACTCTCCGACGATGTTGCCAGGCTTGACTCCACCACCAGCGAACAGGGCATGGAAACAGGATCCCCAATGTTCGCGGCCGGTGGGTGAGGAGAGGATCGTCTTGACGAAGCCGCCGATTTTCGGCGTGCGACCGAATTCGCTGATCACGATGACCAGCGTATCTTCGATCGCCCCGGAATCATACAGGTCATCAAGCAATGCAGAAAGTCCGGCGTCGAACGGTGGCAGCAAGCGAGTTTTTAACCCGCTGAAATTGTCCTTGTGTGTGTCCCAGACACCCGCCGGTCCGAGATTGACTTGGACCATGGGGATACCTGCTTGAATGAGTCTCCGAGCCAAGAGCAGGGATTGCCCCCAGTTGTGACGGCCATATTGGTCTCGCAGTCTGTCGTCCTCTCGGTGCAAGTCAAAGGCTTGAGCCAACTTGCCAGAGGTAAGCAGGCGAAAGGCTCGTTGCTGCTGTGCTGAATAACCGACCTGCTCGGCGAGTTGGTCCAGTTGCCGTCGTTGTTGATCGAATTCCTGTAGTAAGTCACGTCGCGATGCCAGGCGACTGACAGACAGGCCGTCGACAAGTCGGAGAGCATCGGCATGGAAAGTAGGTTTATTGGGGTCTGCTTCGATTTGCAGAGGATCGTAGGCCGTCCCGAGAAATCCCCCGTTTTGTCCGGCGTAACCCATGGCTCCGTTGGTGATGAAATGGGGCAGGTGAAC
>JAKVBY010000056.1:0-31736 GCA_022446825.1 Pirellulaceae bacterium
GGAGCCGTTTAATGAACCTGGCAAGAACAGACGGTTGTGGCTGTGTTCTGCGCTGCTTCTTAACCCACCGATGAAAGAATATCTACCAGTTTAGACGGTTTGTTCATCGAAGAGTGCTTCGGAAAATTCATCCGCGTTAAAGAGAACAAGATCCTCCGGTGTTTCACCGACACCGATAAATTTTACCGGTAAATCGAACTCTTGACGAATGGGGACGACGACGCCTCCCTTGGCTGTGCCGTCGAGTTTGGCCAGAACCAGTCCTGTGCAATTTGCAGCCTCAGAAAATCCGCGTGCTTGGCTTATGCCATTTTGGCCAGCCGTTGCATCGAGTACTAGCAGCACCTCGTGCGGGCTACTCTCGATTTGTTTTCCTATGACACGATGAATCTTTTCCAGTTCCTTCATCAGATTGACTTGGGTTTGCAAACGCCCTGCCGTGTCAAGAATGCAAACATCTTTTCCTTCGCTGAGAGCTGTGGAAACCGCTCGGTGGGCGACGGATGCTGGGTCGGCACCCGGTTCTCCTGTAACAATCTCAACGCCGAGTCTTTCCGCCCAAATGGTTAACTGCTGTACTGCCGCGGCGCGAAAGGTATCGCCTGCTCCCAAGACAACGGATTTTCCCTGGGTGCGAAACATATGTGCTAGTTTAGCAATCGATGTTGTCTTACCGGAACCATTGACTCCGACGACCATGACGACGGTTGGCCCGCTGGTTGCGTAGCGTATTGATTCCTCCGGCTGAGCCAGCAATTCTTTGAGATGCTGTTTAACGGCATCTAAGGCTTCCGTCATGTGAATCACTCGGCCGCGAAAAGTATTTTGGATGCGGTCGCGGATTTCAGTCCCCGCTTTACCGCCAATATCGGTTTTCACGAGAGTCGCGAACAGCTCGTCGAGGAATTGGTCGTCCACGAGACGTCCTTCTGTCTTAAACAGATCACGAATATCTGTGTTTAGCACGCTCGAAGTTTTCTTAAGCCCTGCTTTGATTCGGTTGAAGAATCCCATTACTCAAAGCTCTCCTGGTGACGATTTCTTTTTAATATCCGCAGTAAGAAAGGGGTGCCGTCATTCTAATCAACAAAGCTAATTGGCGGCGACAGGGTGACCGAAGCGGCGGAGTTAAGTTTTATCGGCATTTAGAACTCGGTCGAGGATGCCGTTGACGAATTGTGGCGACTGTTTTGCGCCAAAACGTTTTGCTAGTTCCACCGCTTCGTTGATTACTACGCGTGGCGGAGTTTGCGAATAACGAATTTCAAATACTCCCATGCGCAAAATGTTGCGATCGGTTGCAGCCATGCGTTCTAGGCTCCAGTTGTCTGCAAGTTCTCGGAGTGTTTGGTCTAGCATTTCACGCTGTTCTTGAACCCCAGAAATAATGGACATCCCGAAGTCGACCAATTGCAGGTCTTGGTCGAGTCGCGCCGCCAGAAAGTCTGCAATCGATTGTTCACTTGTGTCGGGATTTAGGTCAAGGGTGTAGAGTATCTGTAAGACGACTTCGCGTGCTCTCGTGCGTCGGGCCATGGGGCGGACTCAAGATAGGAAGAGTTGGGTAGGTTGAAACTGCAGTCCGACCACAACGAGCACTTTTACCCCGCCGTTGGTCATCAGGGGAGAGAGCTATAACAACTGGGGTAACAGATTGGCCATTTGGAGCGCCGCTTCGGCGCATTCAATGCCCTTGTTCCCCACATTACCGCCCGAACGATGAATTGCCTGTTCCAGGCTTTCGCAGGTGAGCACGCCAAATTGGATCGGTACTCCCGAATCGAGCGAGATTTTTCCGAGGCTTTGACTAACTTGATTGTTGATGTGTTGGTCGTGGGTTGTTTCGCCGCGAATCACAGCGCCCAGGCAAAGAACGGCTGCGAATTCTTTTGAATTCGCTAACCTTTGCGCGACGACCGGAATTTCCCAAGCCCCAGGCACCCCAACAACAGTGATTGAGTCGTCAGCGACACCCTGCTTTCGCAAGGTTGCCACTGCCCCATCAAGCAACTTGGTGGTGATGTTGCGGTTGTATCGTGAAACCACAATAGCAAACCGATGATCGGCACCTGCTAAATCTCCTTCAAACGTGTTCAGCATAGTTTTTCATGGCCTTCTATTTCATGTTCATGCTCATCAAAAATTCGGCATTCGATTTGGTTTTCTCGAGCCGACTTACGAGCAGTTCCATCGCATCCGGTGGGTTCATTTCATTGACGACCCTTCGCAAAATACAGATGCGACGATGTTCTTCAGGGTCCAGTAGCATTTCTTCGCGTCGGGTCCCACTAAGATTGATATCGATAGCTGGCCAGATACGACGATCGACCAGTTTTCGATTCAGTACAATTTCCATATTTCCGGTCCCTTTGAACTCTTCAAAGATCACATCGTCCATTTTGCTGCCGGTGTCGATCAAGGCGGTAGCGATGATCGTTAAAGAGCCCCCTTCTTCAACTTTTCTGGCAGACCCGAAAAATGCCTTTGGTCTCTGCATGGCGTTCGAATCCAAGCCACCGGAAAGGATTTTTCCAGATTGTGGGCATTCGCTATTCCAGGCCCGTGCTAGTCGGGTAATGGAATCGAGAAAGATCACCACGTCCGTACCGTATTCGACCATACGTTTTGCTTTCTCAATGACCATTTCAGCAACTTGGACATGCCGGGAGGCAGGTTCGTCAAATGTCGAACTAATAACTTCACAGTTGGAGCCTTTCACTTCCCGTTCCATGTCGGTCACCTCTTCTGGACGTTCATCGATCAATAGCATGATCACATACGCGTCAGAAAAGTTTTGTAGCACTGCGCGGGCCATATTCTGAAGGAGAATAGTTTTTCCTGCGCGCGGCGGGCTGACAATGAGACCCCGTTGGCCAAACCCAATCGGCGTGAGCATATCGACAACACGTGTCGAAAACTCCTTGGGTTCGTGCTCCATGACGATTCTTTGATTGGGGTGCAATGGCGTCAGATCGTCAAAGCTAACGCGTTCCTGCAATTGGTTGGGATCTTGGTAGTTGATTGCCTCGACACGCAGCAGCGCAAAATAACGCTCGTTTTCTTTCGGCGGACGAATTTGTCCCGAAACGGTGGCCCCCGTTTTTAGGCCGAAGCGTCGAATTTGACTGGGAGACACATAGATGTCGTCCGGACAAGAGAGATAGTGATAATCGGGACTACGCAGAAAACCAAATCCATCCGGGAGTATTTCCAAGGTCCCTTCACCGTACATGAGGCCGTTCAGTTTTACACGTTCTTTTAAGATCATAAAGATAAGATCTTGTTTCTTCATGCCGGATACTTCAGTCACGTTCTCTTTGCGAGCTTCTTCGATCAGCTCGGTCATGCCCATGCGTTGCAATTCCGCAATGTGAACCTCACCTTGTTTGATCTTTTCGTAATGCGCATTTGTTTCATCGCCGACTTGTTCTGTTTCTTCGCCAATCTCGTCGGCGATCTCTTCTGCAAGAGATAAAGGTTCCTGATCGCTTTCGACCTTGGCTGGGGAAGTCGGTCGGGCGAGCGGACCACTACGTTTTTTGCGCGTGCTGCGATATTGTGAAGATGCTGATTCAGAGGAGGTGTGTGAGTCGGACATCAAAAAGACTCCTGACAGGAAATGTTTGCCCAAACACGAATGGTTTCGGCGGAGTGTCAATGGGTTCCTACGTCAGTACTCGTGCGCAACGGCGATTTCTCGTAGCTGAACTCGCAATAGATCGGAAAGTATCTAGCTTTGAATCGATAGCGAACACAGCTATGTCATGACCTTTCAAGGTCTAGGGATTCGTAGAATTGTTTTGTTTGCCAACACGTTTGTTCAATCGTTCCGTTGTTGTCAATTACGGCATCAGCTCGGAGGAGCTTTTCTTCAATTGGGGTTTGGGACGCTTCTCGAGTGTTGAACTCTGTTGAGGACCAGCCTCGCTGAGACTGTGCTCGATTCATTCTTACCGAATCGTCTGCCTTCACGAAAAGGATCTTGTCGCAAAAGTTGTTCCAGCCGGTTTTGAACATGATTGCGGCATCGAGCACAACGACGTCAACTTTGTCCTCCTTTTTTAAGTTAGCGATGCAGTCTTGTAAGTGGGTCGAGATGTGAGGATGTGTAATGCGTTCCAGTTTTTCCAGTTCTGATCGATCATTTTTGATTGTCCCGAATACACAGGCTGCCAGTTTTTTTCGACAAACAAGCCCGTGCTCGTCAAATACCTTGGCTCCCCAAGTTTTGCGGAGGTCGGTTTTAACGTCAGCCTTCTCGAGCACCTTGTGTCCAATTCGATCCGCATCAATGATGACGGCGCCGAATTTACGAAGTTGCTCGGTGACGAGGCTTTTGCCACTAGCCACTCCACCAACGATTCCAACGATCACCATGAGGTGTCAAAAAAACGAGTTGTCTGTTTAGTTTACGGTTTATTGCGTCTGTCGCCACAAGCGTTTTTAACGATCGCAACTACTAACAAAGGGCCGAAGATTTCGGTTTCGTATGATTTGAGATGACTTAAGTTAGCGGTTCACATTCCGCCCAATTTGAACCGACTTTTACATCCACGGTGAGTGGGACGGACAAGTTACCTACGGTTGTCATTTCTTCTGTGACAAGCTGCGACAGGTGAGTGAGTTCTTGAGAAGGGGCTTCAAAGATTAGTTCATCGTGAATCTGCAGTAACATTCTTGCAGATAGCTTTTCTTGGTGCATCCGTGCGTGAACCTTAATCATTGCTTGTTTTATCAGGTCCGCAGCCGTTCCTTGAATGACTGTATTGATTGCGATTCGCTCGGGTAGATTTCGTTGGCGTGAATCGCCTTGGTATGATATGGGTCGTATTCCCTGAATCGGGCGTTTCCTCCCCAGGGCAGTACTAACATAACCGTTGCGTGCGCAATCTTCCAGTACTCTTTTGATAAACTCTTCAACGCCCGAATAGCGACTGAAATAGGCTTCAATGAAATCCGCCGCATCCTCGGTGGCAATGTCGAGAGCTTTGGCTAATCCAAAAGGGCTTTGACCATAAATGATGCCGAAATTAATTGCTTTGGCACTGCGTCTCATTTCGCGAGTAACCGCGTCCAGAGGGACTGCGTAGACTTCGCTGGCAACCAGGGCATGAATGTCCTGGTTGTCAAGAAATGCCTGTCGGAGTGTTTTGTCTTCACAGAAATGTGCTAATACACGCAACTCAATTTGAGAATAATCGACAGTCATTAGGTTCCATCCTGATTCACCGGGAATGAATGCGGATCGGATTTCTCGACTGGCGTCGGTTCGTACAGGTATGTTTTGTAGATTAGGTTCGGTGGAACTCAGTCGGCCGGTTGCGGTGACATCCTGGCGGAAGGAGGTGTGCACCCGTCCTGTTTCAGGATGGACTAGCTCTGGCAACGCATCGACATAGGTGCTCTTCAACTTCGCATTCTGACGGTACTCAATTATCTTCGCCGGTAATTCGTGTTCTTGTGCCAATTGCGTCAAGACTTCGACGTCAGTGCTGGCCCCCGTTTTGGTTTTTTTGATGATGGGGAGCTCGAGATCATCGAAAAGTACTTTTGACAGTTGTTTCGGAGAGTCAATATTAAAGGGGCTCCCTGCGAGTTCAAAGATCTCGTTTTGTAAGGCTTCCATTCGTTGGCCGTACTGGACGCTTAGCCTCTGTAGTACTGGTACGTCTATGGCAATACCATTGAATTCCATTTCTGCCAACACGTCGATTAATGGAATTTCTAAATCGGTGAAAAGTGTTTGGAACCCAGAATCCGCGAGGCGTGGTTTTAAAATAGCTTCTAATCTCAACGGTACGTCAGCGTCTTCACAGGCATAGTGTTTAACCAATTCGATGGACACTTCATCCATGCGTTTCTGGTTTTTCCCCTTACCAATGAGCTCACTAATCTTGGTGTTTGTGTGGTTGAGATACCGCTTGGCGAGTTCATCCAGGCCGTGATTGCGTTCTCCTGATTCGAGTAAGTAGTCCGCTACCATCGTGTCGAAAACAGTTCCTTGCATAACCGTGCCATCGTTTCGTAGGACAACAATATCATATTTGAGATTTTGGCCAATCTTTTTGATGGAGGGTTCTTCTAGAATTGGACGCAAAGCATCCCGTGCGTATTGGGGATCGACGCTTGGTTCGCCCGGTGGCGAACGGACGGCGACGTAAACCCCCATTCCTTCTTGCCAGGAAAAAGAATAACCGACGATTTCTGCCCAGCGAGGATTGGTAGAGGTTGTCTCAGTGTCGATTGAAATCTGTTTTTGTTTTGAGAGGTCTTCCACCAGCGCATCTAGCTGTTCGCAAGATGCAACCAACCGATAATCGGTTTTCCATTCTTGAGGAGCGTCTTTTGCTGAGAGACTACAGAGCCGGTCGGATAGGGTGCGAAATCCAAACTCGCGACAGAGTGTGGATACTTGGGGTTCATCAATACCACCCACACGGCTGGCTCGCCAGTTGACGGTGATTGGCACGTTACGGCTGAGCTGAACGAGTTCTCGGCTCAGAAATGCTTTCTCTCGGCCATTGAGGAGATTTTCACGACGTTTTTTTGCCTTCACCTTTTCGGCGTTATCGAGAACGCCTTCGAGCGTATCGTATTGCGTGAGTAGATCTCGCGCGGTCTTCGGCCCAATTCCTTCTACACCGGGAATATTGTCGGTTGAGTCGCCCCAGAGAGATTGGAAATCCACCACTTGGTCTGGTCGGATACCCCAGTCCTCATGCAATGCAGCCGCATCCATAACGGCGTCTTTGCGAATATTGTACATGAAGGTGTTATCGGAAATGAGTTGTCGGCAATCCTTATCACTGGTAACCAGAAAGCACTTCCCGCCCAGCATTTCCGTCTGATGAGCCACTGTGGCGAGTAGGTCGTCGGCTTCGAATGTTTGTAATGACAGCCATGGGATTCCCATGGCGTCGAGCATGCGCTGTACATTTGCAATTTGAGGCCGCAGATCTTCTGGCATCGCATCGCGATTGCTTTTGTACTCACCAAAAAATTGATGACGAAAGGTGTCCCCAGGGTGATCAAAAGCGCAAATTAGATGGTCGGGGCGTTTTCTTTCCAGGAGATCGACCATGTCGCGTGTGAAACCAAATATCGCCCCGACTGGCAGGCCATTGGGGCTTGTCATGTCTGGTAAGGCGTAGAAGACCTGGTAGAGCAATGCATGAGCATCGACTACGTATACTGACTTCCCCTGGAGGTCTACCGCGGTAGTGGAATCTTCAAGCGGTGCCGACTGATCCGGAGTTTGTGGCTCGGATTGAGTCGTTTTCGGTGGAATATCGCTGTCAAGATCATCGAATCCAGCGAGCGATTTTTGACGCGTGTGCTTTGCCATGGGGGGAACCAGTGCTTCGTGAGAGTTTCGCGAGCAGAAAACCAGAGCCATAGAACAGAGTCATGGAATCCTAGTGCCCTAAAACTAAAAGTGTCAAGTTGGCCAGGCTCGATATGACAAGAGTGGACAATGGTTTGTCCGCCTTCAACTTTGCCTGCCCGCCAATTAGAATGTCTCGAGACGGAGACCCGTAGGTGTTGCGGTTTAGGTAGCTTGTTCGCTGCCCTCTCCTTGCTTTATGTCCAGCGAAAGGAAACGGAAATGGCTTCAACGGTATGGAACCTCTTGTTAGCAGTATCGTTGTCGGCATCGCCAACACTTGAAGTAGGAACCGTGTTGACGTTCGAGGGAACTTTCGAAGCTGACAAAGGGGAACCGGCGGAGACGCAGAAGGCGTTCAACTTAACCTTCATGCTTTCGGAGGTTGGCAAGGGCGGTGCTGTGATCTTGTGGACCTTGGAAGAGCAGGGACGCGGTTCGTGGTCCTGGACGGAACATTTTGGAATTGCTCAGCTTGATTCCGAGTGGCAAGCCAACGAGGCGACCTTGCCAGCACTTCTCTATGAGCGGAATGGACGCAGGAGTGTTGTTCCTGTGATGTTACCCATCGTTAGCCTGGAAAAGAATTTGGCCAAAGGTTTGAAGTGGGATGACGATGAATTGTCACATGAAGTTATGGGGAGTGAAAAGGTTGGTGACCGCAAAACTTGGCGAGTGGAAACCCGCAATCGGTTTGGTGTGAAGCGAGTCAGCTGGATTGACAAGCAATCGCCCATCGTAGTCCGCATCCGAGAAACCGTGTTCATTGGTCCTGGTGAAGAACATGAAATGGATTTTGAATTGAAGTCGCAGGAAATAATGGATGCCAACGAGTTGGCCGCACAAGTTGCTAATTTTGAGATGCTGCGCGAACTTCGTGATCTTTTGGGAAGAGAGTCTCGTACGCTTGAAATGACATGGACCGATGAGCAACTGGCAGAGTTGCGTTCCCGGTTGCCCGCAATCGAAAAGAAAATTCCGCGGGGTCTCTTAGAAGGTGTTGTGGCCGAAGCGAAGCGTGACTCCTCGGAACAGAAGGGCCGAGCTGGAGCGATTTCTGCCATGCGTAAGAAGGCTCTCGCCCTGGCAATGGAAGAAACGTCAGTAAGGGATGTGAAAGACAAGCCATTTCTTTTGGACTTTGCCGCCGCACCAATAACAATTCTCCACTTCTGGAACTATCGCGATGCGCCACTTGAGGAACCTTATGGGCAGGTGGCCTATCTCGATTTTCTATTTCGCCAATTTGAAAAGGAAAATGTGCAAGTTTATGGTGTTCTCGTGAGCGAATTGTTGGCCGATCCCACGAAGCGCCGCAAGACAATCTATAGCGCAAAAAAATTGAAGGATTTCATGAATCTCAGCTATCCGATTTTGGTGGACGATGGCGATTTACTGAAGCAGATTGGTGATCCACGAGTCGCTGGCGCAAAGCTACCGCTTTTTGTTGTGTTGAATAACACGGGGCAAATCGTCCATTATCACGTCGGTCATTACAAAGTAGACCGCCTCAAGGGACTTGAGGATTTAAACAGGGTTGTTACGAAGGAGACGGCGAGTGGCGAGTAATGGCGAGGACTTCTTCTAGCAGGTGCCCGTTGGTGGCGATGCCTTCCCCGCTCAAAATCGTTGGCGTGCCTTGCCAATCGGTGAATGTCCCACCCGCTTCCTGCAAAATCGTTTGCAGCGGAGCGGCATCCCAAATGTTCATAATTGGATCTACCATCACGTCGGCGCGGCCGGTTGCGATAAGAAGATAGCCGTAACAATCACCCCATGTTCGTGTGATGTAGGATCGTTGTTCGATTTCTCGATAAACGTCTGTGGCCTGGCGCTGTTCGAAAGAGTCGACTTGAGAAGTTAGAAAAGTTGCTTCCACCAGCGATTTTTTTGACGAAACACGAGCCCGTTCGCGGTCTTCCTTCCCGTTCGTGTACCAAGCGCCTGCGCCCTGCGCTGCAGAGATGATTTCATCCGTACCTGGTATGTAAATCACACCGATGACCGGAGTTTTTTCAAATTCAACACCGACGAGTGTGCCATAAAGAGGCACACCACAAATGAATGACTTGGTGCCGTCAATCGGGTCGAGAATCCAGCGAAAGGCGGAAGTGCCAGATCGTACACCAAATTCTTCTCCCAAAATTTCGTCATCGGGATAGGCTGTTGAAATCGTTTGTCTCAGCAGTTGTTCAGCTTCGCGATCGGCCACCGTGACAGGTGAATTATCCGACTTGCGTTCAACTTCGAACGTCCGCTTTTGAAAATATTTGAGAGTTAATTGGCCAGCTTCTTTGGCCATTGAGATTGCCAAGTTAAGCCGCGTTGTTATTTCTGGCGCCGTGTCTTGCATATCACTAAGCGTACCGCAGTTGGTAGGACCCTAAAACCCTGGTCAAATTGAATCCCGGCGAGAGCAGTCGATGCTGCGACGAGTTGAACTGCCGTTCGGTCACCAGATCAACAATTTTTCTCGTTATTTCTTGTCAGCTTGCAGGTGCGTTGTCTGTTTCGATTCGTCATACCAAAACGCGTGAAATACCAGGGAAGCCGCGCCGCAAACTAGGAGACTGTCAGCGATGTTGAAATTGGGCCAAGTACCGATTGCGGGATATTGGAGCAGGATCCAATCACGGACTCCGTTGCGCAAGTGTTCCTCGATTTCGTTGCTATGCCACATTCCCAGTCGATCGTACAAGTTGCCAAAAATTCCGGCAGTGATCATTCCCAGGATGACTGTAAGAAAGCGGTCATGTGCCGCTCCGAAACGGAACAACCATAAAAAGATGCCTGCGAAAGCAACCAGCGAGAGGGCGGCAAAGAAATGGCTCATTCCTTGGCCCAGGCCAAACAACGCACCTTGATTAACGGCAGTTTGAATTCCAATAAAAGGTTCAAGCAGCCACCAAGTATTATCCACGCCACGCAAAGGCTTGCCGAGCCAGGAAAAAACAGCGGTCTTTGTCCAAAGATCAGCGACGATGCCAGTCAGTGCAACGGCAAGGTACGTGAGGTAACGACTTTTGGGAATGGCGTCCACTGCCTATGGCATTAGCCGGTTTCTAGTTTGCTGGCACACTTGACGCAATATGATGTATAGGGAATCGCGTTCAGCCGTGTTTTGGGAATTTTTCCTTCGCATTCGATACAGGAACCATAAACGCCGTCTTCAATCCGCTCAAGAGCGAATTCGATTTTCTCGACGGTCTCTTCATCGTTCTCAAGTAAGCTGAGCGTGAATTCCTGCTCGAAATTGTCACTACCCACATCCGCCATATGTGTCGGCATACTGGAAAGGTCGCCACTAGATTCACTGCGCGTCTTACGTAGAGCGGCGTTGGCCATGGCATGAATGTCACCGCGCATCCGCCCTCGGATCATAAGCAGCCGTTCCTTGTAGACTTTCATCTCTGCTTTTTTCATCTCCGCCTCCTCGCGCTACTACAACGCTTGCTCTCTTCTGTGGTACTGGATCTGACCAGGCTTGCCGCTGGCCAAAGATCGTCCGGTAGGAAATGCTTATCTACAAACCTCAACCTATAGCCCATCCAGTCTACGCAGCGGCTTTTTCGCTGTCAAAGGGGGGCACGTGCTGGGGGGATTTGGTTGGCGGACCCCCCAGCCTCGTCGTCTTGTCGATCCCCACCCGCTCGAATAGACTACGGAACGGATTTCAGAACTCTTTTAACAGTAAGTAATTAGCGTAATGACGCTCTCTAATTACGCGTTTCAAAAGTGCATTTCTCCGACCTGTGGGGAAACCTATGATGTGGGGGAGGTGCTGGTTGCCTGCAAAACGTGTGGGGACTTGCTCGACATCGAGTACGAGTGGGACAAACTAGCGATCCCCACATCGTTAAGTCAGTTTGAAGCATTTTGGCAGCAACGAACAGTTCCAGCTCGATTCAGCGGTGTCTGGCGTTTCCATGAATTATTGCCCTTTGTTGAACTTGACCAGGTAGTCACCATTGGTGAGGGGCAAACACTGTTGCAACAGGCAGATAGCCTCGCTCGTTATGTTGGGATGGACCACGGCCATCTCTATTTACAATACGAGGGCATGAATCCATCCGGTAGCTTCAAAGATAACGGGATGGCAGCAGCTTTTACGCATGCCCGAGCCACAGGAGCCAAACGAGCTGCCTGCGCTTCGACCGGTAACACGAGTGCCTCTCTGGCGATGTATGCAGCCGTAACTCGGCTGATGAAGGCTGTGATCTTCATCGGAACGGGAAAGATCTCCTATGGAAAACTATCGCAGGCTCTGGACTATGGTGCTCTGACGGTGCAAATTGCAGGTGACTTTGACGATGCGATGGCTCGTGTGAAAGAAGTTTGCCCGCAGCTGGATATCTATCTTGTCAACAGCATCAATCCGTTTCGTTTGGAAGGTCAGAAGACCATCATGTTGCGGGTGTTGGAGTCTCTTGGTTGGGAAACGCCCGATTGGGTCATTGTCCCCGGAGGGAACCTTGGCAACTCGAGCGCCTTTGGAAAAGCGTTTATTGAATTAAAGGAATTAGGGTTGATTGAGAAGGTGCCGCGGTTAGCGGTGATCAATGCGTCTGGCGCAAACACGCTGTCAGAATTGTATGAGCAAAGGGGAATTCGCTGGGATGGGGGGCTTGGTGCTCCAAACGTAACCGATCAGTATTATGAAGAACTCGATCACACCGGACGTAAGGCATCGACGATTGCCAGCGCCATTGAAATTAATCGTCCCGTCAATTTGCGGAAATGTCTGCGTGCCCTAGACTTCTGCGACGGTGTGGTGCGTGAAGTCTCGGACCAAGAAATTCTGGATGCCAAGGCGCAGGTCGGTGCGGGCGGCATTGGTTGTGAGCCGGCTAGTGCGGCCAGTGTCGCAGGGGCGAAGCTATTACGATCCCAAGGTGTCATCGGCACGGATGAACGGGTGGTCTGTATTTTGACGGGACACCAACTCAAAGACCCGACGGCGACCGTTGCATATCACACAACGGATCAAGATCAATTCAATCAAGTGCTTGGTAGTCGGGGAGTGAAACTTGCGTCTTATGCCAATCGTGCCGTCGGGGTTCCGAATGATGTAGACGAGATTGTCAAAGCAATTCAACTTTATAGTTAACTATTTCTCTTTCTTATTGCCAGATCATGGCTACGGAAGGAAATTCAAGATGCCAGTCAAAGTTGCTATTAATGGCGCTGCCGGTCGGATGGGGCGCCGTCTTGTCGATTTGGGTTGTCAGGATCCAGATTTGGAGGTTTGTGCTGCGTTAGAACACGCCGAACATCCGGATTTAGGAAAAGATGCAGGTGCGATTTGCGGAATCGGTGAGATTGCCGTGCCCTTGTCTGCCGAGGTTTTGCCGCATGTCGAGGCGGTCATCGATTTCTCGGTCCCTCCGGCAGCGGAAGCGATCACCGAGGTTTGTCGCGACCAGAGAATTCCTTTGGTAATTGCCACAACAGGGCTCAGCGATCTGCAGCAACAATTGATTCGAGATACCGCTCAGAAAATTCCGATTGTCTGGGCTCCGAGTATGAGTATGGCAGTAAACCTCACGATGAAGTTGTCCGAAATCGCAGCGGAAACGCTAAACGATGCACCGGGTGGTGCCGATGTGGAAATCATCGAACGACATCATCGCTTTAAGCAGGACGCGCCAAGTGGGACGGCGCTGCGATTTGGCCAATTGATTGCGGAAAAGATGCATCAAAAGAACCATGTACATGGGCGCGAAGGGCAAACCGGCGAGCGAGCGCACGAGGAAATTGGATATCACGCCTTACGTGTGGGCGACAATCCGGGCGAGCATACGATTGTGTTTGGCGTCCTGGGAGAAACCATTGAATTAACGGTGAAGGCGACGAATCGAGATAGCTATGCGCTCGGTGCTCTGTTGGCAGCGAAGTTTGTCTCCCACCAGAAGCCAGGGTTGTACACCATGTACGATGTGCTGGGCCTTTAAATTACTTAAAAGTAAATTGCTTAAAAGTTTTTAAGCGGACCATTATGGCGAAGTGCGAAGAAGGCTACCTGTGCGACGTCTGCGGGCAAGATGTCGAAGAAATTACGGATAGCGATCTTTACCTAAGGTTTGTCATCGGTTTGATCGACCCTGAAATTTTGCATTCGACTCCGGAACGCCACATTCGCTGTAATCCCTCCCTGGGACAGTTCATCGTGGACGATGATTTTGCACCGATCTTGACCTCGGGGGAGTTCGCAAAATCCCAATTGGACCCAGTTTTTGTACGCGTTCGTGAAACGCTTGTGACACGGGGTTGGCAGCGTTTGCGTCAGCTGGTGGGCACCGATCTGCCAATTTTGGAATATCCTCTCCTCGAGGTACAAGCCAAGTTAAAACGCTTGTCAGTGCAGGACTAGTTGCGCTGGCGACAGACGAAAGCAAAGTTCGGTGAGCGGAGGATATGGCGGGCGACCAAACGCCTTACTCTCGCCGCGTGTTTGAACGCAACCCTTTTGTCGGCAGTCCTGAGTCGTCTGTAAAAATCCGTCACTTGTCTGCGTCGCGCGCGAATGCCAATGCCCCGTGGACGACCACCCACTCTCCCAAACTCGGTGGTTTGATTTCAAAAGCTTCCCGTAAGGGTGGGAAGACAAATTTAGCGGCGGCCTTTTGGACCGGTGACAAGAAAAGTTGCTTGTCCAGCAAGGACACCCCACCCCCAATGACTAGAACTTCTGGAGCCATGAGCGTGACGACTTGAGCGACTGCCCAACCAATGGCTTCGCACGCGTGTGTCAGGGCTTCTTGAGCGATTTGGTTACCTGCGACTGCGGCCTCACCTATTATCTTTCCCGTTAGCTGATCGATTTGTTCTTCACAGCGTACCAAAAGATCTGCGGCAAATTCCGCCTCGGCTTGTTGGGCGTCTGCCACTCTCTGCCGCATGCGACTTGGATCGAACGGTTGGGCATCGTCACGAACGGTCGCCAAGGAGCGGGAAATGTCATCGCTGATCCGGGACCGTACGTGGGCTACGATTCCCCAGCCACTGGCGAGTGACTCCACGGTGGCATCAGGGTTCTCGGCATGGAGTCCCGGTCGCAAATGGCCAATTTCAGCAATGGCTGGCCGCTCGGCGCCATCCAATTGTCCATCGATCGCGAACCCTCCGCCAATTCCAGTTCCCACGGTCAGGTAAAAAACTCGTCGTGCACCTCGGCCCGCTCCAAAACGCGACTCAGCAATGGTCGCCACGTTGCAGTCATTGCCGAGCGTTGCTGGAATGCCAAACGTTGCCCGGCACCAATCAGAAAAGGCAAAATTATCCCAGCCGTCCACTTGATGACTGGTGGTAACCTTTCCCGTGGCGGTGTTCACCGGTCCTCCAAAGCCGATACCAATCCTCTGCACCGCGTGTTGGGATATGAGTGGTCCGGCGTTTGCTTGAATCTGAGCAAGAATTCCCTCAGCGCCTTGGGTCGGATCGATGTCCAGCCGCTGCGAGGCGAGGAATGCAGAGCCCTCCCCCTCCCCTACCCCGAACTGCAATTTGGTGCCACCAATTTCGATGCCGAGGTACATGGGATTTGAAACGGACCTGGATGTGAGAAGTGCCGAAGAGGGTTAGCGTTTATGTCGTTGCATAGCGACCTTCGAAATTGATGCGGGCAAAAACATCGTTAAGGACCCAATGGAAGAGGCAGAGATGAATGCTCTCGACCATCCCCATGTCGTTGAGGTCAACATGCAACCCGTCCTGCTCGATTTCTTTTAACTTGCCACCGGAAAACCCGCTGAGTCCAAATGTTTTCAGGCCGTGGCGATTGGCCCAGTCGACGGCATTCAAGACGTTGGCACTATTTCCGGAGCCGCTGATGGCAATCACAACATCCTCGGAACTGCCGTAATTCATAAGTTGCTGAACAAAGATTTGGTCGTAGGCGAGGTCATTTCCGACGGCCATCAACCAGCCGGCATTATCGGTCAAGCTCAGTACTTTAAGCCTTTTCTTGGACTCGTCGTGCAATTCATGTTCGTGGAGTGTGCTTTTTCCTAGATCTTCCGCCATGTGACTAGCGGTTGTTCCTGAACCGCCGTTGCCAAAAATAAAGACGAAGTTCCCCTGGTCCCAAGCCTGATAAATCAAATCGGACCAGCGCTGTAAGGCTTCTTGGTTCGTGCGGTCAATCTCGGTCTGTAGACGACGGAGATAGTCGGAGGAGTCGAGAGTGGCTCCTAGCATATAGATTCGCTCCCAGCGGTTGGCGTTATGGTCGCCATCCCAAACAAGGAGAACGACCGTATTTCAGCAGTCGATTCTAGCAAACGGCTGCCCGTGGCCCAAGCAGTCAAGACGCTGCGCCGTGCATTGCCGCCCTGCCCTGTTGGCAAGCCTCCGCGCGACCGCATCCGTCTGGTCGTGTTCTGCGCCCCTCTCCAAGCAGCGTGGGGTTCTGGTTGGAGAGTGGTAACCCTGTCGCAGGGTTCCGTCGCGGCAAACTTGCCTGGCGCTCGTCGACGATCTCTTTTTTGAGTAGATTGCGAGCCTTCTTGAAGAAGTACTGGTAGTGGGTGGGTGCGGCAGGAGGAACCGTTGGTCGGTTTAGATGCGGTCGCCGTACAAGGGATGTAGAAAGCGTCTGCAGTACAGAACAGATCTGGAATGCTCGGTGCACACGGCTTCGGCAGCTTCAAGTATCCTGAACCGCCAACGTTGGTTTTGTGGTCTGGGGCTGTCGTTTATCAAGAGCCTGCAGCGCAGTAAGCGGAGGCAACCTTTTAGGGTTTTACTGTTTCCGATTTGGGTCGATAGAAGATTGCCACTGGCAGCATGATCAGTGCTGTGAAGGCAAAAATAGGGCTGCGATTCCAACCGAGTTGGCGGACTAAGAGATCAAATCCCCAGTAGACACCCGAGGAAAGTACAATGGCCAAAAAATTGGCTTGATTCATGGCCGCAATCAAACGCCCCTTGTATCCCATTGGTGGACGAGACTGCAAGAATACTTGTAAGGGAATTGCAAACATTCCGGTCGAAATCCCCACGACAACCAGCAGGCCAATGCTCCAAGAAAAACCCCAGAGATGGCCATGTTGTGAGCCTGGCAACGCGAGCAATCCCAAGAAAATCACCATTCCCCAGGCTCCCCAATTCATCACACGGAAATCGGTCGGGGAGCGCGAAAGGCGGCCAGCAACCACGGCTCCCAAGGCGATTCCGATACCGATACTGGCAGCCAGAATACTCGTTTTGTCGTCACCGATTTCTAGTTGATGCATCCCGAAGGAGTTGACGGCTTGCTGCGTCACCCCTGCCAGCATCCAGAACATGCAGGACGCCAAAAGCGCCGTCACCAACGGTCGGTCTTGGCGGAGCAGTTTCAGCGTGTCCGAAGAAACCGCGAATACCGAGGCGCTCAAACGGAGTTGCGGGCTGGATGGTTGCAGGCGACGGATCGCGAGAGAGGTCCCTGCGCCGACGATCGCAATCAGCACGCAAATTGCCGAGGCTCGCCAGTACTGAGTGGCGGTAGCGGCATCGACGTTGGCGGCGTCACCGGTCACATAGCTACTCAGGAATCCGGCCGAGGCAGTCCCAAAGATGATGGCCAGGAAGGTCGTCATCAAGATAATACCGTTAGCACGCGGTAAATCTTCTTGGCGGAGCATCTCCGGCAGGATGCCGTACTTTCCCGGACCGAAAAAAGCACTTTGGGTTCCCATCAGGAACAGCACCGCCAAAAGGCCTGCAAATCCGAGCTTGCCGTACACCAAGAAAGCGGTCATCCCCAACAGCATGACGAAGATTTCGGCGATTTTGGAGGCCACAATCACCGACCGTTTACTGTGGCGGTCCGAGAGAAAGCCGGCATAGCCTGAGAACAACAGGAAAGGGACCGAGAATACCAGCATGGCCAACGGTTGGCGATCAACAACAGCAACCTTCAGTGACAACAGCAACATGAGTTGCTTGAAGAGATTGTCGTTGAAGGCTCCTAGAAACTGGGTTACGGTCATTCCGATGAAGGATCGATCCGACATCAGGGGGGGCAGCTGCCCTGACGTGACCGTTGGCTGGACCGCCTTGTCGAACTGATCACGTAGGTCGTAATTTTCGGACACGCATGAAATCCTTTCACGCAGACCGGCTCTGATAATTCCTAGTCGGACGAGATAACGCTTACTTGGGGGAAGTTTCGAGCTCGACCAAATCTCCCTCTTCCGCCATCTTGCGAATGTCTTCTGTAATCTTCATGGAACAGTATTTCGGACCACACATACTACAGAAATGAGCGCTCTTAAAGGTGTCTTGAGGGAGGGTCTCATCGTGATACGCTTGGGCCGTTTCGGGGTCCAGTGACAAACGAAATTGCTCGTTCCAGTCGAAGGCAAAACGGGCCCGGCTCAAGGCGTCATCTCGATCTTGAGCGCCTGTACGGTGTCGCGCCACATCGGCAGAGTGAGCGGAAATTTTGTAAGCAATGACGCCTTGCTTGACGTCCTCGTTGTTAGGCAAGCCGAGATGCTCCTTGGGGGTGACGTAACACAGCATGGCGGCGCCATGCCAGCCTGCCATCGCCGCTCCGATCCCACTGGTAATGTGGTCATAGCCAGGTGCGACATCGGTGACTAACGGCCCCAGCACGTAGAAGGGGGCTCCGTGGCAAACCTCGATTTGCCGTTTGATGTTCATTTCAATTTGGTCCATGGGAATGTGGCCGGGGCCTTCTACCATGACCTGGGTTCCGGCGTCCTGGCCCCGTTTGGTCAACTCGCCCAGGACATCCAGTTCGGCGAACTGAGCTTCGTCACTGGCATCCGCAATGGAACCAGGCCGCAGCCCATCGCCCAGACTCCAAGTGACATCGTATTCCCGCATGACTTCACATAATTCATCGAAGTGGGTGTAGAGAGGATTTTGTTGTCGATGCGTCATCATCCATTTGGCAATCAGCGATCCGCCACGGCTAACAATCCCGGTCACGCGCTGGGTGGTCAAATGGAGGTGTTCCATCAGGACCCCACAGTGCACGGTCATGTAATCGACGCCCTGCTTGGCTTGATGTTCGACCATGTCGATGAAGTGTTGTGGACGCATGTCCTCGATTTCGCCACCTAACTCTTCCAGCATCTGATAAATCGGCACGGTGCCAATCGGCACGGGCGAGGCGTCGATGATTGCTTTACGGATCGAATCGATGTCTTTACCTGTCGACAAGTCCATGACGGTGTCGGCGCCAAAGTGAACCGAGGTATGGAGTTTTTCGAGTTCTCCCTGGATATCGCTGGTCACTGCCGAGTTGCCAATGTTCGAATTGATTTTGCAACTCGCGGCAATTCCGATGCACATCGGTTCCAGCCGTCCAGCTAAATGAACTTTGTTGGCAGGAAGGACCATGCGACCTGCCGCAACTTCATCGCGAATCAATTCGGGGGCAAGATTCTCGCGTTGGGCGACGAATTCCATTTCGGCAGTGGTTTGGCCAGCGCGGGCAGCTTGAAGTTGCGTTGTCATGAAGTCCTCAAAATTTTGAGCAGGTGAAAAAGATAGGTTGAGAAGCCAAGTCGAGGGGTTCCCGTCTGATCATTTTAGCTAAGCAGGTCGCTTTGACAATTCGAGATCAGCAATTCGAGATCAGTAATTCGAGATCAGCACTTCGAGGTCCATGACTCCGGGTTGCCCGGGACCGCCGGCAACTTGTTTTTCTGGAATGCCTTGGCACGTCTAGAGGCGATTATATGAAAATTGGCTGGAGTTTGGCCCTCCAAAACGCACCTGTGGCAAAGTAAAACTCGTGCCGGACGGCCGCTGGAGGCTGCGATCGATTTTTTGCATTTCTCTTTGCGATGTTTCTTTCAGATCGGGCGGCGCTTGCAAGATGGTCCTCAACATTGACAATAAGAAGCTTCTCCGACCAGCCCTTGGGGGCTCTGCCATCGAGCGTTAACCATTGTTTCTCCGCTAAAAGGACCTGAGGATGAACCAATCCCCCTACGAACCTCCGCAATCGTCCGCGCCCTTTCCAGAAAACGGTGGATTTAAAAACGAGCACGCGTCCAGCGCGGTAAAAGGTCCGGCGATTGGCTTGTTGGTCGCTGGCATCCTGAGTCTGTTGGGCGCTCTTTACGTCGTGTTTCAAGGGGTTGTGACGGTATTTGTTGTTCCGCAAATGGTCGAGCAAGCGGAGCAGACCGACCCGAATCTTCAGCAACAAATGGAGCAATTACAACAAACGGGAATGGATCCAGAGACTTTTTTTCAGGTTTACGGAGGCGCTATTCTGATCTGGGCGATCCTCTTGCTGATCAGTTCCCTGTTGATGATTGTGGGAGCTATCAGCATGATGCGGCTAAAGTCTCGCGGGCTGGCGATGACCGCCTCCATTCTGGCGATTGTTCCCTGTACCAGCGGATGCTGTCTGTTCAGCCTTCCCTTGGGAATTTGGGCGCTCATGGTGCTGAGTAAGGATCAGGTGAAAGCTGGGTTTCCCTAAGCAATTTCCCGCAGTGCAAACCAGGCAAGGCCGAAACGGACCATGAGCCAATCTCCTCTAAATCCTTACGATTCCACCAGGGTGCCACCGGTTGCTTCTCCGTTCCCGCCGGAGCGTTCTTTGCCTGGAAAAGTTCTCGCGCCGGCCATTGCCTTGATCGTCGTGGGGATTTTGGATGGACTCTACGGCTTATTGAATATGTTCACCCACCTGACCGGATCGGCACAGAACTTTGAAATCCCTCCTGGCATGGAAGACAACGAATTGATGCAGCAGTTGGCGGAAAACATGGGCAGCCAGAGTCCACTTGTGGGGATTCTCACGTCTGTTGCGATGTTGGTTTTGAGTTTGGTGATTGCGGGCGGTGGACTGCAAATGCTGCGGCTCAAGATGTACCCCTGGGCGTTTGCTGCGTCGATTGCCTCGATGCTGCCGTGTGTGACCTGCTTGGGATGTTGTGGGGTCGGTCAGGGTATCGGAATCTGGGCGTTGGTAGTGCTCTGCAGCGCCGATGTGAAACGCTTGTTTGCTTGAAGCGAGTTCGTCTGGTGGACAGGCCCCGTTAGAGCGTTTTGAGATATTCGAGGACGGCCGCTCGTTCTGATTCTGATAACTGCTCGGGAAAACGGTGTCCCTGGGCCGATTTTCCCGGTCGCCGGGTATCAAAAATTTCAGGACTCGCACTTGCCCTGTTGGTACCCGCGGGCCTTGGTGAGAGTTCGTCGATGCGCAAGCCGACATGCTGTTCATCGAAGGCGGACTGCTGAGTTTGTCGCTTCCAGACCGTGGGGCGTTCCTGCGGGTGGAGCACATGCCAGAGTGTCGGCACACTCCCATTATGAAAATAGGGGGCCGAGGCCCAGATGCCGTCCAAGGGTGGTGCGAGGTATCCAGGCGTATTGACAAGTACTTTTTCTTTACCGTACTGGGAAAACCAATTGTCTCGATATGATTGACGATGTTCGCGGGTGAGCGCGTCATACCGCACACGATCCGTTCCGATTTCTTCAATCGGGACAATCCGATTCGGATACTCGGGTGGTTCGCCATACGTTCCGTGGCACTCTGCGCAGGTCTGCTCAAAGATCAACCGTCCACGTCCTGCCAAGTCTGGTTTGACGGTAGCCGGGTACGGGGGTGGAGTTAACGATTCCATGTAAGCGAAAATGTGCCGAAAATCGTCCTCCCATGCGCGGAACTTTTCAGGTCCGTTACTGCGGTCCATGGCGAACTGCATCAGGCCGCGGTGTCCTTTTTCGGCAAAGCCGTCAGCATAAAGTGTCTGTTTTTTTTGAAAATACCACCAAGGTGGTGCATCCATGTCATGGTGGGTGACTTGAGGGCGCGGAATGCCGGGAAGGATGTTCAGATCGTGATCGCGAAAGGCGGCCAGGATGACCCCAAAAATCACGGCGTTGGTCGTACCGCGCGTCGTACCCAGCGGCATGAGAAGCGAACCAAAATCAACCGGGTCAAACGGTTTTCCCAAGCGGAGTTTCGTCGCGCGGGTTTCCTTGATCAAGGTCTGCATGGCGAGTTGCGCATTGGGTGCTCCCGGGTAAGGTGCGCCAGAAACAGATCCACCGTGACAGAAAAAACAATTGGGGGTCCAGTTGCCTTCGTGGTCGACGACAAATTGCAGCGGCAAGCCCGTGTTGTCACCAGGACGAGATGTTAAGCCATAGCGGGCGAATGCCAGCTCGCGGCGCTGCTCCGAGGTGGCTTTTTCCGCGGCACTGCGGAGTGGTTCAGGCCAGACCTGCCAGACCTGGTCAAACACCTGCTGGTCAAAATAACGCGGCACGTAGGCTTTGTTGAGCAGCAGCGTATACCCACGAGAAGGGTCGGCGGCGGTACTCGGATCATCGGCCGTGAGCGGCTGCGCAGTTCCTAGCAGAAAGAAACTACTGAGCGTGACCAGCAACGCCCAAATTACTTGCCTTCGTTCCAGTGTCATCAGCGGTCTCCAGCGTCCTTACCAGAAATCGAAAGATCAAAATTTGCCCAAATTTGTTTTTCGGTGAGTGTTGGCTGCTTTGTCATGTGGGGTCCTGCGTACTGCCAGCGGCATCTCATCTGCGACGGGTCTTCGAGTCAAAGCGTTCTTTATGAACGGAAAAATTTTCTGTGTCGGTTGCCGCTGTGGAAAATCCTCTGGTCCGCGGAGCGTGCGACGACTTGGTCGCGAGCCCAGACAAAACGGCTAAGACAAGGAAATTGCGCCGGTGCTGTCGCCATAGCGTTCTCCGGGAACTCCCATGCTCCGCGCTAGCGCTAACCACAGGTTCGCCACCGGCGTTCCCGGCAGGGATTGGTGATGTTGATTCAAGCGGATCGATCCATGAGCCGATCCCGCGATGACAATCGGTAAGTTGGAATAGACATGGGTCCTTCCGCTACTTAAACCCGAACCAAAGACAAACATGGAGTGGTCGAGCAGGCTCCCCTCCCCGTCTTCAATGCTGTCCATTTTGCTGACCAGGTGCGCAAACTGTTGAACGTGATAGCGATCCAGCTTTTCCAGGTCGCGTCGTACGTTCTCGTTTCCCTGGCCATGCGTCATGGAGTGATGCACGATGGGGTCCTTAAAAAGGTCGTGGACGAGTAGTGGGGTCCCCCAACGTTCCGGAGCGACCATCAAGGAGGCGACGCGGGTCAAATCCGTTCGCAAGGCCAAGATCATCAAGTCTCCCATGATCTGAATGTATTCATCTCGCCGCATGGTCGTCCAATGCTCTTCCGGCAGCGACAGGCCTCGATTTTGGACTGCCGTTTGTCGGGCTCGAATCCGCTGAATCTGTTGTTCGACTGTCCTGACTGATTCCATATACTCACCCAGTTTTCTCAGGTCTTGGCGACCCAGTTGCTGTTGCAACGATTGTGCGTCTTCCAGCACCAAGTCTAATATACTCCCCTGCCCGGCCTGTTCTTCTACGTTAAACAGTCGCTTAAATACCTGCTCTGGATCACGCATCGATTGGGCGAGGTGGCCGTGGCCATACCAGGAAATATTGTCAAAATAGACGGACTCACGATTGTCTTGGTACGGATTACAACTGAGTTCGAGTGAGCGAAATGCCGTATGTTGGCCGGTGACACTCGCCATGATTTGGTCAAGCGTTTTTTTCAGCGGGTAGCCTGCTGGCGAAAGCTCATCCGGTGCTGCGCTACTGAGCCAGCAAGTGCTTGCCTGGGCGTGACCATCGGTGCCAGCGACTTTGACACGATCGAGGTGTGTATAGAGAGAGATTTTTTCTCGAACCTTGCCGAGAGGTTCCAGGGTGGGACTTAAGGCAAAGCCTTCACCGGTCTCGGTCGGATGCCAAGCAGATTGAACTACACCGTTGGGAACATAAAAAAAAGCGGCTCGCTTTGGAGGTTGCTGGGCAGCTGTGGAAGCCACTGTGGTCTGCATGAGATCAAGTAGCGGTAACGCCAACGCCGCACCGGCACCTTGCAGCACGCGACGACGGCTCATCCGTTTTCGTTTTAGGTACATGGCTCACTTCTCCAATACATCGGAAGGCGGGGAATCGGGAAGGTCCTGGTCAGCCGGTTGGCTTGCTTTATGTAAGAAAGGGTGGCTCATGGCAATCTCCACGATCAGTGCCGAAAAGCGACCGTCCTGGGCCAAAGTCCTACGGACCATTTTATCAATAGCCGGTTTATCGGTCACTTGCAACTTGCGACCGAGCGCATAGGCTAGCAGGTGTTCTGAAAATGCGCGGGTAAAAACTTCTGGGCGGCTTTGCAGTGCCGCTTTGAACGATGCGATGTCTGTAAATTCGGTTTCTCCGAACAGGGTTCCGCTGGAGTCGATCTTGAGCCCTGATCGATAGGTGTCGCGCCAACGCCCGACGGCGTCGTAATTTTCAAGTACAAATCCCAGCGGGTCGATTTTGGCGTGGCAGGCGGCACAAGACGCATTGGTCTGGTGTTGTTTTAAGCGTTCCCGCAGGGTCAATCCGAGGGCTTCAATTTCATCGTCGTCCGCTTCGATTTCAGGAACCGTATCGGGGGGCGGATCCGGGGGGCGATTGAAAATAACGGATAAAACCCAGGATCCCCGCGTAATGGGACTGGTCCGCAATGGCGAGGAAGTCATCGTCATTACCGCTGCGGTCGTGATCACGCCCCCTTCCCGCGGTGAGTTGAGTGCTCGTCGCCGAAAATCTTGTTGGCCGGTGTTAAAACGGCCGTTTTCTCCTTTTTCGGCAAAGGGTGCCGGACTGCTGTACCAGGTTTGTAATTCGTCGCTGCGATAGCTGTAATCCGAGTCGATCAGTTGCTGGATGGAGAGATCTTCAACGAGGACACTTTCAAACAGGAGCAAGGGTTCGATCATCATCTGCAGTCCAAATTTCCAATACTCACAGCCGATCCGAGAGTAATAGGTTGGAAACCGCTGCTTGTCGGGAATGGCAGTAATTAATTGATCCAAGCGAAGCCACTGACGAGCAAAGTTTTCGCTTAAGGCCTGGCTGCGGCGATCCCACAGCATACGTCGAATTTGTGTGTGCAAGATTTCAGGATCGTGAAGTTTTCCTGTGGCAGCTGTGTCGAGTAATTCTTTGTCAGGAAGGCTGCTCCAGAGAAACATCGCCAGCCTCGCTGCTAATTCGTAATCAGAAAGAAGTGTCGGCTGCTGTTTTTGAGGCGTTTTCTCCACGAGATACAGGAAACGTGGAGAGGCCAGCATCCCCGCCACTGTTGCCTTCATGGCCTGCGAGAAGGAAGACGTTTTTCGATATTCATGGCCAAAGTAACGTAGGTAGCGGTGCAGTGTCTCGTGGTCAATCGGCGCGCGAAATGCTCGAGACAGAAGGTTTTGTAAGCGGGGGTGGGCGAAAGTTTCCGCGTTGGCCCCGGACTCTGCGGGAGTCTTCTTATCCAGGTCTGCAGGGGCCGCAAAAACCTCGGCATAATCTTGACAGTAAGCATTAAACTCGGGGCTGCTGACAATGGAACGTCCCAGTTTTACAAACGTTTCGAGCAGCAGAGGCGAAATGCTCAATTCCTGTCCGCGGTTGTTAAAGCCGTGCTCTGCTTGTAAATCGATGGCAAAGGGCACGACGCCCGTCAGAATCTGGCGTTCGACCTGGAATTTTCCTAACGTCCGATTGCCTACCAGAACGGCATCGGGGAAAAACCCCGAAATGGGATCATAGTAGGGCAGCTCGGCACGGATGACCCGTTCCGGTAGTGGGTAAATGTCCCCTTTTAAATTTAACAGGTCGCGCACCGCATTATTGTATTCATAGCGATTCAGACGCCGCATGACGACATTCGCCAGCCGCGTATTGGCTTGCAGGGATTCGTCCAGCCAATCCTTCAACAAGAACGAAATTTGTTGCCGATGTTCTACGGGCAGTGGTGGTTCGTCCTCGGGAGGCATTTCCCCTAAAGCAATCGCTGTCGCGATTTTACTGAGGCGATCGAGGTCGCTCACGAGCTCTGATTTTGAAGAGAGTTGAGCGAGATTCAGCTCACCTTCGGTTACGTCGTCTCCATGACAGCGGTAGCAGTGCTTTGCCAGAAGTGGTTGAATATCCTTAAATGTGGATGATTGCCAACGCGGTACCGCACTTTTGATCTCGGTTGTATGGTCTGGATCCAGGTCGACCAGTTTTAAATAATCGAGTCCCAGTAAGTAACGGTCTTCGCGAAAAAACGAAGCCTTTGGGTTGGCACCTAAGAGTTGAAAATTAATTGCATGGATGCCTGCGCTCAGTTTGAACTCACCCAGGGTTTGCGGGGGCGCGAGTTCTACGCCAGGGGTGTAGAGGTCGATCTCGTGATCCAATAACTTGCCATCGAGACGCACCGCAAAGCGACCATAATCGGGCGCGGTCGTGCACCGCAAAATGAGTTGATAGCGGCTTGCATGTCGCACGTTGAATTGGAGTTTGCAAACTTCTTCCGGGAGACCGTCCCAGAGCAGGTGATGGTCGCGGCTCCACTCGGTTCCGAAGCCACGCATGCCCTGAACTCGAGAGGTTCCAGAACGATGGAGGTGAAATTCGCCTTCGTAGAGTCCGTCCTGTGGCGTGGGGAGACGTATGGGCCGCGGATGAAGTTCTGTTTGTGCTAAGGTGACGGCCGCGAGTAGAAAAGCCCAGAAGGAAACGCAGGCAGTGCGACGGCCTAGGCAAAAGTCGTAATTCATCTAATTTCAGTGGGTGGTTGATTTTTTGTGGTACTTGCGAAATCGAATAAATTCATGATACTCGAATTTGCCTCTGTCGTAGTGCCCGTCTCGTAGAATGTGATCCGGTAACTGGGAGCCTAAATAATGACCAACGCGAACTACCGAGGGGCGATTATTGGCCTTGGTTTTATTGGCGGTGCAGATCAAGTTTCGGGAGATGCCTTAGGGCAGCAGGTAGCCGATCTTGACGGCACTCACTTAAAGGCGATGGTCAATCATCCCCGGGTTGAACTCGTGGCTGGGAGTAGTCGTGATCAGGGCCGCCGAGAACGCTTTGTCGAGCGCACCTCCAGTTCTGCCTATGCCAGTTGGCAGGAAATGTTGGAGCAGGAATCACTGGATATTGTGAGTGTGGCCACGTATGCGCCGCAGCACGCCGAAATTGTCCGTGCTTGCGCGGCGCGAGGGGTGCGCGCGATCTTTTGTGAGAAACCGATTGCCACTTCCTTGCCGGCTGCGGAAGGAATGGTCACCGCGTGTGAAAAATCAGGATCCTTACTGGCGGTTAATCACAATCGCCGCTTCCATTCGAGTTTTCGCAAGCTCCGAGATCTTATTTCAGCGGGTGAAATTGGTGAGCTGACGTCGGTTGCGCTGCGATGGCCATCTGGACGATTAGGGAATGTGGGCACCCATATGTTCAATATGATCTGCATGGTGACAGGACAGTCGGTCGCAGCGGTTTCGGCAACCTTGGACCTCTCGGGTCGGCCGGATTGCCGTGGTGCAGACTTTCATGATCCGGGTGGTTGGGGCTTGTTACGGCTGGCAAATGGGTTGGTGGTAACGTTTGATGCAGGTGATTATGCCAACGTCTCGCCCAGAGCCGAGTTCAATGGAACCCTGGGCCGAGCGATTGTCGCAGAAGGTAACGGCAGACTTGAATTTCCAGATGGCCGAGTGGAGGCGTTAACAGACCCTCCCGCCGGAGAAAGTTCGATGGACCGCGCAATGAACGAAATTGTGGATTGTCTGGATGGGAAAACCACGTTTGCCGATCCCGCCATCAACTCGGTTCACACGCTTGAAGTCATTGTCGCCTGTCATGCTTCACACGCCGTTAACTCTTCCTGGGTGGTGCTGCCGCTGAGTGGCGCGGATCGAGAAATTGTCGTCCAGAGTGGCTAATTGTTGTTGTCGGCGTTGCGGCCACTTGATTGTGTGCGAGCCATCGTCAACACGGTTGTCCAGCAGCCGACATCGCCAGCGCCACTCTCACGAAAAAGTGGACGTTCCCCGTCGCGACTTCCGTCCGGACCACGTTCCTGCCCATCGAAAGGCTGCCGCTGAGCGGCAGCACCAGCAGCGGTTCTAGTCATACGCCTCCAGTCTCAGGCACCGTAGTTTTCCCAGTCAACGAATGACGTGATTGCATGAAGCCTTGGTTCTGCGGCACTAAGATGCCATCCGAGGGTAATTATCCCGACGGCAATTATCACCGCCCCGAGACGATATATGGTGTGGCTGCGCGGATGTAACTCTGTTTTCCGAGTAACTGGTTTCCACGGATGTACCAGATCGCCCACGGATGTGCCGTTTCAGCGCACAGTAAAAAATACTTACCGGTCGCGGTAATTAACGTCTGGCCGGAACTCTCCATTCCACTGAAATTGCGCATCCGAGTCCCAGTGGCTGAGGTAGGTTTACTAGCGGTGGTGTCAGATTAGGCAGCGAGTCCGCGCATTGCTCAGGTGGCTACATGAGCAAATGTTAGTTTCCTATGAATGTCAGTGAACCCTCTTGAATAACGGCCGTGCAATGGAGTAAGCTCATAAGAGGTTGGTCGGGCCATATCATTTTAAAATTGTTCTAGACGCCTCACCATGCGCGCCGCCGCTCATAAGCTCATCGCTACGACTCTGCTCGCCCTTGTGGCGGCGTCGGGTTGTTTTGAGCATCTCCTGCATGACGTCTCGCACTGCCCGGCCCAGCATGCAGCGAGCGAAGTACATAGCTGCTGTCATCACACGCATCAAGATGCTTGCACCAACGAAGAGTCTCCCACCAATCAGCATGATCCCGTAACCTGTACCGTATGTCGGCACTTGGCGTTGTCACAGTTGAGTGACACGCATCAGCAAATCTTTTTCAGCGAGTTTTTCAGATCCGACCTCGTCGTTCCAGGTCTTCCTTCAGTTACATGCCCCACCGTCACACTTGTGCCGATTCGGGGTCCGCCTCTGAACCAACTTGCTCTCTCTTCTTGAGTTCGTGCCCGTAGTGTCGCGGTTGTTGCTGCGCAGATGTGTCTGCGTCTGCCAATGAGGGACTTAGCTTCTCGTTTGGCCGTGTAATTCGTTCAGGGCATTTCACTTGTTTAGCAAGCGTGATGGTGCGGAATCCTTGCGCCATCTTGCCTGCCTTAGATTGCAAGGGTGACTTAATATGTTGGAAGTGACGAATCGACATGCGCTGATTCTCATTGCGACGGTACTGGCCAGCTATCCTTTCGCTAGTCGGGTGTTTGCTCAGAAAGGTGAGGTAAAGCCGCGACCGTTGGTAATTGTCGCTGACGGCCACGATGTAGATTGCGTTCGACGAATTGCGGGAATGGCGGTCGAAGTCAGCCCGCTATTTTCGAAGAACATCGCGCCAAGTGATTATGGCCGCTGTGCTGAATGGGCACGACGCAGGCGAGGTTTTTCAGTCTACTTGGCAAATCCGGCGTCGTACTGTCCTTATGAGCGGTTTTGGCGAGAGCGTTTGGCACGCGGTAACCCTCGTGGCCAGGTTCTTTGTGTCAGCCATTGTCGCACATCGGACGAGAATATACGTCAGGCCGCTGCGCAAAGAGCAATTGCGCTGCATCGCGTCCTTGTTGCCGCACTGCCAAAGCATCGGCAAGCCTTTGACACCAACTTGGCAATCGAACTCGATCGGGTACGTCGGGGCAAGGTCCATGCGGGCATCACTCTCTTTAAGAACCCCAGCTGGGCGTCAAATCGGCAGGTTCACTCAACGATCATGGAGGGTTCGTGAGCGATGAAACGCAATCCAGGTGCAGCCGGATCCTGTGTAGTGGTGCCATGCATGATTCATTGTGTGGTCTTTCCACTGCTATTACCCGCATTACTGTCTGTGGACTTTGACGGCCAGATTCACCAGTGCTGCCCATTAGTGGTGGAGTCGAATCCAAATTACCAATTTTTTGCACGATGGCGTAATTCACAACCGCTGCGCGCGGCGTTCGGAGTATACGAGGTTCGACCAGCCTGTTGTTCCGGCGCTTGCGCAGCGGCCTTTTGGTTCATTATGAGAAATGTTTGCGATGCCATCGATGTAAGAACCCTTCAAGAATTAAAGGATGAAATATTATGCGTATAAATCTCGATGCGCTGGGTATGTGCGCTTCAACGCTTTGCATGCTTCATTGCATCACGTTGCCGCTGCTGCTTACTGCCTTGCCCATGTGGAAGATTGGGGCTAACGATACGAACCCTAGTCTTGAACACCGACTCGTAAAGACAGACAACTGCGGCTCTACGTCAACCAGTTCGCAGCCCCAATGCTCCGAACAGGAATGCTGTGAAATGGTCGCTGCCGTCGGTGGCAGAGACAACGCTGGTCAAGCAATTTGTTGTTCCACACCAACTGACTTCTGGATTCACGTAGGCTTGCTTTCCACGGTGGCGCCATTGGGATTCGTCGCCTGGATTATGGGCTATCGAAAGCATCAGCGGCGAGGTGTACTTTGCCTTGGGTTTGCCGGGGTGCTTCTGCTTGCAGGAGCACTGTGGTTTGGAACTGATCTCTTGGGCAGTCATGGAGAGCAAGTCATGACTGTAATAGGCAGTATCTGCATGGTGTCGGCTCATCTCTGGAATCGTCGCCAATGCCACTGCTGCCGCACTGCCGATATCGCTTGTCTAGTCGACATAGAAGCGGTGCTGCCCGAGTCTTCCAAAGTTGATTTGACGGTAGCTGGAAACGTTTTACAGCCGAGAGTTGTCCAATGAAGCGAACGCTCCTGATTGTTGTCAAAGGTGCGCCGATCGTGTTGGCCGTAGACGGCAACGGGTCGATCGCATCCCCTGCAGCATTGATTGGAAGATGTGGCTCCTGTGACTTTGCCAATTGTATTCAACGTCGAATGGGAGTCACTCGCTCAGCAAAGTGATTGGCCATTTGTGGTCGGGTTTGACGCGAATCTTGGGTGTTTTCGCTGGAATCTGATGAAGGCGAAAATGCGAAAGGGAACAAATAATGGCGAGGCAAAGTAAAACTGTCTGTGGCAGATACTGAGTCGATCGCGTCGCTGCCGTGGCTGTTCGGTTGAAAGACAAGATGCAAGGTTGCGCCATCGCTTACCTTGGGTTTGAGCATTTGCCGGACAATACTTTTGTCATGACCATCTATGGTTATTGGAAGCAGCGCGAAGCCCCCTATGTTTTAAGTGTTCGTTTTACCCTCAATAAGTTGGACGCTGTGGCGAAACTCTGAAGAAACGGCCAGTTACTTGGCTGAGCTCTTATCAAAGTTATTCTTTGTACGGTTTGCCAGACAGAGCATGGAGTCTGTTTCTGGCTGCGATGAACTCCTCAGCAGTGTTCGCAACGTCTCGTGGTAATTCTTCAAGTTGGACGATGGGTGGTTGGTGATTGAGGATGGATTCGAGCCACGTTGCTGGGAGTTTGGGCTCGAAAATGTCGATCGCGGCGCCGATGCGGTGAACGGCAGTAGGAAAGCGTTTATTTTGGATTGCAAGCTGTTGACGAACTGCAATCTGTCGCAAATATTCTTCTGCGTTGGTGTAGATTTTGGCGGTGCGTTTGGCCTCCGGATCTCCGGATAGGTGAGCTGCTACAAAAAATTGAGTGCGACGATGTGTTTTTGTTTTCGCCAGGGGATTAAGTGAATCCGCAGGGATTGCCAGTGCTTCACAATTAATGCGAAACAAATCGCCGCGCCAGGTTGTGGGGACGCAAACGACCAATAAAAAAGTCTTTGTCCCTTCCGATGACTCGCGTGAGGAGGGCTTGAGCTTGAAGTAGACGCCGCGCCCACGATGGATAGTGCCGCTGGCTGTCAGAAGTTCTAGTGTGGGTAGACGGTCGAATTGCTCACGCTGATTTGTGCGGGTGCCGGCATCGCCTGAGGCACTACCACGTATCGATCGCTGATATTCGCCCGCCAAGCTGATGCCCAGTGATTTCGTCGTCTCCTCCGTGTTTTCAACGACAATCGTCCCAGCAATGTTGGTGGTGAGTGTGGTTTTGGGATTGTAATCAAAAATTCTCGCAGAATGATTTGTGCTTTCAATTCGATAATGGAGCTCAAGGGGATATTCTGAAAGTGTGCTGGGAACAAAGGTGGAAATTGGAAAGTGAGCTTGGAGTAGACGTTCATCCGGGTTTGCGTCGCCAAAGTCTTTGTCTTCTATTGGGAAGCATTCAACCGTTGCCGGCGTGTCGAATTGGAGTTGTTCTTGTGGGGATTGTGCCGCAAGGTTTGCGGCGCCTAGAGACATCGTGAAGAGGCAAAAGGCCCTCAGAAGTTGTCGTGGCATGATTGTCCTCGTGCTAATTACGGCGATTCGTTGGTACCGTGGGGTAGGTGATACCCGGTCAAGAATGATTGGAGAAACCGGCTCTCTGGGTCTGGCCGACTTGCAAGGCATTGACGAACTACATCAACACTGGGCAAGAAATGCTCCGTCATGGAGACTTGGTCTGTTTGCAACCAGGTTTCGTTGCAAG
>JAKVBY010000056.1:31752-52834 GCA_022446825.1 Pirellulaceae bacterium
CAGGTTTCGTTGCAAGCAGGTCGATTAGGCTGCTAGCGGTCGCCAATGGTTTGGCAAGGAGTTTCTCCAATCCTAGCGCGACAAGGAATCAAGTCAAGACAATCGCTGACAGGCGTAGCGCGTTAACTAACTGTGCATGCGCGGTAATGAGTGTCCTGTTGCGATGAGCGCTGCTTCAGCATGCGCTAATTCGTCCAAGCGACATTCGACATCATCTTCAGTTCCGAACATTTTTGCCAGTTGCACATAGGTACTGTGATGACGCGCCTCCGATTCAAACAAGCTACCATAGAAGTGGGCAAGTTCATGATCTGGAAGATGATCGCGGAGCAAGCGGAAACGCTCGCATGAGCGTGCCTCAATCAAACTAGCGACCAAAAGACGGTCGATGGCGCGAGCAGGTTCCTGTTTGCTCACCAAGGCATTCAGTTGCTGTCCGTAATCCGTCGGTCGCAAACGTCGGAATCGTATTTCTCGCTTTTGGAGTAGGTCGAGCACTAACTGAAAATGCTCAAGTTCCTCATGAACGATGTCTTTCATGGCCCGGCAGAGAGCTTCATTTTCTACGTATGCGAACAGCAGGTTCATTGCGGTTCCTGCAGCCTTCTTTTCGCAGTGGGCATGATCAATCAGCAATTCATCCAAATGGTCTTGGGCTTGCTGAAGCCAGCGATCCGGCGTTGTTGATTTCAAACAGAGCATGATGAAGATCATAAACTTTAGGACATCTGTCGCCAATGCACGCACCAGAAAGCTGCCACGGCTGCACGCAACAACGAGGATGAGTGTGTGGTTGCGAGGGCTTAAAAATCGGCATGTATCGAGGTTTAGGTCGTCTGGCTGTTTCACCATCGTGAGTGAAAAAGTAATCTTGGGGAAAGTGACACGGACTTGAGGCTGAGTTGTCACTCGTGAAAAATCGACCATTCGACAGTCTGCTCGTACTCCGGTCTGTTTGATTGTCTGGCTTGTGGTGAGTTTCCCGCTTAGCCAAGATTGTGTTTTGTGAGAGTCCGGAGACTATAGGAAATTAGCGGTTCTCGTCTGCCTCTGAAACAACCGATACTGTCTTTTCTGTTTTGTTTGGTGGCGGTTGTTGACTGCCTGTTAGGGGGACGTCAAAGAGAGGGCTACGGATAGGATTGTGTGGCCACTCCTGCTACCTTAACACTTTCTTGCGACCGGTTTTGTTCCCTGAGTGAAATTATCTTGCGTTACACTGGACACCTCGCATGCCGGAAATAATGCACGTCTTTGACTTTATGGATTCGATGGCAACCGTGGAACATGGCGTCGCGGTTTTCTGGGGAGATGAATTGTTTCTTAAGCGGTTAGCCTTGTCCCAAGTCAAACGGGCTGGGAGTGAAGATCCTCCCACGTGCTTTGTCGGAACGAGTGCTGTTTGGCGCGATGTGTTTGATGAATTGTCCACGTACTCCTTGTTCAATTCCGGAGGGATCCGGCGGGTTGTGGTTGAAGACGCCGAGGATTTTGTCTCCAAGAATCGATCCGAATTGGAGGCTTACGTCGAAAAACCTCAAAAGACGGCTGTTCTTATTCTCGATGTCCTCAAATGGCCGAGTAACACGCGTTTGTCCAAATTGGTGGCACAGCATGGACTTACTGTTGATTGTCGCCCACCACAGCTTGCGCAGGGAAAGACGAAATCACTCGACACGAAAAAATTATGTCAGTGGTTGGTTCGGTGGGCACAGCAGCAACATCAAGTGGTCTTAGAGCCGGAGGCTGCAAATTCCTTAGTCGAGATGATCGGACCTGAAATCGGTCTCTTAGATCAGGAAATTGCTAAATTGAGTCTCTACCTTGAAGTAGGTGAGAAGATCACGCGCGAGTTAGTCCACGACTTAGTCGGTGGTTGGCAAACTAAAACAACATGGGAATTGTTAGATGCTGCAGCCAGTGGAGATGCTTGTGAGGCGTTAAGGCAACTTGACCGTTTGTTGCAGTCAGGCCAGCATCCAAATGCCTTGTTCGGACAGATTTCCTGGGCTTTGCGGCGTTATGCCGCGGCAACACGTATTTTTGAGCAGGCCGAACGAGAGGGTCGACGTGTAACGCTCAGCGATGCACTCCAGCAGGCAGGTTTTCGTAATTGGCCGCAAGGGACTTTGCAGCGCGCCGAAAAAGCTTTAAAGCAACTGCGGCGCGAACGAGCAGGTAAATTTTATCATTGGCTGCTGGAAGTCGATTTGGCGTTGAAGGGAAGTCATTCCACACCGTCGCGGTCGCGTTTTGTTTTGGAACAGCTGTTTTTGAGGATGGCGAGGGCGTGAACTCAATTACCATGAGGCGACGTTAGGCAGCCCGTATGATCTTATTGCGAGCCGTTTCTCACCGGCAAAAGGACGGAAAGAGGGGCCTGCTATGTGGTCCTTGGAAAAGCAGCGCTAAGAATGTCTCGGCACGAGTCCAGCGGGGCTGTTTTGGAAGAGCAATTTTCTAAGGGCTTTAGAGGATGAGCGGACGCACTGTCGCTGCTGGTTAGTCTGTTTCTTGGACGTGCCCAAGAAACAATAAAAAACAGGTCGCGGCACCACGACGCGCTCGTCCATTCCCGGGTTAGCTTACGCTCCTGCTCTGTCCTTTTAGAAAGAATGGCCGCTCGAATGGCGGGTTGCATGGCTTCCGAGACAACGTCTGTGAGAATACCATGCAAGTATGAATCATTTTGATGCGATCGTCATTGGTATGGGAGGGGTTGGTAGCGCGAGCCTGTTTCACTTGGCTCGGCGGGGGGCTCGTGTTTTGGGAATCGATCGTTTTTCCGCAGGGCACGATCGAGGAAGTTCTCATGGTCAAACCCGCATCATCCGCCAAGCCTATTTTGAGCATGCGAGTTACGTACCTTTGTTGCAGCGTGCTTATCAGCTCTGGCGCGAATTGGAGGAAATGGTTGAAGAGTCCTTGTACTTTCCCGTCGGTTTACTCGAAGTGGGGCCTCCTCAAGGGGTCGTTGTGCCTGGTGTTCTAAAAGCTGCTAGAGAGCATAATCTTGAAGTGGAAACCGTCGACGTGGCGGAAATTGCAGATCGTTTTCCGGGTTTTACAGTGGCCGACGGAGACCACGCGATTTTCGAACGTGAAGCCGGATATCTGCGGGTCGAGGAATGCGTCTTAGCGCATTTGAAAGCAGCTGCCAAATACGGGGCCCAGCAGCGATTTCACGAAACAGTTGTTTCCTGGCGATGTCTTGGGGATGGCGTTGAGGTAAGCACGGACAAAGCGACGTATTCCGCCGGTCGTCTTGTGATTGCCGCAGGAGCTTGGGCAAATTCTTTGCTCAGGGACTTGGGGCATTCCTTACATGTGGTCCGCAAGCATCTGCATTGGTATGCGACGAGTGACCAAGACTATCAGCAGCGCGATGGTGCGCCGACGTTCTTTTATGAGGCGGCGGGAGGTTATTTCTACGGGTTTCCCAGCCGAGATAACCTTGGTCTCAAAATTGCGGAACATAGTGGTGGTGAACTCGTGGCCGATCCTTTGACAGTCGACCGTTCCGTCGATCCCGCAGACCAGCAGCGCGTTGAGACATTCTTACGGACCTACCTGCCTCAAGTAACCACCACGCAGATGGCTCACGCCGTATGTTTATACACGATGTCGGCAGACGAACATTTCTTGTTGGACCACCATCCGAGACATTCGCAGGTTGCTTTTGCTGCAGGTCTGTCCGGTCACGGTTTCAAATTCACTTCCGTGTTGGGGGAAGCCATGGCCCAATTAATTTTGGAGAGACGAACCGACTTACCGATCGATTTCTTGCGTCTTGATCGCCCGACACTGCGGTGACCGAGTATCGGTATTTCCAGCAAATGCCCCCGCAGTGAACTATCTTGTCGAGCTGTGCTGTAACTAATTGTACTTGGGTTAAAGAAAATCGAAGAAATTTGCGATTTCCAGTCAGATCATTGGAGAGCTTGAACGAGTTCGGGCAAGTTTCTCAGGCAAGTTTCCGGATCTTTCGACTGTCCGAAATTCACCAGGGGTAGCCGCGAAAGCCAATATCACCAGGCGGGTACCCATAGGTATGAAAGAAGCGTGAGTGGAACCCGCCATAGTATTTTGGATACCAGAATTGCAGGCTTTCATCGAGACTCGAGTGAGGCCGCTGCCGAATGCTTTGATTACCAAATGGCAGTTGTCGTGAGGCAGGTAATGGTGAGGTTTGCATTAGACGACCCAACCGCAGCTGTGAGAAGATACGGCGTTGAGCAGGCCGTCGGGCATGCACAGGCAGGTTGTCAGATAAGAGAGCTGCAGAAAAAAAGACGATGCAGGCCACTCGTGTAATCATGGTCTAGGTCACTCGGTGTGATATGAAGTTGTACATAAGCTCATCGTTCTACTAAGCAACTCTAGGTCCTTACTCTGGTGTCGTCAAAAATCTTATCCGAAGGGACCTCGCAAACCTTGATTTTGGGAAACGGAAGTCATCAGAGATGGTGACAAATCCCGGTTTTGACAGTTGGAAATGGACAGCGGCTGCTGCGGAGCGAATGTCGAAGCGAAGTGACTACTGTGTTGATGTCGGCTCGGAAGATTTGACCGGGGAACGCTTTGCGGCGGCAAATGAACCGATTTGACCACGGTTGTCGTCATTGATTTTCAGGTGTCGGCCTGGATGCGTGAGGAATTGTAGCCCGTAGCTATTTGTGGTTCGCGAGGGTACCGATCTGTCAAAAGATTGGTCGCAATGGCGGGAGTCATTTACCGGCCGTTCTCATCTGAAAGTTCAAAATGGGCTTGTTCGGGCCAAGTGAATTCCAGCCAACAACGGTTAATAAACAGACACATAAGGCAAGAACGATCCAATGGCTCATATTTGACCGGCGAGTTTTTGTTTTTCGCATTGCTGTTTGGGCCGTTTGCCCCATCCGACAAATTCAAAGAAATGAAGAAATTACATGACGATTTGATTCGAGCAGCACAAAGTGCTCGCTTGTTAAAGTAAACATAGGTCAGAAAAGCGACCGAGTCAGAGGAGAAGGAGGAATTTTCTGTCTCTAGTCAAGGAACCTCCAACTCGGTAAAACGACGGAGCATGAGATAGTCGAAACAGTGTCAATTTCTTCGAGGAGCGATCGAAGTGTCGCCAAACGTTCTTGTTACCGGTGGTAGTGGTTTTATCGGTTCCTGGGTGCTGCGGGAACTCTTGTTGCGCGGGGCGACACCCGTGGTCTTTGACTTGGAGAGGAAGGAC
Organism: Pirellulaceae bacterium; assembly: GCA_022446825.1. GTDB lineage: Bacteria > Planctomycetota > Planctomycetia > Pirellulales > Pirellulaceae > JAKVBY01. Next base: position 36,977 of record JAKVBY010000056.1, read on the forward strand.
GCACGTTGGTCACAAATCATTGGGCCGCAGGCAGGTCAAGTTCGTTTTTTTAAGGGCGATTTGACCAACCAAGATGATATCCGTGCCGTTTTTGACGATCAGCAGATCTCCCATGTCATTCATCTGGGGGCATTACTGACCCCGGCTTGTCAGGAGGATCCCTGGTTAGGTTGCCAGGTTAATGTGATGGGAACAGTCGCTCTTTTAGAAGCGGTACGCCAGCGCAGAGATCGGATTAAGGGGATTTCCTACGCCAGCTCTTTGGCGGTTTTTGGTCCACAGCCGGATGACGCTTTGCTTGGAGTCGACCCGCACGCTCTGCGTACACCGACTTTTTATGGTGCCTTCAAAAGGTGTGTCGAAGTGATCGCAGAGCAGTATTGGAACCATTTTCAGGTTTGTTCTGTGGGCCTGCGTCCGCATGTCGTTTATGGACCTGAGCGAGAGGTAGGTATTTCAGCAGCGCCTTCATTGGCAGCGCGTGCGGCGGCGCAGGGTGGCGACTTTGTGTTTACTTATACGGGGGCCGCAGGCTACGACTACGTTGAGGATGTAGCGCGAGCATTTGTGAGGACAGCACTAGAAACGCCCGCAGGAGCCCATGTCGTTGATTTGCCAAGCGAGATCGCAATTCCGGAAGAAATCATTGCAGTGATTGAAAAATTAGTTCCCGAATGTCGCGGAAGATTAACGCTTAAGGGACCACCTTTGCCGGCGAATGAATCTTCTCACACTGCGATTATTTCCGATCTATTTGCGGATTGGCAGACGACACCTTTGGCCGAAGGCCTACAAAAGACAATCGCGTTTTATCGGTAAAGCGTAAGTCGCTACGTTAGATCAGCTCAGGCATTGGTTGGTGACCATCGACCAGGTACTGAGGCCGACCTGACAGATCCGGCACCGTTGTGGCATTGGTATTAATGCCCAGGGCATGATAGAGCGTAGCATGGACTTCCCCAAAATGAATCGGACGATCGACTGCTTCTCCAGCGATACGGTCGGTAGCGCCAATGACTTGTCCCATCCGTAGGCCACCTCCTGCGAGCAAGCCGCCACCCACTTGTGGCCAGTGATCACGACCGGCGTTTTTGTTGATTCGTGGAGTGCGTCCAAACTCACCCCAAGCGATGACCGCGACGTCGTCTGCCATTCCACGTTGGTTTAAATCGTCGATTAATGCAGACAACCCCTGATCAAACCAGGGAAGATGCGTATTTTTCAGCTCGCTGAAGTTGCTGGAATGAAAGTCCCAACGTCCGAAATTGAGAGTTACGACGCGCGCCCCAGCTTCGACCAGGCGGCGCGCCATCAGGAAGTGTTCTAAATTGCGAGGCGCCCCATCGCCATAACGCTTGGTATCACCCTGTCCATAACGCGCTCGGGTCGATTTATCCTCCTGGGACACGTCTAAGGCGTTTGCCAAACGACTTGATGTAAGAATCCCAAATGCTTGTTTCGTGATGTTATCTGCAGCTTCGAAAAGACGGCTTTGGTCTGCTTGTTTGCGAAGCCTGTCGAACGAGTTGAGCAAATCGCCTCGGTTCTGAAGGCGGTCTGATGAAATGTCGTTCAGCACCATGTCGGCGCTCGCTGGGCCTGTGGGTCGAAAGGCAGCGTGACCGACTCCGAGGAAGCCGGGAAGCCCCGGAGAACCATAAGGTGGGTGGCCCGCATCAGGGGCCAAGCCGACAAACGGAGGCACGTCGTTGCGGGATGGTCCCCGCACTGCAGAAACCATGGACCCCAGAGCTGGCCAACCCCCTTGAGGTTCGTTGACTTTTGGACGACCGGTGTAGCAAATGTAGGAGTCATGAGATCCGTTGGGCGAACCGACGACGCTCCTGAGGGGAGCGCACTTGTCCATAATTTTTGCCATTTGTGGCATCAGTTCACTAATCTGAATGCCTGGAATGTTGGTCTCAATGGGATCGAATTCACCACGAACTTCAGACGGTGCATGGGGCTTGAGGTCGTACATGTCTTGGTGAGGCGGAGCACCCACCATGTAAATCATAATGACCGATTTTTTCGAGTTTTGAACACCAGCTTGTGCTTCGGCGTGCAACAGCTGCGGGAGTGTCAACCCGCCGAGACCAAGAGCCCCGATCTTAAGGAATCCTCGACGCGAAACTCCATCACAAAGCCGAAAAGATTGTTGCGAGGAAAGTGTGATCATGGTGATTTCTCAAGATTTCTATTGGATGTGGCTAACAATATCCTTCCGAAGCTCAGTGTCTAGTTTATCGTCTAGATTGCTGAGCACACTTTGGCGTTAGACGGACGATTATCATTCTAACTTAAAATGTGGTTTTCGGGCTATATCTCGCCCAGTTCGGAGCTTCAACGTCAAAGTGGCAGGCCACCTGACTGACGGGATGCAGAAAAGCGATGCGGTGGGCGTGTAGGCACATGGGAGGGTCGTCGACGGCAACCGTTGAGCGTACGCCAAGATCACCCTGCGGTAAATAAAGTGGATCGCCACAGACAGGGACATTGAGGTTCCAAAGGTGGACGCGAATTTGATTGGTGCGACCTGTTTGAGGAATGGCTCTGAGTAACGTCGTGTTATCGTCAAATCGCTGTAACACGGAAAATTCCGTATGTGCTGGCGCCCCATTCTCAGAGGGTAGACGAGCCCCCCCCTGCCCCGGGTGTTCGCTAATAGGTTGGGAAGAGGAAAACTCATTTTGTGGTAGATGTCCCGCAACGCGGACCAAGTATTCCTTCTGAACCTGGCCTTGTTCGAATTGCTTTTGTAATTTGGCGGCAATTTGTCGTGTCTTGGAAAATACTACCGGCCCGGTCGTGTTGGCATCGAGCCGATGTGCCGGTCGCAAACGCTGAGGTGCGTAGGCCTGTGCCAAGATGTAACCGAGTGTGTTGCGGTTAAAACGTCCGGCGGGGTGCATGGGCAAGGGGGCTGGTTTGTTAACTACCACAATGGAGTCGTCTTCAAATATTACTTTGATGTTCGCGGATACGTCGGGCTCGATGGTTGCGGGGAGGGAATGCACGATGCGTTCTCCAGCACGCACGCGATAATCTGCTGAAATGGGCTGGCCTTCTACCTCCAAGCGTTGGCGGCTGAATTCGATTTTCCAGTCATTGTGAGTTAGGCGGTTCTGGATCTCAACGAGCACGTCGATTGCAGTATGCCCTTCGAGTCGGTGTGGGATGCGTAACGGTCTTTCATTGGTATAGGGCTGACTCCCTGGTAGTGGATCGGACACCGTTTGGATTGCAGTGTGTCGTTTTTCGCAAAGTGCCCGCAGACGCTCTTCGGGTAGTACAAAGCAATGGGGACATGATTCGCCAAACGTGTAATGCGGCGAGGTTAAGTCTTGTGGCGACAAAATAGCCTGACAGACAAAACAGAACTCGGTATCTGTTTCATGAAGTTTTGCATCCAATGCCACACGTTTGTCAAAGACAAAGCACTCACCGTGATAGTGGGCGCTGCCGCATTTCTCAAAGTAACGCAGGATGCCACCATCGAGTTGGTAAACATCCGAGAAGCCACATTGTTCTAAATAGGGTGCAGCTTTTTCACAGCGAATACCGCCGGTGCAAAAGGTGACCACGGGCCTCTTGCGGATTTCGCTTGGCAGGCCTTCCACCGCAGCGGGTAGATTCCGGAAGTCACCAATTCCAATTGGAACGGCATTTTCGAAGGTACCGACTTTGATTTCGTAGTCATTTCGAACATCGAGGAGGGTAATTTCGACGCCTTCATCGAGCCACTGTTTGAGCTTTTCGGCTGCAAGTCGCCGTGATGGATGGCTTGCCGGTTCGATTCCTTGAATGCCGAAGGGAATGATTTCTCGTTTTAGTTTTACGAGCAGGCGATTGAACGGTTGATGATCGCTATGACTTTCCTTGATATCAAGGTCGGTGAATTCGGACTTCTCTCGGAGATGTCGAATGAATTCCTCGATGGAATTTTGGATTCCGGCGAGGAAGAGATTGATCCCTTCAGCACTGAGAAGAATGGTCCCTTTGAGATTGCGCTGCTGGCAAAAGGCATAGAGGGACTTGCGGCGTTCGCTGAGCCTGTCGAGTGAGACAAACTTGTAGGCGGCAATGTTGACGATTCGAGCAGGCATTGAGAATGTGAGTGGGAAAAGAGGTAGCGTAAATAGCGAGAATATCCCATTTTTGTTAATGGCGTTAGCCGCCCGGGAAGGTTTTCTGGACGGCTAACAAGGTTTTCTACGGAATGGGGAAGCGATCTCGCCAGACGGAGTTTTTTGTTTCACTCTAGTTTTTGCTCTTCGCACGCGCCATTTGTAGCGGCAGTTTTGTAGGGTCAAGAAAATTCCGAGGCATGTGGAAACATGCTTGTTGTAATTCCATTTTGGGTAGGTATTTTTCCCGTGGGGTTATGTTGGAAATCATCTTGGCCTCGTACCAGATAGGACTCAAAATTGGGCCAAATAGACAGGTCGCATTTGACGTCTGTGGGGCTATAACGAAATGCTAATCCGGCGCGCATTCGTTGGGATGCATTGGCGGATGAGCCATGAATCAGCCCATCGTCGTGGAGCGATATTTGACCAGCACGTAAATTTAAAGAAACGATTTCGCTCAATGGAATTGATCCAGGGGCGATTTCCTGATTTAAGATGTAGTGTGTGCCGTCAACAGGACGATGTTCCGCAGGGCCTGATTGATGGCTTCCAGGGACGATTCGCATCGCACCATTCAACTCATCGGTGTCGAAAATAGCGATCCAGGCTGTCACGACGTGCCGAGGCGATAAGGGCCAATATTGTGCGTCCTGATGCCAAGGTACGACTGTGCCATCATGTGGGAACTTGGCGAAAAACTGTGAGCCCCAGAGAATGAAATTCGGCCCGAGCAAATCTTCGACATAATCGAGCAACGCGGGAGTCCTACTCAGGTCATAAATCCAGCGATTCGCTTTGTGCCAGCAATTGACACGGCTAATATCACATTCCTCTGGGAGTTGTTCAGACAATTGAGTAAACCGAGATGCGAGTTCTCGCACGCCGACAGTGTCGAACAACGGAAGGCCCTTGAGATAGCCCTTGTCGCGATACTGCTGGCATTGTGTCAGCGTCAGTCGTGTGGTTTCGGGAGTAGGCAGAAATGTTGTCATGATGGGATTCAATACAAGCGTTGTGTGGTTGGAATTTTTGGCCGTTTGTCGTTCTGCAAAGGAAATGTCGTTAAATTAGGAACGGACACGTGTCCATTGTTCTGCCAGCCTTTTTGCTGAAATTCGCAAGGACGTTCCTAATTGCTGTGCGAAAATTGACACGCGGTATTCTTCAATCATCCAGCGAAAATGCTCGAGTTCGGTGTCCAGAATTCCACGTTGGTCGAGTTCTTCTTTACGGGTGTGATATTGTTCGCGAAGCGCAAGAAGTTCCGTGGTGGCTTGCACGTCACGTTCAAGATTTCCACTGCTTAGGCGCTGAAGTCGTGTTTCAATCGCTGTGAGATATCTGGGGAAATGTTTCAACCAGCACAGGCGTGTTTTGGTCAGGAAATTTTGTGGTAATAAGTCATTCAGATGTTGACGAATATCTGCCACCGAAGTCACCCAGCGTTGGCTTGGTAGTTTATCAAGGGTGAGCTGCAGGTTGTAGGAACATCGGAACAAGGGAAAGACGATTTTTACGAGGTCTTGAATTGCCATAGCACATCGTTCCGTCGTCTGCTTGCGCAAAAGCTGGAAATCTTCAGGATTTCGTGGGACTGACGACTTGTTTAAGAACGCAAGTCCTGCCAGCAGGTCAACCAACTGTTGGCGAAGATTCGATTGTTTCATCGCGATCGCGAACATTTCTAGTTGTTCCAGGTTAGGGAGCCAGTCGATTTGATCCTGTAGTTCTTGAGACTCTGTGAGCACAAATAATCGACGGAGCCCAAACTCCGTCACCTGTTGGGCTGCTTCTTGTTGACGAGCGAGTCGCAAAGAGACCGTATCCCCGTGGTCGATCAGCATCGGGTAACCCGGAATGGTGAGGCCGTTACGGATGACGTCTATCTTTTCTGGAAAATGGTTGAAACTCCAATCACGCAAGTCATCTTGTTGCCAGTCGCGACTTTCAATGGTCAGCAAAGCATCCGACTGGTCGAGTCCAAGTTGCTTCCGTAGGGATCCTAAATCCCGCGAGCTGGCCAGCAGTTTTCCCGCGTCATCCACAATACGAATTTTCACGCGCAGGTGCTGTGGTAGGGTTTGCAATCGAAACGCGCGAGGATCGATAAGTTCACCACTGATTTTGCCCAATGCCTTGGCAAGGGTTGGCAGAAAGGGACCTTCGCCAAAAGTCAGTGATTTGATGGCACGTTGCGCGACGTCGGGAGCGGGAATCAGTCCTGTTCGAATCGATTTTGGGAGAGACCGGATGAGTCCCACGATTTTTTCATGCAATAATCCCGGGACAAGCCATTCAAGTTGTTCGGTATCAACTTGGCTCAGTGCCGTAGTGGGAACCGTAATGCAGATACCATCATCCTCGTCTCCGGGTTCAAAATGGTAGTTGGCTTTGACCGCTAGAGCGCCGGTCCGAATGACATCCGGAAACTCAGCGGAGTTCGTCTCGACTGAGGAAGTTGAGATGAGATCTTGGCGGTTCATCGTCAAGAGGCGGTTTTTATCATCGTTGTCTCGACGCAGCCACTTTCGTAAGGTCCGTGCATCGTAGACATGCGTTGGAATCCGTTCATTGTAGAAAGCGTATTCACGGGCTTCCGGAACGAGGAGTTCTTTGTTGCGGAATTTGGCTGCTTGGATTGCCAGCCCTTCAACAAGTTCACGATTGTTGCAAAAGAATTCAACCTGAGTAGAAAAATCGCCTTGGATGAGCGCCTCGCGAATGAATAGATCACGTGCACCTATGGGATCGATCGCCCCGTAGGGCTTACCTTGGTGTGTTGTAACTGGCATTTCGAACAGATGAATCTTCTCACTAGCCAGTACGGTTCCTTGTTTTCGCGACCAGTGCGGATTTTTGTAGGTCCGTTCGATGAGATGGTTTGCTAACGGTTCTATCCAATTGACACTAATGCGAGCAGCCGTGCGTAAATAACGCCGACTGGTTTCTATGATTTCAGCAGCTACGAGCCATTTGGGGTTTTCTTGGATCACGTGCGATCCGGGCCAAAGTACTGATTTCATGCCGCCCAATCCTTGATATTCGCGGCGGTCAATCTTTTTGGCAACGTTGGACAAAAGACCGGAAAGTAGTGACCGGTGAATTGCTGCGTAATCTTTGTTGTGGGCGTTTGTTTCAAACCCGCTTTCCTGTAGTAATTGTTTCAATTGTCGATGGACATCTTGCCATTCACGTAAACGATTAAAAGAAAGGAATTCTTTTGTACAGCGTCTGCGGAGTTGCCTGCGCGAGAGGTCCTGCTTGAGGTTCTGAAAATAATCCCAAAGATTCAGGTAGGTAAGGAAGTCGGAGGAGGGGTGAGCGTAGCGAGCATGAGCCGCATCAGCGCCCTTTTCGTGTCCCGTTGGACGTTCTCGGGGGTCGTGGATTTCTAACGCGGACGCGATGATCAGAATCTCTCGGACGCATTTTTCATGGCTGCTGGACAGAATCATTCGGGAAATTCGAGGATCGACAGGCCAGCGGGCGATTTGACGACCAATGTCTGTAAGCTCACCGTTTTTTGTTGTTGCCCCCAATTCGTAGAGCGTGCGAAAGCCATCACGGACGGCTTCTTTTTGGGGAGCGTCGAGAAAGGGGAAGTTATTAATTTTACCCAGTTTTAATGACAGCATCCGCAGGATTACGGCGGCGAGGTTTGTGCGACGGATTTCTGGTGTGGTATAACGACTGCGAGACAGGAAATCTTGTTCACTAAATAACCGTATACAGATCCCGGGACCGGTGCGGCCACAGCGGCCAGCGCGTTGATCTGCCGAAGCTCGTGAGATGAGTTCAATGGGCAAACGCTGTACTTTGCTGCGGGGCGCGTAACGGCTGATACGAGCGGTTCCCGTGTCGATAACGTATCGAATGCCAGGGACGGTCAGCGATGATTCGGCAACGTTCGTGGCCAACACAATCCGACGCGTCGGTGTTGTCTGAAAAATCCGATTTTGGTCTGCAGTGGGTAGTCTGGCGTAAAGTGGCAAAATGGCCGGTTTGTCTGGCCATCGCCGTGTCCAGCCACGTAAGCGACGGGCCGTTTCTCGAATATCTCGTTCTGTGGGAAGAAAGATGAGTATGTCACCGGGACCTGCTGAGCGAAGTTCTTCGACGGCTGATAGAATTCCTTGGTGTTCATCCGTGTCGACCGAGTCATTGTCCGTCGTGTCGAGTGGGCGATAACGCATTTCTACTGGGTGGCCTCGTCCTGAGACTTCAATCACCGGCGCAGCTTTGCCTCGATGGGAAAAGTGTTTTGCAAACCGGCCGGCGTCGATGGTCGCTGAAGTAATGATCAGCCGCAGGTCGTCTCGTTTGCGTAAAAGCTGCTTAAAGTATCCAAGTAGAAAGTCGATATTGAGCGAACGTTCGTGAGCTTCGTCAATAATGATCGTGTCATACTTTTCTAAAAAACGGTCTCCTTGAGTTTCGGCGAGTAAAATACCGTCGGTCATGAGTTTGACATAAGAAGTACGGCTAAGGTTATCTGTAAAGCGGATCTTGTAGCCGACGTGCTGGCCTAACTTTGAGTTCAATTCATCCGCTAATCGGGAAGCAACACTGCGAGCGGCAATACGACGAGGTTGTGTGTGTCCAATAAAGCCGGCCACCCCTCGTCCAGCTGCGAGGCATATTTTGGGTAGTTGAGTTGATTTTCCCGATCCCGTTTCACCACAGACTACAAGAACTTGTTGCTCGTAAAGTGCTGCTGAAATTTCGTCACGGTGGCGATTAATAGGTAAGTCGCTGGGGAATGTGCATTGGGGCACATTCATTTTTCGTTGGGTGAACAGAGTTGTAGAGACCTCGAGACGCCTGACGACTTTCTCTAATTGGCGATCAAAAAGCTGGCCTGCATCTTGGCTACGCCTCAGTTTGTGAAGAGAGCGGCGCAAGGAAAACCGGTCGGCTAACATCGCTTCGTCAATGCGTGACTCGATTGCCGAAAGTGCATCAGTCATTCGGTCGTTACAGAGCCTGCTGGAGAGTCAAAGATCAGAAAATCAGTCGAAAAAACCTTTTTTGCGATTATTTCCCCTTCATCAATCCGGCCGATTTCGACTAGTTGGTCGATCAGCATTTGCCAGCGTGCGGTGGTCATCGTGCCGAGATCATCGAAGGATCCATTGGCTGTCTTACAAAGTTTGGCGATTTCATCGGCACCGTAAGCAAGTGCTGCCATCGACATGTCCGGGTTCAGTGAAGCAATGAGTTTGTTGGTTTCTTCAGGAGATTCGAGATATTTCATCCAGCCTCGAACGGATGCACGCACGAGTTTTTGTGTTAGCTCCGCGGAGTTGGTAATGGTCTCGCGTCGTGCCACCAGGAGGCTGGCGTAGGGGTTGTAGCCGAGTTCGGAAACCATGAGTGAGATTGGCGCCCCCCCCTGCTCTTTCGCTAAAAAAGGTTCGCTGAAAACGTAGGCTTGTTGCGCGAATCGTTCGTTGGCTAGGAAAGGCCCAATGCTTCCGGGGTACGCAGTGGTTTCGACATTCTCCAGTGGTAGTTTAAGTTTCATGTAGTCAAAAAATGCTGGCCCGGTACCGATGGCAAGTGTGACATTGGACAACTCTTCCAGCGATTTAATGCCAGACGAATCGTGCACCATGATGCAACGTGGACTATCTTGAATCGGTGCCATTAAAGCTACGACATCGGCTTCTGCAGCCTGCCCAAAGATGATGCGGTCGGCATTCGTGACGGCGAAATCAACACGACCGGTGTCGAGAGTAGGAATCACGGGGACATTAGGACCGCCTGGAATAATTTCAACCTCCAGGTCTTCTGCCTCAAAAAAACCATGCACCTTAGCAGCGTAAAAACCGCCATGTTCGGCTTCGGGAAACCAATTCAATTGCAGGGTTACTTTTTCGACGTTTGCTTGCTGTTGTTTGTCGGTGGGACCATCGGATGGTGGGTTACTAGCAGGATTTGACGAGCCACAGCCACTCAGCAAGAAAATAATCAGCGAAAACAAAATGAAACGAACGAACATGGATGCCTCGACCAGGTAAAGGACGGTTTTGTGCACTTTCAAGAAACAATAAAGGAACAACAATCGTACCTTAACTTAGAAAGTCATTAAACGCCTTGATTCGAGTGGCTGGTAACCTGGGGACGCTCCAGACANCGTTTAGTGACGTGAGTCGCACCATTTTGTTAAGACGGTCGATCGAAGGAGTCCAACAGCGAGGAACAGAAAAGCGCCCAAGAGAACAGACATTACCACAGCGGCAAATCCAACATCGGTTTGCATGGAGGTGATTTTTTGGGCGACCATGAAACCGAGGCCATGTTTAACTGTCGAGACGCCTGCAAAGTATTCGCCGACGATCGCCCCAATAACTGCCAAGCCAGCCGATGTACGCATGCCAGTGACAAGATGAGGGATGGCGTGGGGAATTTGCAGTTTGCAGATTCGCTGTAACCGGTTTGCTTGATTGAGCTTAAATAAAGCAGAAAACCCCGGGTCGATTGCCGTTAGTCCGGCAGTGACGTTGGTAATAATGGGGAATAAACTCACCATAAAAGAAATCAGGATGACACTGCGAAGTCCAGGGCCACTCCAAAAGAGCATCAAGGGGGCAATCGCAACGATGGGAACTGTTTGGAGAAGTACGGCATAAGGAAAGCACCCTACACGAATCCAACGAGATTGCGAAAAAACGATGGCGATCACCGAGCCGACAAGGATGCTGAGAATAAGGCCACTGACGGCAGCGCGAGCGGTCAGCCAAACCGCCATGGCAAGTTCCTCGCGCGCGTCCAGCCCGGCAGCCATGACGGACCACGGTGATGGCAGCAGGTACGGTTTGATGTCGAAAGTTACGACAAGCAGCCACCAGACGAAAATCGCCACCGACAACGCGGCGAGTGCCGGACTCAAATTATTTGCCAGACGATTTTTCACGCAGCAGCCTCTTGTAAGGATGCGTGTAGTCGTCCGGTGAATTCCGCAAACTCCGGTGTCGCACGTAGTTCGGGACGCCGGGGATAAGGGAAAGGCACTTTAATGTCGGCATGAACCGTCCCTGGTCGATCGGTCATTACCAAGACACGTTGGCTCAGAAAAGCCGCTTCGTTGACATTATGGGTGACAAACCAGGCGCTCCATTTCTCTTGCTGCCAAAGACGCAATATTTCTTCATTCAGTCGTTGACGCAATAGATCATCCAAGGCAGCAAACGGTTCGTCGAACAAGAGAAGTTCAGGTTGTTTTACCAAGGCGCGCGCCAGCGACACACGCATCTGCATTCCTCCCGAAAGCATGTGGGGGAACTTTTTACGGTCTTCGTTATGAAGGCCGACCATGGCGATCACACGATCGACATCCAGGGCTGACGCTTTCTTTGCAACGCCGCTCAACTCTAATGGTAAGCGGATATTGTCGACCACGTTACGCCAGGGCAGGAGTGTGGGATCCTGAAAAATAAAACCAACTTGTGGATGCCTAGTGGAACTGTCAGAAAGAACGCTCAATTGCCCGTTTGTTGGACGCTGCAAGCCAGCGGCCAAGCGGAGCAACGAAGTCTTACCGCATCCAGAAGGTCCCAGGATCGAAACAAAACTACCAGAGGGAATTTGGCAATTCACGTTGCGCAGGACGAGTTCTTTACCGTAACGAAGTTCGACCGATGTGGCGTGAATAGCGAGCGAGGGGGACATGGCAATGACAAACAGTAAATGAAAATAGTCTAGCGGATCAGAGGAGGATGTTCGCGTGGCAGGATGCAAAGGTTCTGTGGTGGTTCCCAGGTCTTCCGTCGCGAGTACTTTTCCGAGGTCGTCAGCAATCGGTTCAAAAGAACAAGCTGGAATTGGAAATGAATTGTACGGATGAATGGAGAGACGCCAGGGGGTGACCTGAAGCAATCATGAAGATGATAACATAAATCGAATCAATGGCGTGTGAATGCGTGAAATGGCTGTTGCCGGTTGTCCTCAGAGGGTTCTTTGTGCCGGCTAAAATCCTCTGAAGAAGCAACCTCAAATGGACATGGCTACCAGCAAAAAGGATCCCAAGTGAGATGGTTGTCCGCAGTTGTCCGCGTGTCCGGTCCTCCTGGCAGTTGATGTGTCACTGCGGAGAGAACACAGTTCGCTCTCTGCTTACTTTTTCATTCTTCTGCGCTCGCTAGGAACTGAAAATCGCTAGAAAATGGGAGAGTGAGAATTCTTCGTTGGAATGAAAAGCACAAAAGACGCACCGACGCGCGCCCGTCTGCGCGATCCCTCTTTGGCGCCCACTACTGCCGCGTCAGGCCAAATCAGTATTGGTCTCTTGAGTGGCCGCTGATCTTTAGAGATTAGCCGAAACATTTACGGTGGCGACAATTCAAACTCGTCACAAGGATACTATCTTGCTCGCTTGCTTGGATCGATAAAGTAGTTGCGGCGACGATTTGCGCGAATTAAGCCCCTGCTTCTGGACGTGTGCTTTGTTCTGCCTTAAAACGGTTTTTCCTGGAAACGCGTCCATTAAAATTCTTGTAGATTGTCTCGAATTGAGGGAATAGATGAGTCACAACTTTCGGTCTCGCCTCCATGCGGGCGAAACGTTACTTGGTACGATGGTTACTTTGCCGACAGCGTCGACGGCGGAAGTTCTCAGAGATGCTGGATTTGACTGGCTTTTTATCGATGGCGAGCACGGCCCTCTGGAAACCTCTGATATTTTGGGTGTCTTGCAGGCAGTCGGTGGACAGGTTCCATGTGTTGTTCGGGTGCCAGCCAGTGAAGAAGTACCCATCAAAAAAGTTCTCGATTTAGGCGCGGCGGGGATTATCGTACCTCAAGTAAATACTGCCGAGGAAGCAGCACAGGTTGTCCGTTTCTCACGGTATCCTCCCCAAGGTGGACGTGGCGTTGGTTTGGCGCGGGCTCATGGTTATGGATTTGGCTTTGCCGAGTATGTCGAAAATGCCAATGAAACCATTTCTGTGATTGTTCAGGCTGAACATGTCGATGCTGTTGAGAATATTGAATCGATTGTTCAAGTCGAGGGTGTGGATGCGGTGTTGCTCGGCCCTTACGACTTGGCTGCAAGCATGGGAAAGATGGGGCAGGTTGACGATCCAGAGGTTCTCCAAGCGATTGACCGCATCACAAAAGCATGCCAGTCCGCAAGCATACCGTTGGGGTATTTTGGTGTGACGGCAAGTGCTGTGCGACCTTATATCGAACTTGGCTACACATTGATTGTTGCAGGCGTTGACGTGCTTTTTTTAGGCAACGCCGCGCGCCGTATGTTGTCTGAGGTAAAGTCTTGAGCGGGTATGGTGCCGTCTATTTTTGTATGTCTTGCACTGCTCCCTAGGAACGGATTGTCAAGCAAGGTTGTAATAAGAGGATAGATGAATCATGACGAAAGTGTTGTTTTCTGACGTCCGGATCCTCGATTGCAGCGGTGCAGATCCGTTTTTGGGACACGTGTTGATCGAAGGAAAACGTATTGTTGGCATCTCGCGTCAAGTGGAATCGCTATCGCGCGAAGGGGCTCAGGTAATTGATGGTGGTGGTCAAGCGACTTTAATGCCTGGATTAGTCGAGTCGCACGCACATTTGAGCATTGATAATACGGATGACCTTGCCAAACTGGGGGCAATTCCCGCCGAGGAACACACCCTACTGACAGCGCGGAATGCCAAGCTGTATTTGGACCACGGGATTACGAGTTGCCTGAGCGCAGCGTCGGCCAAACCTCGTCTCGATGTGGTGATTCGCAACGCGATCAATGCCGGTGAAATTCCCGGTCCGCGTTTGTTGGCGGCCAGTCCGTGGCTGACAGTTACAGGCGGGCTGGGCGACTTGCGCACGCAACACATGCCTTATGTTGAATCGATGGCGCTGGTAGCCGATGGGCCAGAAGAGTATCGACGTCTGACACGCGAACTGATTCGCGAAGGTGTTGATATCATCAAATTAGTCATTTCTGGTGACAGCTTTGTGCCGCATGCGGGTTCTGAAACGACCGTCATGAGCGAGGCTGAAGTTTCAGCCGCGGCGGAAGTTGTCCACGCTCATGGCAAGCGGATGAGCGCCCACGCGCGGAGTGCAGAATCCGTGAAGCTGTGTGTCCGTCACGGAATCAAGGTCATCTATCATGCCAACTTTGCCGATGCAGAGGCACTTGATTTGCTCGAGGAAAATAAAGATTGGGTGTTCGTCAGCCCCAATGTTGGCTTTACGGCCATTGCGGCCTATGAAGGCTCCGAGTGGTTTACTGAAGAGCAAGTGCAAGCCATGGGGTTTCGCGAGGAACTCGCCGGCGCGGCATGCGTCGTCAAGGAACTGAAACGACGAGGTGTGCGCGTCTTGGGAGGTGGTGACTACGGTTTCTTTATTACTCCCCATGGGCAAAATGCCCGCGACATTGACCATTTTGTTCAACATCTCGGGTTTACTCCGATGGAGGCCATTCTCAGTATGACCAAGTATGGTGGTGAGGCCATGGATATGGCGACCGAACTTGGTCAAATCAAGGAGGGCTTTTTGGCGGATCTGCTCCTGGTTGATGGAGATCCACTCAACGATTCCAAGGTGTTACTCCAGAAAGATCAACTGCGCGCCATCATGAAGGATGGGGAAATACACAAGTGCGTTAATCCTTGATCGTGACGCTGACAACCCGTTAAGCAGGAAACAATCTATGAAAACAACGACCCAACTTCGCGAAAAAATTGAAAGTGGTCAAACGATTGCTTCTATTGGGGCGATTGATGGTTTTTCAGCACGCATGGTCGAGCAGGCAGGCTTTGACTCAGTCTATATCGGTAGCTACGCCACGGAAGCATCAATGTTTGGCAAGCCGGACCTCGCCATGATGTCGAAGACTGACCGTTTGTGGATGGCTCGCAACATCGTGAAAGCGGTTGACATTCCGGTGATTTGTGATGCGGAGGAAGGTTGGGGAACGGCAATTAATGTGATGGATGCCATACGAGATTTCGAAATGGCGGGAGTTGCTGGGGTACATTTTGATGATGAGCAATTGCCCTCCAAATGTCCATTTCTTCCTGGCATACCTCGCAACGAGTTGATTTCGACAGACGAAATGTGTGGCAAGATCGAAGCTGCCGTTGACGCAAGAGAAGACCCTGACTTCATGATTATCGCGCGAACGGACGTCATTGGCACGATGCCGTTGGAACAGTACTACACGGAAAACAAAATGGAAGAGGTGGTCGATCGGCTCAATGCCTATCTTGCGGCAGGTGCCAGTGCAGCTTTTGTCATGGCATTGACGGAGGAGGAGGTGCGTTTTTATCGCGAGCGTATTGAAGGTCCGTTGGTGGGTATCTTTGCTACGATCGAACCGTTACCAATTTCTGTTTTTGAGGCTGCAAACTATCAAATGGTGATTGGATCACTGGTGGGGATCTACGCGGCTGCCAAGGGCTTACTCGAAGCCTACACGAAATTGAAACAGACTGGGGATTGGAACGCCATTCAGGATAAATTGATTAACGACAAGCAATTCTTTGAGATTGTCGGCCTGGAAGAATACGGCGATTATTATCAGAAATATCGCATCTGTTGATTGCTTGTCGCTTGGCACCGGAGTTTCAGTACGCATGCTCAGAGTTGGGTTTCTTGGTCTTGGCGCGATCAGCCACGAAAATATTTTAGGCTATCTGGATGAGTCCGAAGTTCAGATTGCCGCAGTTTGCGATGTGGATCGTGTAGCGACGGACAAGTGGCTTGAGCGTTACTCTCTACCAGA
>JAKVBY010000057.1:0-10585 GCA_022446825.1 Pirellulaceae bacterium
CGGTAAAGCGGTTTAGTGATGCTGGAGAATCTAAAAAGCCCTGAGGATGCCTTGGAAGAACTGCCCCAAGCCGCAGTCCCCGTCGGGGCGATCTATCAGACGTATGGTTCGGCCAGACGCGGTGGCGAATACAACAGCCATCTTGTGTTCAGCGTGATTCTAATTGTACTGGCTGCGACAAACATCGTCAGTCTGTTCTGGTTTGCCTGGGTCACGCTCTGCCTTGTCGCCAGTTTGCTACTGGACCAGCGTCCGTGGCAGCGTAAGGTTGCGTTGACCGCCCTGCCGGGTCAGATGGGGCTCTATCTGCAAGTGCTCGGCCGAGCATTCCTCAATACCTTACCTCATTACGGCATCGGCTTTGGTTTGTATCTCTGTATCTATCCTCTGCGGGAGAGGCTGAACTTACCGTTGAGTAGTCTGTTCATGTTGTATGCCTTCTACATGGTACTGCGCATGGGATATGTCTTGGTTTATACCTATGCGCTGACGGTGGGTTCAAGGCGTTTGCAATTACGAGTGTTTCACGAGCAACGCGCCAATTTGCGCACACCCCAAACCGCTTTGCGACATGTCTGGTGGACTTACTTTTTGGGGAACGTTGGGCTGTTCGTGAAATGCTCTATACAGGTCATTACGATTGGCGGATTTGAGATGTTGCGGCAGCAGGCCGGCCTCGATCTTTATGCTGTTGCTTGGTGTGTAGAGCACGCTAACTTCATTCAGGGTGTCGGACTTGCACTGAGTGTGTTGGGGATTCTTTTTTCCATTCCTCTTTCGACAAAAGTTTATTACCGTACTCACAGGACTTTTCATACCTGCAAGCCTCTTTATGACAGTATTCATGCCATCCATCACCGGGGAATATTGCCGACTCCGCTCGATTCGGGGACCATTTCGCCGTTGGAATTTATTATCACCGATATGTCGCGTCCGGTTGCTTTGCTGATTCCGAATTGGGTGTTTGTGTTGAATGAAATTGTGGTGGCATTGCTGGGGCACTTGCCAGCACACACGTCGGGGACCCTGCGGAAAGTGGCGCAGCATCACCTCGCGCATCATAAGTTTGTGGTCTGTAATTTTGGACTGTTGCCGAAAAATGATGAACGTTGGGGAACACGCTTTGTTCCGAATCAGCCCTCTCGAGGGAAATAACGTTCTGGTCAGGCGAAATCTTGCCATCTGTTGGTCGTCGCGCGGGTAAACGATAGGCGGCCTTGGCGGACTGAAGTCTCAGTCCAGCCGGTCAGACCCATCGCTTGAGGGATAAGTGCTTTGGCGTGTTAAACGCGGTATCGACCAAGGCCTGCTGGCGCATCGGGATAGGGATGCGTTTGCGAGAGCTCGCGCCTAATGGTCGGGGAACAGGCATGTAGGCTTGGAAAGACGAAGGCAACCTGTTGTGGAACGCTAACCACAACCACGTGGTTTCAAAAACCCGCCTAACGACAAGGCACTGCTTTGTCCCCAGCTCGTTCTTGGCCTAACATCGCAACAAAGGGACAGCAATGTTTTCACTTCTAAGCAGTGATGTTTTTGTTTAAACGCCGTTTCTCTAACACCTTTGCCAGGAGGAGGCTGACGATGAGCATGGCCAAAATTCCCCCAATCGCAAACCAGCGTTTAGTATAGATAGGGGCCCCCGGGCTGGGGTCGTGGGCGTCCCAGTATCCCTTGATCCCCAAAAACAGGAAGATCCCGCCGGAGATTACGTTAAGGCCCAAAAGTGTGATGTGCATTCTTAGGGGTTGAGGGAGAAAGCGACGATCGATCCACGGCATGAGAAAACAGAGGATGCCGCACGACAGGACGCCGGTGAAGAGATTGGCAGGGGTCATCAGCTTAATCAGCACGCTGGTGTCTCCGCGCCCGGAGTAGACCAGGTAGAAAGACCACACCAAAATCAGTGTCGCGCCGGCCGAGCACCAGAGCACAGCTATTTTTCTCAGGCGTTGTTGATTATGAACTGCGTAGTCGCGGTGGATCGCCTGTACGATTTCCCGACAAACTGTGATGGCGATTTCGAGCGTGCCATAGAGTGTTCCAAAAAGTGTAAGGAAGGCGCCGACAAAATAGACGGGTTTCATCCAGGGGTGGATGCCCGCCACAAACGTGCTTTGCATTTCGAGGAAATTGTCCCCGTTGGGGATCTGTTGATTGGGGCCGAGCACAATGGCTCCGGCCGCCACAAAGACGGCGCTGAAGAGGACCACCAAAAGAAAGCTGACGGCACAATCAATGGCTGGTGCGATGACCCAGCCGCGCGAAAAATCTTGGGGGTCGAGAGCCGCTTTTTCTAGATCGGTCGTTGTGGCTTCGCCCACGCCAGCCCAGCCCCAATGCTTTTCTCTCAGCCACGAAGTATAGGCTAAATAATCGAAACCCGCGCCTCCGATGACGCCGATGTAGCGGGTGGTTTCAACCCACTCGGAGTACTTGGAAATTTCCGGATGTTTTTCTGGCAACCAAGGGGGGTATTTCAGTGACGACGGAATCATCCCGCCCTTGAGCATGGCCAGCCAATCGGGACCATACATGATCAAGGAGAAGATGGCGGACAGGATCATCACGCCGACAATGGTAATTTGAACTTTTTCGAGGATGGTGTAGCCACCCAGAAAGGTCAGCATCACGACCGTAAAAAGAAATCCGATTCCCCACAGATATTGTGCGGCTCCGTTGAACGCGTTTTGCGTGTCGGTAATAATTGCGATCAAATTTCCGAGGATGCCGGGAAAAAAAGCGGTCCAGACGGGCGTTGTTAAGGAGGCAATCAAAAGCAACATTAAAGGAAACCAGCCGCGGGGTCCCGGCAGACTGACCATGCGGGTATAAGGATGGACCCCGGTTAAGACCATGTGGCGTGACATGGCAAAGACGAGCCCCCATTTCAATAGTGAAATGAGGACAAAGACAAACAGGATGTTGTATCCAAACAACGCCCCACCACGGGACGAGAAGATTAACTCACCCGTGCCGAGTGTAATGGAGGCAATTACGGCGCCGGGTCCCAAGACGGCCAACCAGCCAATCGGATTGCCTTGGAACATAATGGCGGGTGGTGGTGAAATGGTGGCCGCATTCTTTGCACTGTCGTTGGACATGATCTTGCTTTCGAAAGGAACAACTGTGGACCGGTTTCGCCAGAGGCTGTTGTTTGCGGATTATGTTGCTGCGGTGGGTATTTCATGGCTCATGGTAGTGTAACCCGGCCGCCTGATTCTACTACGCATTGTCCGGTGAGAAAACTCGATCGGTCGCTGAGCAAGAAACAGGCAAGTTCGGACAGCTCCTCTGGCCGCCCTAATCTACCAAGTGGAGTTGCGGCCATAATGCCGTCTGTGGCTGCTGGCGAAAGGACTTTTGCCATGTCGGTATCGATCAAACCGGGGGCAATGGTGTTAATACGGACATGGGGTGCGAATGCTTCGCTGCAACTGCGGGCCATGGCGATGACGCCCGCTTTGGAACTGGAATAATGAATTTGGGCCCCACGAGACCGTAAGGCGGCAACCGAGGAAATTAATACGATGGTCCCGGTCTGCCGCTCAATCATTTCATCCTTGACCGCAAAAACCATGCGAAAGGTGCCGTTTAAATTAATGTCAATCGTTTCAAACCATTGTTCGTAGGTAAGTTCGGAATGATGGGCTAGATTGCTGATCGCCCCGCAATGCGCTAAATGATCGATAGGGCCAAGATGCTCCCGTGTTTGTTGCACCAGTGCCTCGACTTGCTCGCCCTGAGAAACATCACAGCGTATCGCCAAGGCATTGCGGCCGCATGCTTGGATGTCACGGAGCGTCTTCTCAGCAGGCGCAGGATTGGAACCATAGCTGATGGCGACATCGGCACCTTCTCGGGCAAGTTGCAGGGCAATGGCCCGTCCGATTCCTCGAGAGCCGCCGGTCACGATGGCAACACGGTCTTGAAATTCTTTGGTCATGAGAATGGTTTCCTGAAGGGCAAAGTAAGTTAAGGACGTGCGTAAGTCGTCAGAAGCGTTTGTTTGGTTTGATATGGTGCGTGCAGTTAAGATAAGGCCTTGGCTTTAGGGGCTTGCGAGCCACACGAGCATGACGATCAGTCCCGCCACGACTGCCCAGGCAAGTAAAAAACCGCCCCAATCGATCCAGGTTAGACGTGGGATTTCCAAGCCGAAACGACGTGCGCCGGAGTAGCCAAACGATTCGGCTGCTTTAAAGTCGAGTGGTTTCCCCGCGAGGCCGATGGTTAAGGCGGCGTCGTATGTGCGATCTGTGACGACTTCTTTTTCTTTTCCGACCGGCGTGAGCAGGCGCGCGTAAAAAAGATCGAGTTGCACCGTTGATTGGGGACGGGTCACGAGGCTGATGAGAATCAAGACGCCGAATTGCACACCTAACATGACGATGATTTCAACAGGACGTGTATGGCCTCGTAGGTAACAGAAGTCGCCCAAGGATTCCAAGCCAATCACCAGAGTATGTAATCCGGGTAACCCTTCGACAGAAGTTGCGTTGGCACTAGAGCAGGCCCAGACCATAACGCTCCCCACAAAACTACACCAAACGGCGGTGGTGTTGGCCCGACGCCAAATGATGCCCAGCCAAAAGGCCGCCCCGAGCAGCCCGATAATCTGCACGGATGCGAGCACCAGTTGAGTTACACTGTCCGCCAGGAACGCAGCGGCGATACTGACGACCAGGATGGCTGCGGCGGCCACGCGACCTACCCAGAGATAATGCCGGTCAGTTTTTGTGTTCGCAACATGGCGGTAGAAGTTTCGTGTGAAGATGCCGGCGCCCACGACCATGAAGGTTTCTGCACTCGTCACACCCGCGACAATGCAGGCGATCATGAGTCCGCGCCAGCCGTCTCCTAGCAAGTCGCGAATGGCATGACCAAAAAGTGTTTCGCTGAGTCGTTTGGCTTCTGCGCTACCAGCGGGAACTCCTGACATTAAGTCGGCATACATCACCACAGCGACGAGGCCCGTAAAACTCCAGGCGATGGTTAACACGCGTTTAATAAAGTTGCCATAGGTCATTCCTACACGGGATTCCAGTTCTGTTTTTCCGGAACCTGTGGCGTTCATGACATGCGGCTGGACGACGACACCCGTCAGACCGAGGAGCGACATGGCAATGATAAATCCGAGGTGACCCTCCAATGCCCCATCCGGCGCTGTGATGCTCATCATTTCGGGCCCCAGTTTTTCATGCAGAGCGGAGAATCCGCCGATTACTTGCATGCCAACGGGGACCAGTAATACCGAGAGGATGATGATCATCACGCCCTGAAGCAAGTCGGTATAGGCGGCGGCCATCAGCCCACCAGCAACGACATAGGTGGAGAAGATAATGGATAACAGAATCACGGATTGCTCGGTTGGCAGGTCACCGCCTGTGGCGCCAGCGATGGCTGCACCAGCTCCGCGCAAAAGCAACGCGATGGACTGAATCAGGTAAAGCAGTGCCACGATCGCATAAACCATTTCCAAGCTGCGACCATACCGAATGCGAAAGAAGTCACCTGTGGTGATGACGCGGAGGCGACGAATGACAGGTGCAATCAGCCAATAGAACGGTGTGGAAAATAACCACATCCATTGATACCAAATGCCCCCTAATCCCACACGGGCGGTTGCTCCGGCGACCTGAACGGCCATTTCACTATGCGTGCCTGTGCAGAGCCAATGCATCATGAGCAGGCCTTTACCAAAGCGGCGACCACCGAGGTAGTAGTCTTCGTCGTTCTTCACGCGCCGAGAAGCCCAAAAACCGATCAGCATCACAATGGCGAAATAAGCCACGATGACCACCAGGTCCACGACCTTGAGTCCGTAGAGAACGCCCATGTTTGCATGTCCTGTCTTCACGGTATGAAATCGCGAGGTCAGTTAGTCGTTGGCGGTGCTTTCAAGCAGGGGCAAAGCCGGGGCCGCATAAGCCCAAATTAGAGCCGCAGGAGCGTCCGTTGAATTGACCAGACGATGCGCAACACCACCTGGAACGCAGAGTGATGTCATCCCCGCGAGTTGATGACATTCAGCTCCGACCTCTCCGCTGGAATGTCCGTCTACGGCAGTAAACACAATGTCACGTGGGTATGTCTGTTGCGGTAAGGAATGGGTTGCAGCGATTTCCAGATACCCACCGCACAATCCCGTGGTATCGCTATCACTTGTAAAGAGCAGGCGATTTTGAATTCCTGCGCTGAGAGTTGCTGGATCGGAAGCCGTAAATCGCACCAAAGTTTCCGGACACGAATCGTCGGTTGCTTGGCGATCGTCACGAGAAAACGTGTCTTCAACGAAATCGCGGTCGGGTTTGTTTGTCGGAAAGGAGGTGTGGAGTACGATGTCCCCTGTCGTATTGGCATTGTTTACTGCATGGGGTACTCCTGCCGGGATGTGGATGGCATCGTAGGGATTTAATGCGTAACGCCGTCCATCCACCAGTACTTCAGCAGCCCCGACTAACGCTGTAATGACTTCCGAGGTGGGATGCGTGTGAAAGGGCAAGCCAGCTTGCGGAGCAATGGTTGCCGTGCAGATTGTAATTTCTTCGGCACCGAGGCCGCCAGATGCGAAGACGCGTAAAAACACCCCGGGAGAAAGTTCCGTCGGCTCACTGTTGCCAAGTGTGAAGATTTCGTTTCGACTCACGTTATAGGTTCCTCGTATTTGTCAGAGATTAGACCAGCACAGTAAAAGTTTGCTCCGCAGCAGAAAATTATAGGGCGAAGTCTGTGGTGACTGTAGCGGGGCATCAAGTGGCGTTGTCTCTGGCGAGATGCTCGAGACTCCGCCCGTCTTGGCCAGCAAGATGATGGAGCTTTGCAATACTGCCCTGTTGAGTGGCGTTTGTGGGAGTGAATACTACCTGTTTGCCTGTCGGTAAGTGAATATTTTCTCGCCGCAGGTGAAAAACAATCTGGCATCTTTAAGGCAGCCAATTCAGCCGCCACGCTTGATGTCCCTTTTGTTTTGATTCGAGCAACCCTACGCATATTTCTTGTTTCCGGCCAAGGGAACCAGCTTGTCATGGGGAATTTGTCTTTGGGGTGCTGGCGGACACCCTTCTGGGTTCTAAGCTAGTGCGTTACGAACAAAATGGGGTAGCGCCGAGGAAAAATCCTACTGGACGATTTGGGGCTTTGGGGGAAGGCGGATGTTAGATGCTGAGATGCGGCTGTGGTACATGGGTGCGCCCGCCGGCTACCAAACGGGATTACGAGAAGATTTGTCATAGTAATTCTCAAGCGTAGGTAGATTTGGCGATTCCCGAGTTAGAGTTTCCTGATCGCCTTTAATCGAGAAAAGTTTAACTTGGTTTGGGCAGAATGTTCCCGTGGACAGTAGAAACGGCCTGCCCGGGCGTGTCTCGCAGCGCAAACTTGTGAAATTCAGACGAAAAGATTAGCTGGTTGACAAATTGTGAGTTTCCAAAGAGGATTTCAGCCTTGTTGTCAGTTCTCAGAAATCAGAGGTGAACTACGAAATGCCACGTGTAATCTCTCACGAACAACTTTGTGCCTTTACGGAACGTCTATTCGAAGCGGCGGGGGCGAACTCCGAGGAGGCGGTTGTGATTGCCAATAACCTTGTTACGAGTAGCCTTTTCGGACACGATTCTCACGGTGCGATGCGGATTCCGGAATACTTGGGATTTATCGAGGACGGTTCCATTGTGCCTGGAGCGAAAATCCAAATCGAAAAGAAATCAGCGACAACGGCCATTGTCGATTGTGGGCAAGGCTTTGGTCCGGTGGGCGCGACCAAAGCGATGGAAACCGCCATTGAAATGGCACGTGAGCAAAAAACCGCCTCGGTGATTACCAGACGTTGCAATCACGTGGCTCGGTTAGGTGCCTTTGTGCAGTTGGCAGCGGACGAAGGCATGATCGGGATTGCGACGTGTAATTCACCCATGTACGGTGATTGGGTGGTTCCTTTTGGAGGGAGTGAAGGACGTCTCTCAACGAATCCTATTGCTTATGGTGTTCCTACTGAGGGCGATCCGATCATCGCCGATGTGTCGACCTCAATGGCGCCAGAAGGAAAGATTCGCACCTATATGAATCAAGGGAAAATGGTCCCGGATGGTTGGGTGCAAAAATCGGATGGAACACCGACGAACAATCCAGCAGAGTTCTACGGTCCTCCGAAAGGTGGGATTTTGCCACTGGGCGGTTCTGCCGGTCATAAAGGATATGCGTTGAGCATGCTGGTCGAAATTTTGGGAGCCGCTTATGCAGGGTTGAGTAGTACCGCCACGGATCTGTTTGGCAACGGGGTTTGTTTTTTGGTCTTGGATCCAGCGACGTTTTGCCCCTTGGAAACGTTCAAGCAAATGACCCAAGGGATGGTCACCTATCTGAAATCATCTCCACCAGCGCCTGGATTTAAAGAAGTCTTAGTTCCGGGTGAATTAGAGTTTCGTACTCGCCGGCAGCGCGAAGTGGACGGTATTTCCGTGGACGACCCGACCTGGGACCGCATGTGTGATTTCGCAAAACAGTGGAATGTCGAGATTCCCTGACCGATCTCATCAAGTCCACGAACGAAGTGTCGAGTGCGCAGGAGATGGGTCCACACAGGCGACATGTCTCAGAACCCCTTTTGCAGAGTGTTACCTTGGAATTCGGGGCTGGTCCTGCCCGTTGTCTCCCCATCTGTTTTGCCTTACGCTGGAGGCTTGTGAAGGGTGCTGAGTCGGACGTAAAGGTTGTTTTAAATGCCGTGTATTAATGCCGTAAGTTATCGTTTTTACTCCGGAATTGAACCGATTTGTCGTGTGATTCAAGAGGCGGGCTTTGACTCGCTGGAAGTCTCACGTCCGCATTTTTACGAACAGCTAACGTCTCGCCGATCACGTGAGTTGTTCCTGGCCTGGGCGCAAAGACAAGGTTTGGGATTGTACGGCTTCGACTGTTGGGTGGAGATTGAACCCTTTGATGCAATGGAAGCCACTCTGGCGGATTTTCAAAAATCGGTTGAGTTCGCCACCGACCTGGATTTAGGATTGGTGATCAGCCACGATACCTGGACTGAATCCAATGGTGAACGTACCTCTTCTGAGGTCATGGCAGCCAATGTTGAGTTGTTTCGTCGCTGCGCGGAAATGACAGACGGCCAGGGTCTGAAATTAGTTTTCGAACCGCATCCCAATACCCTGAGTATGGAAAATAAGTGGTGCTGTGACTTCATTGACGCAGTTGCAGAAGGTCGCTCCGCAGGCAGTGTGGGTGTTTTGTTCGATCTTTGCCATTATGGTGTGGGGCAACCTGACACATACTTGGATGCGATTCTAGAACTTGGCAGCCGTATCCAGCACTTGCACTTTTCCGATGGTGATTGCAAAACCTACGCACAGCATTTGCCTTTAGGCGACGGTTGCATTGATATCGCTGGCGCGATCACCGCGCTAAAACAGGCCGACTTTCGCGGTACTTTGACCTGTGACATTTTTAATTATCCCTTACTGGAGGACGGCGCGCGGCGAAACCGAGAGCCGATCCTTGCTGTCCAAGAAGAATTAGGAATATCCCCCTCATGATTACTGAAAATATAATTCGTTTTCGCGAAAAATTAGCCTCGGGTCAAAATGCTAAGGGTATTGGCATTACGTTGACCGACCCCGCCGTCACCGAAGCACTCGGTGGGTTAGCGGACTTCTTTTGGATTGATCTGGAACACAATCCGACCAATCTTGAGACCTTGATGGCGCATTTGATTGCAGCCCGGGCTGCGGGTACTGCGGCGATTGTCCGTATTCCTAGTAGTGATATTGCCTGGGTCAAGCGTGTGCTTGATTCTGGCGCAGAAGGGATTTTGTTGCCCCAAGCGAAATCCGTGGAAGAGATCGCTGAGTTTGCTAAAGCGTGTCGTTACCCGCCAATGGGCAACCGTGGTTTTGGGCCACGGCGACCAACGAATTATGGGCGTAGTGGTGGCCAATCTTATTTGGATCATGCGAATGAAAACCTGTTTGTGGCGGCACAAATTGAAACGATAGATCTGGTGAATCAGATTGACAAGGTTGCTCAGATTAAGGAGTTGACGTCTCTTTGTTTAGGTCCGAACGACCTTTCTGGAACGATGGGTAAATTAGGCCAGACGAGTGATCCCGAGGTGTTGGATGCCATTAAAAAGGTAGCCACGGCAGCACGCGAGAACGGATTGTTTTGTGGAGCCGGTATGGGAACGGATGCAGAATACGCGAACACACTTGCTTCACTCGGAGTCAATTGGTTGCAAGTTGGTAACGACTACGACTATATGGTGAAACATGTTCAGCAAGTCCTGCCTACGATTGATTGACGCAGAAAATTGAGTCATGAGAGAAATGCTTGATGGGAAAATGAGCTGCGTCTGACGCTCTGTTTTCGGTTTCTGAATCAGCTTGATCTGGGAAATTCATACCGCTTGTGTTGGGCGGTGGTTATAAGCGATGGCAGACGCACCAGCAGAGGGGTGCAATTTCCCGACCGTTGTTTTGGGAATGTTCTAGAGTTTCGTTATTGCTGCCGAGCAATGGGACGACAGGCTGGCGTGTTGTGTCGGATTCCAAGGCCACAAGAATTTAATTTGAAGGCATCC
>JAKVBY010000057.1:10685-20844 GCA_022446825.1 Pirellulaceae bacterium
AGCCAGCGTCCCGCTGACGTCAGGCAGAAGCCAACGCTCCGCGATGTGCGGACTATCTCTAGGGAGCAAACCTTTTGATAAGACTTGCCGCGATTCGTGTTTATCCGATTAAATCGCTATCCGGCCACTGCGTATCGCAATGTCGCATTCTGGCCAACGGGGCTTTGGAGAACGATCGGTGCTTTGCACTAACAGATGAAGCGGGTGCGATCGTAAATAGTAAACGCCTTGCCGTCCTGCAAACGTTGCGGGCGGAATACGACGCGCAAATCTCGCGCGTCTGGTTGGGAGATTTGATCCGGCCGCGGGCGGAAACATTTGACCTGCACCAGGAGTCTGGGAAATTGGGAGATTGGTTGTCGCGATTCTTGGAATGCAAGATCCAGATTAATAAAGAGGTTGCCGGCGGGTTCCCCGATGACATGGAGTTTCCGGGGCCTACTATCGTGAGCACCGCCTCGCTGAAAATGGTCGCGAGTTGGTTTCCCGAATTAACCTTGGAGGAAGTGAGAGATCGATTCCGCGCCAACTTGGAAATTGAAGGGGTACCTGCCTTTTGGGAAGATCGACTCTTTGCGACCGATCCTGAGCCAGTCCAGCTAGAATTGGGGGACGTTCAATGGGTTGGAACAAATCCCTGCCAACGCTGTGCCGTGCCCGCTCGCTGGAACGCAAGTGGAGTCACCCATAGTCATTTTGTCTCGACATTTGTGGCCCAACGCGAATCCCAACTGCCGAATTGGACGGACGCAGATCGCTTTGACCACTTTTACCGTCTCGGTGTCAATACACGTATCGTTCACGGTGAAGGAAGCGTCATTCGGGTCGGTGATCCGATTCAGCTTGTCGGGACCAAGCGGTCTTCGTAGACAACGGTTTCCAGTGTGACGATGTCAGATGGCTGGATGGAATCCCGGGCTGGTTGCGGCTTGCATGCAGACAAAGCCAAGGAGAGGTTGGGACAGAATTCAAAGGTTCCATTATCAAGGCTTAAGAATCGAAATGCTGACTGAACATCATTGGACAGTCCGGTGCAAATGAATTTGCGGGAACCGGAGAATCGCTGACGGATCACGAGTAGGGAACTAAGCGCTTCGGCGGGATACCAGCGGGCCTTGCTGAAATCAATAATCAAATGCCTGGGTTTCTCGGTGTAATAGAGGTGTGATAACTCCGCAAATAAGTCGCGAGGGGCCCGGAAGTTCGTTTCGTCAAGGGCATGGAGGTGTACGACTACAGTATCCTCAGTATGTTTGAAATCAAATTGTTTGTAGTTCGTGATCATGGCCGACTCCGACGTGTGGTTCGCTGACAAGAAGCGTTTAAGTCGCTTGTAGGTACAGGAAGGTTTTCTTCACCAAAATACTAGGTCACGCATAACGTCACGCAATCAATCACGACGGTCAAGTTAAACGCCTTTATTTGACCCCTGTCTCTTTGTGACGATTCTGCTGAATGTATTGTAGAGATGGGCCATGTTATGGCCGGTTTTTAACAGGCTTGCATGCTCGTCAGCAAAAGCGTTTGTAGGCTGTCTTTCGTGGGGGCAAAGTAGGATCGCCGGAGTGGGCTTGTGGCCATGATTTGCAGAAGGTGTTGAGAGCGTTGTCGTTGAGGGATATTTGTCGTATGTCGACGTCGCCAACTTGTTGGCGACGTCTGTGTTTAGCTTGAGAGTATCCACTTTTCGCCCGGGCGCGGCTGATGGCAGTCAGGCAAGTGGCCAAGTTTACTTGTTGGTCCAGGGCGACGAAGCGGTTCTGCTTGCGACCAGAACTCGCCGGCAGGTGGTGTGGAAGGGTTGGTGCGGATGGAGAGGCCCAGGTTCGCTAGTGAGTGCTATCGAAATGTGGTGCCTGAGGTACTTCCTTGGATGTGAGGCCCAGCAGACGCATGCGGTGGCTGAAGAGAAAGCTCACGTTAGGGAAGGCAAACGATGCGATTTTCGGCATCTAATCGCAGCGATTCCGAGTAGTGATAAACATTGACGCCTGGGGCAATGTTTGTCGGGGCCCGGACGATCATCTCAATCCATTCGGGACAGTTGAACGCTGAATATGCGAGTTCCCATTGGGAGATGATACTTTCTGGATCGCAATTCATGTTAGGTAGTAAAATAGGACCGGTGTCGGTCTGATAGATCATGTCGCGCTCGTTTGCATTGATGGTCTTGACCGGATATTCGATCAGGCACTCGTAGCGTTCGTTCTGGACGATGGTGTGTGCTACGAGGCGTTTGTTGCTCAACGTCGCGTCCACAATTTCGGCAGCGGTCTTTAGCAAGCGACCCGAGCACGGGCAAATGTCGATGCGCCAATCATCAAAAGTATTGGCATTCCAATCCGACTGTCGATCAGACTGTGTTCCCAATGAGGCTGGGTAGCGTTGTACTTCGACACCAGCCCGGGAAAACGTTTTAATGTTCATGAACTGATCCAGTGAGAAGATCGGTACAAAATCGGCGTTCGGTTCTGTCCAGATGTTTCGCTCAACACCGACACGCTCTGTCTTGCAGCTGGCGCCCAGGGCATACGTTTGAGTTGTATGGCTCGCCTTTTCTGTTACGCGGCAAACGCAATCAAGTTGCACGCGGGCATTGTTAAGACTGTAGGGAGGCTTATGGCTGACGGTTTGGGGCGGCTTTTTGTCGAGGTCAATGCGGAATGTTAGGAACGATTGCGAGAAGTCGATGGTTTCCATAGTGGTTCTATCCTAGATTTCAGGTGCGCCCAATTGAAATCAGCATTACAGGCCCGCCACGGAGAAACCGTCGCGATACTCTCGGCGCAGCAAGCGGGTGGCGTCGGCAGAATTGGTTACTTGCAGGTTTTTCGCATCCCAAAGGAGCTTTGTTTCGGGAAATCGATTTGCTACCACGCCTAAGAGAAGGGTCTCCGTAAGTGGCCCTGCATAACTAAAGCTGGCGCTGGTCGAGCCGTTGCCCAAACAGGCCTCTACCCATTGATGGTAGTGATTGTCCTCTGAAACTGTCGGTCGTTGGTAATCCTGAAATTGTTTGATTGGCAAAAGTTGTGCTTCTCCGACGTGTGGTAAAAGTAGTGTGCCAACTTCGCCGACAAATAAAGATCCTTGCTTCGGAACGAGCAGATCCTCGGCTAAACCCAACTGCTGAGCGGTAGGAGGTGCGAAGGTACCATCATGCCAGATCCAACGAAGGGTTTCGGTCGTGTAGGCGGTGCCAGGGAATTCGTATTGGATTTTGTTGCTTTCCGGATGCCCCAGGTTGGTTGGCTGGCGACACGTCGCCTGCGCCCATTTCGGAGCGGTTAACTCCAACGCTGCATAAGGGGTGTCAAAGATATGGACCCCCATGTCTCCCAAAGTACCGGTGCCGAAGTCAATAAATCGACGCCAGTTTCCGGGATGGAGTTCGTGGCCGATGTAGGGTCGCATACTGGCTGTACCGATCCAAAGATTCCAGTCGATGGTATCGGGGACAGAATGTTGTTTTGAGATTGCACCACCATCGTAACCCCAGTTTTTATGGGACCAGGCATGCACGCGACTGACCTTGCCGATCGTCCCCTGTTGAATGATTTGGACTGCACGTCGGTAGACGGCCGCAGAATGCACTTGGATTCCCATTTGGGTGGGTAAAGATTTTTGTTCTGCCACGCGCCGTAGTTGCCGCGCCTCGAATACTTCGTGCGTTAACGGTTTCTGGCAATAGACAGGCTTGTTGTGATTTAAAGCGGTCATGGCCGCGGGCGCATGAGTATGATCGGGCGTCGAGACAACCACGGCGTCGATCGAATTCTCGAGGTTGTTGAACATTTCGCGAAAGTCACGAAATGTTTTTGCCCGCGGATACTTGGCGTGAGCCCCGGTCAGCCGAGCCAAGTCGATATCACAAAGGGCCGTTACTTCCACGGCGGAATGAGATGCAATCGATGTCAGATCAGCACTCCCCATGCCCCCGACACCGATATGTGCCGTGCGCAGTGTGCCACTCGGTGCCAGTCCCCGCGTTTGCGTTGGTGAAAGGTGAGTAGCACCGACGGCGGCAGCGGACATTAAAAAGTGTCGGCGCGTGGTTGGATTTTTCATCGTGAGTGTTTCCAATGAAAAGGAGACTGATGCTGTGACTCGATAGCAACACCGACCTTGGAGAACGTTGCCAGAATACGGCGTCGCTTGCCTCGGCTCACGGAGAAGGTCGCCACAGCGTATGACGTTGTGAAGTGGCGCCGTATTGTAGAAGGTTGGTGTGGCCTCCGCGACGGGCCCGACAAAGGCTTTTACGAAAAGTATCGGCTTTAAGTGACGCCATTCGCAGGAAAAAGTTCCTCTTGACGGATGGATTTGCCGGCTGTTTCTTTGGCACGCAGGATGAGGCATTGCAAGAACAGCAGTGGTTCTGCAGAATTGTTCGGGAATATCTAGTGCTGCCACGACGTGTGTAAAATGGGACTACCTAAATGACGCTTGAGAACTCTGCCCGTTTCGAAAATCTGCTGCTAAAGACTAGAGAGGAACCTCGAATGAGATCACGATCGGTGCTTTTTGCCCTGACGCTCATTTTAGCTCCGCTGCGGATGCTGGTTGGGCAAGAGGTTCAATATCCCGACTTGCCGAAAGGCATCACCAGCTTTGGAGCTGCCGTCGCAGGAGACTGGCTTTATGTGTACGGCGGACATTTTGGCCAGGCACACCATTATTCGACGGCAGGGCAATCCAATGAATTAAGTCGCGTGAACTTGCGAAAACCGAAGCAATGGGAAGTGGTTGCGCACGGTCCCAAATTGCAGGGGCTCGCGATGGTAGCGTATCAGGGAAAGTTGTTGCGGCTGGGTGGTTTTACCGCCCGCAATCAAGAGGGCGAAGATCACGACCTAGAATCCGTGGCCGAAGTTGCGAGTTTCGATCCAGAAAAGAAACGTTGGGAAGTGTTGCCGGCACTGCCGGAACCACGGTCATCTTTCGACGCCGTGATAATCGGCGATTTGCTTTATGTTGCCGGTGGGTGGCAACTGGATGGGCAAGAAACGACCTGGCGCAAAACCGCTTGGGTAATGGACCTGTCAAAAGATGTATGGAAGTGGAAGCCGTTGCCGACTCCGCCTTTTCAGCGCCGGGCGTTGTCTTTGGGACATCAGGCAGGCAGACTTTTCGTTATTGGCGGAATGCAGCCAGATCGAAAGTCGACGACACGCGTTGATATTTATGATGCACAATCCCAAACCTGGTCGGAGGGGCCGGAGCTTGCCGGAGAAGCGATGGAAGGATTTGGGTCTGCAGCGTTTACTGTAAAGGATCAGCTATTTGTCAGTACCCTTCGTGGGAACGTGCAACGCTTAAGTGCAGATGCATCCGCTTGGCGAACCGTTCACCATTTGGAAGAAGATCGTTTTTTTCACCGCATGCTTCCCTATCAGGATCAACTGATTTTTGTTGGCGGGGCAAGTATGGAAGAAGGAAAGCGACAGCGACTGGAAACGGTAGTGTTTACGGCGCTGAAATAACCAAATTGAGAATGGGTTATTCCAGATCTCTTCTGGAACGGTTTCGCTCTACTCTCTCGCGCAGCGGAAAGTGCAATCCGTGCCTCGCAGCGGGCGGGTTCCTCTTATCGCACAACAGGATTTAGTGCGGCGTGGGGCGGAGATTCTGCAGGCCGCTGTTGCTGTGGCGAGTATTGCTTGATGAGTCGCGGGAGCATGTTCCGGGAACTCGCTGTTTGAAAGATTTGTGGCGCTCATGGAAATCGATGTTGCGCGAACGGTAAGGTTCCCCTGCTTGCCTTAGCAGCCGGTGGTATTTGCGAAATTCTCAAACGGTTGGCAAGATGATTTTCACGTCTGTCATTCAGGGCATTACTTGGGGCCTGCCGCGTTGGCTTTGAACGCTACGCCGTCATTAGAGGGTGGTCTGAGCCGCACGTCGGATGTCTACGACCGGTTGCCAACAGCGTTTCAAGATGTGCGTGACGCATTTTCACTAGACGGGTAGGCAAGGTCGAGTCAATGTCGCTATGAGAGAAAGTTGCGTGGGGAATGAGGCAAGTTTTTTGGGGACTGAGAGAAACCTTTCTGCGGGTAAGGTGTTTAAGGATCTGAGTCAGGAACATTTAACGGTACGAACACGGTAAAGGAATTCTCGTTACTAAGAGGATAGGTCTGAATAGGTTCGCGGCAGGGGCGGGAAGTCCTGTAGGCCCTCTTGCTCAGGCCGTGAGTCGGACGCTCTCTTTGACCGTCGTCGTATGGATTGATTTGTGTAGCCTGAGGAAGGAGTCAGCAAAATGAGAGGGCGTTCTCACCGTTAGGCCAATGCGAATGAAAAGAATGCCTTGTTTGGTTTTTTACTGCAAACTTCCCAGTGATTGCATGCCGCTGGTGGTTGTTTTTAAGTGGCGTGGTTCTTGTGTTTTTGAGGAGATTTTAATGATCAGCCAAGATGAAAAAACGATGAAGTGGCAGGAAGATTACAAGACTCGCATGAATCCCGTGTTATTGACCAAGCTGTTAAGGACTGCGGTGCCGGTTCTGGAGCATCTTGAGTGGGCAGTGGAAGCGGTTGAGAAAGGTACGTGTGTGACAATTTTGCCGTTGAATCACCAAGGCACCAACCAGCATGGGACCCATCAAGCAGCCTTGATAAGTATGTCTGCGGATTACACCGGTGGGATCGCCATCAGTTCATTGCTTTGCGGAGTGCCGATTGGTGGAGTCCATCGGAGTCGTCAGAGTGAGCGTGCTGTGCTGTGGTTGGCGAGCATGCAGGTGAAATACTTGGCACCCAGTTGCGGTGACTTGATCGCCGTATGTGACATCGACGGTGAACAACAGGACCAAATTCGGCGTCGTTATGATCAAGGCCGCCGCAACCTCATTGCATTGGAAGTAGGCTTTCATGCCAATGCAGAAAAAGTGGCCATTGCGAAAATGACCTACTATCTTCAGCCGCCTGCGACTTCAGTGGGGAAAGGCACTTCGACAACATTAGTCACTCATGGACGCAAAACGTCAGCACGGTTAATTGCCGGGCTACGCGGTCGTCATGCTCAAGACACGCAAGCGTCGATTCAGAGTGGAGTATTACCGTGTCCGTATTCAGAAAGGGTTGCCGGTGTTCACGGCCGGTTGCTGGCAGAAAAGCTTTCTGCTTCGTTTCCACAGTTAGGCGTCATGGTCAATGCCCGTACAGCACATCTGGATTTTGTTTTGAAAAAAGGTTTACGCGAAGGAATCAAGCAAGTTGTATTCTGTGGTGTTGGCTTAGATATGCGCATGTTTCGAATGTCCGGCGTGCAGGCACAGGAGGAGGTCAAGTATTATGAGCTTGACTTACCACCAATGCTCTCAGAGAGATCGCGCGCTTTGCGAGAATTTCCAGAACTTCCTGTGGTAGATCGCCAGATGATCGAGATTGATTTCCTGCGTCAGGATCTGCAAGATCGGTTGCTGACAGGATCAGATTTCAAGCTCAATAGAAAGACTCTTTTTATTTTAGAAGGGTGTTCGATGTATTTTGACGAGCAGCAGAATCGTTGCTTGCTTGAACGGATCGGACAACTCGTGGCCGCAACACAAGGTCAGTTGTGGTGTGATTTTGTCAGTGAGCGGGTGGTGCGAGGAAGGGTAGTACCACCTGGCGTGAGAGAGTTTTTCCAGGAGATGCAAGAGATGGGCGAGGAGTTTGTGTTTGGTAAAGATGAGCCCGAGACCTACCTTCAGGAGTGTGGTTTCTCCGCTGTCGAGGCCATCACGGCGGGACGATTCTTGAGCTCGGATGATTGGGTGATGGATGAGTACTCCTTTGTCGTGGCAACGGCACCCTCCCCTCCACGACGATTGGCCGTCCCTAGAGACGAACGGTATGCTCGGTGTGACAGTTATGCCAGCACGCCCGCAATCCCGCTGTTGCTGAGCGAGCACTCCAGTTCAGATCCAGAGGATAGGTGCTCTCCTTTCTAAGTCTGGAGGAGAGGCAAGGATCTTAAAAACCTGGTTATGTCTCGATGCCTGCATGACATAGCGTGGGCGAACCGAGTGTTGTCGGACGAAACAATTGCGCGTCAGTGATCGTGAGGAAAGTCCTGTCGCAAACGGTCTGTGCGGTAGCAAATGCGTTTTGGCGATGTTGAGACGCAGTCGCGCCATGCAACGTAGTAGAGGGCTTGCCGCCGGTTCCTTACGGATTCGGTGACCGAGTGGATTGATTTACTTGGCTTACTCCACTGTCCTCGAGGACCCGGCAACGAGATCGGATCAGGCGGCTTTCCGCGTGCTCCAGTCAGTGGAATTTCCCAGCTGCGTTGAGAGGAGGCCGTTGGGTGTATAGATCGGACCCGTACGGGCTTTTGCGAGAAGATGTGAGTTCCGTTCCAGGTCCGCGATGACCAACGGCTTTTCATGCTCTAAGTGAAAAAGCATCGCAGAAAATAGAGCATCTTGTCTCCGAACGCCGGAACGCATGACGCGTAAAGCAAATTCTGAATCCTGTCTCCAGAATCCGACGAAGTCTTGATTGTGGCCATTGACTTGCTCGACAGTATCTCGGAAGAATGCCATGTTGCAGCCGCGAACTCCTTCAATCGTCAATTTCTCAAGAAATCTTCCTGGTCGGTGAAGCAGATAATGGGGTTTGGTGAGTTTGCGCCGTGTGGCGTGATAGAGCATGTGCAGGAGCTTCTCGCGGCCCGTGAAATCCTGCAAGATACTCTCTTTGATCCACATGCGTTTGCCCTGTGTAAACCAGCCTGGTCGGGCAAGCTGTTCATGGTCGGCGACAAAGTGACGTGTGGGAACGCAGTCGCCATCGGTATAAATAATGTAGTCGCCCTTTGAAGCACGTGTCGCCAGATTGCGCAGGTGGGAGAGTCGCACGACTTTAGTATGTTGTTGCCAAACGTGTATTACCGGAAAAGCAGCACGCCGGGTAAATTCATTTACCACGTCGGCGGTGGGTTTTCCCGAACCGTCGTCGGCCACGATGATTTCATCGGGTGGGCGTGTTTGGTCCAAGTACCCTGTCAAAACCTTGCGCAAGTAAGTTGGCTGTTCGTGTGTTGTCACAAGGACGGAGATTTTTAATGACTTGGGTTGAGCCATAAAACAAGCTTTCGTATTGAATTAGGCAGCTACTCGGCAAAGGTTGGATTGACGAAGATTACGATAACGCAGAGAACTTTGCAGAATGCCACGTTCTGCTAATGCTCCTGTAGAGGTAAATCTTTCTGCGGTGCTTTCTTTTAAGACCAGGCTGGGGAAGTCTTCTAGCATTTTTAAGTAGTCACGGTATTCGGAGGACTCGTTGAAATAGTTCTTTTGTTCTACGGCGACGCGACATTGGTCAAAGAAATTACCGGTAAATTTGTAGTGTTTTAAGAGGCATGTTACGTCTGCAATGCGCGCGTGACGGCATTCGTGTGACGACTTCAGCGTGGGGAGAGCCCCGGCACTTGGAAATAGTAAGGGATGTTTTGTTAGGGATGGACCGTTTGTCATGGCAAAAGCCGATTTGCGAATGCCGCCGGACCAATGAGAGGGTGCCGCTCCGTCGAGCCTGTTTGTGCGATGTGCCTGATAAGGTTGAAAATGAACCGCCGATAAATCGTAAAAGCAACTTGTGGTTTCGGTCGCGGTCGCGTCAGGCCATTGATCCGCCGGGCCTGCTGGAAATAGATCCAACATCTGGGCGACGACCGCGGTGAATTGGTTCTTGTTGAGATAACGAAGAAATGCTTCTAGTGAGATTTCGTTTGAGTACGGGTAATCGAAATGTTCATCAATATCTGCAATCAGGCACCAACCACCACCACTAAAACGGTTGCAGAGGAAGTGTTTCATCGCATATTTGTGAGTCGCGTAAGGCAACCGACATTGCAGAACGACTGCTTGATCAAATTGACGGGCGATGTCAATGCTTGCATCGGTAGAGCCATTGTCCAGTAAAACAACCGATCGCGCCCCTAAACGCAGGTGATGCTGAAGAAATGAAGCTACCTGTCCGGCGGCATCGCGCATTAAAGCCACCACCACTAAGTCATTAACCAAGGGATGAACAGGAACGCCGTGGATATGGTCTGTTGTGGCAGCGACTTGGCGCCCGTAGTGGCGCCTTGACCAGCGTTGGCGTAGCTTACGGATTTCGTTGCGGAACTTGGTAGTCAATTTCATCCAATGTACCGTGTTTA
>JAKVBY010000057.1:20944-48410 GCA_022446825.1 Pirellulaceae bacterium
CTATATGAGAGTTTTTAAGTGCCAGACGAGAAGTCCGTCGGCGATTCTTTTGGCGAGACCGTGATTACTCGCGTAGGGAAATTAGCCCACTAATTCGGGTACGGGGCGTCCGCCGCCGACGAGCGGTACCGGGCGTCCCGAACCGGAAATCAGCGTCTGTCGAAAATCGACGCCGAGGAGGTGGTAAGCAGTGCATAGAATGTCCTTCGGGTCGATTGGTCGTTCGGTCGTTTCGCCAGCGACATCATCCGTGCGACCAACCACTTGGCCCTGAGGAACTCCTGCACCGGCGAACAATTGACAATAAGCTCGTGACCAGTGGTTACGGCCTGGAGCGCCAGCACTCGTTTCATAGAGTTTAGGTGTGCGGCCATGTTCGCTGAGACAAAGAACCAAAGTATCTTCGAGTAACCCCCGCTGTTCCATGTCGGTTAACAAGGTGGCAAATGCCTGGTCGAAACCGGGAAGCAGAAACTCTTTGAGTCGTGGGTGGTGATCATGGTGCGTGTCCCAGCTCTCATCGGTTTTCCCAAATTCGTCCCACAGAACTGTCACCAACTGAACGCCGCTTTCGAGGAGACGTCGTGCAGAGAGGCAGGCTTGCCCGAATAACGTCATACCGTAGGCGTCCCGCAGGGCGCGTGGCTCTTGTCCAATTTGCAAGGCCTGGCGAACTTGAGGATAACTGAGGAAATCGAAAGCACGTTGGCGATGCTGGTGGTAGCTGCCAACCGCAGATGTTGATTTTAGTCTGGGGTTGCCTTGATCAAATTGATCTAGCAGAGATTTTCGCTTGGCTAAGGTTTGAGAGGTCATGACGGCGGATTCGCCGACATCAAAACGGAGCCTGCTGTCGGCCGTGATCTCTCGGAAAGGATCCTTTTGGGGTGCTTCTCCGTGGAAGGTGGTCCAGAGTGGGTCATAGGAAGGGCCGAGAAACCCACCGAACGTGCCAGCACGTTTATTGGGGGCTGCGAAGACGCTCTGTTTCCAGGGAAGTAAGACGTTGCGTGGCACGCCTTGAGGAGCGGGACCGAAGGCGCCTTGCTCTCCCAGCAACTCAAGGACTCCGCCGAAATAGGGCCAGTGTTCGGGGTGACGTTGCCGTCCTTCGATCCTTTCCGTATGCGGATTACCCGTGAGTGTATAGGCAGCAGAATGAATGTTCCAAGGGTGGGACATGGAGCGGATTAACGTGCACTTGTCGAGTACCGTAGCGGAACGGGGTAGGTGTTCGCAGACGCGAACACCGGGCAAGCACGAGTCAATCGAACTGAAATTTCCTCGAATGTCAGCAGGTGCGTCGGGCTTTGGGTCAAAGGTGTCGAGTTGGCTCCAAGCGCCGTAAATGTAGAGAACTAAGCAGCGTTTTGCACGACCAAACCCTTGCTGTGGCAACTCGCTGAAGGAATCAGCGTTTGCTGCTTGAAGGGGAAGGCGGTTTAAGGAAGCTAGAGGTCCCGCCAAACCCAAAACGCTAGTTTGAAGAAGTGTGCGACGATCGAAATTATGGTCCGGACGTCTGCTGCTCATTGAGGGAGTTTGCATCAAATCGTTTCTCCAGGGATTTTCCTCATTATAGCAAGTATTGGCCATTTAGGTGAGGTCAAAGAACTCCGGAAACGGTGAGTATCGCACTCATGCACAGCGCATCCGTAGCAGATGATGATGTGGAATGGTCTGGAGGTTATGGGGTAGTGGAGGACAGCGGACGAAATGTTTGGAGTGTGTGGTTCGGGAGGCCGGCGTTGGTCTGAGCGTCCGGCCGTAGAGGGCACGGGCAGGTATGCCCCTCTTCTTAGATAACTGTAGCTGAGCCGCTCTTCGCGCGCCGAGCACGTGGGTGAGCGACAATCGCATTGCTGTTCAAGGCAATGTGCTGAGCTAAGTATCGCACTCTTAACAGAGGCTGCTTAGCATTGATGTGGAGGTCATTCTAGAAATACACGGGAATGTCTGAAGTTCTGCTGAGGCTGGTTGGCTAGGTTGGCCGCATTAACCCGATTGGCCGTATCAAATATCCCGGAGATGGTCCTAGTAGAGCAAGTTATTAGGTCATGGGTTTCATTGCGATAGAGCCACATGGTTTATCGTGATTTCAAGCAAATCGTTCCATAGAAATAGGACGTGAATTAAGAGGAGAATTACAGGTGGCAAAAGATGGTTTCATCTGTGTCACGAACTACCCGATTGAGAGCATGATTGATGTGGAGGTCTTTTAGTGCGATGTGCTGAAGCATAATTTAAAGGTGTTCAAAGATCCCCTGCGAGTCAATCAACTTGGTCACGACTGGTCGCTAGGCTCCTGCAAAAAGCGAATCGAGCCGCGGCATGCTTTATTCATTACGATCAAAATAAATCGACATGATCCCAGGGTCTTGCGCCATGTGTTCGGCATATTGAAAGACGAGGTCTTCTTCAAAGAAGAAATAATCTGGAAATCCCTCTTCCCAGCAGTAGAGGACATTCCCCTCCTCGCCGAGAACGCGAAAATCGAATCGCCATTGGTTGTCACGTTCTGGTTTAGAGACGAAAGTTGCTTCCCATTCTCGAGCGACAGAAGCTACTGGACGAAAATCAACAGACGCCGACCAGAAATACCAGCCTCCAGGAAGTTCTTTGTCATGGGAGCGGACGCTTTTGATGGCTTCCCAGCGTCCTGGAATGTTGCGTCCTGCCCGCTCGCTATCCAAGTAAATGTGGTCGCGATAGTCAGAAACGATGGGACCCTCAATCGTGTCGATCCAGTGAAAACTATTGCGGACATATGCCTCATTTGGGACCCATTGTTCCAGAGTAATCGTTTCACCAGGAGTATCGGTATAGCCCGTAAAGGTCAAAGGAAGATAGTAATAGCGAATCGTGCAACGCTCGCAGTCTTCAAAAGAACCGTTACGACATCGCCAACAGGCACCGTCGGGAACAAATTCAGCCATCTCCCAGTCTTCGGTATAGACCGTGTGACCGTCACCGGGAGAATTGACGCAGCCAGTAAGGAACGAGGCGGCGGTAAGTAACGAGAGAATATCGATGTTTTTCATAATGCTTTCCTTTATTTGAAAACCAAGTGTGGTGTAGCCGTTGAACGTGGTCTCAGTTGGTGGCGTTTATGGATTGTCAACTTTGCAACCCGTGAGCCCTGTTAGGTAAATGCCCAAAAATAATTGCGATCCAGCAATGAATTTCAATGCTTTTACGCAGTTGACAACTTGTTTTGTTAGCGATGCAGAGTACCGCCAATCTGGAATAGTGGGCAGGTGGAAGAGCGTCTGTTACCATCACGCTGCCAAGGATTGTCGTTTTTAAGTGAGCGCTTTAGGTTGTTTTGAAGTCCCTGCAGAGAAAACCGCGTCTCACCGGACAGGCGAGACGCGGTACATGATCGTTTTCACGCTGGAGCATATTGCCAGAGCTAATTCAAGGCAGGGGATGCCACTCATCTCGATCAAAGTAGATCGACATTTTGCCAAGGTCGTCGGCCATATGCTGGGGGTACTGGGAGATCGGATCTGCTGAAAAATCCATGTATTGATAGAAGCCTTCTTCCCAGCAGTACAAGACGTTTCCATCTTCGCCTAGAGCGCGGAAGTCGAAACGATATTTTTGCGGTGGGCCAGGCTCGTCCTCAAATGTCGCTCCCCACGATCCTTTGATGATTGGCCGAAAATCAACCGGAAGCGACCAGGCATACCAGCCGCCAGGAATCTGACTTCCATAGGAGTGGGTCGTACCAATTGTTTGCCAATTTCCGGGGATGTGCCTCCCATTCATGTGTCCATCCCAATAAAGAGTTTTTGCAGGTGTTTCATTTACATAGTCGCTGTCAGGAACCCAAGCTTGCAAGGTGATTTCTTCGTAGGGCTGATTGGTGTAGCCACCAAAAAGTAGTGGCAAATAATAGTCGCGAATTTCAGTTTCACAGCCATCTGCCAGGGGTGGAATCGGGACGCCGTTGTCAAAAAATTGACCGGTGGGCTCTCCGGGTGGGCAATCGACATCGATAATGTCGACCTGCCAGTCATGGTTGTAGACAATGTGGCGATCGCCGGGTGAAGTCATGCAACCGGTGAGTATTGAGGTGGCTGCGATCAATGAGAGCGTGGCGATGTTTTTCATGATTCCTTTTCCTTGCTGATGAGGGCGTTTTGAAAAGCCGTCGAACGCGATATGTGATGGCGTTTGCGGGCTCTTAACCGTGAAGCCTCTGAGGCCTACTAGGTAAATGCTCAAAAGGAATTGCGATCCCGCAAAGAATTTCAAAAAAAACATTGAAATGCGGAGGTTGCTGGCTACTGACGTAGAGGTCGGGGAACAGTAACCATTGGCCGACTAATTGCTTGTTGTCAGCTGTGCAGGAATCATGGCTTTCATTCGGTCGAGAGGCCAGCCCAGAACCGGACACAACCTGGAGACGGTTTCGATGGGTTTGGCGAGAGAAGGGATGCCGGGAGGTCATTCAGGCGAGGGCGATAAGTCTGCATCTTGTTCTTTAGAACCCCAAAGAAGGATTGT
Source organism: Pirellulaceae bacterium (assembly GCA_022446825.1). Classification (GTDB taxonomy): domain Bacteria; phylum Planctomycetota; class Planctomycetia; order Pirellulales; family Pirellulaceae; genus JAKVBY01. The sequence continues at coordinate 25,457 of JAKVBY010000057.1, forward strand.
CCTGTAATTTTCCACGGTCGTGACGTGTCGCCCGTTGGGGCTGAAAACAGTGAGGTTTCGGGCATAGGGAGAGCAATGAAATCCCGGGAGACTGAGGATGTGTTGTTGGGTGTTCAGGTCCCAGAGTTTGACAGAAAGGTCGGGGCTGTAGGAAATAACCCGGCTGCCGTCTGAACTAAGGGAAAACCCCTGGACCGTTTTTTTATGGCCTCTTAGCACGGTCAGGCATTGTTGATTGTTCAGGTTCCACAGCCGTAGTGTCTGGTCGACTCCTGCGGAGACAAGCCAAGGTTGGGTGGGGTGGTAGGCCAAGTGATTCACACCACCACGATGTCCCTTAAGGGTTGCTTGCAGTTTTCCGGTTTTCGCGTTCCAGAGGCGAATGGTACCATCAGCGTACTCTGACGAGGCGAGCTGAGTGCCGTCGCTGTTAAAGGCAACGCTCGTTACGGCATCCGTATGGCCTCGCAGAAGGGCTTGCGATTCGCCGGAGTCTGCGTCCCACAGTCGAACGGTTCGATCCCAACTACTGGAGGCGAGTTGGCGACCGTTAGGACTGAAACTGACACAGGTAAGAAGATCCTCATGGCCTGTTAAAGTCATGATGTGATTACCATGCGGCACGTCCCATATTCTTAAGGTTTTGTCCTCGCTGGCCGAGACGAGGCGTTGACCGTTCGGGCTAAAAGCGAGACTCCAAATGGTATCAGTATGGCCCGTCAAAACGCGAACTGGTTCTCCGGTCTGCAAATTCCAGATCTTAATTATGCGGTCTTTGCTTCCGGAGGCTAATAAGTTCCCGGAGGGGTGGTAGGCCAAGGTTGTCAACGACGAGTCGTGGCCTCCGAGATGGCGATAAGCATCTTCCGGATTGCTTAGATCCCATATTTTGGCACTCTGATCGGCGGAGGCGGAGACGATGGTTGATGAGTTGACGAGATCCAGGTCGGTGACATCGCTGCTATGTCCCTTGAGAGTGCGTTGGTGTCGAAGGACGGACGATTGTAGCGTGTGTGGGTTTTGGACGACCTGGGTACTCCAAATCTTGATTGTGTGATCATAGCTCGCGGAATAGAGCTTGGTACCATTCTCCCCATAAATCAAACCAGAGATGCTCTGTTGGTGGGCGTCCAATTGTGTGAGGATCTCGAACGTTGCTGCAGCTTCCATGGATGTCGGCTTAGTAATGGCTACAAGAGTGAGACGGCCTAAAGAACTGCCAAAGGCCAATTGTTTGCCTTGGGGATGGTAGGTCAGGCTGTTGACTTGACTTTGCTGGGCAGGAGAGACCCACTCTGAAGAACCTGTTTCCACGTCCCAAATACGGAGTTTGCGGTCATCGCCCCCTGTTGCAAGCTGTTGGCCGTCAGGACTGAATCCAAGGGCTGCAATAGCAGAGTCCGGAACGGCAAAACTTTGCAAGAGTTTTCCGTTGACAGCATCCCAGATTTTCACAGTGCTGTCATGACTGGCGGTCGCGATCAGGGTACCGGTGGGTGAAAAAGCGATTTCACTGACACTGGCAGTGTGTCCTATAAGGGTTAAGGTAAGTGCTCTTGTAGGTACATTCCAAACCTCTACTTTTTCTTTGGCGGCAGCCGCCAGCCATTCTCCAGAGGGGCTGAAGGCAAGATCGTTGAAATAGTAGACCGTGTTGGGGAGTGAAAATATTTCTTGAGCCGATGTGATATCCCAGAATCGAATGGTGCCAAGTTCGTCCGCCGTGGCCAGAAGTTGTGCTGCTGAACTGTACGAGAGTGCGGTGAGGGGACGCATATGTCCTTGGAGAGTCTGTTCAGGCCCAGTGGAGCGATGTTTCCAGAGATACCATTCAAATCGTCGCAAATCAATGTGGCCGTTCTTTGCCGGCAACGTACTTGCAAGACGCTCACGTAAGGCGAGGAGATCTGCCTGTGCCCAGTCGCGCGCGGCAAGATTCATCTGGCTCGTGTAAGATTCTTGATAAGCACGTGTGAGGTTGGCTTCTGCCAATAGGAGGTTTTTTTCAGCACGTGACAGATGGTTTTCTGCTTGGTGGTTGGCTGTTTCGGCTTGTTCTTGAGCCGCTTCTGCTTGTTGCCTCAAGCGACTTTGTTCGAGCGCATTTTGGGTTTGATATAAGGCCAGAAAAGGTCCGCCAATACTCAGCAGTAAAATGAGTGTTGCCAAAGAGAGTGCGAAGCCGATCCGAAAAGGATATTTGCGGAAGGATCGGTAACTACGTTCCAAGAGTCCGGTAGGCCTTGCATGAATGGGTTCGCCATTCAGGAAACGTCCCAGATCCGCCGCCAAGTCCTGTGCCGATAAGTAGCGGCGATCAACGGATTTGGCCAGGCATTTGAGACAAATTGTTTCCAGGTCTCGCTCTAAACCCCGGTTGACTTTGCAGGGAGCGACGGGCTCATCGTGAAGTACCTGAAGGATCGTTTCCAATGTTGTCGGTGATTGAAACGGGGGCCGTCCTGTGAGTAAGGCGTAGAGGACAGCCCCCAAGCCATAAATGTCGGTTCCTGCAGCGATCGATGAATGGTCGCCACGGGCCTGCTCAGGCGACATGTAGCTTGGAGTTCCCAAAATCTGGCCTGTCGCGGTTAATTCATGCTTGGTCTCAACTTGTTTACAGAGACCAAAATCGGTGAGTTTCACTTGGCCCCGCCGATCGATGAGGATGTTGGCCGGTTTCAAGTCCCGATGCACGATGCCATTTTGATGGGCATAGGAGACGGCTTCAGCTGCTTGTTGGATCAGGACAGCGGCTTGGCGTGGTGGCAAATCGTCATCTTGGTTGCGGTGGGCTAAACTGTGCCCTTTGATATAGGCCATGGAAAAGTAGGGGTGCCCCTCCGTTTCCCCAATTTCAAAAACCGAGACGATGCCCGGGTGGTCTAATTGAGCTACTGCCTTGGCTTCGGCGACAAAGCGTTGCGTTTCGATAGAATTCTGAGTTGAGCTTGTTAGCATTACCTTGATTGCAACGATGCGATTTAACCGTGGGTCATGGGCTTCATAGACGATTCCCATGCCACCGCGACCGAGCTCACGCAAGAGAACGTATTGGTCAAATTGCCTTGGAAAGTCGGCCACGGACGAAGTTTCGCCTCGGTTGAAATTGCCAGCCAACGTCGGATGGAGCAGTTGTCCCAGATGGGTTGGTGCGTCAGTTGTGGGAAAGGGTTTGGTCCCGCCGACGGTGCTGGGAAAGCAGGGGGCCAGTATTTGCGCGTGCTGTGGAAATCGTGAAGCGTATTCCGAGAAGTGCGGGACCTCTCCTGCGAGAAGTCGTAGTTCCCTTTCCAAAGGGACTAATTCTTGTAGTAAATAAGCTTGATAGCGGTGCTCTAATTCGTTGAGGAAGTTTTCGATAAGCGGCTTTTTATCTTGTTGCCACGCTGTCTCGAATCGGTCGCACATTGCATCGATTTGACGTCGCTCGTTAAAATTAAGCGTGTCGTTAACCTCATTCATCTTCTTGGAACTCCTGCATCCAGCGTTGTCGAATGAGAGCAATTTTTCGTTCGACCTTGCTTTCACTGCATGATAAGGTTTCTGCAATTTCTTTGTTTTTGTTTCCCAGTAAACGCAGAAGTGCAAAAGGTTGTAGGTCTTCATCTAGCAGACACAGGTATTCTTCGCAGGCTAGATCAAATTCGACCGCAGGCATTTTCCCAAGAATGCCGTCTAGTGTGCGATCTCGCTCAGCCTCCGAAGAAGCATTCATAAGATCCGATTCTAAAAAAACTTTACCGCCACCTCGTTTTTGGGCAGTTTCTCTTTTGCGATGGCGAATGACTTTACGAACAATCATGGTAGCGAGCAGGTTCCAAATGTCGTTGCGTCGCATGTTCTCGGCTAAGTTGCCACCTTCTGCTTGTTGCCAAAAACTCATCAGAGCGCTCAACGCAGCGTCTTCCGCATCATTCATGCGAGGTTTGTGGTAGGACAGCTGCTTGCGTGCCAACCCAACCACGCGCGGAAAGAAGGCCTCCCACAATGGCTGCATCGCCTCTTGTTCGCCGGCGGTTAACCGTTGGAATACATGGGTAATTGATCCGTCCTCTGGGCTGGTCATGTTTCACTCCAACATGTGGTATGTTTTCTTGGATCGGTAAACGGGTGCCATTGACGGTGCGGCCATTAGGGTTCCAAGAGGGGCAGGCGTAGCTTGGCGAAGTAGATGCTCACCTGTCCTTCGTGCCCCGAATAATAACTCATCCAAAGCAGTCCATCGTGCCAAACCATGCCCGGGTAACTGTTGTCGCCGCCACTAGGAAGGTCAAAAACCGGTTCATAGCTGGTGGGTGTCATGCGCGCCAGCACGGTGCGTTTTCGTGTCCCATATAAACGCCCTGATCCCCAGAGAGAACCATCGGGCAAATGGAGGAAGTTTGGTCCACCAATGTCTCCATGACGGCTGCCTGGTTGGTGCGAGGCAAATCGCGTCCACTGCCAATCCTGATAGGGTGGGCGACTGGTGCCGATCCAGTGCGGTCGCGTCAAAGCGATGAGCGTGTGATCGGGAAGAAAACGCAGAGTTGTCTCACTGCCGTTCCAAGTGTTATCTGGCAACCTCGGTTCGCAAATCCATTTCCAGTCAAGTCCGTCCGTTGTTGTGTAAAGCATGAGTCGCCGAGGGTCCCGCCCCTCTCCCAGTTTCGACATGCAGTATCCGACCCCCTCATGCCAGGTGACGCGCCAGAGCCAATGGTCTTCGGCTAAGACTTTTTGCGGTGTTGTCCAGTTACTTCCGTCGTGGGAAAATGAGACTCGTGGGGAGCGAGTTAATGCTTGTGATTTGCCATCCCAGGAGTTGTTTGCATCCGTACCCCACCGAGTCGCGGCGAGGATACACATTAATCGACCGTCAGGCATGATGGAGAGGTGCGGGTCGCGCAGATCCAATCCTGGTTCGCTGAGCAATGCCGCCGATGTCCATTCGTTGCCGGTGGCTGAAACGATGATTCTTGCCTTCCCCATGCCGCCGGCATGGCTATTTGCCTCACGGAACGAGCACCACCAACGATCCTGGAAACGGATGAGATCGGTGGTGCCGTTCCATCTGCCACGATCCCAGATTTTTTGCACGGAAAGTAGCTCGGGTGCGTCCTCCGCCCTGGTGACTCCTGAAAATGCCGCTAGCAGAAACAACGTCTTCTGTAGCACCAACGATTTTCTTTTTGGATTTGTGTTGTCCATGATTGACTCCAGGAGGAACTCCATGTTACGGGCACGTTACACTTTAAACGGCGTAATATGCTGTCGAGTCGCTGTGATTAGTGCGTCACACGAGCATCTGCCAAAGCACTCCTATTGGACTGCATTTGCAAGCCGCTGGCCAGTGACGCCAGGCAGTAGGCTGCAGGCAAGTTTTGCGGTCACGGGTGGGCAAAACGCTTCTTTAACGAGCGATGTTATCCTGGATCTACCGAATCCAGAGTTCGGTGAGCGAGGGATTATTTCTGAGCATGTGTTGTCAAGGGGCTGCGCCTCTGGCACACAGAAGATTGGGAATTGAGGGAATTGCTCTCGAGGAGGAGATTTACGGACCGGTGTGCCGTGAGTTGGTATCTCTAAAAAATGATGTGTTTGGTGGTCTTGAGAGTTGCTTCCAATTGATTGTCTCCGGTTTGTCGGCCAGGCCAATCTGCTTTGTTTTCTAGACGCCACTTCAAATAACCTGTGGTGGTCGGAAGATCTTGAAGTTGTAGACGCACATGTAAGGGGAACTTGCTGAGAAGTGGTTGGCAGAGGTGCAGTCGGCGCATCGCTCGTTGGGCCCCGGCGGTAATCTCGCGCGTGGTTCGCTCGGCTGGAAATAATTCGATGCGACCATCCGTGTGTTTTTCTTTGACAGCCACCGTGACGACGCTTTCGCCTAAGAGTTCGTGAACTTCACGAGCGAGGCCTGTGCAGCCCGTGGCCATGATGATCGGGACTTGGTGGTCATGTCCGGCGACAATGGCGTAGGCGGCGACTTCTCCTCCTTCTTTTCCATTGAACCAATAGCGTCGGCGACGGGAACTTGACCAGGTGTGGGCCAAGACGGCATCCTCGGCTCCTTCCATGGCATGTAAGCCAATCAGCATGACTCCGCTGAACGTCTCGTCTAAACCTTCTAGCAGTTGCGTTCCTCCAGGAAGTAATTGAGCGCGAGTGTCGAGCTGTTCAACGATTAAATTTTCGTCGCGGAAGCCGTCGTCTTTGACAAATACTTCTGTCGCGCCGCCCGCAAAACATCCCTTAATGGCGGCGTTCACGTCGTCCGTCATCAAGCGGCGATAACGCTGGAAAGCGGGATTGTCAGGGGGAAGGTTTCTGGCCCAGTACTCCGCCACGCCGGTGGGGCCCTCACTATCTACAGCAAGGAGAATTTTGCGTGATGCGTTTTTGGGGGCAGGCATCGAACCACTCTCTCCGTTGACGACGATCTCCAACTCTTCCATATACGCCTGGCGTTCGCTGAGAATCTTAGATTCCAACGTTAAGCCAAGTTCGTTTTTGCCGCGGAAGGCGGGGCACGCACTTAGGGAGATCTCAAACCGTTGTCCGGGCAAGCCGCTGCGTCGTTGGCCTACGGGAAAGCGGCGCACACTTGCTGCTGGCAGCCGGGTTCCGTTAATGTCGACGGTTAGTTTGTCGCGTGCCTCGAGTCGATAAATCCAGAAAGTGAGTAAACCGTCAAGGCGTTCCCCCTGCCGTCCGTCTGCCATGCGAAAGGGAAACGCTGCCCGCTGGTTGGTGGACGTGCGGTCAAACACGAGGATGGGGCTATTGACGTGCCCCAAGGGACTGCGACCTTCGTCGTACCAGGGATAGTTGCGCACGGGGGGCCGCCGACTGGACATGCCTTTGCCCAGAGGTAGAAAACGATATGTGCGTGGGCCGGCCATGACCGTGGCGGGTGTTTGTACCGCTTGTGTCCATCTAGCCATGCGGGCACGTTGCTCGGGCTTGGCGGTGACTCGGCCACCAAAATGAATGCCAACGTTCCAAAAGGAAATGCTGTCGGCACCCCAAGCGTAGTAATTTGCGGCAGCACCGCGTGCTTCCGATTCATTGATCAGCATACCAAGGTAACTGCGTGGTTCATGCCAGGATGCCATGGCGATTGGTCGATCGAGAATGGCAGGCGGGCCCGCATAGACGGTCCCAATTAAATTTCCCATCGGCACGATGGTTGCCACGCCCGCCGACTTGGTAAATCGCGTGAATTCATCGATGGGCAGTTGCGGATCGGTATTGTTCCAGGTGGAGACGACAACGTAATCGATCCAGCCATTTTTTACCCAGGATTCAATGTCGATACCAGCCAGCCAGCAGGTGGCAAGGGACTCAGGAACACGCACGCCAAGCGTCATTCGATCCCTACCGCGTTGCTTGGCGGTCTGTGCAAGTAGGTTGTGAATTTGTTCCATAAAGGAGGTCATGATGGGCGCTTTTTCGCGACCTTGATGACGGGGGAAATGTTTTGCCCAGCGGACAAAATTTAATTCCAGACCATCGACATCATAGTTTTCTACAATCTCACGCATGATGCCCAGGCGGTGTTGGCGGACTTCCGGGTGGGAATAATCAAGCGCGGTTTCGTTCTGGCGTCCATCCGGTTGCTGGATGACAAATTCAGGATGGTCAATTGCAAATTGTGGGCACAACGGGTGGGTGTGGCCCAGATGGAGATGGTGCGTATCGTTCATGCGAATGGCTGCCAGGACTTCTTTGCCCTTGGCGTGCATGTGCTCGGTAACGACTTTCAGTGCATCCGTTCCTTCTGCGCGGAGGGCGCGAATACCAGGCGCCCATTGTTGGGAAAAAGCAGCGTTGAAACGGTCACCGTAGGTTTCGCCAGCTTGAGAGTCGTAGGTGCAAATGTCGGGGGTTGCGGCAAGGAAAACGAAGGTGGAAAACGGGATTGCCGCTGCTTCTCGGTCGAGCCAGGACCGCACAAAAGCAGCGGCTCCTTCCGTGGGTACTTCTTTCAATACCTGCGCGTCGTCGTTAAAGACCATCCGCGCTGTGGGTTCGGCAGCCGAGGTGAGTATGACAAGTGAAAGGGTCAGGATCCAACCTCCAAGAAAGGCAGGAACTTTAGGTAAGGATGAAAAGGTTTTCGCTCGCATAGACTCTGCCTTGCGGAAGTTGGTAGGAAGTATTGAAGTATCTTAGAGCATTTTTGCGGTCTTTGTCGATGAAACGCATCTTGGGTAGCCGGGTGGGTAAGCCTTGTCGAGAAAAGGTCCGCAATTGCCCAGGGTACTCTTCGTTTTGGCATGAGCACCGCGCAGGTTCATTGTTTTAGACGGGTACGGGGAGGTTTCTGTTGACGGAACGGCTGCAACCGAACTTTCCTTTGGATATACTCCAACGAAAGGATGACTGGATTCTGAAAGGGAAAAGTCTTATGGATGTCTGGCCGAAAGTAATCTGCTTACAAAAAACCTGTTTGTTGTGGATGGCCTTGGTCGTCCCGGCGCTGGGCGATCCGCCCAAACTACTTGATGATCAATTCGAGTTGCCAACCGGTTTTCATGTTTATCGTGCGGCTCAGGCGGAGTTGACCGGAGGTTCGTACGACTTGGCATTTGATGGCCAAGGTCGACTTTTGGTTGGTGATGGAAACGCAGTGCGTCGTTTGTTGGATCAGGATCACGACGGGACCTACGATGCGTTTGAAACGATTGCCGAGGGGCCGCCAGTCCGGGGACGCGGCCCTCAGGGGTTACTTGTGTATGGCGATTTTCTTTATGCCGTGGGCGGCGATGGTGTGCAGCTGTATCGGGGCTACAGCGGAGCAGGCAAGTTGACTCATGAACGTCGTCTGGGGAGCCCTTTTAGTACGGGTGGAGATCACACAGCACACACCGTATTACGTGGTTTGGATGGTTATGTCTATTTGGTTACGGGGGATGGCGCCGGTGCCGGTGGTCGGGCACATATTACCGAATCGGGTTCACCGGTTCTGGAGGAGCGTGCCGCCAGTGTGTTTCGCTTTGACCCTCAAGGTGAGAAGTGGGAATGTATCGGGTCGGGCGGGCGCAATCCACCAAGTCTGGGGATGAATTATTTGGGGGAACTTTTCAGTTTCGATAGTGATATGGAATTTCACGTCGATGTGCCGTTCTATCGACCGGTGCGCCTTAATCACTGGGCGACCGGGGGAGATCAGGGTTGGCAAAGCGTGGGAGCTTTTCCCTCGTACTACGTGGATTGCTTACCCGGTGTTTTGGATGTGGGCCGTGGTTCCCCGAACTGGGGCGTGTTTTATGAACATCATCAATTACCGGGCCGGTTTCACGATACGTTTTTAGTCTGTGATTATCGGTGGAAATCTGCCACGACGGGGCAACTTGCCACTTCGGGGCGACTCGTCGCCTTCCACCTCACACGGGATGGGGCGAGTTGGAAGGCTGAAATGTCAGAGCTTGTTCGGGCGCGGCCCGAGGCTCGCGACGCCAACGGTCAAGCGATCAATTTTGCCCTGGTTGATATCGATATCGCGCCCGACGGAAGTTTGTTTGTAACCGATCACAACCAGGGCATCTGGCGGATATTTTATGATCCGTCCGCGACGCCCGAAATTCCTCCGATCGTTCCCGAACAAGACAACCCCGTCGGAGAGGATCAACTCTTTGCCGCTTTATTAGAGCTGCCGCAGCCCGCGTCCGAATGGAGCCGCTTGCAAGAGGAGAACCTTAAACAACGTATCACGCCAAACGTCTGGTCCGAACTGGAGAAAGCGGCGCTGGATCCTGAACTTACGCTCCGCAAACGACTACGCGCCATTCGCCTGCTGTCGCCGAGTTTCAAGGAGTTGAATAAGGCGTTCGTGCGTCAGTTGTCTCAGCAGTCTGCTGCAGAGGTGCGTGGGCAAGCTGCTTGGCTCGTGGGGATTCGAGGGAAGGCCGAGGAAATCGATCTGGCGATCAGGTTACTTCGTGATGATGACCCATTTGTGAGACGCCGGGCCGCGGAAGCGTTGACCCGATTAGGTTCGTCCACTGCGAATGCTCCCTTGATCGAGTCCTTAGGGGATGCCGATCGGTTTGTCCGGTACGCGGCCATGCTGGCCATCGCACATCGACCAACCGATACTATTTTTGCCATGGCATCGCCGCAGATGCGGACCCAGGTCTTAGTGCGGCTACTGGTGGCAGCCCACCTGCGAAAAGAACGCCCAGACGCGGTGGCGGCGGTGGAAATGATCTCGCGTTTGTTAGAAAGCAATCGCCAAGGTATCGAAGATGAATTGGATTTGTTGCGGGTGTTAAGCCTCTATCGACCAGAAGTTGAGAGCAGTGCCGGATTGCGACGGAGCGTCGAATCGCATCTGTTAATGTCTCGGGAGAATGTGAGTCGTCCGCTGCGTTGGGAACAGATTCGCTTGCTTGGTGAGTACAAGGTGGCTGCGGGATTCTCATTTCTCGTGGATCAGCTGGTCCAAGAAAAAGATTACGTCACGCAGTTTCACATAGCTACCGCCCTGGCGGAAATACCACAGCCTGTCGCTGGTTGGCCCACGAAGGCTCGGCAGCGGCTCGCCGAGTGGCTGCTTTCCACGCAAACCGGTTGGTTTGCTGACTTTGCTGGTAAGGGTCTTCAGTTTCCTAGTTTTTGGGCCACGGTCCTGAATAAACTTGGCGATCAGCACGCAGATGTCCTGGCGGCGCATGTTGGTAAGCTGAATCCAAACAGCCAGCTCACCGAAGTCGTGTTTTCCAAAGTTGACGAGGTGCCGAATGCCGACACGATTCTGAGTGATTTGTATCGAGCAGCTTCCGAAGTGTCGACAAAACAGAATATCCTGCATTTGTTGGCTCTTGTCAGAACACCGAAGGCTGCGATGTTTCTGAAGGCACAACTCGCGACAACCGAGGATATCGAATTGCGAAAGTCGCTGTTGATTGCCTTGGGGCCTCAGGCAGAACTGATCGACCGGCCTGAAATTTTCTTGCGCGGCCTCTTCGAGTATGACGAGATGGCTGTGATTAGTGCTTGCCTGGACGGGTTGTTGCGGAGTGAAAAAAGCTTGCAGGAAATCGCGGCGGTAAATGAACTGGCTACTGGCGATTATCGAGGAAAACGCGCAGTTTACTTTCGAGTTTTGGAACTGATGGAACGAAGTGAGGGGCATGTTTCTCAACTAGAACAGGTCATGAGCTTGTTTTCGGGCCGTCAGCCACCGAGCTCGCATGTGGGGCCTCGGGTTATCTGGTCGTCTAATAAACAGGAGGACCAGGATAAAGCTTGGTTTGCCAAATCCTTTGCTTTGGAAGAGAAACCGATTCTTAGCGAGCTGATTATTACCTGTGATAATGAGTTCACCGCCTACTTGAACGGCAAGGAAATTGCGCAGGGCAATGATTGGGTTCGTCCGCTCCGTATCAATCTTCAGGGGAAGCTCCGGCGCGGAAAAAATCTAATCGCCATCGCGGCGCAGAATTTGGGCGGTCCCGCTGGTTTGATTGCCTCGTTGTCGTGGACCACAGAAACCGGCGTTCGCGACCAGGTGGCAACCAATTCCCGTTGGCATGTGAGCACAGGTCCGCCGGCGAATTGGCAAGCCATGGGAACCCGTCAAGGGCGTTGGCGGCGCAGTGTAGATGTGACCGGGCCGACAGTGAATGTGCTCCAGGTATATAACGAGTTCACGAAAACTAATCCGGGGAATCTGACGCTGACCATGCAGGAGTTTTGGCACAAGTGGTACCTCGAGCAATACGGGGAAGCCTTTGTGGGACGTTCGCTTTCCCAGGCAACGCAACGACCCGATCAAGTGATTCACCAACTTTTGGCCGAAATGAAAGAGGTGAATGGGAATGTTGAACGGGGCCGGGCGCTCTACTTGAAAACAGGTTGTTATGCCTGTCATGGTGGTGTCGGTAATAAGCGGACAACCATCTTTGGACCGTCGTTGGCTGGGGCAACGCTGCGCCTCAAGCGGCAAGAACTAGCGGACGCCATTGTTTTTCCCTCCAAGCAAGTCGTCGAGCGTTTTAAAGCGAGTGTGCTTGAGACGGCGGATGGTAAATTGTTAAGCGGCTTTATCACCGAACTGTCCGAGGACTTTGTTTCGATTACCGATCTGCAGAATAAAGTTACTCGTCTGCCGCGGGATGAAGTCGAAAGTATTGAAGTTCAAGACAAATCACTGATGCCTCCAAAGCTTTTGAACGCTTTGAGCGATGATGAAATCAGAGACTTAATCGCGTTCTTGCAAGTGTTGAAATAGAGACGAAATGGAAATTGATGCACTAGTCGCCATGGATTGCTCGCCCTGAGTGAACGTCGTGCGGGACTCCTCAACGTCGTACGGGATGATGGAAAGCGGAGGTCTTTTGCAATTCTGGTCCGCTCGGCTACCTTGCTGAGAGATAAAGATCTGATGCGCTGAACAGGCTTGTGCACGGAAGTGTCTTCCGATGGCGGTGCCGTTGGTAGGCAGCACTTAAGAAAGGTGACTCCGGATGAAGAGACGGCAATTCGGTCAGGTGATGTTTACCGCAGCGGGTGCTGTAACCGCAGCTGACGGTACGGACGTTGTGGCACAGGGCGAAGTGCCGGGGCAGGAACAGGGCGTCCAGGTTGATCGCATCGAAGATGCCGTCAGTATTGCCGATGTTCGGTTGATAGCTAAATCTCGCATGGAAGAAGCAACCTTTGATTACATTGATACGGGTTCGTGTGATCAATACACGTTGCGGGATAACGTCAACGCCTTTCAGCGCATTCAGGTGCTACCGCCTCTCTTAACCGGCGTGAGAAAAGTCGACCTTTCGGTCAACGTCTTGGGGAAAAAGATTGCCATGCCGATTTTGTTGGCGCCGGTTGCAGGGCAGCGGATGTTCCATGCGGAGGGGGGGCTGGCTGCCGCGCGCGCAGCAGCGACGATGGGGACGGTCTATGGGATGAGTAGCAGCGTTGGCAATAGTGTGGAAGAAATCGCTGCCGCCGCGGATTGTCCGAAATGGTTTCAATTGTATGTACCGAAGGATCGTCAAGTGACCCGTCGGCTTGTTGAGCGGGTCAACGGAGCGGGTTTTGAGGCGATTGTACTGACAGTCGATCTGGGTGAATGGAAGGACGCCGACCGTCGCCATAAGTTTGCGGTTCCCAAGAATATGTTAGTCAAACACCTGCGCGACATCGGTTTTTCTCAGGTGACGATGGATATGAGTGAAGAGGAGATTCAGACGTTCAATGCAGACGCGTGGGATTTAGCCTTGTCGTGGGAATTTATTAGTTGGCTTCGCAGGCATACCAAACTCCCGATTTTGCTGAAGGGAGTGCTGCGACCTGACGACGCTCAACGAGCGATCGACGCAGGGGTAAGCGGGCTAGTTGTCTCGAACCATGGGGGCCGTCGTCTGGACGGAATGCCCGCCTCGATTGATTCGCTGGAAGCCATTGTTGAGGTGGCCGGGGAGGCGGTTGAGGTTTATCTCGATAGTGGGATTCGACGTGGTACTGATATCTTGAAGGCTTTGGCCTTGGGGGCTCGTGCAGTTCTCATTGGCCGTCCCTATGCCTGGGGTCTGGGGGCCGCAGGAGAAGCGGGTGTGGAACGGGTATTGCAACTCCTCCACGACGAACTCGAGAACGCGATGTTATCGGCGGGTTGCACGTCGCTGCAAGATATTACGACCGATCTATTGCAACGCTCTGGGTAGGCGAGCGTCGCGTGGTGATGGACGTATGTTTGCTTACAATGCGCTCAAAATCTGTGCTACGGAGGCTGTGGGCATGCCTCGTGCGGTTTGGCTGCCTGGCCGCCCCAGTCATGGTTCAAAGCCAGTTTGTGGAAATCCCAGCGAGTTCCCAAAGGTCGTTAAGGTTCTCTTAGGTGTCATTTGTCAGATCCGCCCACAGGTCGCTGAAAGGATTCACGCCGGCTCGAAACCATTCAGCTAGTCCACCCCTAAGTTCGGTTCTACAACCCAGCGAACGGCTTGAATGAGGGGCTTTTGTCTGACTCGGCAAACATGACAAGGATTGTCAGGCATGGTTTACTTACCTTTCATGAGGCCGAGTTGTGCGGGCTATGGTCGGTAAGTAAGAACCGTTGTACTCGCTCGAGTCGTTTGCCGATGATCAGCCAGCTACCCGAATTACGTTTATTTGTACCTTGGATAGGTTAAGAGGAGAGACTTCATTCATCGCCCATAATGTAACCCGTGTCATGCCTTTTCATGAATCGCCATTCTTACCCGGTAAACATGTGCGTTAATAGAATGTCGGATAAAGACACTTAGTCGGTAGCATATACTTCGAGTTCGTCCACCATTGCGCCGGCGCGGTCGATTGTGAGCCGCACGGCCGTTACGTTGTCTACCGGCTCGAATTCGTACAGGTTCCGCCCGGGACTGTCGTCGGTCTCCTTCATTACTGTCCCGAGTGTTTTCCATTTTGAGGAGGCCGAAGGCTTGGGATCCATAGTGCATTGCACCTGCCACACGCCTGTATGGCGATTTTCATAAATGCCGCCCGGATCATTGTTGGAGCCGAAGGCAATCCTGTCGATCCTGCTGGGCGCTACGAGGATCACCCCCACGTAGTTTTTCGCCGCCGGACCGATCCAGCAGCACTTGTGATGTCCGTACTTACCGTCGTTAACGAGCGAGATCTCATAGCCCGACCCGAGCTCGTCCCTCCCGAAGGCGACCGCTCCCGCAGCCGCCAACGCGAGATTAGCAGCACCCGCTGCAGGCCTGCCGCCGGTTTCGATTACCTTAAATTTCGGCGGCATATACTCCTGCGTCGCTTTGACCAGGGCACGGACAATTGTCTGCGTCTTCTCCGCGGCCACCGCGTATTTCTGGTCCCTGTAATCCTGCATTGCCAACTGGAACAGGTCCCTCTGTTGCGGCAAACCGGCATCGTCCTTCCGGTCACGTCCGCCTTCCTGAAGCAACTGGTAGGCATGACACAGTCTGTTCTGTGCGGTTACGGCCTCAGAAATTTGTGTCTTTATCTTGAGGGCGCTTTCGTGTGATACGGTGAGCCTCGCGTAGCCCATTGGCTTGAGCGACAGTCTCACTCCCTGAGCCAGTGCCGACCGGGATCGGCGCGTGCTGGAGACACTCTTGTCCGAGGTACCGGTAATGTTCACATCGTAATTGCCCGCGGGGAGATTCTTCATCCGCACGTTGAACTTTGCGCTCTTGCCTGTGGGGTTGAAGACAATTAGATGCCGCTCGGCCCCCGAGAGAGCCTCTTCATAACCATCGAGCGTATCGAGGTTCAGCACCATGATGGACGGGTTGCTCACCTCAGCCAAGGCCTCATACATCCAGTAGTTCCACATCGACTGACATGACATGTAGGCCGCGCTGAACGTGTTGTGGCCCCCCGATGCTTCCACTGACAGATAGAACGGTTCGGTCGGGAAATAACTTTTTCGTACTTCCTTCGCCAGAGTGTTTGGGTGGCCCCGCTTGATAAGACTGTCCGAACATGTCGGGGCGAAATAATAGAACGCATTGACACGCTGGATGTTCGAGAGCTTTAGAAGTAGCTTTGTGATCGGCAGGCCAGTATCGTACTTCAGTGCCGCAGCCAGCGCGAGGTGCGCCTCGGCGTTTTCCCAGGGAGTGGTGGTGCTGGCACCGCCATGCGCGAGAAATAGACCGAGGTTACCCAACTCGCGCGACCATTCGGTGGTCTCGTCTTCGTACCAGAACGTCAGGCGCAACAAGGTATTGAGGAAATCGCGTGAATACCGTTGATACTTTATGTCACCGGTAATTTGATGCAGCTTCGCGGCGGCGACGATACCATACGCGTTACCGAAGAGTTCGGTTATTGGGAAGTCGATCGGATCGGAAAGCGTCACAGAATAGATGTCGTTGTTCATCTTGTAGGACATGCTCGTCATGATCGTATCAATAGAGGAAGTCGCCTCCTTGAGATATTTCTTATCACCAGTCATCTCATAGGCCTGGATCATCACGTAGGCGTATGATCCGACAGACCACGGCTCGCGGACATATCCGAGCGCAGGTACGTCCCTTTGAATCATGGCCACCTTCTTGTAAGGGTCAAAGTACTGCGAAAAGACGTAGTCCACATTGTGCGCATATTCGATCAAGCCGCTTGTCGCCATGAGTACCCGCCCGGCAACCGCTGGATTGAAGTCTTTGTAAGGCGTGACCTGATGGGCTCTCAGGGTCTCAATGTGGATGAAGAAATTCTGCCATGTCATGGACGCGTCGCCCACATGTGCGGGATAGCGCGTGCCGTGCCGAATCAGAGTCGCGCTCGGATCATAGAAGAGCGGCAGGCCGTCGACTTTTCGCCGCGCGAACTTCAGTTTCTTTCGATCGGACTTCACCCTCGCAAACAGTATTGAGGAGGAAAGATGATTGTTGACGGTTGAGAAATCCCACCCCGCGTTCTCGAGTGTCGCCCGGTTCCCCGGGTGGATACGGAAACTCGTGACGGGTTTAATAAGTTTTAGCGGCGAGTCATCCCATGACGGGTCGACCGGCTGATCATAGAACATACGTGCCTCCATCAACTGCTCGATGGCTTTGCCGGCGAACAGGCCCCAGGAGATCTTGCCCGGCGCTGCCTTGTTGACCGGGCGTACCTTCGACTGCGCCGGATGAAGCGGCGCGCAGACTTGTATCATGGTGTCGAGTGCTTGCATCTTTGTGGGCTTCGACTTCCTGCCGCGCGCGAAGAGATAGTACTTAACCGTCATGTCGCCCTTGGGAATTGTCCTGCCCCGGATCTCATGCGTGTGCAGGCCAATACCGGTTTG
Organism: Pirellulaceae bacterium; assembly: GCA_022446825.1. Classification (GTDB taxonomy): domain Bacteria; phylum Planctomycetota; class Planctomycetia; order Pirellulales; family Pirellulaceae; genus JAKVBY01. The sequence goes on from JAKVBY010000057.1 coordinate 42,210, forward strand.
CCCGTCCTTCTCTATCGCCTGAACTTTGCAGTTAAAGAAGCGAGCGACACCTTCCAGAGTCATCCATCGCACCGGTGTAAAGTCGAAGAACGTTACCGCTTCCTTGCCGTCGTCCCATAGATATGCTGCGGGGAACCCGAAGCCGTAGGGAACCCCGCCACTGTGGCTGCGGTAGATGCTCATCGGCCCCTGGTCGACGGTGCACGCCGCCTCGGGCTTGTTCATCCAGAACGCCGCAGTGGGTTCTGGACCGGCGGTCATGGTGAGGTCCGACAGAAGATGGCATGTGACGACAAACTTGATCAACGCGTCTTTCGGGTCCGCTTCGACCAGCAGGTCCCAGTCGTACGACGGCTTGTTGTGTCTGCCTTGAAATAATATTGACTTGCGTTTCTCTGTGGCTGAAAGAATTTTGAAACTGGTCGGATGTAAATCAAAACTCGGGCCCGACAGTATTGGCCTGCCCGCATCGAACATCGGGACCCAGTTGCCATCCACCGACACCTCCGTCGTGGGGATATATTTTCCCGACTCATTCTGGGTGAACACGACTTTGTGCGTGCGGCATGCAATCTCGACCTTTCTCCGGCCGTCATCTTGAGCCGCCAGGGCAGATGGGAGAATCACGATCCCATAGAGAAACACACCAAGAAATGCGGTTGTAGAATTGTTCATGGTATTCCCTCATCCGCTAGTTCCGTCCGTCTCATGGTAACCCCAATTCTTTCTCAGAGGAAAATTGATTCCTGTGGGGACGATAATGATCATGAAAAGGCCCCAGGCCATTGCAGAGGCCATTCCCTTATGAAAATAGCTGAACGCCTTTGGGTCGAGTAGGCCGGTCGGCCACCCCGGCCGGTCTTGCCGAAGATAAATGCTTGCCTGCAGAGATATCCAGGACGTGGGATCGTTGTTGATGAGATAGTTGTAGATCTCGAACCCGATAAACTTGGTGGGAGCGACTATTTTGCCTATGGCAGAGAAAGGTTGAACGAAACGATCATCGAACCTGCCATGAGACCTGCGAACCTGATAAACACCGGACCGCTTATTACTCTAGAACCACTTCTTCTCCCTGGCCGTCGCTCTTACCCTGCATTTTCATCGACATTCCCATTGACGACGGCTAGAGGCAACGCCAACCGCTCACTGTGTTTGAGGATCGCTGCGAACAACCTCCGCGTCACAACCACTTCGGTCAGTTAAACGGCAGGTACTTCGAGTGCCGCGTCACTTTCGCAGCGGTCCGCAAGGTCTCTCTAGGTGAACTGGCGTGCGGACCGGTGGGGTTTGTTTCCTTGGTAGGTCGGCTGTCGAGAACCTTACATGTCGACAACCTTGTATGGGCAGCTGGTATAATCAGCTTAAGGTTTCCACGAGGTCGTCGATGACGTCCAATTTGTCACTGATTTTTATCATCAAGGCTGCATGTGCGGTAGATGATAAGCCATCGTAGGTGTGACCTGCTTGATCCATCATGTAGGCTGCAAAGCAAGTTGCATAGTCTTCATGCGGCTTGGTCTTGCCGTACTCTCGAGCAAATTCAGCGTCGGAATCGTGCCTCCATTGGAAGCCTGTCCAGAGGGACTTTTTCCAACCACTAAGTGCACGAAATTCCTCGACGGTCTTATTTTCCTGGCTTTGATCCCAGTTGTGTCCGACTTCATGGAAAACTGTCTGGATGAGGCTTTCTTGAGTGGTCAAGGCACTCGAAGTGATATGGATTAGATTGCTCGAACGATGATTGACACCGCCCACTTCCACGGAGACCAAGTTGTTGTCCTGGTCTCGGACGGTCTGTGCTCCGAGACGACCAAAACGCATTTCTTTGCCATTGGACAACTCGAGGAGGGCAACATTTTCCGTCACGTCGTGCAATGTCTGAAAGGCCTCGTCGACGGCCTCAATCTCTGCATCCGACCAGGAACCCCCCTGCACTTCGATTTTTAGTTTCTCGAATGTCTGATTTCCTACGGTGACGTTTTTGACCGTATCCTTGTAGCCTTTGCCATCTTCAAACAGGATGCGGGTGTCTGCGGCCGTCTTGTCGAGGAGCGAATCACCCGCCGTTTCTACGAGAAAACGGTCGCTGTCGCTTCCTCCCGATAATGTATCTGTTCCTGTGCCGCCGAAGATCGCGTCACGTCCGCCTTCGCCAAACAGTGCGTCAGAGCCGCCGCGTCCATAGATGCGGTCGTTTCCGCTCCCTCCAAATAAAACATCGTTTCCTGGCCCCCCTCGAAGTAGATCGTGTCCTGTGCCGCCGATTATCAGGTCGCCACGAGTGCTCCCTTCTAGTTGGTCGTTACCGGCATCTCCCCAGGCCTTCATTGGTACATTATGTTGCTCAACCGTGGTGGGTACCGTAACGGTCCCTGTGGGAAGTCTCAGCGACTTGCTTCCCGGATGTCCGTTCCAGAGATAATCGTTGCCCAAATCACCCTTGAATTCCACACGGTCGATACTGGCCCGTGAAAAAGAACGGCTCGTTTTCTCTCTGGATCGCTCGGCATTGGAAAAGACCGTGACTTTGACGGTGTTGGCCTGAGGGCTGGAAACTTCGACGTAATCGTTGAAACGGCTTCCGTCGATCTCCAGGACGCGTTGGCTGACGCCGATTTGAACTTGCAGATTGTCGATTTTCTGATCGGGAACGGAATTGTCACATACGGCCAGTGAGCCGAAGGCGTTGGCGGCCATTAATTCGCGGTTTTCCAGGGTTTCGAGACCGAGTTGTTGGGTGGTGCGAGGGCGTGTGCGGGTCGTCATGAGAATCTCCTGATTTTTGAATAAGAGGGCCAGCGTATAGGTCGAGGTGAAGACTTACCTGCCCTGGTGGTCCTTGGCTGACGGTCTTGGGTACAACCATCTATGAAGGGAAATGTGGGGTGCGCAACAAAGTTTTTTCAAAAAAAAGAGGGGGCCGGTTTTGGCGGGACACGAACAGCGGACTTATTCGCGGGTGCTGAGCGAAGTTTCCGGGAGGCTGAGTCGGTTTCCCGTTGTCGATACACGTGACCTGGGCTTGCGATGGCAGGGACCTACTCGCCATCCGTAGCGTTTTTCCAGGTGCGGACGACAACGTGTATTGCCGGAAAATGTATGTGTTCTGGAAACAGAAAACGGTAGCTTGCCTGCGGGTAAACCGCGCCGGAGGTCTGTGTTTTTGAGTGTGGAGGTGCCGCATTGCCGGTGGCGCCGTTCAAGCAATGAAAGGTGAGTTGGCAGGCATACCCACTACGCGCGCCAGGAACTCGCCAGCGTGACCTGTAGAGGTGAGGAGGCTTGCGACTGGATCACTAAGACGGGCCGCTTTGATTGGGCACGGGCAGCGAGTATGCCAGGCGACGACAAGATTCTAGTAGCAATCTTCTGGTAGACTATTGGTTGATGCGAGTTGCGACCCTCAAGTCAAATTGTGGCGGAGGATTATGCTGTCGCTGTGTAATCGGTTGAGTCTGGCCTTGTTCGTTGCATTGATCAGGTCGGAGCGAAATTCTTGTCATGCGGAGAGTTGAGGCGGAGGATATGAAAGGCTCCAAGAGGATCTCCCTGGGAGTCGTTCTCCTGCTTGGTCTCATGCTGGGCCCTGCGGGCGCCGCAGTCACACTGATTGCCCGTTTGGATAAAGCCGTAGTTTTGAACGCCACGGGGGATGGGATCGTTACCGTGACCATGACGGCCACGGCGAGTGACGGAGAAACGTTGGGTGATTACTGTTTGGTGTGCAACCCAAAGGTCTATGGTCCCTGTCATGATGCGGACTCTTGTGAGTACCAGAAAACTCTCATGGCTTCTCAAGGTTGGTACAATCTGTCCGGTGACTACATGGCGCTCACTTGCAGTAGCGAGGGCATTGCTGCGTTTTCAACCGCCGGTTGGTTGAATGGTGGTTATACCTTCCTGGCCAGTGTCCACGGTGGAACGCAGGTGCCAGGACCTGGCGTCACACCGACCTACCACGCCTTGGCCTGGATCGTGGAAGATGGTGGCTCCCCACCGGGCTTGTTTATTGACCGTGCCCGGCACAGAAATCGTCAAGCCGTCCTCGACAAAATTGTCGTCTTGCAGAGGATGGTCGAGCGAGCTGCAAGTGCAGGAGGCGACACGGCCTATCCTCGCGCGGCTTTAACGGTCGCCAAGAGAATGCTTCGATTCGAGTCAGTCAAGCAAGCCGAGAATTTATTTTCGGAAGTGAGTGTCGACCTGCAGCGATGCCTGGGAATCTTGGATCATGCCATCGTGGAATTGAAACGGGGCAAAGTATTGAAGGTGCCTGCGCCAAGCATGAAAAGCCTGAGGTTGCAAGGTGCCGATTTCTACGCTGGCAGAGAGCCTGTGATGCTTAACGGTCCCGTCGGTTGGATTGACATGTGGGACGATTTGGACGAGGTCTTGGATCTTGGATTCAATGTTATGGACGATGAAGTTGCCGCTTCGGCCACCTCCTTTCGCGTGGCGATGCAGCGACCGGGATTTGAGGGTGAGCCGGAGGCCTTTTTTCAGCCCGAGACGGTGCACACCACGAAACGCAGATGGGAGTCTCTCGAAGCAGAAGATGCCAATGTGGCGTTTTTATTCAATCCCAGTATCTGCTATATGCCGGATTGGGTTTATGAGCTGCATCCAGAGACGAAACCGAATGATGCCTTATGGTGGGGAAAACACGCTACTGGCGGCTGGTGGGGCGGCTATATTAATGCTCCGTTGGAATCTCCCCAGATGCGCAAGTTGTGGGGGACCTACTACGAGGGAATTGTTCCCTCTACGAAGGATGACCCACGCCTGCTGCTCTACTGGTTGAAAAATGAACCCCGCTATTGGAGCCACACTCCTCGTTACCTGGAGATGTTTCGTGCGTGTCTGCAAGAGAAGTATCGTTCGCTGGAGACTCTGAACGCGGCATGGGGGACTTCCTATGAAACTTTTGCCGAGATTGGCTGGCCCCAGGAAGATCACAAGGCTGGCCATTACGATTGGGGGACGTTTCATTACGACGCGGTTACGGAGTTTTTTGCCTGGCAGAGGCAGCAAGTCAAGCAAGCAGCGCCCCAGGCTCTGACCTCCAATAAACCCCAGGCTCCCTTCATGTGGCTGGGCACGGCAAACGAGGATGTGGGGATCGATTATGAGGCCCAAGCGGAAATCTATGAAGTACCCGGCTTTGACAGTACCCAGGCTTTTGGTGATACGACCGACATCGTCAAATGGCTTGTAGATGGTGGTTCGATGCTATTGGATTTTTGGCAATCGGTTGCCCCTCACAAACCGTTTGCGAATTTAGAACAGCATCAGATGCCCCCCGGTGCTGCGGAAGATACCCCGCCCTTAGAATATGCGCAGCCAGCGGAAGTGGTTTCCAGGTATATCCAACTCACCAACTGGCAACAATTCTTTCACGGTGTGCGGCTCAATACATTTTGGTTCTGGTTCAATAAAATGGAGGCTGGCGGACATCGTCCCGTCACGATGCAGCCGACCGTTCTGTACGCCAACTCGAAAGTAGCGCTTGATTTGCGCAGGCTGGCGGGCGACGTTACCCATTTTCCGGCACAGTCACAGATCGCGATCTACTTCTCGAAGCCATCACTGTTGCTAGACGCGGGCAATTACGCGCCCGCACTCCGACAGGTCTATGCGGGACTTTATTTCCTGGATACTCCCATCGGTTTTGTGACCGACAAGATGCTTTCTCGGGGGGTCGACGAAAGGATTAAATTGTTGGTTGTACCGCGGGCCCAATATGTTGCCGACGAAGTTTATCAGGCGATTGAAGCCTATGCACTTGCGGGTCGACAATTAGTGCTTGTGGATGCAACGTGCCTCACTCGAAATGAGAAACATCAACCGCGGCAGACCGCCGCGCTTTTAAACCTGCCGAACGTTCGCACGCTGCAGTCACGCGATCGGGATGCCCAGCAGTATTGGCAGGAATTTGACCATCTGTTCGATGCATGCGGCGTGGTACGTCCGATCCGAATACGGGATCAGGCAGGCCGGGCTGTCTGGAAAGTGGAGTCCCGCACCGTCGCCGCTGGTGAGCGGCGCCTGGTCTATCTGATCAACATGAGCCGAGAACCTCGGCAGGTCTCCTTGGAAATGGACGGGACGATTCAACGGGCGAGAGATTTAATCACTGTAGAACCCGTTTCGACGAGTGCTTTGGAATTGAAATCGTTTGCTGTGAAGTTCCTGGAGATT
>JAKVBY010000057.1:48510-51426 GCA_022446825.1 Pirellulaceae bacterium
ATTATCCTGCCACACGCCGCAAAAACTACCAGTGGCCGAGGCGGGACTCGAACCCGCACGGGAGTAACCTCCCACGGGATTTTAAATCCCGGGCGTCTGCCAATTCCGCCACTCGGCCAGCGGTTTCTTATATTACTCATTCTGATTGGATCGCGTAAGATATGGTCTGTACGGAGACGCTTCCTGGACCGGTCCGTCGACAGAGGTCCGGTGGCTTCGCACTAAACCTCGCAGGCTACGCAATTGTGTTGTTAGGTGAGATTCTACAATTCTCTGTTGAGTGGTGTTGACGTGGGCCTGGTAATGCTCGGAATCAGGTATTTACGGTAGAATGTGACACTGCCGAAGAGGAGTTTTTCAAACGCCCCCGGGAGGCGATGAGTCCAGGCATGTTTATGGTTTCACTGCTTGCGCAAACCAACGGTGTCGACTCGTTTTCCGGAATCGATGGGTTCTTGGGTGCACGCGGTTCCCTGATGCTCGATATCGTTGTGTTGGCCATGCTCGTTGTTCTGGTAGTAATGGCGGTCAGTATCTGGCAGGTCAAGTATCGTCAACGCTATGAACTCCATAAACGGATACAGCTGACTCTGGCATTCGTCCTTCTGGTGGTCATTGTGGGATTTGAAATTGACGTGCAGTACGTTTCCCAATGGGAACACCGGGCGACCGCCTCACCTTATTTTGATCAGGACAACTCTTGGAGTTGTCCTGCCGGGATGGGCTTAGTGATTCACTTGATGTTTGCAGTCCCGACCTTGGTGCTATGGGTTGCGGTGATCTATCAGGCGTGGCAGCATTTTCCAAACCCGGCTGCGCCCAACGAACACAGTTTCACCCATCGCCGCCGCGCTCGACTTGCTGCCTTCGGCATGACTATGACTGCGGTAACGGGATGGGTTTTTTATTGGTTGGCTTTTGTGGCCACGTGAACGCGTCTTATTAAGGATGGGAAGCAAAGCGTTTTGTTGTTGTGTCCCTGTGTTCCTGCCGTGTGGCATTCCCCATGACCGTGAGCACTGTCAAGCAACTTAACTTGTTTGGGGTGATTGCGTGGTCGTGGCTGTGGCCAAGAGGATTCGATTGACGGCATTGAGGATCGCTTGGATAGTGGCCTCGACAGTGTCTGTGGAAACGCCGCGGCCTCGATAAGTCTTTCCTCGGTGTTCCACTTCGAGGGTCGCTTCGCCCTGGGCATCACGACCGATGGTCGCACTCCTTACTTGGAAGTCTTTGCAGACGAGTTTGACACCTGTTGCCTGCTCGGCCGCCCAAAAAGCAGCGTCGATCGGTCCGTCGCCTTCCGAGCTTTCTCCGATCACCTCGTTGCCTTGGTGCCGCAGTCGCAACCGGACCGATGGCCCCGAGCCGCTGTTGGCTTTGACTTCATAGGAATCAAGTTGCCAAGCTTCCTGTTCGATATCCGTGATCTCTTGTTGTATCAAGGCAGCGATGTCGCCGTCGTAGATTTCTTTTTTCTTATCAGCGAGCTTTTTAAATTCATCAAAGACCGAGAGCAATTGCTCGCCTGTTAGATGAAAACCCAGTGCTTTTGCCCGGTCTGCAAGCGCCGCTCGTCCGCTATGCTTGCCCAGGACAAGGTCAGTTTTGGCGAATCCTACATCCTCAGGCCGCATGATTTCGTAGGTTGTGCGCTCTTTGAGCATGCCATCTTGGTGAATGCCCGCCTCGTGAGCGAAGGCGTTACGTCCCACAATCGCTTTGTTGCGCTGGACGGGAATGCCTGTGATAGACGAGACTAAACGACTGGTGGGTACCAAGCGTTCGGTGTTGATGGCGGTTTTGGCCTGGTAATAATCAGATCGCGTGCGGATCGCCATTACGACCTCTTCAAGCGAGCAGTTGCCGGCCCGTTCTCCAATGCCGTTAATGGTACATTCAATCTGGCCCGCTCCATTCGTGACGGCCGCGAGACTGTTGGAAACTGCCAAGCCAAGGTCGTTGTGGCAATGGATGCTCAACACAGCCTTGTCGATGTTGGGGACTCGGTTGCGCAGCATGGCAATGGTGTCACCTAGTTGTGCCGGCACGGCATAACCCACCGTGTCGGGTATGTTGATGGTTGTCGCACCCGCTTCGATGGCCGCTTCGACGACTTGGCAAAGGAAGTCGTGTTCGGTACGAGCAGCATCTTCAGGAGAAAATTCTACGTCGTCACAAAATCCCACAGCGCGTTGGACACCCTGGACGGCACGGTCAATGATCTCCTCCTGAGACATTTTAAGTTTGAATTCGCGATGAATCGCACTGGTCGCGAGGAAAACATGAATCCGCGACCGGGGTGCCTGCTTTAACGCTTCCCAGGCTCTGTCTATGTCTGCTTGATTGCAGCGGGCGAGGCCACATACCGTAATACCGCGTACATTCGCTGAAATCTCTCGGACGGCTTCGAAATCGCCTGGCGAGGCGATGGGAAAACCGGCCTCCATGACGTCGACACCCAAGGCGGCCAGCGCTTGGGCGACCTCCAGTTTTTCCGTCAAGTTCATGCTGGCGCCGGGAGACTGTTCACCGTCGCGAAGCGTTGTATCAAAAATAATAATTTCGCGGTTGTTAGACATCTTGCAGTCGTTGCCTCAATGAAGTCGTGTTGGGTTGAGTTAGCAGGCGACCACTGCGCTGGCGGCCACCGTCGTGCTCTGTCGGAAATGCCGGTTCTTGACCGGCGTCGGCAATAACAACAAGGGACTCGCGGAGCGTTGACAAAAAGAGGCTGGCGACTTCATAAACAAATGTTTCCAGAAAAAAACCCCGAAGCTTCTGATGCCCCGGGGTTTGTGTTGATCACACGATTAGGTTTTTCGACACAAACCCCATTAGGTCCCAACCAGAGGGAACCGAATTAGTAGTTCTCGTAAAAGACGCGTCATTCTGAACCGCCCCTCAATGAAAGTG
>JAKVBY010000057.1:51526-52793 GCA_022446825.1 Pirellulaceae bacterium
CACAATGGAGTTTGGCTGGGGAGTGGATGAACTTTCTGGCGTCGGGAAATCTAAAAAATAAATATCGCATGGAGTTTGTCTCGTGAGATCAAAATCAGTTGTCCTGGCTTTGGGGATCTTGTTGCTTGGCGGCCTGGGTGTCTTGGCATTTAAGTTGCGCAACGAAACTTCGACTTCCACGATTGCGGAAATTGAGTCGAAAGGTACCAGCGAGCCCTCCGTAGAGACAGGAGAGGGAGCGGGAGCCGCTGTGACGGCCGTCGTTAAAGTGAACCCGACCCTGGACCCGGCCCCGAAGTCAGTAACAGAGGTTGTTGCGAAGGAGCCTGTGATTGAGACTGCGACCTTTGGTAACGGTTGCTTTTGGTGCACCGAAGCAGTCTTTGAACGCGTTGACGGAGTTGTTTCCGTCGAGTCAGGTTATAGTGGCGGGCACGTCGAGAACCCTACTTATGAAGAGGTATGTGGGAAAAAGACGGGGCACGCGGAAGTCGTGCAAATTAAGTTTGATGCGAATGTCGTGTCGTTCGATGTCTTGTTGGAGGTGTTTTGGAAGACGCACGATCCAACCACGTTGAATCGTCAAGGAAATGATGAAGGTCCGCAGTATCGCTCTGCGGTATTTTATCACGATGAAAAGCAACGAAAATCCGCCGAGCATTACATGGCCAAACTCGATGCGGGGGGAGTCTTTGACGATCCCATTGTGACGGAGATCACTCCATTTAAAAACTATTATGCTGCCGAATTGTATCACCAGGACTTTTATGAATTAAATCCTCTGAATGGCTATTGTTATGCGCTCATTCGTCCAAAGCTTGCCAAGCTGGAAGAGATTTTTACGGAGAAACTTAAGGATGATGGCGGAGAGGATCTGACCCCGATTACCAAGACCGAGGAAGAATGGCGATCCCAGCTTTCCGAGGAACAGTATTATGTTGCCCGGCAAGCGGGTACCGAACGGGCCTTCAGCGGTGACTATTGGGATAACAAAGAAGCGGGGGTCTATCGTTGTGTGTGCTGTGGCTTGCCACTTTTCGATGCTGAGACGAAATATAAATCCGGTACCGGATGGCCTAGTTTTTGGAAACCGTTCAAGCAAGAGCATGTGGCTCTAGCGGAAGATCGTAACTTGTTTGGCAGGCGGATTGAGGTCAAGTGCAAGCGTTGTGACGCTCACCTGGGCCATGTTTTCGAGGATGGTCCTGAGCCGACGGGATTGCGTTACTGTATGAATTCAGCAGCGCTTGATTTTGAATCGCAGGAC
>JAKVBY010000058.1:0-25982 GCA_022446825.1 Pirellulaceae bacterium
AGAAGCGTTGTAAACACTTTGTGCCATGGGCTGATAGCGTTCCCGTCTCCGTGTCCAGATCCACTCATCCTGCTCGCGAACTTTCAGTTGTCCCTGGTCGACATGATCCAGTCCTACGTGGCGCGGAGGCTTCTCTTCGTCGGGCAGGTTACGTCGTTCCTGAGCGTTTTTGTATGCCAGACCGCGCTCGGCGAACCAGCGTTTCGCTGCGGTTTCCCGCTTGTCAATCAGTTTATTTTTTTCCGCCACGGCATACCGCAGCATACGCTCGACGTGTGCTCGTCCGTCCTGGAAACCCGCACGGTTCTCCGTCGGCAGTAGTGGCACGGCTCGCTCGGCCATTTGCGTTGTCGAAAAGGCTGCGTACAGCCGGTAGTAGTCTTGTGTCGGCAGAGGATCGAACTTGTGATCATGGCATTTCAGACATCGCATGGTTGTGGATAGGAATGTTTGGCCGACGACGTTAACGATGTCGTCCAGAAAAATCTGCCGGGCCTCGTCGGCCTGAACCATGGCGTTGTCCCACGGCCCTAAACGGAGAAATCCTGTAGCGACAATCCACTCGGCCTCCTGATCGGTGTAGCTACCCCGGAGTTGCGTTTGATGTACGCTGCTTTCGTTTCCTTTGCTGCGTTGGCGTACGGAGCCATCGGCTAGTTCGTCGCCAGCTAATTGTTCGATTACGAATTGGTCGTAGGGTTTATCGTGGTTGAACGACCGAATCACGTAGTCGCGATACCGCCACATGTTCGAACGCTCGAAATCATTTGACATGCCGCCGGTATCTGCGTACCGAGTCACGTCGAGCCAGTGCTGACCCCAACGCTCTCCATAATGCGGACTGTCGAGCAGGCGATCAAGGAGATCGCTCCACGCCTTCTCGGAATCACTTTTCCATTCAGCCAGAAACCGAGTTATGTCCTCTGGGAGTGGCGGCAGACCCGTGAGGTCGAAGGTGGCACGTCGAAACAGCGTCCGAGGTTCTGCAACAGGTGCCGGTTCCACGTTTGCTTTATCCAGCCGCTGTTGCCAGAACCAGTCTACTGGATGTTGTCCTTCTGGAACTTTTTCTTTGACGACCTTTGCCAAGGCCCAAATGTCGTCACGCTGGTAGCGCCGGTAGGTCCAATTGTCTGTGAGGCCGCCGCTGGTGGGCACGATCACGCCGTCTTCGTTCTCTAGAATAGACCGTTCATGCTCCAGAATAGCCAGCTGCGAGGGCAGATCTGGCCATGGAGCACCGGCAGCGATCCACTGGCGAATGGACTCGGTTTCTTTTTTAGTCAGCCGGTCATTTTGCTTGGGCGGCATTTTTAGATCCTTCCAGAGCACGGCTTGATACAACGGACTGTCTGTTGGTTTGCCAGGCAGAATTGCTGCGAATCCGGATTCACCGCCTTGCAGTAGGCCAACTCGCGAGTTGATGTTGAAGTTGCCACGAACTTCCTGTGGATCGTTTCCATGACAGCCAAAACATTTTTCTTTGAGCAGCGGGAGAACTTGTAGTGTGAACAGCCGCTCTGCAGCAGGTGGAGCGGACTTCGAGGTGCGGTCTGTGGCGTAACCGGAGATGGCGAAACTCCATACCAAGAGTAACGTCATGAGTTGTCGTCCCAGGACTCTCCCCATAGCGACTGGATTCAGGGCGCGCGGAAGTTTCTCCATTCTCGAAGTGACTGGATATCGACCAGCCTTTGCACGTTGTTGTGGAAGATTGACCCAGAGTAAATTAATCCTGAGTAGATCGATCTTGAGTCGAGAGTTGCCAAGAGGTTCAAGGTGAGGAGTATTGCCATCGCAGGAATGGGTGCTGGCTTCCATAAACATACTTGGTAATCCGCAAAACAGAGGGTGCAATTTGCAAAACAAAGGTTGCTTTGACAAGAATGGCAAATCGACGCTCCATTTGGAAGAGAATGAAATTCGGAAGAGAAAAAATAAAAAGAGTCCTCTGCACAGCCACTGGGCAGCTTCCAGTACGATTTTCCGCACTCAAGTAATAATCGCTTTTAATACCTGGGCCTCTTCTTCGACGCCCGTCAATTTGGCGTCGAGGCCCAGGTGATTGAGAGTAAATTGACGGTGATCAATGCCGAGCAAATGGAGCATGGTGGCGTGTAAATCGCGCACGTGGACAGGATTCTCGGCGGCATGGTATCCCAAGTCGTCCGTGGTCCCGTAGCTGGTACCTCCTTGGACACCACCTCCTGCCAGCCACATAGAAAATCCCCGCATATGGTGGTCGCGCCCAGGCAATTTTCCCTTACCCTGAAACATCGGAGTGCGCCCAAATTCACCACCCCAAATAATGAGTGTCTCATCAAGCATACCACGCATTTTTAAGTCTTTGACCAATGCTGCAGAGGGACCGTCGCATAGATTGCAGCAGGTGTTCATGTAGGTGACCAGATCTCCATGGTGATCCCAGCCGCGATGATACAAGTGAATAAAGCGGACTCCGCGTTCGGCCAACCGCCGTGCCAAAAGACAATTTGCTGCAAACGACCCGTCAATCCCTGCGACACCATAAGCATCAAGTGCCTGTTGCGGTTCGTCGGACAGATCCATAAGTTCCGGCACACTGGTTTGCATGCGAAAGGCCAATTCCATTTGGGCAATTCGTGTTTCGGTTTCTGGATTTTGCTGGCTTTGGTTGCGCAGACGGTTCAGTTGCCCGACCGTATCGACGAGCGTTTTTTGCTGCTCGGCGGTGACACCACCAGGGGTCCGTACATAATGAACCGGGTCTCCGGTCGAATGAAATTGGACACCTTGAAAGCGACTCGGTAAAAAACCGCTCCCCCATTGTCGCTGGGAAATCGGTTGTGGATTGCGGCCTCCCCGGCTCGTGAGCACAACAAATCCGGGTAAGTTCTGGTTGAGTGTTCCGAGGCCATAAGTGACCCAGGCACCCATGCTCGGACGTCCGGAAATAGACGTTCCGGTGTTCATCACCGTATGCGCCGGATCATGATTAATTTGATCGGTGTGCAGCGAGCGAATAATGCAGAGTTCGTCGGCAATCGAGGCCGTATGCGGAAGAAAGGACGAAATTTCTTGGCCCGATTGCCCGTGTTTTTTGAACTCTGTTTGTGGGCCGAGACACTTCAGCGTTTGACCTTGAAGCTGCGCGATGGGTTGACCCGTCGTGAACGATTCCGGCATTGCTTGGCCATCCATTTGGGATAACCGTGGTTTGAAATCGAATGTTTCCAGATGGGATGGCCCACCCGCCATGCACAAAAAAATGACGCGTTTTGCCTTGGGAGGGAAATGCGGTAGCTCGGACGGGAGGTCAGCCGCCTGAGCTGCCTTGCCGGGTGCCACTTGGGAGACGTTGGGCAACATTGTCGCCAGCGCTGCCGAGCCGAGACCGAGAGAGCCACGGTTCAGAAATGTACGACGTGCAAAGGAGGCATTATTTTGTTGTGAAAGTGTTGTTGTCATATTCACGCCAAGCAAATTTAGTTCCGGGTGATAAACTCATCTAAATTCAAGACCGCACGAGCGATCGCGGTCCAACTTGCCAATTCCACAGTGTCGACCGAGTCGCTACTTGGTGCCAGGCCAACTTCGATGATTGCGCGCGCTGCTGCGGGGTTCTGTTGGTATACCTGGCGATTTTGGTCGAGCAGATTTTGCAGAGTTTTTAATTCTTGTGGATTGGGAAGTCTTGAAACAGAGTGTTTCCACATCCATGCGAAGCGGCTTTCGTCCGACCCGTTGTTTTCTGACCCGTTGGTTTCCAAAAGTGTTGTCTGAGCAAGCATGCGGGCTGCTTCAAAGAATGTAGGATCGTTCAGTAGAACGAGGCTCGATAGAGGGGTATTGCTGATGGGGCGTTCCGCAGTGCATTCTTCGCGCGAAGGCGCATCGAAAGCACGCAACATTGGATGTAAGAATTGGCGTTGCCAGTGGATGTAAACTCCCCGACGATATTGGCCCGCATCCATGTCCGCTTGGTACGTGCGTTGGGGAAAATTAAGCTGGCGGTAATATCCTGCAGGTTGGTAGGGTCGGGCACTTGACCCATCCGACTCGTCTCTTAGTAAGCCACTGACGCTTAAGGCGTTGTCACGAATCATCTCGGCAGGCAAACGCCACCGCGACTGTCGCCCAAAGAGACGATTTTCTGGGTCATGGCTTTGCTGTTCGGCGGTCTCCAAAGACGCTTGGCGGTAGGCCTGGGACATGACAAGCTGCTTGATGACATGTTTGACGTTCCACCCGGAGGCGATGAATTCTGAGGCAAGATGGTCGAGCAACTCTGGATGGGTCGGCCACGCACCTTGAGATCCGAAGTCTTGTAGTGTGCGAGATAGTCCAGTCCCAAAAAATAGATACCACAAACGGTTCACGAAAACACGCGCGGTTTGAGGGTGCTCTTTGTTAGTCAACCAGCGGGCTAAATCAAGACGTGTCGGGCGCTGCGCGTCGATGTGCAGTGGTGGGAAGACCTGCGGCACGGCGGGTGCGAGCGGTTCCCCGATTTCTTCCAAGAAACTTCCCCGTTCGAGTATTCGAATAGTACGAGGCTGCGCCAGTGCTTCGGTGACCATGGTGCGTCGTATTTTCCCATCCGCAGGGGAGGGGACTTCGAGTTCGGGATCTCGTTTTGTCGGTGAACTATCTCCACCTCGAAAAGACCGATAGTCGTCAATGTCTGCAAAGAACGCGACCAATTGATAAAAGTCTTTTTGCGAAAACGGATCGTACTTGTGATCATGGCATTCGCAGCAACCCAGTGTTGTCGCCAACCACACACTCGAGAAATTTCGTATCCGATCGGCATCGTACTTGTGCAGATACTCGGCAATTTGAACGCCGCCTTCGTGTGAAGTTTGGTGCAGGCGATTGTAGCCGGAAGCGATTTTTTGATTGATCGACGCGTCAGGAAGCAAATCGCCGGCCAGTTGTTCGATTGTGAATTGATCGAAACGCATATTGTCATTAAAGGCCTTGATGACCCAATCGCGGTAGGGCGTGATCGCATGTTCCTGGTCTCCGTGATATCCCACGGAATTGGCGTAACGCACCAAGTCAAGCCAATACATGGCCATTCTTTGACCAAAGTGTTTTGAGGCCAGCAAGGTATCGACGATTTGTTCATAGGAACCAGGGTCATCGATGGGTTGGAACTGCTCAATTTGCTCGCTGGAAGGAGGCAAGCCGATCAAATCAAAGGACAGTCGTCGCATTAAAGTCGCGGGATCGGCTGGAGGTGATGGTGAGAGGCCGCGCGCTTCGAGTTTTGCCAAAATAAAACGATCGATGTCATTGGTGGGCCAAGTGGCATTTTCGACACGAGGCGCGTCCGGTTGGGTCAGGATCGCGAGTGACCAATGTCCTTCGTAGTGGGCGCCCTCTTCGATCCACTGTTCTAAAATTGCAATTTCAGCGGATGTTAGTGGTTTACCCGCAGAGGGGGGAGGCATGCGTATCGATTTGTCTGTTGCCACAATACGCAGCCAGAGTGGACTTTCGACTGGATTCCCGGCCAGGATCGCGGCCGAATGACTTGACCGTTGTTGCTTGGCAGCCACTTCCTCATCAAGCCGCAATTCTGCTTCACGATGATTGGCATCGGGGCCGTGACAACGAAAACACTTGGCGGCCAAAATCGGACGCACGTCACGATTAAATCGAACCGGTGGCTCACTTCCTAGGACAACGCCGTGCGCTGTTGCCAAGGCAAAAATTGCCAAAGCCAAACGCCGCATGATTTTTTGGAGAGTCATGAGAGGAATACAAGCTTGAAGCAGGAGGAACTCGTGTGCCGGCAGCGCGATCATTTCAAATGATCATATTTACCATACCGAACGAGGACAAAGGACAAAATTATGTTTTGTGCAGTATACCTTTGAGGAACATCGAAAGGCCAACAAAACGATTTTACTTAACGGGTGTGCTGCTTCGATAGAGGTTCGTTGACACTTGGTTTTCTCACCCCTAGAATCGAGCTTTTGCTTCAACTTTTGCTTCAAAAACATAGCGACCTAAAAGCACCTAGTAACCCTAGAGGATGAGAATCATGTCGGAGAATGAGAGCGGCCAGATTGATTCGGTCATGCAGGAAGAACGACTGTTTGCACCGAATGCAGAGTTTGCGTCTCGTGCGCAGATTGGCTCCCTGGCGGCCTACGAACAGTTGTACGACGATGTCAAATCCGACCCACTTGCCTTTTGGGAAAAAACAGCTCGGGACGAGTTGCATTGGTTCCAGCCGTTTGAAACGACTTTGGAGTGGAACGCACCTCACGCCAAATGGTTTGTCGGTGGCCAAACCAACGTTGCTTATAATTGTGTTGACGCGCACTTGGCTACAGATCGCAAGGATAAAACGGCGATCCTTTGGGAAGGAGAACCCGGAGACCAACGCTCGTTGACCTATGCGGAACTTCATCAGGAAGTCTGCAAGTTTGCCAACGTCCTCAAAGGTCTCGGTGTCGAATCTGGAGACGTGGTTTCCATTTACATGCCAATGGTTCCTGAGTTAGCCATTGCGATGCTTGCTTGTGCTCGCATCGGTGCGGTGCATTCGGTGATCTTTGCAGGATTTTCGGCGGAAGCGATTGCGGATCGAAATAATGACGCCCAGGCCAAAATTCAACTCACGGCGGATGCCGGTTGGCGTCGTGGTAAAGAGCTGAAATTGAAAGAAATCGTTGACGTAGCGCTCGAGAAGTCGCCTACTGTCGAGAAATGTGTCGTCTTGAACCGCATCGATGTTGGTGCCACGATGAAAGAAGGTCGAGATTATTGGTGGCATGAATTGGTGGAAGCCGCCTCTGGAGATTGTCCAGCGGAACCGTTGGACAGCGAAGCTCCTTTGTTCATTCTTTATACCAGCGGATCCACAGGTAAACCCAAAGGGATCAAACATACGACGGCGGGCTACAATTTGTGGGCTAAGAAGACATTTCAATGGGTCTTTGATTATCGTGATGAAGACCTGTTTTGGTGTACTGCAGATTGTGGCTGGATCACCGGACATAGTTACATTGTCTACGGACCCTTATCTGCCGGGGCGACCGTATTGATGTATGAAGGCGCGCCCAATTTTCCTGCTGAAGATCGCTTTTGGGAAATCATTGAAAAATACCAAGTCAACATTCTTTACACGGCGCCCACCGCCATTCGTGCTTTTATCAAATGGGGTGACGAACATGTGGAAAAACATGACCTTTCCAGTTTGCGGTTGCTGGGTACCGTGGGCGAGGGCATCAATCCGGAGGCTTGGATGTGGTATCACAAGGTCATTGGTGGCGAACGCTGTCCCATTGTCGATACCTGGTGGCAGACCGAAACGGGGGGCATCATGATGTCGCCCTTGCCCGGTGCCATTCCAACCAAGCCAGGAAGTTGTACCAAACCCTTGCCGGGCGTCTTTCCCGCCATCGTTGATGAGCAAGGCAATCAAGTGGCCGCGAATCATGGTGGAATGTTGGTGATGACGCATCCTTGGCCGGGAATGCTACGGGGAATTTGGGGTGACGATGAGCGATTCGTCGAGCAATATTGGTCGAAAGTTCCGGGAAAATATCTCGCGGGTGACAATGCTCGCATTGATGACGATGGCTACTACTGGATCATGGGGCGAATCGACGATGTGATCAATGTTTCTGGCCACCGGCTGAGTACGATTGAAGTCGAAAGTGCTTTGGTCAGCCATCCCGATGTTGCGGAGGCGGCAGCGATTGGTCGTAAGGACGAGATCAAAGGGCAAGCGATTGCGGTTTTTGTGACGCTCAAGAATCAAGAGCCAAGTGATGAATTAAAGCAAGCTTTGAAAGCTCATGTACGTCAAGAGATCGGCGCGCTCGCCGTTCCAGACGATTTGCGATTTACCGGGACGCTGCCCAAAACGCGCAGTGGCAAGATCATGCGACGATTGTTGCGGGATATTGCTGAAGGGAAAACACAGGTTGGCGATACATCCACGTTGGAAGACTATAGCGTGCTGGCCAAGTTGCGCGAGGACGAGTAACCATACGGCTCGATCTGATGGCACTGAATCAAGCTGACCAAAAGAATGTGGGCTGGGAACCTGTAAGCGGGGCTTCGCGTACTCGCTTTGCCGTGCTGGCGTTCTTGTGTGGTGCGGCCGTGATTGCTTATTTACAGCGCAATTGCCTGGGAACTGCAGAGAGCACGATTCGTGCCGACCTGGACCTGACGAAACAGGAAATGGGTTGGTTGATTAGCAGTTTCTTTTGGGCCTATGCAATTTTTCAGATACCGACTGGCTGGTTAAGCGACCGCTGGGGGCCCCGGCGTGCCTTGACAACGTATGCGACGGGCTGGTCGTTGGCCAGCGTGGTCATGGCACTGGCAGGCACGGTGTTCACCAGTTTCATTCTTGGTTGGTTTGGTATCGCGGTTTCCTCGGTAGCTTGGCTGTGGTTTATTGCCGCCCGTATTTTGGGCGGTGCGGCGCAAGCCGGTCTTTTTCCCAGCGCTGCCAGTGTGTTGTCCGGTTGGATGCCTCGGAACCGCCGAGCGATCGGGAGCGGGTTTATCGGTGGTAGTCAACAGATTGGCGGTCTGTTGGCGGCGATGCTTACCGCCTACCTGATCGACATCGCAGATATCCATTGGCGTTTGATCTTGGTGATCTTTGCCGTGCCGGGATTTTTTTGGGCCGCGTGGTTTTGGCGGTGGTTTCGAAACCATCCCAGCGAACATTCCCAAGTCAATGCTGCGGAATTGCAACTGCTCGGAGCAGCAGAGAAGAAACAATCCTCCAGACCCACTGCGACACCCTGGCTCATATTGGCTTGCAGCCCTGCGACTTGGTGCATCTGTGGACAACAGTTTTGTCGCGGATTCGGGTATATCTTCTACTCGACTTGGTTCCCCACCTACCTGCAAGAAACCCATGGTGTGAGTATTGCGGAGTCGGGTTTTTTGTCCGCTTTGCCTTTAATGTTCGTTCTGGTTGCTGCCCCTCTGGGAGGCACTATTTCTGATAGCCTGCTCGATAAAACAGGGAGTCACCGGATTGCCCGTTCCTTCTTTGGTGCCATTTGTCTGGGCGGGTGTGCGATGTTTATTTTTATTGCGTATTTTGTTTCCCATCCCACACTAGCTGTTTTGGTGATCAGCGCTGGGTCCTTCTGTGCGGGTCTGATCGGTCCGGTTGCCTATGCCACCACCATTGATATGGCTGGAAAACACGTGGCGACCGTCTTTGGCACGATGAACATGTCGGGGAATATTGGGGCGGCGATCTTTCCCCTGGTGGTGCCAGTGTTATTGCGAGTCGGCGGGATGGGTGGCGAAGAAAATTGGGATCTCGTTTTGTTCGCGTTTGCTGGTGTTTACGCCATTGGCGCCTTCTTTTGGCTGTTTCTCAATCCTCGAGGAACGATGGTTGAGCATTCTTTGCGGCGCGTTTACTCTTGAAAAGCTGGGCCACCGGAAGCTCTTTACATAGACGGCCATGAATCCCGACTTGTGGGCGCACCCGTTCCCTGGACCGGAAGGTTGTTGGCTGCGGAATCGCGATTCTTGACTTGGGTTCCTGCGCCGAGGACGGTCGTATGATGGAAATCAAGAGAACTAAACTCGCTCGGTCGCAGAAACAATCAAGGGAGAATGTCGCAAGACGATATTGTTGTTTCAGGAACGTTGTTTCAGGAACATTTGCCAGTACATGGCCGTCACGGGGCGCCGGAACGCGCGTTTGCTTTTCTCACCGACTGTAGATTCTGCGGATGCCGTGTAAGATTGCAAAGTTTCCTCGCCGTTCAAGCCCCAGACTGTAGGTCATAGTTGCTGGCATGTGAATGATTCCCAGCGCAGAACAAGGCTTGCCGAAGCGTCGGAGATCTTTCTACTTCTCTGAGGAACGAGCACGATCGACTGCTGCTTTTTCTCGCCACGCATCTGCCCAGCAGTGAAGAAGATCGAGGCAGGAAAACCAACAACTCCGGCCATCTCATTGTTTGTTGCCGATTTTGCATCAGCTCTGTGGCGGCTGGCGATCGTGGATGAGCGGCACAAACCGGCATGGTGTCAGGTATTCAATGGTTGCCGTCCCGTCGAGTTGTTTTGTCCGTACATTTAACACCTGCTGCTTTGTCGAACCAAAAGGTGCGACCAAACGACCGCCCACAGCTAACTGTTGCCAGAGTGCAGGCGGGCAAACTTCCGCGTAGGCAGCAATGAGGATGTGGTCAAAAGGGAGATGTGCCGCATCCTGCCAGCCACGCGTACCATCACCAACAGCATAACGTACATTGGTAAAGCCTAGCTGGAAAACGCGCGATCGTGCTTGTTGCGACAAGGCGGCATGTTGTTCCACCGTAAACACCTCTGCGGCTAATTCGGCAAGAATCGCTGTTTGGTAGCCAGAACCCGTGCCGATTTCAAGAATGCGTTCCTGGCCCGTCAGTTGGAGTGCATTGGTCATCAAAGCCACGATGTATGGTTGGCTAATGGTCTGTTTGCATTCGATTGGGAGAGCCCGATCTTCATAGGCGGCAGTGCGAAGATCCTCGGATACGAATTTTTCACGGGGAATCGTGGCCATGGCTTGTAGCAGCCGTGCGGATGTCAGGCCGCGCTGACGGAGTTGCTCATGGACCATTTGGAGAGGAGTGATCGAGTTGTCGCGAGAGTGAGTCATCTAATGATCTTTCGTCAAGCCAGTCAGTGACAACATCTTTTACGCGATTTTTTCAGAGCATCTTTTCAGCCGACGCCCGCAAGAAGGCAAAAAATCGCAGAGATCCCGCAGGCGGTCGATTCGTCTCCTCCTGCCGGCATCTGCCATGATGGTATCGTACCTATCAGTCCACCCCGACTGTGGCGGTCGTTCTCGAAGGTCTCCAATCGACTAAATGGAGTTCCACAGTGCGTCTGCCCCGAAACTCGTTGATCACGGGGCGATAGGCAATATCGATTGTCCCGGTGAGTTGGTTTAACTCGTCCACCCAGTCACCGCGCCCGAAAGCAACCGCGCGTAACGTTGTTTGGTATTGTCGTAACGAGACGGATAGATGGCGTTCGCCACCACCCATTCGTTTGGGCGGCTCGGCCAGTTCAATGTCGGAAGCGCACAAAATAGGGCGTGGATTTCCCTGGCCAAACGGAGCCAGTTGTTCGATCTGTTGAACCGTTTGCAAAGTAAGTTGACTTAATGGCGACTCAGCGTCGATCTCGATCAGCGGTTCGCGGTCGCCAGCTTTGATCTCGGTGGCAGCATATTCTACAAAAGCAGCACGAAAAGCATCGACTTGCGACTCTTCGATTCTGAGACCAGCAGCAGCTGCATGACCACCATGGGAGACGAGAAAATCGGTACAATTCTGGAATGCCCGTTGCAGATTCAGGCCACAGGCGCTGCGCCCGGAGCCAGTTCCGGGTTTGGCGCCGATGGAGTCCAAGGCGATGACCACGACAGGGCGATTGTACTTCTCTGCGAAGCGACTTGCGACGATTCCGATAACGCCGGCATGCCAGCCTCTTCCTGAAAGCACCAACGCCGCATCTTTTTCAGGTTCAAAATGCTCTTTAATTTGCTTGGAAGCTGCCAGGTAAATACTTCGTTCGAGACTATCACGACTACTATTTAATTCGTGAATATATTCTGCTAGCGCGGTGGCCCGCTCGTCGGAGTCGGTGGTCAATAATTCGACAGCCAATTGTGCTTGACCGAGCCGTCCCGCAGCGTTCAAGCGAGGTGCAATTGTGAATCCGATATCTTCACTGGAAAGCGAAGGTTTTGTATCCAATTTTGTAACCCGCATCAGGGCCGCTAAGCCAGGGACGGGAAATTGTCGTAGACACTTGAGACCATGACGCACCAAAACCCGATTTTCATCTAACAGCGGAACCACATCGGCAACCGTTCCAATTGCCGCAATACCGACTGCCGTAAGTAGAAAATTTCGCAAACGGTCAGTCACTTTCTTTGACTGACTGGAACGTTGGCAGAGCGCCCAAGCAAGTTTAAGGGCCACGCCGGCCCCACAAAGTCCATGAAAAGGATAATCCGTTCCAGGTAGTTGGGGATGAACAATCGTGTCCGCTGTAGGGAGTGAATCTGCCAAAGGATGGTGATCGGTGACAATGAGTTCCAAGCCAAGTTCACGTGCCTTGGTCGCAGGTCCAATGCTGGTGATGCCGCAATCGACGGAGATTACTAAGGACGCGCCGCGCTCGTGTAGTGTCTGCAACGCGGCTTCGTTCAGGCCGTAGCCATCCTCGAGGCGATTGGGCACATAATAGCCGACATCCGCGCCTAAAATTTGCAGGCAGCGATAGAGTACGCTCGTGGCGGTCATTCCGTCGGCATCATAGTCCCCATAAATGACAATGCGCCGTTCCGATTCGAGGGCAGCAAAGATCCGGTCGACGGCGGAGGGGATGCCCGGCAATAGCTCTGGTTCGTGCAGTCCGGTTAACTTGGCATCGAGAAATGCTCGGATGGCCACAGGATCGGAGATACCGCGCCCCAGCAATAATTGCGCAACGACTGGTGGCACTTTGGCGCGGGCTTCGAGCTGTTCGACCTGAAAAGAGTCGTGCGGCAGAATCTGCCAACGCTTCGCCATATCATCGGTGCGCGTGAAAGAGTGAAAATGCGGCTGCAGTTCGATCAGTTCGGACCAGATCCACAGAAACTCTCCGGTGAATTTCGATTACTTTTTCTTTTCGATGTGCAGCGTGTGCCGGCGCAAACGGGGGCTAAATTTCTTTAATTGTAATTTCTCGCCACCACCCTTTTTGCGCACGGAGTAGTTGTAATCACCTGTTTCTTCACAAACAAGGAAAACGGTTTCCGCTTTTTTCCTACTTTTGCCACTTGCCATAACTAGATTCCTTGCAGTCACCCGGAAGGTTGATTTCAGAGACTACTGCCAATCAGATCGCACACCATCCCAAAGGTTTGACGCCTCGATGTTTGGTGCCCCTGACTGGAGTAGCACCGATTGTAATCCAAAAGCTGGCGGTCGTGACAGAGGCATTGGAGCGATTTGAGGGGGAATAAAAGTGGCTGTCATTGGCGAGAGAAGATTGCCGAAGCATGCGGAAATGATCCCAATCGTATTTCCATATCCCCGCCGAATTGCGGTTTTGATGCAGAATTTCGACAATTTTTTGAGATGACGCAACGGCAAGGACTCGCTTCTCCCTGGCTAGGATTTGTGAAGTGTGGAACCAATTCTTATGAGTACTTTTTCGTGTTGAGTCCGTTTTTTAACTGAGATTTGCGAAGAAGTTGTGGCCGGTGGCACGGTAGCGGGTGGTACGCCGGTGCGCCGGTGCGATGTGTAGCAGCCGTGCTGCCCTAGAAACCCCTGTTTTTCCCAAAGATACTTACTTTTTTGCCGGAACTGGGGGTATTTTTAATCGCGCTTGTTTCTAGCAGGAATTCAGATAGGTTAAGAGGTTATAGTAGTAAAGATACCGGTTTAAATATCTGCTCTGGAAAGGATGTCTGAGTAGGGGACTTTATGCCGTTGGGTTGGAGGCGTGCTTAGATCGTCCGGACTTAGTTCAGCGTCCGGACTCAGGTCGGTTCGCCCCAATCTTGTCACGATCGCAGTAACGCGATGTTCTCATCAGAATGTTCTCATCACAATTAGTGTCGTTTTCTTGTTAGACCGGAGCACTAGGCAATGGCTACCGACAGCCCTTCGTCAAAAGTTAGCAATCGTCCCGAAGATGAATCCAGTCAAGAGGCGTCTGAGGTAAGTCCGGTGGCGACGGAACCCGTGGCGCCTGCGGCAAGTACGGACAGTTCGCCTAGCGATCTCCCCTTGTCTGATGTTGGGGCAGGTGAAGAAGAAGAGCAGGCAGGTAAAGGATTTGATCTCCGTAGTCGCTTTGTCATTTTTAACGCTGTGCCTAGTTGGATGGTGAGTATGGTGATCCATGCTGTGGGGATCCTGGTTTTGGCACTTTTGATTGTTCCTGCACCGGACAAATTGTTGAAACGCGTCATTTTAGCGGCTTTTGAAGAAGCGCCAGAAGAGATTGAAGAATTCCAAGAGGATCCTATCGAAACGTTGGAACTTTCGACCGAACTAACTGACTCAACAATGGAGAACATGGAAGTGACACCGTTGGTGACGGAGATTCCGACAGAAATTACAGAAGTCACCATGGCTAACGATGTTGATATCGCAGCAGTGAAAATTGACCTCAGTGAAGAATTCAGTGAGAAAACGGCGCCGCAAAATGACTTGCTTTCGACCATCGGCGCCGTCACAGGATCAGGCATGGCAGGACGTGGTTCTGCGAAAGCGCGGCAACAACTCGTCAAACAAGTTGGTGGGAACAAGGCTAGTGAGGATGCCGTGGCGGCGGCGCTCCGCTGGTTGGCCGAACATCAATTACCCAACGGTGCCTGGAGTTTTGATCATCGCATTGGCGCTTGTCAGGGCCGATGTTCTCACCAGGGTCGCCTTGATCAGGCCTTTAGTGGGGCAACTGCCATGGCTTTGCTCCCGTTTTTGGGAGCTGGTCAAACCCACAAATCCGGGCAATACAAGGAAACGGTACGTCGTGGATTGTACTTCTTAACATCGAACATCAAAGTCCGGCCGGGGCCGCGCGGCGAATTTACGCAAGGTGGCGGTAGTATGTATTCGCANGGTTTAGCAGCGATTTGTTTGTGTGAAGCATTTGCTATGACAGAAGATCGATCCTTGATGGGTCCGGCTCAATTGGCCATCAATCATATTGTTTACGCTCAGGACCCCGTGGGTGGCGGCTGGCGTTACCAGCCGCGGACACCAGGTGATACCTCGGTGGTTGGATGGCAATTGATGGCGTTGAAAAGTGGCCACATGGCGTACTTGATCGTTCCTCCCCAAACTGTGGCAGGTGCCTCTAAATTCTTGGACTTTGTACAAGCCGATTCGGGAGCTCGTTACGGCTACACAAATCCGGGTGGTGGGGCCGCTACAACGGCGGTTGGCTTGCTGTGTCGAATGTACTTGGGCTGGAAAAAAGATCATGCTGCTTTGGAGCGAGGAGTCGATCATCTGGCGAAGCTTGGCCCTATGACTGGCGCCAACGCGAATATGTATTTTAATTACTACGCGACCCAGGTTATGCGCCATTACGAGGGTGAAAAATGGGATGCCTGGAATGTCAAGATGCGCGATTGGTTAGTGGATTCTCAAAGCAAGGACGCCCACGAGGCGGGAAGTTGGTTTGTAGGTGCAGAACATGGCACCGATGCGGGAGGGCGGCTCTATTGCACTTCCATGGCAACGATGATTTTGGAAGTCTATTACCGCCATATGCCCATTTATGGCAAAGAGGCAGCAGAAGAAGAATTTCCTCTCTAAGTTGCCACAGGCCACAGGGTTGTTCCGGCGGTTCCCAGACATGCCTACCGAGGAGTTGGTTGTTTTGCGTGGAGCCTCTGGTGAAAACTTCCTAGATGTAATTCCTGTTTTGGATTTGCTCGGTGGCCAAGTGGTTCGTGGTGTGGGTGGGGAGCGTGCAACCTATCAGCCAATCGTAAGCGGACTTTGCGCAGGTTCAAAGCCGCTCGATATCGCCACTGCCTTTGTCCGCCAACTTTGTCTAACACGACAGTACATCGCAGATTTAGACGCCCTTGGCGGAGCCACGCCAAATTGGGATTTGTATCGAGAACTCTTTCAATCGACTGCGAGGTTTATGATCGATGCTGGAATCCGCGATGCCGAGACCGCTCAGGAGTGGCATCGGTTTGCCTTATCCAATGCATCGATTGAAGGGGTGATCGTAGCCCTGGAGTCGATCTCGAAGCTAAGCCGACTAGAGAAGATTTTCCACCAGCTTGGCCAGCGCCAGGCTATTTTTAGCTTGGACATGAAAGGTGGCAAACTCTTTACTGGAGCTGCTGATATTTGGGAACAAAGTCCCATCGACGTCATTGAACAGGTGTTTAATATTGGGTTTCGCCGTTTTATTGTGCTTGATTTGGCGGATGTAGGGATGTTCGGCGGCACGCGCGTGGCATCACTTTGTCAACAAATTCGTACAGATTACCCAGAGATCGAGTTGGTCAGTGGCGGGGGCCTGCGAGAAGCCAGTGATCTTCAACGGCTTGCTGATGCGGGCTGTGACGGAGCCCTCATTGCCTCTGCGCTCCACCAGGGCATGATTGGTGCGGTGGAATTGCAGCGTTGGCGACGGCATGTGTGAGAAAACATCAAGTCTGACGCGTGGTTGTTTTTTTTCAACATTGGTTTTGTGTTGTAAATATCAGCTTGCTGATTAAACGGCCTCTAAATGCCCTTGCTGCAAATAACTTGTAAGGACGCATTTTTTTATAGGGGTTCCCGAGGAATGGCATGAGATCTGCAGAGGTACTGATTCTCTCACTAGAATCAGACGAGGAGCGATTTATGCAGGCTCGAGACTTAATTGATTTTGCCGCGATGCTCGCCACACAATGCGAGATCATCCTAGAACGCCAGACGTCTTTCAACGACCAGGGCTTGCATCAATATTGGCTCGCTTCGAAATGTCGGTTCCAGAATTGGTTTGAAATTTTGGATCCTAGCGATTCTCCGGAACCTTCCATCGTGAATGAAAACAGTTCTGTGATTCTGCGTCCTTATGTCGAGGAAGTGTTGCTTGGTGAAGTTCTCACACGTATCTGGGCGGCTATCGGATGTGCTTATGATGCCCATCGACCTGATAACGCCCATCGGCAACACCCGGCAGTTGCCCCCATTGTTCGAAATGTTTATGCCATGCATCAGCAAGGTCGCCACCGCCTACTCACGTTAATGGCGTCCCACACAACGTTGCCGCTGGAAGATCGTACAGCACTCGATCATCTCCGTCGCCGCTGCGAACGTTGGAACGACATCCTGCTGGGTCATGTTATGCAACATCACGATGTTTCGGAGTTTGCTTTTTCACCGGCTGTGGCAGTTGCATCCGCTGAAGATGCGCGACGCGCACAAACAACTTCAGAGTGGTATCTAAAAGATGAGCTTACTCACATAGCCTTAGACCAGACTTTAGACGGAAATTTGCTTGCGCCGAGTCCCAACCAGTTTCTCAATCATCAAATCTTGGCGGGCATCATTGAGAGTTTGGGTGCAGAGGTATTGGATACAACAGAATTATTGCCATCGGTATGGATTGATCGAGTAACGCATTTGGTAGATGACGCGCAAGAGCTTGTTGACTCTTTGTTATTGCTCGATGAACTTTAAGTTGGCACTGTGACTCGCTAGTTTGTTGTCGAGTCTTTGGGCTGTGATGCAACTGTGCCAAGGCGTCCGCCTTCATAGATAGTGAACTCCGCCCACACAGGCATGTGGTCAGAGACTTCGAGCGCTTCTTGTTGTGACAGGTTGTATGCGCGCATAAAGTCGTCAACTCCCGATCTTCCGGTGAATTCTGTTGTCGCTTTGGCATCGAAGATGATGTTGTCGTATGACTGGGTTTTGCGTGTGTTGGTTTCGTGACCCATGATTGCACAGGCGATCTCGGGAAGTTCACCGAGCTCTCCCAAGTGTCGGTAGTCTGCGTTCAAGTCCCCGAGAACAATAACATCATCTTCGCCCCGACCATCATTGCGTACGGCGAGAAAGACATCGTCTAATGCGTTGAGTTCCTGTCCTGCCTCATCCGGATCGGTATGAATGTTGACTAAAGAGAAAGTAAAAGCTTGATCCGCAGGAGGCCCTCTGACTCGAAACCATCCAACCAGGGGTTCTCGATGCAGCAGGTCGTCAGGATCATTGATGGTGTAGAGTTGATTGCGATCGATTTCAATGGTTTCGGCATCAAAGATAAAAGCGTATTGTTCCTTACTTGAACTCCGTCCAAGGCGTTCACCGATGACATATTCGTAGTAACGCCCAGATGCGTTGATGCGGTCGATAAAATTGGGCAGGATATCCTGATTCTTCGAACGGATTTCCTGAACGGCAACAATATCGTATTGGCGAACAATGCGTGCCAAAATCTCCATCACATGTGTCTTTTTTGACTTACTGTCCCCAAAAACTTGTATGTTAAACGCTGCGATTGAAATGCGATCAGTCAGTCGTGCCGCTAACGATCCATTTTCAGCCGCAGACGGTTGTGCAGGTGTGTTGCTTGCCTGCTTGGGGGTAATTTGAATTCCTTCGCCGTGTCTTGCCACCTCGAAATTCTGTAGAAACCAATAACCGCCACCACCGAGGATGGCTAGCAATAATAAGAAGCCTGGCTTGTGCATCCGCCCCTCCTTGGGCAACCCGTAATGGAATGAATTGGCATCTTGCCAATCGTTGGCGTAATGAATGCGGGCAAAAGGTATCCAAACTGAGGAGGTTTCTCTAGGCCAATTTTTACTTGTTTTAATTTGCGACCTACTTGCCGGCGTTCGGAGGTTTGAATTTGCAAGCAACGGCCATCTTCTGTGTTTTATGAGTGTCCACTGACATTCCGCCCGGTCGTCAACAGGCAAAGCGTCTGATACGATTCATCGACAATGGAGCGTGAAACAGGCCGATTAGTTTATTTGGTACTTGGCGGTAAATAGAACGATCATGACACTTGACACATTTTCGCCGTGTCCCTGCGGCAGCGGTAAAAAAGTTAAATTCTGCTGTTCCAAAAATGTGGTTGCTGAACTTGATAAGGTGACCCGCGCAATCGATGGCAAGCAGCGCGCTGCGGCCATCGATCAGTTGGATCAACTGATCACAAAGTATCCAGCATTGCCGGCAGTGCTAGCGTTAAAATCAACCGTTCAATTACAGCTTGGTGAAATTGAGGCAGCTGAAACTACGGTTGAATCATTTCTCGAAGCGGCCCCCCATAATAGCGTTGCCTTTGCGCAGTCAGCGATTATTGCGGCTTCCAAAGAGGATGGGGTAAGCTCCGCTATTAAGAAACTCCAGCGGTCTTTAGAGGAAGTAAGTGACGCGATTCCATTCGTTGTCTTTGAGGCAATTGGGGTTGTGGGGCAGGCTTTGCTGGGACAAGGAGACTTGTTAGCAGCGCGTGGTCATTTTTTGCTGCAAGCGGGGCTTGGGGGTGCTGACGATACCCGTGGCATGTCAATGTTGTTACGCATGAATTCAATCCCGCAGGCTCCCTTATTGTTGAAACAAGATAATCTTTATGAGGATTGCCCAGAGAGTGCGCCCTGGAGTGGTGAATTTAACGCTGCGATGAAATGTGCTGGTCGTGGTGCGTGGCTCGTTGCAGTCGAACAACTTTTGTCGCTCGCGGACAAAGCTCCAGACCAGGAAGCGATTCTGAAGAATGTGGCCATCATGCGTGGGTGGTTGGGAGACAATGAGGCAACCGTTGCATCCTGGCGCAACTACACCAAGTTGAATGATATTGGCCTCGACGATGCAGTCGAGGCCGAAGCTTTAGCGCAAATGCTCGACCCCGCTACCTACCAAGATACCGTTGACCAAATGAGAGTCACTTATGCTGTTGCTGATACCGAAAAACTTATGGAGCAGCTGTTGTCGAATCGTCGATTTTCTGCAATGCCTGTAGATCCATTGCAAGCTGCTGAAGAAGGTGAGCCACCGCCGAAAGGGTTGTTCTGGTTCTGTGATCAAGAAGTACCGACAACCGGAGAGGGCTTGACTCGTGAAGCTGTTCCGAACGTGTTGGGCGAACTGTATTTGTTTGGAAAACAAACCGATCGGGATGCCCGGCTAGAATGGGTGGCGAACAAAACTGGTGATTTCGAGACGAACAAAAAAGCTCTCGTAGAACAGGCTGGTGAGCATCTTGGCGATTTTCGCAAGGAAGAGAAAGCGGGTACGGTAACGGCTGTTTCGGCCGCGATGACATGGAGTTGGCGATTGCCAGATGACACACCATCCGAGTTGCGCGCTCAACTGATCAAAGAACAACGTCGGGAAACGACATTGGAAACATGGCCACAGCTCGAATTGCAAGTCCTGGGTGGCAGTAAAGCAGTTGATGTTGCAAGTGACGAAGCCTACAGGGTTCCCTTGCTGGCGGCGATTTTGCTTTTAGAGTTAGCTGGTGAGCAGAATCAGTGGGAATGTGATTTTAACGCTCTCCGCGAGCAATTAGGGTTGCCCAAACAGGAAGATTTGGACGAGGCAGAGATTGATCCGGCCACGATTCCTATCGTCCGACTGGCAAGAATTGATCCAACTAAGTTATCTGATGAGAATTTGATTCGTGCCTATCGTCGTGCGGTGATGATGAGTGCTGTGCACGCCATCAAGAGGATGACTGCAGAGGTTTTAGACCGAGACAGTGTTCAGGACGAAGTTGATCGTGCCGAAGCGTATGGAATCCTGGCGCAAATCACAACTTCTTCGGATGAAGCTCTCTCGTGGATCGAAAAAGCGCATGCCGTGGCGGTCGAAAACGGTAGTTCGCCGGCAAACTGGTTGCTTGCTGAATTATCGGTTCGCTTTCGACGCATGGAGATCGAGCGTGTCGAGCAGTTAATTCAAAGGATTCAAACTCAGCACATCCAAGAACCCGGAATTGCGCAAGGCTTGCATGAAATGCTTGTTCAATTTGGTGTGATTTCTGCAGATGGACAATCCAGGGCCTCCACCTCTTCTGCGGTTTCACAAACAGCCACCAGGGCTCCCGAAGCTGGCAAGATTTGGACTCCAGAAACAGGTGAGGCGAGTAATGAGGGCGAGGAAAAGAAGTCGAGCCTCTGGGTTCCTGGCATGGATTAGAATCATGAAATGATTATTTGCGACTGTCAAATCCTTGAGGGCACGGTGAGACTTCTCTTGACGAGCAAGAATTGGTGTGAAGTATGTGATCCATGACGGAATCAAAATCGACGGATCAAGGTTGGATGTTGCGAGCCCTTGAACTCGCGTTGCGCGGCCGGGGTTTTGTTGAGCCCAACCCGATGGTCGGATGCGTGATCGTCCGAAATGGTGAAATCGTTGGCGAAGGTTGGCACGAAGCATTTGGTGGGCCGCATGCAGAAGTCAAGGCTTTAGACGCAGCTGGTAAGGCAGCGTTCGACGCCACCATGTACGTGACCCTGGAGCCATGCTGCCATGAAGGGAAAACCCCTCCTTGTTCTCAAGCGGTTATTGATGCTGGAATTCGCCGTCTTGTCGTGGCTCATGATGATCCATTTCCGCAAGTGGCAGGTAAGGGGATTTCGCAACTCAAGGAAGCTGGCATCGCAGTTGAGGTGAATGTGCTGAGACAAGAAGCACGGGAAATCAACTTACCGTACTTTGCTTTAGTGGAAGCAAAACGTCCCTGGGTCGTCGCGAAGTGGGCGATGACTTTGGATGGGAAAATTGCCACCACAAATGGGGATAGTCGGTGGATTTCTAATGAACAGTCGCGAGCAATTGTCCACCAAATCCGCGGACGGGTGGATGGGATATTAGTTGGCGCTGGAACACTGCTTGCTGATGATCCACAACTTACCGCACGTCCACCTGGACCGCGCACCGCGACGCGCATCGTCGTTGGTTCTGAAAAGTCATGGCGTCGGGATAGCCGGTTGCTGCAAACGGCTGAAGATGCACCTGTTTTATTTGCAGCGACCACGGCACTCTCTGCAGCAGAGAAAAAATCGTTGCGTGCTGCAGGTTGTGACTACTTTCAAGCCGAAAATTCGATTCTCGAACTCATTGATGAACTCGGATATCGTCGCATGACCAATTTGCTTGTGGAAGGGGGCGGAGAGACGATTGGCTCCCTGTTTGATCTCGACGTGATTGATGAAGTTCATGTCTTTGTCGCCCCAAAAATCACTGGCGGGAGGGAGGCCACGGCAGCTGTCGCAGGCCGTGGAGTGGCCACGATCGCCGACGCGTTTTCCCTGCATGCTCCTGAAGTTCAACTGCTGGGAGAAGATGTTTATGTCTGTGGCCGAGTTCGTCACCGAGACGGGGCATGGGGATATAAATCAAGCCGTACCGCGGGGCAATAACATTTTGTTGTCGCTGCTCGGCACAAATAGTTTTTTGCCACACGTCGATTTATTACCGTAATACGTGCAGATATAAGGGTGTCACGCTGCATTGGGTGAAAGTGGTTGCGAATATCGTTCTTGTTCTTGACGTTGGAGTGAATATTTTGCGCACGAAACACTTCGCTCTTTCGAATCTTGTTGTCTGCCCTGCCGCAAGTTGTTCGATGCCCCACGGTTCCACCTTAATATCGATGTGCAAGTAAGGACGTTGACCGGTTGGAAATCAGCAAAAATGTCCAACGAGGGATGGAAGAGATGAGATTGAACATTTGCCAAATTGGTAAAGTGTCAGTTTCTCAGAATCGTTAGCGACTCGTACTTGTTTTACAGTGATCCATTGCTGGAAGTCTGTTTTCGAGGCAAGATTTTGTGTCGAGAGAAAAATGTAACGCAGCACGCAAAAAAACGGCATGTTAGTCGGCAGGAATGTGGCCGCGAAGTCGAGCGGATGTTCCGTCATGACATTGCGATAATTGAACTGCCCGTTGTGGCGACTCGATCTGGTCGTCTGCAGGGAGTACAATGCGATTGACGCTCCGGCGCTGAAAACGCTCATATTTGATGCTCAGTGAGGAATGACGATGTCTCAATCCAAGTCTTCTAGTATGTCACGTCGCCAGTTNGTTACCGAGACCGCAGTGGGAACGGTTGCGACTTTGGCAGCCCCTGCTTTGCTTACGGCGAGCAAGACGGATTCCAGAGTGATCCTNGGCCAAGGCGATTATAAATATGAAGTGACNCATGCTTGGCCACAGTTGCCGAATCAATTCAGTTGGCAAACCACTCACAATCTTGCTACCGACAAGGCTGGCAATGTTTATGTGATTCATGAAGGCCAACGGGAACTGAGAGATCATCCTTCGATCTTTGTGTTCGATCCAGAAGGAAAATTCGTGCGTGCCTTTGGTAGCCAATTTCAAGGTGGTGGGCATGGAATTGAAGTGCGCGAAGAAGATGGGGAAGAGTTTATTTATGCTTGTGGCTACCAGAATGTTAAGGCTTTCTCGAAATTAACTTTGCTGGGTGAAATCGTTTGGCACAAACGTGCCCCGATGGAATCAGGCGTCTATGCAGAGGGTGAAAATAAATCAAATCAACCGGAGTGGGGCCCTAATCGTTTTTTACCGACGAACTTTGCGTTTCTTGATGACGGTGACTTCTTTTTGATTGATGGCTACGGTTCGTATTACATTCACCGCTACGATAAAGAGGGCAATTGGAAGCTGTGCTTTGGAGGACCAGAAGAATCAGCCGGTGCTGGAAAAGGTAAGTTTCATTTGCCGCACGGCATATGGGTCGACAATCGTGGTGCAGGTGAACCGTTGCTTGTTATTTGTGATCGGGCCAATCATACGGTCCAGTATCTGACTCTGGACGGTAAGTACATTGAGACGATTACGGGTTACGGATTGCCGGCGAACGCCGATTCGTATGAAGACTTACTCCTCATTCCAGAGCTATACGCCCGAGTAACCATTCATGGAAAAGACAACCAGGTCGTAGCACGACTGGGTGAGGATGTGAAGCGAGTGACCAATCAGGGTAATCAAAATATTCGGGGTAATCCCCATCTTTGGCAAGAAGGAAAATTTGTTCATCCACATGATGCATGTTTTGATAATGCGGGCAATATTTTTGTTGCGGAATGGGTAGCCACCGGTCGTGTTTCCAAGTTAACTCGTTTGGCGTAGGGATTGCCGCACAAATTTTTCTCTAGAAATGATTGTTCATAAGGCTTGGCGCGATCGTGTAGGGCTGAATACAGATTCGAAAGGGTGCCTCTCCTTTTCTGAGCTGGAGTCTATTGCTAAACTCGAGCCTTCTTTCGCTCCGATACATTAACGGCGCAAGTTGCTTCACTCCCTCCAGGCTTGCACCGTCGAGTGGCTTTCCTTTCGCGAAGACTTCCCTATGCAGCGTCACGACATCCGTAATATTGCGATTATTGCTCACGTGGATCACGGCAAAACGACCTTGGTCGATGCCTTGCTACGACAAAGTGGCCAGTTTCGCGAATCCCAACTGGCGACCGATTGTATATTGGATTCTAACGATCTTGAACGTGAGCGCGGAATCACCATTCTGGCCAAGAACATTGCGCTGCAATACAAAGACGTCAAAATTAATATCATTGATACACCTGGGCACGCTGATTTTGGTGGTGAGGTTGAACGGGTATTGAGGATGGCCGATGGCGCGCTGGTCCTTGTAGATGCTTTTGAGGGTCCGCGACCGCAAACGCGATTTGTGCTCCAGAAAGCTCTGGAGTGCGGATTAAAACTTGTTGTTGTTGTCAACAAAGTCGACCGTATTGATTGTCGTCCGGAAGAAGTAGTCTCTGAAATGTTTGACCTTTTGGCCGACTTGGGGGCCGATGAGGAGACGCTCGATTTTCCTTACCTGTTTGCGAGCGCTCGTGATGGTTATGCGAATTCCGATTCGTCGCGGCGAGAAGGAAATATTGAACCACTATTAGAGATGATTTTGAAAGCCATTCCGGCCCCGGAAGTCGAGCCGACAGGACCACTGCAAATGATGGTGACTACCATCGATTGGTCGGAATACGTTGGTCGTATTGCCACGGGACGAATTCTTAGCGGTAGTGTTACGAAAGATCAAAAGGTCGCCATTTCGCGTGTTGATGACTCATTGGAGGTTGCCGAAGTTACTGCGGTACAAACGTTTGACAAATTAGGACGTACAGAAACCAACCAAGCTTTGGCAGGCGATATCGCTGCGTTGGTGGGACTACCTAATCCAGAGATCGGTGACACAATCACTTGTCCGGAACATCCTCAGTTGTTGCCGCGTATTTCGGTGGATGAACCGACCCTCTCGATGTTGTTTACGATCAACTCGTCGCCACTTGCTGGTCGCGACGGGAAGTATGTTACCAGCCGCAATTTGCGGGAGCGGCTCTATCGCGAGTTGCAATCCAATTTAGCTTTGCGTATTGAAGAGACCAATGACAAGGATTCATTCCAAGTTTCAGGTCGAGGTGTTTTGCACCTTTCAATCCTCATTGAGCAGATGCGTCGAGAAGGATACGAGTTGTCGGTGGGTAAGCCGCAAGTGATTGAAAAAGTGGTCAATGACAAGCCGCATGAACCGTTTGAACATTTAGTAATCGACGTGCCGACGGAAGATGTGGGTTCCATTATGGAGCTAGTTTGTAATCGGCGTGGACAAATTACGGAGATGAAGTCGAGTGAAAATGGTAGTTCTCACCTGGAATTCTCGATTCCCGCGCGGGGGCTAATTGGGTTGCGTACCCGTTTGCTGAATGCCAGTAAAGGTGAGGCAGTCATTCACCACCGCTTCGATTCCTACCAATCAAGAGAAGGTGATGTGCCACATCGATCGAATGGAGTTTTAGTTTCTCAGGAAAATGGTGTGGCGGTTGGTTATGCCATTTGGAAATTGGGTGAGCGAGCCGAGCTATTTGTTGCACCAGGCGATGAAGTTTACGAAGGTATGATCGTCGGCGAAAATTCGCGAGAAAACGACATGGTCGTCAATCCGATTCGAACCAAGAAGCTGACCAATATTCGCGCGTCCGGATCCGATGAAAATATTCAACTGAAACCACCACGAGATCTCTTTCTTGAAGCGGCACTCGAATACATTGAGGATGACGAATATGTCGAAATCACTCCACGTGTCATTCGGTTGCGGAAAGTATTGCTTGCTGAGAATGCGCGGCGCCGTGCAACATCTCGTAAGACGGGTTAGCGGCTGTGAAATTGTTGATCTTATACCGAGAATGGCGAACAGACTTGGCTAACGTGCTGCTTTGGGGTGAGAAGATGCTGGCCAATTCTGTCCAATATGCTGCGGAAACAGAAGGCTAATCCAGAGGCACTCCGAGACGTAGTTCGGTATTGTGCGTTGCCAACACGCGCCTACCGTAAATGACTTCGCGCTCAGGTGCTACTTGTGTAAACGAGCACCTAACAAAGCCGGTAGAAGGCTTATTGAACTGCTTGCTCGTCTGACTGGCTGATTGGGCGAGTCATGACGAAAAAGAGTGAGTGCTGATGAGAAGGGGCGAATCTCC
>JAKVBY010000058.1:26082-39472 GCA_022446825.1 Pirellulaceae bacterium
GACTACCTTCGAGCTTTCCAGGGCTTCACACAAAAAGATGACAGCATTCGTTCTGTGGTCCGTATGCCGACGTTCTCAAGCAGTTACCGTCCGCCTCTGAGTAAATCTGAGATACCGTAAGTAAAGAAGGTTCCCAATGCAAAATTCAATACTTCCTCTTGAGGTTTATATTGAAGCACGAGAATGTCACCAGGTTGGATTAACGGTCGAGCCCGTGAGTCGCGAATGGCTCGATTTAAGTCGACCGCAATCGTAATTTGGCCGTTGCAAGGCGTCTCACGAAGGATGAACAGTTGGCCAGGCGCGACACCACCGATGCCACCAATGAGTCCTCCACCCATACCTCCTAACCGACCGCCGCCACCGCCACCGCCACCGCCACCGCCGCGTTGACTACTCGCAATACCACCACCGACGATTGACATGGCACCAATGACATCTAAGTCGTAATCACGTGGTAGGGGGAATTCTCCACCACCCAACAATCCACCGGTATAGAAGACCTCGCGCTCTCGGCTTTCGATGTAGACAATGTCTCCCGATTCGAGAATGACGTCTTCCGGGTTGAATTGGGGCACTTGCCCGGGTGGCAGTCGCAGTGGAATACGAGTTGCCGACCGGTCATCTGGCAAAGGCGGAAAACAAAGACATGGATCCTGCGGTGGATTGTTATAAAAGTTCAGTACAAATGCATCTCGCGCTTGAGCATCCTTTAAACGCCCTTTGAGGATCACGACCTCATTTTTTGCTTCCACACCTGGCAGACCACCGGTTTGGGCAAGAGCATTCATCACGTCGTTTTTGTATGCTGGCAGTTTAACCACTTGTCCACGACTGCTCAGATTCGTTTCGCCGTCACCAATGCCACCATCCTGTCGAATCACAATGACATGATATTCGCGTGGTCGCAAAAGTGTCACAATAATTCGATCTTTACCGGCCGGCAAAAACTGTTTGTCCACGGTATAGGCG
Source organism: Pirellulaceae bacterium (assembly GCA_022446825.1). Taxonomy (GTDB): domain Bacteria; phylum Planctomycetota; class Planctomycetia; order Pirellulales; family Pirellulaceae; genus JAKVBY01. Next base: position 27,055 of record JAKVBY010000058.1, read on the forward strand.
GCACGAATTGCCTTCTCCACCTGCCGTAAAGTCAAACCACGCACTTCAATCGGCTCGACTAAAGGAAGGGCAAGTGTACCGTCGGAACGAACCGGAATCGGATATCCAATCGCAGGCGGTAAATCAGAATCACCTTCAGGCATATGGACGGGCGGTGGCTGGTCCGCTTCACCTAAGATTGTTTCAATGAAAATTCCCAGGATGTCATCCGCATCGACCAAGTATTCGTTAGGAGGTTCTTGCCGTAGCCTCGAAATATCGATCGGCACCAAGTTATTCTTGGGTTTCGTCAAGAATTCCTCTGGAATGCGATGCGAAGGAACACCGCTGACTGGTGATAAGAGCGATTGGCATCCCGATAAACAACATGCCAAGAGTATCAAACCCAGCATCGTGACGCGTCGTGTCTTCACTTGGAAACCCATCATTGGCTTTTCTTCCTTAACACCCTTCAGATTGATGCCGAAACGCAGGCAAGCGATTCGATTCGTGAACGGTTGTAGCTTTCCTCGCAACACCGCTATTGCTCCAATTGAAACCTTTGTGGAGAGGCCTCATAAACACGATTACCCTGATTTTGCAGCCCCACAGCGGCTGCATTTGCATTGATAGGTGGTTGTGGTACCCCATTTACCTCATAGCCGACGGGGGCCGACGGATACGACTCTGCAGTTTTGCTCGCCGGCTGCCCACCGAACAATTGGAAACGAGGGTTATCCGACTTCGGAATTGGCGTACTCATCGGAATTGGTAGCAGTGGTTCTGCTGAATCATCATCATGCAGTTGGCTGCGAGTCGAAAACTTCGCATCTGGATTCGGCTGCCCTAGCTCATCTACACGATCAGGAGTTCCTTCGCGCGATGTTCTTCCTTTACTGAATGACGGCGAATACTGTGTTCTGATTTGTTGCGAAACCTGAATCTCGCTCCACAAACCCGCACCATCTTGTTCAGCGGCTTTGGCTCCATACGGAAATCCTTCAAACCAAGCTGCCACTTTGGCTTGACCTTCGGGGGTTTGATATTTCCAAGTCCAATACTTTCGCGGTGGAATTGCTGGCGGACAACCATTGCCCCCCGAGGCAACGTCGCGATAGCCTGCGCGAAACCCTTCTCGAAGCGTTCGGAAATAGGGATGATCGGCATGAGCGCTGCGACGTTCATGCCATGCTTGTTTGGCCCAAACCTGGTTGCGCCATCCCAAGACAAAATCTTGTGCCGGGTCGTTGTAAGTTATGTATTCCCGAATACCACGGATAGGAGTGCAGCCCAGAGTGGTCAAAGCTAAAAATAACAGCGGAAGTACTACCATGCGTTGCCAACGATGGGCCGGCCCAGAGGGCCCACTCGGCGCCGGCAGTACCCAACCTTGCTGTTCGAGGCTCGACTTAGGAGTGCTAGCAATCATATTGATCATCCGAATTCCCGTCGCAAATTGATTTTTCGATCGCCGAGACACCACGACAACTACCTAGAAGATGTCCCAAGACATTCATCGCCCGAGAGAATAGGAAGGATTTAACGAAAATTCGGATTATGTCGATTTTTACTGCAGCTAGAGTCTTTTCGACCCGTTTCTTCCCATGCTTCACCAACGGAGCAACACCATTTTTCGAGTCGAGTTGACCGCAAGTTCCGAAAAGAAGGTTCTTGCTGGAATGCAGCGCTTTGTATGAGATGTTCTAGGCGCTAATAACCATGGAATGGTTGAGGTTCCTAAGAACGGGACGTTCTCTCTACCAGTCGATTTCGATAGTGTGAGCGTCTTTCAGTGAAGTTTGTGGCACTCATTTTGGGAATTGTTGTCAGGGGCGGTATGCTGTTTGTCCTCCGTAAACCTATGTTTGGTGATCGAGACCCGCTCTTCGGTTATTTGAAACTCGAAATTTGGTTTTAGGTGCCTGTCCTGTTTGGTTGTTTGATTTACTTTCTTGTGAGATTGCTTGCCTCCGGTTAGCCCGGGAAAGAGGTGGGACTTGATTTTCGTGTCGCTGGGCAAGTTTTGATAAGTTGATTCCAGTGCACGGGCGGTGAGCAAAATCGACTTGAGCCGTTTATTTTTCTCGCTCAGAAAATGTACCCATGCCGAATACAGGTGACGGCTGCTAAGCAGATGCGGTTACGATACGAGCAAGACCCGTTCTGGTAATTCGAAGCATGCTGCAGAGCAGCGATTGGTGCATTTGGAGACGTAACGCAAAACCGGCACGCGAACAGACAGATATGGGTACTTGGTGGATGTTTACGTTTGCTTTTGGCCAAAAAACTAGGTGGCTCCAGCAGGCAAAAAACCGTTCTATTGGGCCAAGGGACGGAACTTGTATCGTCGAAGTCGAAGATGACGATCGAGCATGTCGGAAAACTACTTTTCTCGTGGTTGCGTTTTCATGATTTCAGCCAAAGTCCGTTCCGCTGCGGAGATTGTATTTTCACTAGGATTTCGCTTTGCTTGAGGTAGCTTACCGGGCTTCTTTTTTTTCTTCTTTTTTTGTTCGACATCGGATGCGGGTTCCGCTTCTTGGATTTCGGCGATTTCGTCGAGCTTGAATTGTCGGGTTTCTGGGCTTGTTTTGTGTACAGCACGTTCTATTTCATCTGCTTCTGTCAGCCATTCGCCGATATCCTCTCCGAGTTCATCCTCAGGAGAAACAGTGCTCTTTTCCTCTGTGGATTCGGCAACCTTGCCTTGTGTGATTGCGACTTGGAATTCGAAGCGACCAAAACGAATCTTGTCGCCATCAGCCAGCGAAACGTCCTGCTGGATTTTTTTATCATTGACAAATGTGCCGTGGGCACCGTTCAAATCATGCAAGACAACATCGTTTTGACCGATATGGAGCACACAATGATGTCGACTGACAAGATCACTTTCACAACGTAAATGACAATCTTCACCGCAACCGATGAGAAACCTTTCGCGGTTGACTTGGACAGCCGACCCAGCACTTTTTCCGTGGGAGGACTGTAACTGACCGCGTTTTGTATAGAGCGTGACCTGCATAACCAAAATTCGAAGTCCAGACTAGGGGAAAGTTAATTCAGTGAGAATCGATGCGGTCGAGTGTCACTTGGGCATCTTGATGGCCCTGCTGAGCGGCGGCACGGTACCAATCAATGGCTTGTTCTCGATCTTTTTCGATCCCTTCTCCATGCAGGTAGCAGGAGCCTAAAGCAAATTGGGCATCCGCCAAACCCTGTTGCGAGGCCTTGATAAACCATTTGACGGCCTGGGTCGAATCTTGGGAGACCCCATTGCCTTCAAAATAGGAGACGGCCAATTGCCGCTGCGCATCGGCATCGCCAATTTCGGCAGCACGCCGGTACCATTGGAACGCCATTCCATGATCTTGGGGGACTGCTAATCCAAAACTGTGCGACATTCCCATGATGAATTGTGCTCCTGCGTGGCCTTGCTCTGCAGCTTTGGAGTACCAACGCAGTGCCTCATCGTAATTCGGTTGGAGGTGGATTCCAAAGGCATGCCACATGCCCAACACGTATTGGGATTCGGTGTGCCCTTGAGAGCCGGCTTTGTTGTACCAGATGAGGGCTTGGTCAAAATCTTGGTCCACGCTGCGTCCCGCTTCGAAAGCCTGCCCTAATTCGAATTGAGCATTACGGTCTCCGTTGTTAGCAGCTTCCTGCAAACTATTGATATCCACAGATTCATCGGCAATATTTGTTGGTGATGCCGACTTGCCGAAAGCATCCAGTGCCGCCACATGATCGGCGTGAATCTCGATTAAGGTATTAATTCGAAGGGTCTCAAAAATGTCATGGACGGCGGGGCTTAAACGGCAAAGTTTCAATGCGATGTTTTTGGCCTGGCAACGCTTTTGCAGCATGACAACTTGGCCCACCATCGAGGAGGTCATGAAATTAACGACGGCACAATCCAAAAGAAACTTGCCATTCTTGACTTGATCGACTTGTTCTAAGAGAGCCGCCCCCAAATTCCGATTGGCGTTGTCTTCAATGAGTTCTGGATCAGAAAGTCGAATGACGAGGACATCTTCGGTGATGCTAGAATCAAATGTGTACATGGATGATCCTCATTGGCAAAGGTCATATATAGCGATGGCCAGAGAGCGTCCGCCCTGAAAAACGCATTTCTTGTCAGCATCAACAACCAAGGAAGCTAGTCCATCGTTATGCACTTTTAACGGGTTCTCAGCAAGTATCACGGCATGATTCATTCCACAATAATACGATTTGCAGCTCTGTTTTCCGTCTGCTAGTCTAAAGTCTAGGCAGATTGACTTTTTCCTGTAAACGCATCCCTGCCGTTTTCCAGAAACTTCTTTCACGATTGACGTTTTCATGTCTCACAATAAATCTACCGCGCCACGTGACTTGGAAAACGCGCCTAAGGTCGTTGAGCATGACAAGATACTCGCGCAAATCGGTTCGCAATATCAGCGACTCGATGAGGAGTTGGCGGAATTAGAAACGCGGATTGATACTGAAGTTAACCTCCGCAATTCTCATTCTGTGAACCCTCGCAAGCCGCGCTAACGACATTTCAAGTCTTAGGCGATGAGTGTGGCTGCAATCGTCACGGCGATCATGATCCCACCGACCATGACCTTTCCCAGCGTACCGAACAATCGCCCCCAAAATGCTGCTTTACCAATTTTCCAGCTTTCTTCTAATTCTTTGCCTTTCCACCGTTCTCCGAGGATCGAGCCGCCGAGTGCTCCGACGCTGGCTCCGAGCAAAGCCCCTGCCAACTGACCGAAGAGTGGTAACGGAATAAACGTCCCAAGAAAAATGCCGGCTAGTCCACCAACCAAAGAACCCAAGAGTGACAGGATAGCGCCTCGTTTGCTGCCACCTTGTTTTGCGGCACCCATTGCTCCCGCCAGTAATTCCAGGCCTTCACCAAAAATGGCAACTACGCATAACAGCAGGATGACTTGCCAATCAAAATCAGCCCGATGTTCGTCTGGAGCAAAGTAGGAAAAAATACTGGCCAGCAAAATGATCAGCCAATTTCCTGGCAAGCCAAGGACGCTGAGTATCCAGCATGCGATTTGCAGCAGGATTAAAACGACAGCGGCAATGACGACAACGACTTCAAGGACCATCGATAGAACGCTGAAAAAGTGGCAACGGTAAGAAGTAAATTATTCGCCTGAGTGGTAAAGTATTCGTCTGAGTAGACCGCATCTTGGTGAGTAGTTTTACAGTATACTACACGAGATGCGTCCATTCGTCGCATGCCTGCTGGATCGCCTTTAGAGTCCTTTCCCCTCAGCGAGCTTTTCCTTTGGCATCCTTCCCCCTTTGGGTTTTCGGAGTCAACGTTCTAAACAACCATGATGTCGCATGATCCTCAAGAAATTCGCCTTGGCAAGGTGGTAAAAGTGTCGCTGGAGGAAGGTTTGCCTGAACCGGTGGAAATGGGGGCCTCAATATCCGAACTCCGTTTTAAGGGGTGGCCAAAACTTGCTTGGCTCACCGTGATTTGTGTGGTCGTTATCAACGTTGTCTTTTCTCACCTCCCACGGGATCCCTCCCTAGGCCCACTGGATGCGGGAGTGACAGGCCACATGCTGGAAATGCAGGCCAAATATCTCGTTGGTGTGGGCCAGATGGTTGATGGGAAAACAACGGGTCAGCTTTATGATCAGGCTGCTGGATTTAATACAGGGCCTGTTGGCAATCGGCTCAGTTTTGTGGTCGTGGCAGGTGAACTGGCGGGTCCCCAAGAAGCACTTGTTCAGCTCGAGGAGTTAGAGCGTGCCGTGAGTTTTCACAATCGAAAGCTAACCGAAGTAGAAGCAAGTTTGATAGGGACCTTGAAGAAGCTTTATGCCGATTACGACAATGAAAGTTGGTCTGGTGTTTCTCTATCTGAAGTAGAACGTAGCCAAATTCGCCAATGCTTGGGTTGGTGTGGTTCACTCGCTCTGATACCACAAGAAAGTCCTGACCAAGATGCTCGGCGCGATGTGATGAAACCGGCTCTTTGGACGGTGGGCATTGTGCTGGCCGCATTTTTTGCTTTGACCGTTGGATTTTTATTTGGCTTGGCGATTTCGATTATGTTCTTCATTTTTGCGTTCACGAAACGCTTGCGTCTCAGACTTGTGGCAGGCTCGTCGGCCCGCAATATCTATTTGGAGACTTTTGGGGTTTGGCTTGTTCTGCACCTTCTGTTGGGAATCGCTGCGGGATTTTTTGCCACACCAGAGAATTCGCTGTACCTGCAGTTGGCGGCCTTCGCTTGCACACTTTTAGCGATCTTGTGGCCAAGACTGCGCGGTGTGTCGTGGAGTCAAGTGAAAAACGAGATCGGGTTGTTTCGAGGAGGCAGGCCGTGGATAGAGCTGGTGGTTGGCTTTCTGGGATACATTTCATTGATTCCTTTTTTAGTGCTGAATATTCTCTTACTTTTCATCATGCTGAGTTTGATGTCGCTATTCACAGGTGGGGAGATTGACAGTTTTGCATCCCCGCAGATGCCCGCGCACCCGATTGTGCAATGGGTTGCTGAGGGCAGTTGGGTGGAGTGGACGCTGATTTTTTTGGTGGCTTGTGTGGCCGCTCCGATCGTTGAAGAGATTATGTTTCGCGGTCTGCTTTACCGGTATTTTCGGGATTTTAGTGCGGCTTGGCGATTGATGCTTAGTATTGCATTTAGTGCTTCGATTAGCAGCTTCATTTTTGCCGTCATTCATCCACAAGGTTTTCTTGCAGTTCCAGCTTTGTCTACACTAGCTGCAGGTTTTTGCTTGTTAAGAGAATGGCGTGGATCCCTTATCGCACCTATGGTAGCCCATGGTTTAAACAATGCGGTCGTTACCACACTACTGATTCTCTTAATGAGTACGTAATTGCCTTGCTCCGCCTTACGGCATGACTGACTTTTGGCGTCCAGGTTTTGGCAGCAACTTGAATTCAACCTTGCTGGCGGTAACCCTCAGGCGGGTGAAGTGTTCAGTGTGCATTGAGAATGAAGCACGCACGCTCCTGATGATGAGGCTCTGGTCCTCTGCTGCTCTTGGGCCGATCGAGAGCCCAAGCACGCTGAAGATTGTTCTCTGGTGCGGATCCTGGGATTTTGTCCGATTGAGAAGCTCACCATGGGCAGCGACCCTGCCTAAGAGTCCAGGTTGTCTCTTGTGGATACAAACTCGCATCATGCATAGATTCGACTGGGAGAGTTTTTGGGTTTTTCAGACAATAGACAACGGAGTGCTTGCATCGCGAGTTGTTGAGTGTTCGTCGAAGATTTCGGTGATGAAGGCCTTGAGTGTTTGGCGCTGCTTGGTGAGATTTGTTGGACGAATCGGAGGAACAGGTGAACGTTAAGGCTATCCCAATCACGGTGGCTCCTATTTCACGCCAGCTGATTGCTTCTTAAGAACGGTTATTTTTACGAGCCAGTAAAAAGTTCGTTGCTTGCCAACTATAGAATTGCCGCCATGGCAGATGCGGTGGTGTTTAATGCGGATTTCTAATTTCTTTGCATCGATCGAGGTTTAGAATCGTTCTCAAGAGATCCCGTCCCTGCCCTGCGACAAAATGTCCCATTGTACGCGCATATTCTTACGTCCGATCGCAGGTTCCTGACAGGAAAAATTTTCGCAGACATAGGCAACAGGCGTATTGGTCGGAGGCTGTTTTCCCAGAAATATCGGATCCAGGATATGCTGGCGGTTTGTTCCGCCGCGGGGTCGGCAAGCCAAGATATGATTGGGGATAAAGTGTCGCCGCAAGTCGGAGAGAAGATCGACCCAATCGGGATCCTCTTGATCGGCGATGACTACGATTTCGTGAGTGGGCCCCACAAACATGTCTAAGGCGATCAGCATTTGGCCAGTCGCACGTGGCATCCGTTCCATGCGATCAACTGCCATGTCTAAGGTACTCTGAGCAGCTGACAAGAGGTCTTTATTTCCAGTCAGTTTACTAAGTCGAACGAGCGCCAATGCTGCCATTGCATTTCCGCTGGGTACGCTTGCGTCGACAATGTCTTTGTTGCGAGCAATCAATTTTTCATGATCGTCTGCCGTAAAAAAGAATCCACCGTTGTCGGTATCCCCAAAGTGTTTTAGGACGACGTCAGCCAGTTCTACGGCGGTTTCGATCCAGCCCTCATTGAACGACGCTTCGTAGAGAGAAATCAAGGCATTGATGAAGTAGGCGTAGTCATCCAAGTAAGCAGGTAAAGTGGCTTGACCGTGGCGCCACGTATGGAGCAAACGCCCATCATTGTCGCGCATTTCCTTAAGAATGAACTTCGCTGCACGTGTGGCGGCGTCTAAGTAGCGAGGCTCGCCCAGGGTCGTAGCGGCCCGAGCCAGGGAATCAATCATTAAGGCATTCCAACTCGTCAGAACTTTGTCGTCCTTTCCAGGTCGGACGCGCTGATCGCGTACTTCTAATAATTTCTGACGTGATGCGGCGAGTTCGCAGCTTAATTGGGAAGCGTCCAAATCTAAGCTCAGGGCTGCCTCTTCGATCGTTTTGGGCAAGTTGAGGATGTTACGCCCAATGAAATTACCGCTGGAGGACACATCGTAAATGGAGCAAAAGCGTTCAGCGGCTTCTGTGCCTAAAATGGTATGAATTTCTTCTGAGGTCCAAACGTAGAACTTCCCTTCCTCGCCTTCGCTATCAGCGTCCTCAGTACTATGGAATCCCCCCTGTTCGTCCGTCATGTACTTCAGTACGTAGTCAATGGTTTCGCGCGCGACACACGCGTATTTTTCGTCACCCGTAGCCAGAAAGCCGTCTAGGTATGCAGCTGTAAGTAACGCATTGTCATACAACATTTTTTCAAAGTGAGGCACAAGCCACTTTTCATCAACGGAATATCTAGTGAAACCTCCTGCTAGGTGGTCGTACATACCACCCGCGTGCATTTTGTCGAGTGTGAGCTTCACCATATCAAGTAACCCGGGTCGCCGAGTGCGGAACCAGACGCGTAGTAGTAATTGCAGATCCATGGAATGCGGGAACTTGGGGGCCTGTCCAAATCCACCATGAACGTAGTCGAACGTTTGTTCCAGTTGTGTTGCGGCTTCGAGCAATAATTTTTTTTCTAGTTGACTACCATTTGACTTGGCTGTTTCCGTAGATTGCAAAATATCGACAAGCTTTTGCGCCTGCTCTTCGACGGCACTGCGTTTTGAATCCCATGCTTGGCGTACGGATTGGATGATCTGGTCGAATCCAGCCATTCCCCCAGTCGATCGTGGAGGCCAGTAAGTGCCACCGAAAAAGGGTTTCAAAGCGGGTGTCAAAAATACCGACATTGGCCAACCTCCCCGACCGGTCATGATTTGGATGGCGTTCATGTAAATCTGATCCAGGTCGGGACGTTCTTCACGGTCTACTTTGATACAGATGAACTGTTCGTTCAGTTGGGTGGCGATTTCGATATTTTCAAAGCTTTCGTGTTCCATCACATGACACCAATGGCACGCCGAATACCCAATCGACAAGAAAATTGGCATATTCTCCAACTTGGCACGAGTGAGTGCTACTTCACCCCAGGGATACCACTCCACAGGATTGTCTTTGTGTTGGAGTAGATAAGGACTCGATTCACTGGCAAGTCGGTTGGGCATAAAACCTGTATTGTGTTCGAGCGATATGAGTTCCGGAATAACGGTCCGTGCCGGAAGCAGTCAAAAGTGCATTTCCAAGATGTTTATTTGTAAGCATGTTCGTCATTGGGAAAGTCGCCAGTGCGAACTTCTTTGCAATACTGGGAAATCGCGTTTGAGATATTCTGATTTAGATCAGCGTAGCGTTTGACAAAGCGTGGAATGGGACCGACGGTCAGTCCCAGCATGTCGTAGGTAACTAACACTTGCCCGTCACAATGAGTCCCAGCGCCAATGCCGATGGTTGGGATGCTTAGCGTCTTGGTGAGTTTTGCTGCCAGGTCTTCAGGCACACACTCGATGACCACACCAAACGCCCCAGCTTGTTCTGCAGCGCGGGCGTCCTTTAAGAGTTTTTCCTCGTCACGTTGAACACGGTATCCCGACTGATTGACGCTTTGGGGCCGCAGGCCCACATGCGCCATGACAGGAATCCCTGCGTTGACGAGCCCTGCAATTGTACCTGCTTGTTCTTCCCCGCCTTCCAACTTGACTGCTTGGCAACCTGTTTCTTTCAGAATTCTCCCTGCATTTTCGATTGCCTTTTGGAGGCTGATTTGATAGCTCAGAAATGGCATGTCGACGATGACGAGAGCCCGTTTAACTGCCCGACATACCATTTCTCCATGGTAAATGAGTTGGTCGAGAGTTGCGGATATGGTTGTGGCATGGCCTTGCATCACCACGGCAAGTGTGTCCCCGACCAGGATGCTATCGACACCTGCTTCATCGATCATTTGGGCCGTGGGAAAATCGTATGCCGTCAACATAGTGATCTTCCGGTTCTGGGACTTCATGGCCATGAAGCGGGGAACGTTGACGGTATGAGAGTCAGCAGGCATGTCAGTAACGACAAAGAATGATTGAGAAAGTTGAACAAAAACATTGTGACGGTGCTAACCACGACTGGCAACCGGCAGACAACGACGAATGGGTCAAGTTGCGAAGGAAATCAAGAGGAGATGATTGCCAGGATCGCGACGGATAAATCTACACTGCTGAAATCGAGGGGCACAGCGTGCCGACTGTTTTTAGGCATGTGCAATCCTCTCCTTTTTGAGCCGTGACTGCTTGAAAATGAGCCCGATTTGCGGCCGATGTGCGAGGGAGCAGGTCAAGCCCCAGAGAACTGGATTCTTGCCGAGCGGACAAGGGCTCTGGCATATCTGTCAGGCGTAGCCGTTTCGAAGAACCGGCAGCACACAAGCGTCTACCGCTTGCGAGCTACTTTCACATTACTTTTCCCAGAGCCAAAGAAGGGGCCATCCTTTTCGAGGAACTAATTTTGTCATGACATCAGATTGCAAGTAGGAGTAACACCTTCAGAGAAGCACGCGGGCTCACCTTTTGGTTCGCTCTGCCTGCCTTAGATCGCCGTGCCTGCGAGAATTTGGTAACGCGGGCTCATTGAAGACTGCCGTGAAAACTACTGGGGTACGTCTATAAAGTGAAAACCAGAAAGGCTCCTGGCTTGAAGACAAGCAAGATTTCAGGAAAGGTATTTTAAATTCGACCCATATCGATTGATCTCGCAGAAATCCAGACGAACCAGAATATTATTGATTTTAATGACAGACGATGATCCATCCATTGGCTCGAAATCTTCCGAAGAGCCATGGGTTTTTTAAGCGACGAAATCTTCGAACATCGAGTGGGATGATTCGCCACGGCTTAAGGCCTGCACGTCTTAAAGCGGCAACGATTTCTCGTTGTGTAAAGACGTGCAAGAACATCTGAGGAATTCCCCGATAGGAAAACGATTTGTCGCCTCGTTCAATGTCTCGAGAGAAGGTTGACTGAATGAGGTTACGTAGCAACCACCAAGGTCCACCAGGGTCAAAAAGGTTAAACCACAAATTGTGGACGTGGATAATAAACGTACCGCCAGGTTTAAGAATGCGGCGGACATGGTCTAGCGAGCGTTGTCGATGTCTTTTCCCGCAGATCATCCCGAGGGTGCTGAATAGCGAAATCGCGTGATCGATGGAGTTGTCTCGAACGGCATCTAATTCAACGAGGTTTGCGCGGAGGCAATCAAGGGATAGATTTTCTTGCCTAGCTTTTTCTTGCACGATCTGCAGCATATGTTCTGACAAATCAATCGCGAGTCCATGAAATCCTCTTTGAACGAGCGGCAGCAGAGCGCGGCCCGTACCGCAGCCCAGATCGGCAACGACACTTCTTTTGGTTGGCGCGGGCAAGAAATCATGGAGGATTTGGGCGTCGAATTCGAACAGCCGGTTATGCGCAAAATAATCGTCGTAGTCGGAGGCGATGGGAATCGAATGAAAGTAGTCCCATTCTCCGCGGGTCACACCGTGAGGTAATTGCCACGATGGCAATTGGTTTTCACGTTCGAGGGAATCGGGTGCCATGGAAAAATTGCGAGAACAATAGAGGAGCCGCTGCCGGCTTAAGTTGCTTGAAACACATGTCCGGTGGTTGACGAGAAAGCTGCACGATTCTTAAACAAAAAGTATCCTTCAAAAGATGTTAGTCAGCGATATATAGTATGGACCAACCCGTGCATCTTGACGAGGACATCGGGTTACCAGCGATCTAGATTGTAAAATGCCCGGCGTTTCATTTTGGGGTCGAACCTTAACAGCAAATTCACAGTTCTCTGTCTGGTGGCTCGTCCACCCTCTTCGGGACCAATTAAAAATCGATGCTTTTGAAGTGGCAGGGAGTTGGCCTTGCCCATTGCTGGCCAAAATCCCCACCTGTATAATCAGTTTTTTGCGAAAGCGAGAACCGCACAGGGCGCCGTACGTTGGGTATGCTTTCGGCGCTGTGTT
>JAKVBY010000058.1:39572-50450 GCA_022446825.1 Pirellulaceae bacterium
ACGGAACTTTCTTTGAGGAGAACATTGTGGCAGTTCGTGTAGCAATCAATGGCTTTGGCCGCATCGGCCGGTTAACGTTTCGTAATCTAATCAAAAGAGACAGCGAGTTTGAAGTCGTTGCTGTTAACGACCTCACTGACAACAGGACATTGGCGACGTTGCTCAAGTACGACAGCATTCACGGTCGATTTGACGGAACGGTTGACTTTGACGACGATAATCTAATCGTGAATGGTAAGGCGATCAAAGCTCTGGCCATACGGGATCCAGCAACGCTGCCCTGGGGCGACTTGGATGTCGATGTGGTGATTGAAAGTACAGGTATTTTTACCGCGCGCGCCACCGATTCAAAGCCTGGTTATGACACACATCTTGTTGCCGGAGCGAAACGCGTTGTCTTGAGTGCGCCGGCCAAGGATGGAGCTGATTTAACCTGTGTCATGGGTGTCAATGACGATAAGTTGACCTCAGAGTTAAAATGCATTTCGAATGCCAGCTGTACAACCAATTGTTTAGCTCCAGTCGCCAAGGTATTGCATGAGTCGTTTGGTATCGAATCGGGGTTGATGACGACGGTTCATGCTTATACGAACGATCAGCGAATGCAGGACATGCCTCACAGTGACTTGTACCGTGCGCGTGCTGCCGCACAAAACATTATTCCCACATCGACGGGCGCAGCGAAAGCAGTCGGTCTGGTCATTCCCGAGCTCAATGGGAAATTAACCGGCATCGCTATGCGAGTGCCCGTGGCGACTGGTAGTGTTGTTGATCTCACCGCAAATCTGGGAAAAGCAGTCTCGGCGGACGATATCAATAGTGCCATGAAGGCCGCAGCCGAGGGACCCTTAGAGGGCATTCTTTGCTATACCGAAGATCCGATTGTGTCGTCCGACATTATCGACGATCCACACAGTTCAATTTTTGCCCCCGACTTCACGCAAGTATTGGGCGACAATGGAACGTTGGTAAAGGTTGTCAGTTGGTATGACAACGAATGGGGGTATAGCAGTCGTACCGCCGATCTAGTGGCTAGAATTGGCGCGATGTAATTTTACGTTCCCATACAAGCACGATCCAAATCAGCGCCTCGCGCGGTGGTCTCAAGGCATCCTGAGACGCGGCACGGGGCGTTTTTAGCGTTTTGATTTTAACCGACGGCCTCAGTGTATTTGGAAGTGTTCCATATGACCGATATCGACTTCCATGCCATTGAAATTGAAGCTCCCACGTATGCAGAAATTTCCTCAGCCTATCGTGAAATTCAAAACCAATTGGAATCAGCAACCCATTTAGAGCAACGTTACCAGGCGATTCAGAATTGGGATCAACTGCGCCGCAACATCGAAACATGGGAATGCCTCACCGAACTCCGGTTTCATCAGGATACGCGGAATGATGCTTATAAGAAGGCCCGCGAGTACTGTGATGCGTTACGGCCGAAATTGATGGAGTTAGCGGTGAATATGAAACGGGCTTTGATTGAAAGTCCGTTTCGCGACGATTTCGAACGGCATTACGGATTGCAAGCCTTTGCGATTTGGCAATCGGAGATCATGACATACGATCCCGTCATCGAATTGGAGATGATTCAAGAGGCGACGTTGTGTGCCGAATACACTGAATTACTCGCGGGTGCCGAGATTGAATTTCGAGGTGAATGTTTCAACTTATCAGAGATCGTAAAATTTCGTGAAGATCCAGATCGTACAACACGCCTTGGTGCGGAACAATCGCGCTGGAGCTGGTATGACCGAAATCGAGAGAGACTCGATTTAATCTTTGACGAGTTGGTAAAGTTGCGGACCATCATGGCACGAAAGTTGGGTTTCCACAACTTTGTGGAGTTGGGCTATCGAAGGATGATGCGTATTGATTACCACGAGGCTGACGTCAGTGAATTTCGTGATGCCGTACGCGAAACCGTGGTGCCTTTGTGTGAGAAAATTTGCCAGCAACAGGCAGAGGATTTAACACTTGATCGGGTTGCCTATTGGGACGAATCGATTTTTGACTTGGGCGGGAACCCAAAACCATTGGGCGATCACGGTTGGTTGCTCAAACAAGCTCAAGAGATGTTTGAGCAGATGGGTGGTGGGCTCGATTCATTCTTTCGCAAGATGGTTAGCTCGGATTTGATGGATTTAAAGGGTCGAGATGGCAAGGCGGGTGGAGGATTTTGCACGGCTTTCCCGAGCTACGGTGTGCCTTTTATTTTTGCAAACTTCAATGGCACCAAAGGTGACGTTGAAGTCTTTACTCATGAAATGGGACATGCGTTCCAGAGCTATGAAAGTCGTGAGAAACCTTTGTTGGATTATCTATGGCCGACTTATGAGTCTTGTGAGATCCATTCGATGAGCCTTGAATTTCTTACTTGGCCCTATATGGAAAAGTTTTTTGGGGACGACGCGACGAGGTTTCGACGCATCCATTTAATTCAATCGTTACTATTCTTGCCTTATGGAGTTGCGATCGATCATTTTCAACATTTAATCTACGCGGAGCCATCGGCAAAACCGGCCGATCGGAACGCGATGTGGCAGGAGATGGAACGAATGTATCTACCGTGGCGCGAGTACGACAACTTGCCGCATGTTGCTGATGGTGGTCTCTGGCAATCGCAGCGCCATCTCTATTTGAGCCCATTTTATTATGTTGATTACACACTTGCCCTGACCTGTGCTTTGCAGTTTTGGTTGCGCAGCGACGAGGATCGTGCGGGTGCCATCCGCAATTATGTTGCCTTATGTCAGCGGGGCGGAGAAGCGCCGTTTCAGGAGCTTGTCAAATCCGCTGGCTTGAAGAGCCCCTTTGAAAAAAACTGCCTCGTCGACGTGGTTCGCTCTGCCGAGCGATTTCTTGATCAGGCCTGAAAAATCCCTGCGAAGAGTCGAATTGTCATTCGTCGCTTTGTTTTTCTACGACATAGGAATCGATGACCTCAGAGTCTTCTTGCCGGGAGGCTTGTTGAGATGGAGAAAACTGTTGGAACTGAAAATGTTTCTTAAAGCGATGGCTCAAGCTGCGGCGATAAAACTTGCGGCAAGTTGGGATCAAGAGCGTCATCCCGAATAGATCGGTCAAAACACCAGGTGTCAGGAGGAAGGCACCCGCGATGAAGATCATTAGTGCGTCAAGTAACGCAGCTGTTGGTAAATGACCCGCTGCAAGCTGTTCTTGAATCTTGCGAACAGTTCGAAAGCCTTGTGAACGCGCCAGCACAGAACCAACGATACCGGTGATGATCACCAAGGAAACTGTGAATTTCCAATTGGTATGGTCAGCAATCACGAGTAGCAGAACTAACTCGACGAGTGGCACCGAAATAAACAGTAGAAGCAAGCGACCCAGCATGGTTTTCTACGCGGTAGCTTCGAGGTTGCGATCTCAAACAGGCACGCAACCTAACATAGCATGGCAATTCGTACAGATCTGCCCAGGATCGATTTATTGGAATTCACCGACGCTTGGACGGAGGAACCTGCCGGGCGATTTTTTGAGCTTTTGTTGAGTAATCATCGGCTTTGCTAGGATCACCGATTTTGCGGTACATGGCAACCAGATTTTCGTAAACCAAGGCGAGAGATTCTTTTCCGAGTTCACCGCTGTGGACGGCCTTCTCAATGTCCTCAGCCCCCTGGCGGGTCAGTCGCAACGCATTTTCATAATCATGAACGTTCCAATAAGAGACTCCCATGCTAACGAGCCATTCGGCACGCTGACCTCGTTCTTGAATTGCCCGTTGCGGTAACTTTTGGTCAAGGAACGGTTGCGTTTTTTCGTACCATACGATTGCCTCTGAATGGTCTTCATCATGAATCGCAATTAAAGATCCCATGACAAAGCAGGCTTTTCCTCGCAGGTAGTTTTGCTGTGGGGTTGCGTCACGGTCTGCTGACGCTGTTTCGAAAAACGAGTCGGCCTGTTCCGCGTATTTTTTTGCCTCTTCTGATTTTCCTCGGGCTTGATATGTGATAGCAGCAAACAAGGCAGCTTTGCCAGACTCCCAATTAACTTGGTGCAGGAAAAGAGAATCGGGGGAGGATTGAATTAATCTGGAGCGTTGGTCCATTGCCCATTCGATCATTTGGGAAGGGTCAATGGCTCCGTTGATTGCGGCGTAGTTGTTCAAAGTTCTACTCGCCAGTGTGAGACGTAGGATGGAGTCCCCTTCATCTTGTGTGATGAGATGTTCCGCGAGTTGGCGAGCGCTTGCAGTCCATTTAGGAATTACTTTTTCTTTGCCGCTCCAGACGCCGTAACTGATTGTGGTTGCCATGCCAAGGTGCGCGTCGACGAGCAGGCCCTTGGCAGTTTGGCGGAGGGAAGAATTATTAGACAGTGCCATGGCTAACGCAGCGTCAATGACTTCCGAATGAAGCCGCATCGATTCTTGATAATCTGGAATGCTTTGTTGTGAACGTAGGTCGGCGAGAAGATATTTAGCTTGGAGATGAATGATGTCAGAAGACTTTGTACTTGTGATCACCGGTTGAATCGTCGCAATGGCGGTTTCGATTTCATCGATTTGCCGTAGGAGTGACGAGAGTGTCAATTGAAAGTCGAGTTTGCGAGGTTCGATTTCAATCGCTTTGCGGACCGCTGTAATCGCGCGATTGTATTGTCCCACTGCTGCGAGCAGATTGGCTTCAAGCCAGAAAGCCTCACTGTTTTTCGGATCAAGTGATTGAGCAATCGTCAAGTCCGCCAGGCTTTGTGAATAACGATGGTCTAAGTCTTGCTGGGCACGCACGACAAATGGTTCGGAAGTGATGGTATCCAAAACAATTTCAGAAACTTCTGGTGGATCGGAGCCTTCTGCAAATCCAAGAATCACGCCACGTTCGGGAATAGCATGACCGCGAATAGAACCATCTGCGTCTGGGATCAGCGCAGGAGCAAAATTTTCCAATCCAAGCTCTTTGATAATCTCTGTGGCAGGACGTGGTGCTTCGAGTTCAATAAAAATTCTTTGTACCAGGTTTTTGGCAATCCAAAACTCAACCCGCGGAAACGGGCCAATCTCGTAGATCCAGCTTTCTCGATTGGGACCCTCTTCTTTCGATTGTGCTGGTCCTAGCACAGCTTTTAAATCGTTTCGTGATGAGATGCCCGGAGTGATTTTTTGGAAGCTGGCTGGCGCCGCATCAATGCCAGTAGGGCTGTTTTGCGGTTTGGCTTTGAGTGTGTTTGCGCCGCGTCGTGAACTAAGTGAGCGCGTTTGGTCATCTGGTTCTTGAAGCGGTGTCGGTTCGTCTGAGGTGCTGGGTGGGTCGCCGGCTTTTTTTTCAAGGTCGCTTTCAGGTCGTTTTGCCAAAGTGGGTTCTTGTGCCCTGAGCAGAGATATTTCTGGAGCGAATGTCACTGCAAGAAGAATGCAGGTGGTAAGCCGATAGGCCTTACCAAATTTGAAAACATCTGATTTGGAACTCGTTTGTGAACTTTGCAGCATACGAACCTCCGTGTATTCATGACGGCTTACCTAAATCATTCTTGGCTGAATGATCAGGTAGGTTGCCGACGAACGCTTTCCTGTCAGCGATTCAAAAAGAACCGAATTGGCGAAGAAAAGTACCTGATTTTGCCAAAGGACGTCTACATGAATTGTCGCTACTCGGAGAATTTAAGTTCTATTTTTAGGCAGCTCGAGAGAACCTTTCCGCCCTGACGATGCCGATTGGGCGCATGCCTGCTTTGTTCACGCCTTGGCTGGTGCGTGCCCCGAGGATGCTAGCAGTTCAGCAAGGCAATTTGCCGCTTGGCTGGGACGTTGTTTCTCTAAATGGGTTTTTGCATTGCGGAGCGTCTCAAGATGCGATTCCTCGAAAGGAATCGCACTGCCCCTTGCGGGGGGAAAGGGGACCAGCAAATCAGCGATTTGCTGGATTAGATCAGAAATGCCCTCTCCCGTAACTGCGGAGGTCAGAATTTGATTTGGCGCAGTCGACAGCTGCGATGTCTGTAGATCGCTTTTGTTCTGTACCAAAATTGATTTTGGCGTGTGCACCGTGTGCCTCTTCTTTTCCCCGTCCCAGGGAGAATTTGGATCAGAAACGAAGAGTATTAAATCAGCTTTCTCAGCGTGTTGTTTTGCTCCTGCAATGCCCTCAGCCTCGATGGGATCACTACTAACTCGGATTCCTGCGGTATCGTTAATTTCGATAGGCCAGCCGTCGATGGCAGTACTTGCGCTGACGACATCACGGGTTGTCCCTGGTTCATTGAAGACGATCGAACGTTGAAAGCCGACAATCGCATTCACCAGACTGCTCTTGCCGACATTAGGTGCACCCATCACGACGACCTTCCACGGTTTTGTCAAATGCAGGCCAAATTCGGCATGCCTCAGTAAGGCGGCCATCGATCCGGCTGCGAGCGCATATCGTTTTGTGAGGACGTGCTCTTGGATGCGAGTGAGGACACGCCTCAACGCGCCGTGGAATTGATCCATTAAAATAGCCGCCGTACGCGAGGTCTGTGCCGAAGCGAGTGCGATCCTAGCGGCCATCTCGATGTCACAGGATGAGCTTACGGATGCAAAGATGTTCCATTCAGTATGCTGACAGCCACTGGCTTTGAGAGAACGAAGAATCATAGCGGCGGGGACAGTACCACCGTGGCAATGCACAAACAAGGTATCCGAGCTGTGAAAGTGTATTATGAGTTCTTCCATTATATCGGGCGTCACACGCCATTTCCCGAATAGGATGCGGCCGGTTGGTACTTGGGTGAGAGGCCGGTTGTTAGCGGGCTTGAAGAAACGATTAACTAAGTCGATTGCATGTGGAGTGAGAATGCCGATCGTTGCGATGGCCCCTCGTCCCTGAGGAGTGAGGATTGCGGCCAGCGAAGGTTTGTCTTTGCCAGGGTCAAAATCAGGCGTTTGATCACTCATCGTTGCGCAGCAGAAGAAGTGAGGGTCCGTCGCGTCATTTCAGCATTAATGGCAGAAAGCACCAGTTCCGGGACGATAAAAGTGTCCCCCTCGATTTCTTGGCTTAAAATCGGTGCATCACCGCCTGAAATAAAAATCTGCGGACAAACCGATGCTTGTGATTGCATGCGAGAAACGAGTTCTCGGATCCCTCCCACAAAGCCCCAATGCAAACCACTATAAATGGCCGAAACGCTCGAAGTTCCGATAGACTCTGGAGCCGAATCCATTTGGCTGAGCTCAACATAGGGTAGTAAATCGGTCTTTTCGTAAAGTGCGTTTGCAATCATTTGTTTACCTGGCAAGATAGCACCACCGCAGAATTCACCGGTAACGGAAATGAAATCAACGGTGGCAGCAGAGCCGGCATCGATCACAATGGCTGGTCGGTCACAATCTCTCAATAGATTGACGCCGCATGCTGCGATGACTCGATCAGTTCCGACGAGATCAGGTTTTTCGACCTGAATCCGGATCGGTAGTTCGTGATTTGAAATGAGATGATACCTGGATGCAATTTGATTTTTCAGAACGTATGCAGCCAGTTGCTGTTCCACTTGGCGTTGAACACTCACGACGAACCAGGGACAAGGATCTGTGGGGAGAACGTTGCGCCATGAGGCAAAGTCAAGCTCTGTGAGCGGCTGTCCGAAGGTTTGAATTGGTAGCGGAAGTCCTGTGCAGTCAACACCATCGAAGACGCCGACTTTAATGTGGCTGTTCCCAATGTCAACTGCGATCAATGGTCTTGTCATTTGTTCCATTAGCTCAGGAATGCTTACTCATGTGACAAGTGTATCTTAAGACGTTCCCGCTTCTAGCAAGCCGACAATAGCCGACTTTAATTCGTTGAGTCCGCTGCCAGTGGCTGCAGAGATCAAGAAGACTTTTTGCTTGACTTGTCCTTGAATTTGTTGGTGGATATCTTTTGCACCGGGCAACTCCGACTTGGTCACAACAATCAGTTCGGGTCGGTGGCCAAGTGATTCGTTATACAATGTCAACTCGTTACGTATGGAGCGGTAGTTTGTGAGCGGGTCACTACCATCGGTAGGTGTTGGCTCAATCAAGTGGACCACGATGCCAGCACGTTCGATATGGCGAAGGAATTCATGCCCCAGCCCAATACCACTGTGCGCACCGTCTATGAGCCCTGGAATGTCGGCCATGACGAATGAGCGGCTAATGTCGATTTGCACTCGACCTAAATTGGGATATTTTGTTGTGAACGGGTAAGCGGCAATTTCTGGTCGAGCACGGGTGAGGCGACTTAACAGAGTACTCTTGCCAGCATTGGGTCGTCCGACCAAACCAACGTCAGCCATTACTTTAAGTTCAAAGGTGACGACCCGTTCTTCTCCTTCTTCGCCCTTGGTGGATTGGCGAGGAATTCGATTTGTCGATGATTTAAAACGGGTATTTCCACGACCTCCTTTGCCTCCGCGCGCCGCAATGACACGTTCATTTAAGTTTGCCAGGTCTTTCATGACGAAGTCGTTTTCGGTGTCAATGAGAATGGTCCCTGGGGGTACCTGGATTAGCAAGTCTTCACCACTGCGTCCCTTTCGGTTGCTGCCACTTCCATGTTTGCCTTTGGGTGCTTTCCAAAACTTCCGATGGGCGAGTGCCGCTAGGCTATCTACACCCTCGGCGGCAACCACCACGATACTGCCACCCGGGCCGCCATCACCCCCGTCAGGTCCCCCGCGCGGAATGTAGCGTTCACGGCGAAAGCTGACACAGCCATCGCCACCCTTGCCGGCAAACAATTTGACTTGGACACGATCAACGAACATCGGATCAATGGACGAACAAAAAATTATGACATAACAAAAAAAGACGTCCCATCGGGACGTCCTGTGATTGTATCGACAAATGCTCGAGCTGCTTAGTTCAGCACGATATTTACACGCCGACCTTTACGATCAAACATCACCGTGCCATCGGCCAACGCAAATAAGGTGTAATCGTTGCCCATGCCGACATTCTGCCCTGGGTGAAAACGGGTTCCGACTTGGCGAATCAAGATGTTCCCCGCCCGTACGGCTTCTCCGCCAAATTTCTTAACACCGCGACGTTGAGCATTGGAGTCGCGACCATTGCGGCTAGAGCCTTGACCTTTTTTATGCGCCATTTTGAGTGCTTTCTCACCAGAGTTTGGAGTCTTCGCAGGATCTACTCTAATGCACCGTTTTAACGGTAAATCCAACGGTGATCAACCCGATCTACAACTCCAAAAAAAGCGTTTAAGCGCATTTTTTCCTCTTCAGTCTTGCCGACCGGCATGCCGTAACGAATTTCGTTTTCGTGCTCGAGTTGCGTATCGCCAGGGCGCCAGAAATTAAGTTGCAATGTTTTGAAACGAAATTCACGGCCTTTTCCAGGGGCGTCTCCGGCACGAAAGGCACCGTCGGGGTCAAGAAATTGAAAAGCATTCGTGAGCCCTTTGATGTAAATCGACATATAATCGGTGCGCGGATCGATGTCTTCCCAAGTGACAAATCCCCAGACACCATGTTGTCTACGTTCCTCACTCTTGGGAATCGGAACTCGAGTGATTTCCACGCTATTGTAGAATTGGTCTGCTGTCAGCGCTGGCATTCCTGGTTCCGAACTGGGAAACTCTCGCTGCAGTATGGGTTCTCGGGCTGCTGGAATGATACGGTCGAGATATTCTTTCTCTTTTTCGTGGCTGCGCAAGACGAAATGTGGCAGGAAGCGGCGGCTTTCGCGCTCGACTTGGATCGTCGTGGGAAAGGTTTCATTCCCAGTGTCTGGATCTAATTTGGCCTTCCCTTTGAACTCGTTGCCATGATAGTCAATGCGGTAAACGAGGTACCAGATTCGCTTACGTTGCATTTTCCCACTCGGTTGCGGCACATCCACTTCAATCATGCGGAGTGGTTTAAAGCTAAATTCCAGATTCCAAACTTCGCGCCGAAAAGTGACATTTTTCGACAATTCGTAAAGGGTGCGGGATTGTGGAGTGTAATGAGGCGGTGGGTCCCAACTGAGTTCCTTTTTGCCGTCCACGATTTCTACAATCGTCCTTGGCCCAGTAAATGTTTCGTCCTCTGAAGTAGCGGCTGGAATCGAGGTCAAAATACCCTTGGCAAGTGAGCGAGGTTTGATGACTTTTTCAGCAAGCACTGGCGCTAGGAAGCATGGAAGCGATGCCCATGCGACCACGAGGATCAGTAAGACGCGTCGCGCTGAAACCATCGTCATTCCTCAGTTTTCAGTGTGAAAGGTAGGAAAAGATCTGCCCTCTTTAAACCAAAGCCAAAAATCGGCTCTGTTTTAGTATAATTGCACAGCTTGGGGAAAGTAAACAGTTCTTGATTGGTGGAAACGGATTGAAATGGCTGCGTTATTCTTTGGTGATCGTACTCTAGCGATTGTGCGCAGAGAACGGATTTTGAGGGCAAGATACGTTGCGCGAGATTTGCGTTTTTTGGTACAAATTGCTCGCCAGGAAGCTAAAAATGGTAGGCCAATTAGCGACCCGTTGCGGATTCGGTCGTTTCGTTGGCTGCGGTCCGCTCGGACTCCCACTGATCGGCAAAGAATTCAAAGCTGCCGATAATACTGTCATCTTGCCCCAAAAAACGCTCGGTAAACTTTTCTTCGTAGGTGAATACAAGTGAGATGCGCCGTCCTTGAGAGTCCTCTAGGTGGTAGTAAATCCAATGAATGGTGAGGTCGGCAACTTGGCCACTAGCCACAATCCGCATTATTTCGAGTCCATCTTCAGTGGTTGTCTGAGAGGTTTCCAAAAATTGGCCGAAGTTTTCACCCAAACTGGTTGCGATGTCAGTTTGATATTTCTCAAGTGAAAAGGCCTGATTTTTCGACTGTTTCGGCAATCTTGAAAGATTGCATTGAGCGACGAGATCGCCGCGTTGCACAAAACGCAAGACGGTCACTTCTTTCTGGTCCAC
>JAKVBY010000059.1:0-39146 GCA_022446825.1 Pirellulaceae bacterium
ATGACCTTGCCAAAAAATGTATATACGTGTGCTTCGCATTCGCGGACACAGGTATAGAGCCCGAGCAGTCGAGTTATTAACAAGAGAATCGGCAGGAAAATCAGGCCAGCAAAAAGACCAACAACAAAGATCGAAGCATTCATACTGTCGGACCTCCTTTCTGATCGTGTGCGGTTGCTATCTGCACAATGCGATTTGCTCTGCGAAATAAGGGGACACGCAGATTGCGAAGATAGGCTTGGAGGCAGGGAGAACCCCCTTCCGATTTAATGGTAGAAAGCGTGTTGGCGAGCTCGCGTAGAGGGGCTACCTCGGATTGAGCATTATTGGTGGCAATCTCGACTGCCCGAGCACTCATCGTAATTTGTTGTTCAGAATCTGCCCGTGCTGTACTAATGTCCGCGGCAACTTGATTACGCGTACTGTTGATGGCTGACAAGGCGCGGTCCACCTCGCGTGGCGGGTCGATTTCAGTGATCAAGGCAGCATCCAGTTCGATTCCATAACGACCCGTTGTGGAACGGCACTGTTCTTCCATGTATTGGTTGAGTAGCGGCAAGTTCTTGCGCAGGTCGTTGATTGAAACGCCTTCGGAGAGTTCGACGGCACTTTCCTCCATCTGTGTTTCGTCTCCTTCTTCCAGTTCGCTTTCTGCCAGCAGGCTCTGGCCTTTAGGGTCCACGAAATTTGCGATTCTCTCGCGTAGCACCGAGACAAAGTATCCCATGACGTGTTCCAGTGGACTGGCAACACCGAACAAATAGGGATAGAGGTTGTTTTCGCTCACTCGATAGCGGAGCTGTCCATTGACTCCGGTGGTCAGATTATCTTTGGTAACCGCTTCAATGGTGTCCTGTGCCTTGGAAGGGTCCCACGACAAATCGACTGCCTGTGTCGTGACGCTGACCTTATGGATTTTCTGCCAGGGGAGTTTGAAATAGGGCCCACCGGGACGAATTACATGTACTTGGGGATATTCGTAGCGTTCCTTTTCCTCGCCGGTGAGTGGCGCCGGAGCGGACTTTTCCTCCAGTTTTTGCACTGCGCCAAAGCTGGTGACCACGCCGCGTTGATCGGGGCGAATGGTGTACAAGCAACCAAAGAGAACCCGCATAAAGATGTACGCGCAGCTTCCGACGAAGAAAGCTCCCAGAAAATACAACATTGAATTCTCCTCTTAAGTCGCTCGATTCGATGTGGCCGAAAAATCATGGGACCTTGTTCTGGCGAAGCAATTGTACACGGCAACCAATCGGAATGCACTCGGAACACAGTATTTCTTGCTGGAGCAGGTCCACGGCAAGAGTCGCAATGGTCTACCAGAATTGGTTTGACATCCCGCCCGAAGGCCGCAGTTCCGGGATCTAATTTGCCCTGACTCTGGCATGGTGAGACCCAAGTCAGAACACAAAGGGCTCTCAGGACGGTTCGCATCAAAATTGATGTCCAAAACGGTTGCATTGCCCCGATCCTTTTCGCTTCCAACGAGCGTCCCATTCGCCTTCCGCTTCAGCCATTTGTTTGTGGCTCTGAAGAAGTCGATTTTGAGAGACGCTGTTCTGAATAAACATTAAATCTATCAACACAATGGTCCGTAAAGGACTGTTCAGGGAGATGCGTTCATGGGCTGTGCATCATCCAGAGGTAAAATGTTTTTCAGGCAGATCTTTTCTGCTACAAGGATTCAGGGTGTTCAGGCGGAAGATTGAGAGCCAAAGAAAGTTTGCTCTAAGATCTTTGCTGAGGCTTGCACTCAGATACGTTCAGCCTGTGACGCTGGCGCACTTTATGTGGTGTTTTATTGGGGAAGTTAATTTTTAGTTGAAAGAGTCTGGGCTGGAAATCCCAGCCTGCTTTGTGGTTTGTTTGCTAGTTTCATTCTGTTGGCAAGGACTTGCGATACTGCTTTGGTTTAATTGCAAAACGAAGAGAATAAGAATCCAGACTGGGCGTGATATGTTGGCTCTCGGTCGACAAGATGAATTCAAGTTTTACGGATTCGGTTTGATTTAATTGTTGGCCGCTGGAAACCGCTTTTTGTTGGAGATGTCCTTTGCCATCCAGTACATTCACTTTGACCTGTGTGCCGGCGGGTGTCCTGGTGGCGTAGTCGAGTGTCGTAAAGATGCATCCTGGTGGCAGGCGGAACAGTTCCGTGATGAAACGCCCGCTTTGCTGATAGCCAAGATTTGAGCGACTGAGAATCAAATTGTCAGTTTGGGTTGTCACCTGTTGCTTCGTACCACGATAAATAAAATAGCTGTCTTCATATGCCCAGGGAAAAACATTCAAGCGTTGGTACGAGCGACGTCGTTGAAAATGTTCCACGTCTGGCCCGATGCCGCGGGTTTCGATCACATCCACACCACCGTATCCGGAGACGACTAATTCCAAAAATGGATCGTCGTCAATGTTCGACACAAATGCGTGTCCCCAAAAACGAGATTCGCCCAGATTGAAGGTGTCAAGCACTTGGCCGTCCGCATCTAACGCGAAGATCATGGCGTCCGGTTTTTGCCCTGGTTGCGGGGAATACTGCCCATGGGTCAGCGCCAGAATCTCTAGGTCTTCATCACTGTCTAAATCGCAGAGAATGGGAGTCATGTACATGTGCTGACCGTTGCCCAGTTGCGGGCGAAGGTCGCGGCGCCATTTAAAGTTCCCTTGAGCATCCAGGCAGTAGACTTCTGCGCCAAACGTCATGCCCACTATTTCGACCGATCCATCGCCATCAAGATCTGCGACATTGGGCGAATCCTCGCCGCTGAGTCCGCCGATTTTCCAGATTGCCGTTCCGTCAGTTTCCAAAGCATAAACGGCATCATGGGCATCATCTTTTTTGTAATTGTCGACGGATTTGAGTATTTCTACTTGGCCGTCTCCATCGATGTCTGCGAGTACGGGATCCGCACTGGAGGCGTTATCATTAGTTGGAAAACTCCAAATACTTTGTAAGGTCAGTGGGTCAATGCGGTGTAGCACGCCTTTTGCAGCGTAGTCATCACCACTGCCAGCGAATAAATCCCATTGCCCATCTTGATCCACATCCATGGCTGACGTATGGCAGCCGCATTGAACCCATGAGTTGCGTTTGTGAATGGGCTTAAAGTTGCTGAGGTTTAAACGAATCAGGTACTGTTGGCGGGAGCCGAAAAATCCATCCCAAGCCTGATCGCCATCGGCATCCACGATCACCGCGGAGTTACCCAGTTTGTTGTCCCCGGAATCATAGGCGTTGAGTTGATTTCCTGCAGCATCTAGTAGGTATACGATTCCGGGATCGGAGACCGAATACAGAATTTCGAATTGCCCGTTACGGTTAAGATCGAATGCACAAACGGACTGCTGTTTACCGGGTAACGAACGACTCCACAAAACGGTCCCATCTGCGGCGTTCAGTTGTTGCAACTGACCGGTATCTCGTGAGGCATAGAGCAATTCTCGTTGTCCGTCGTTGTTGAAATCAACACAGACTTGGGCCCCACAGAAATCGTGATCGTAAATAGTATACTGGTGGCGAAAAAGTTTGCTTTGGATGGCATGTGTCCGGCGCTCACCTGTGCGCGGCGGGTCACTGGTTTCTGCCGCACATACCACATGCGCTATTGCCCAGAGAATCACGAAATTTCTATATGGCATGGTTGCCTTCAGCTTTCAAGTTGGTTTGGCGGATCGATTTCACGTGCGGTGTGACGAATGTAAAAGATTGCTGGGGAAACAACCTTCAGGAGCATGTTGCATAAGTTGTGTAAGCTGGCGGCGCGCTTTGTGGTATAAGGACTCAGTCAACGTGACAGAATAACTTGCGTTTGGATTTCAAGCGGCTCGCCAAAACTGCAATGATACGATTTTGGTCTCAGGATTCAAATGTTGTACTTGAAAAGTCGCCACTTTGAATTGTCGGTCACCTCATTTCTAGATGGTATCGATCGTTTTATTTTTAGGCTCTTGTGGTTCGTATGGAGGAGCCTTCTGATATGTTGGGCTTGGTCGCGGATGAAAGGGAATCGCATCAATTCGAACTGCAAGGAAGACAGATGATCATTCGAATGAGTTACTTCATTGTGCTGTGGAGTTTATCCGCAACTTTGTCGGCCACTGATTTTGATGGCCTACGATCGAATTGGCAAGGATTTACCCGGTACGACTTTCGTATTCAGGGGCGGCGATGTTGGGTCGTTCAGCCGAAGACCGTTGCGGAAGGACGGCCATGGATCTGGAGAGCGCGTTTTTTTGGACATGAACCGCAGTTGGACATGGCCCTGTTAGAGCAAGGCTTTCACTTGACTTATTGTGACGTTGCTGGCCTGTTCGGTAATCCGCAAGCAGTCAAGCATTGGGACGCCTTTTATCAAGTAATGACTGACCGGTACGGTCTGGCCAAGCGTCCCGCATTGGAAGGTATGAGTCGAGGAGGGTTAATTATCTATAACTGGGCGGCAGCGAATCCAGAAAAAGTCGCCTGTATNTATGGGGATGCGCCGGTATGTGATTTTAAGAGTTGGCCAGGTGGCAAAGGTATTGGCAAAGGAGGTGGCGCTGTCTGGAAGGAGTGTTTGGATGCCTATGGGTTAACGGATGCGGAAGCCTTGAATTACCAAGGAAACCCGATTGATAATCTTCAGGCTTTGGCTCAAGCTCAGGTGCCATTGTTGCATGTTGTGGGCGATGCAGATGTGGTCGTGCCTGTTGTGGAA
Source organism: Pirellulaceae bacterium (assembly GCA_022446825.1). Classification (GTDB taxonomy): domain Bacteria; phylum Planctomycetota; class Planctomycetia; order Pirellulales; family Pirellulaceae; genus JAKVBY01. Next base: position 4,698 of record JAKVBY010000059.1, read on the forward strand.
AACACCGCAATTGTAGAACAACGATACAAGGAATTAGGCGGTTCGATTCAAGTGATTCACAAAGTTGGTGTCGGCCATCACCCTCATTCGTTACGGGATCCGGCTCCGCTTGTCNTGTTTGTTNTGAAACACACTCGATCGAACGTTCGTTTTCGTGGCAATTTAAGTAATTCGCGATTTCGCTTTGAAAAAGAGAAACGCGGTCACGTTGCTTTTATTGGTGGTTCGATCACGGAGATGAACGGATATCGCCCCTTGGTTTGCGCGAATTTGAAGAAGCGATTTCCAGCGACGGAATTTAACTTTGTCTCCGCGGGGATTGCCTCGACCTGTTCGACGACGGGTGCCTTTCGTCTCAACCAGGATGTGTTAAGTAAAGGTCTGATCGATTTAATGTTTGTCGAGTTTGCTGTTAACGACGATCAGGACGCTGCCCACGCCCGTCGCGAGTGTATCCGAGGGATGGAAGGCATCGTCCGGCAAGCGAGACGCCATAATCCACAGATGGACATTGTGATCACACATTTTGTCAATCCAAGCATGTTGAAGAAGTTGCAGGTTGGTCAAACTCCCGTGGCGATCCAGGCACATAGTGATGTTGCCAGGCACTACCACATTTCTACGATTCATTTAGCGAAGGAAGTTGCCGAGAGGATTACTGCCGGAGAAATGACTTGGCAGCAATTTGGGGGTACGCACCCGAAGCCCTTTGGAAATCGCATTTGTACTGAGATGATTGACGCCTTGTTCAATCAAGCATGGAGTGAAGAACGGTTGCACGCCACACAGCCCAATCGTACTGCGATCTGCCCACCGCCGCTAGACGCGTTGCATTATGGAAATGGGCGGTTCGTTGACCTGGAGCAAGCGACATTCGCAGCTGGTTGGGAGATGAAAATCCCAGCTTGGCAAACTCTGCCAGGTGGTAAACGCCAACGTTTCAAGAGTATTCCACTGCTTTGTACAGACGAGCCGGGGGCCGAATTGACTTTGAAGTTCACTGGAAGGGCCGTGGGAGTTTTTGTGGTAGCCGGTCCTGATGCTGCAATCTTAGAAGCCCAGGTAGATCAGCGGTCGCGCCAGCGAGTGAACTTGTATCATCGCTTTAGCCAAGGTTTACATTATCCGCGCACGGTAATGTTGGCGACCGATTTACCTCCCGGTGAGCACCTCTTACGGTTGCGTGTTGCCGCAGATAGTCAAAGCAACGGCCACGCTGCACGGATTGTTAAGTTCGTGGCGAATTAGTGAAAATGCTCGTTGATTTCAACTGCTCTGAGGCTGTCGAGCATCGACGAGCATCGGCGTGCCTGCTTGTCTTGTCCTGCGTTGGGAAATCGTGCGTAGAACGTGATACAGGAGCGATGAGAAATCCAGCAAGCGATTTTGATTGGTAACGGCTCAACGTTCGCGTCGTACTTTGGAAGATACCTTAACCTTTGTCCTTTTTGTGAGAGGAAGAGGTGCGGTGTTAACTACGACAAAAAAACGTTTGTGTGGTCCGTTCTTTTTGGGCGACGGCGAAGTATTCTACGGGATAACGATTTCAACCTTGCGCCGAACCGTTTCCCGGTTGGAAATTTATGATTTTGAAACCACCGTTCCCGGCAGGTTGCGGGGCGGACCCGTGGATCGGTAGCGTGGAGTGTGAATACGTTCCCCTGTTGGGTNAGGATTTTAATTTTCTGTTGGTCGAGGATCGCGATNACCAGAGAAAACTTGTCGAGGACATAGTTGTAGGCTTCGCCTCGTTTCGACGGTACAACCAATTTAGCTATGCGTGTCGGGCAAGTTGAATTTTGATTTAGGCGGAAGACAACAAAGTTGCCAACTTGAAACGTAGTCAACCTATCAGACCTTTCAGGAAGAGGGAGCAGGGATGGAATTCGTTCTACGAAGCTCGGTCACCAGAGATCTGCGCATAACGACTGGTCATAAAAACTGATTGGAAGGAGGCTAAAAGTAGCTCACTGAGTTGAAGTCTGCGTGAGGGTTATGTGAAAAAATGTCGTGCTGGCAAGATCGGTGAGACCAGAGCTCATACTTGTCACGACGGCATGCATGAGACAGGCTCTTTTTTTGCGCAGGTTATTTGTGTATTTGCTGGAGAGAATAGGGCGGGGCCAATTTCACCAGCCCTCAAGGTCGTTTTTCCCGCACAGAGGTGTAGCCAGGTTAGTTGTTCGTGAGAGAACTTGTCTGATGATGGTTGGTGCTCGTTGTGTTGCGGTTGAGCCGAGGCTCTTGGGCGCATGGGGCTGGCGGGTTACGTCCGTTGTCGTCAAGTAGCGCCTTGAAGAAAAGTGGAATAGTGGCTCGCTCGTTACTTTTGAAATGGCTTAACTAGCAAGGCAGGTTACTGATCGGACGAGAGACGGATTGCTGAACGGCGTGCGATGTCATGATGCTAGGATGGACCGTCTGCTGGAGAGTGGCAGTCTATGTTGTGGCGCTGGGGCGTGGCGCTGGGTTGAAACGACGCTTCTGGGTTTATCGGAATCGACGTTTTTCCCCAGTCGTCATTTCGTATCAGACGCACCTCCACGAGAGTCAAGGCGTTTCGACGACCCGTGCCCAGTGAATACTCATCCGTTCGGGAGTTCCTGCGTACCATGCCAGCAACCACTCGTCGCCCAAAGGTCGGATGGCGGGGTGGCCAAAACTCCACTTACCCATATCTTCCCAAAATTCGGCGTAGTCAATGTTGTCACGGCCTTGCGTGATCGCGGCCTGTTCGTTGTGCGTGTGGATCACCAAGCGGCCATCCTCAGGCCAGTTCTGACCACCATCAGCGGATTGGTAAAGCGTGATCGTACCGGGTTGTCCACGGTCGACGACGAAGGCCAGAATGCGCCCGTCATCGGCAACGCTGCAGGCGGAAATCTGGCCTGGAATATCGGTTTCAGAAGGGGCACTCGCTGCTTGGGGACCTGTGTGAATGGACGCCTGAAGTAAATGGACGTAGGCATCCCGCTGCTGGGCGCGGTGATGAGTCCAAAACATAGCGATGAATTCACCCGGAGTTCGGGTCGCGCAGAGTCGTTGGTCCCAGTAATACTTCATTTGTTCAGGATGTTGGGCGACTTGCCAGGGCACCCCGAACGAATTTCCCTTGTCTTGGGAAGTGACTAACCAGGCCGCAGGTTCGACGGGAGACGGGTCGTCAAATTCTTTGAAACTTTCAAACGCACAGCCGAGCGTGCCATCGGACCAACGGATGACCGGACCGGTAACGGCGCACCCCTTGAGTCCGGGTGTAGGCAACTCTTGCCAGTCGCCCCAGGTGTCACCTTCGTCGGAGGACGCACAGTAGAGAATCCGCGTGGGAAGGATCCCTTCGGTGATCGGGTTAAAGAGTGGGCGGTTCGGATCGCTGCGGTCGATCCATGTCGTGAACAAGAGCACTCTGCCAGGTTCGGCCTCTACCATTTCCGCGGCGAGAAACGATCCGGGAGTTCCTTGCCACGACGTTTCCAGATGAGACGGTAACCGCTGCCATGATTCTCCACCATCGTGCGACCGCGCTAGATGAATGGTATTGCGCGCGGAATGTTTTTTGGGTCCGGACTGCCAACCGGCTAATACCGTACCATTTTCTAAAGGGGCGAGGCTGGTAACATAAGCAATGGCTTCGTTTTCGGCGGCCTTGCTTGCATCGAAGATCAATCCCTGTGCCACCGTACGCACGGTGCGGCAGGTGGATGGAGTGGAACGGTCATTCGTAGTCATGTGTTGTCCCATCTATTTTTCTGCTGTGCCATCCGGCGGCGCGAGGTGCGCTGGTGAAATGGCGACCGATTGATGGTTGTTTTGTGTGTTGATTTCCCCGCCTGGCGCCGCACATTGAACGTGCACCTGTAACTCGGCAGCACCAGCAAACGGACTTTCCCACTGAAATTCAATGGTTTGCTGCTGACTGAGAAAATTTGCAGGTTCTTGTAAGGGGGCCAAGACCTGTTGCAGTACCTCTTGTTTGTTACCGGTTTCAAGAGAGCGCACAAAGACTTTCAGAGTGATGTTTGAGGTTGGCGCAGCACCAATGTTGTGAAGTGTGACGGTGGCGGTCCCGGGGTGTTGATCTGTGGGAAGGGTTCGCAAGAGAAGATCGTCAGGACCAAGTGCCAAGTCAGGTCGTCGTGATGGCGGAGTTGAAAATGCTTCCAACTGTTGAATGCGAACCTGGCAGAGTGTCTGTTGGGGTAGGGAGAGCGAAGTACCCGCGCCACGTTCGCGATGCTCAAAATCGAAACTCTGCACCACATCGGAATCGACAGTGCCATCTTGATCCGCATCGTCTCTGCGTTCGAGTCGGTAACGCCCCGGTTGCAACTTCCAGAATCGCATTGTGGGATGCTCTGCTTTGCTGCAGGTATAAAGCCAAGCCACACAGGAACGGGAATCGTGGTCTCCTATTAGAGTGCTGAACGTGGGTGTAATGTTTTGCCATGTCACGGCAAAGGAAGGCGCTTGTGTAATGGCCACGGAGGAACCTGTCATTGGGCCCATTAGCGAGAAGGGCAGCAGGTTGATCCGATCGGTTCCACGTACTTCCGTCGTCAGCATCGGCAGGTTGAAACGCATGGCTGACAAGGCGCTGGTGTGAAAGGTTGTGGCCAAGGCCAAATTCCCGGTTCTCTGGAAATTTCCGTAACCCGCGGCGGCACGAATAAGATCATCGTAGTCGTCGCGTCCGGTGTACTGACGGTACCAAGTCGCGAGCCAGAGGTGTGATTGCAATTGCATACCGACCCAATCCAAAGAGCCGGGAGCAGGATTTTCGATCTGTTGGCCTTGGTATGCGCGAAGAATTTCGAGTTGTGCGTGAATTGCTTGCAGGAGTTTTTCGTCCCCGGTCAATTGATAGGCTAAGAGAATTTTTCCCCACACCATATCCAAGTCTTGTGGATTCCAAAGATAGAGGCTCCCTAATCCGGGATCCCACCAGGTATTGTTCCCATTGAGCCGCTCGTCCCCAAAATGAATCGCAGCAGGAAAGACACCTGCCGGTTTTCCTTCAGCGCTGCGGACTGCCGCGGCACACCAGGTCCGCGACCAATCGGCGAGAAGTTCGACTGCCTGAGGGTGTCGGGAATACCAAGCCAGCATGGCGACGGGCCGCATGGCGCGTCCACTGTAGAGAACATCGAAAGCTTGATTGTCGCCGTCACTGACCTCGGTTGCACTCAGGACCATGGAGCGGAACTGACGGCGTCCCGAGGCATTGCGTCCAAAGTGCACTTCGTCGATTGTTTTGCACGTTTCTAGACATCGTTCAACCGTTTTGGGGTTGCCGTAGTCGGCAGCAACCAAGACCGATGTATCCGCGGCCATCTCACTGGAATGCTCGATGTCCTTCAACTCTCGATCAAAGCCGTTGACGATGAGTCCCTGGCTCCAAACTCCATCTGCCAAACGCTGGATGCCGGCCAACGCGGCGGGATCGCTTCGGATAATGACAGATTGGCTCAAGCGTCGCAGCGCTTCAACATCGTCTTCCCAGCCCCCTCCCAATTGTCCGTCGGGATCCTGACGGACATCAAACCACCAACTTGCGACCTGCTCCACGCGGGCTCGTAGTTCGTGCTGATGCTGCGCCCACGCTGGTGTGCTGGGCAAGGTTGAATGGAGTTGTGTTTTGGGTTCCCAGGGAACCTGTTGGCCGGTGTAAATTTTTACGATCGGGCTGTTGGGAAAGTTTGCCGTTTGGTCAGCAATAATTTCATCGAAACCCTGCTTGGACATGGGTCGCTGCGCTGCACCCATCTGTTTCCACCACCAGTAGTAAGCACGCATTGGTTCCAGCATGGCACGGGGGTAAAGGAGGCTTTCAGGAGGGACGGTCATCGAAGCCCAGGAGTTTTGTTCGGCTTGTGCCAGCAAATCGCTGAGAAGTTTGACCGTCCGCTGGTCTTCTTCATCGCTACTCTGGCCAACATTAGCCAAGGCTTCGTTGAGGTCGCTATGTAGGAGTTGAAAAGCTTCCTCAAAAGCGGGTTTCTTTTCAAAGAAAGCCGCAAATTGCCAAAAGGTGAGAAGGTAAGTGCGAGGAGCAGCCCGTTTTAAGGGTTCGAGCCTGCTCCGCCCTCCTGCTAGGTCCCCCGCTTGCACCATGTCACGTGCGGGTAATAGCTGCGGTGCGGGGACCCAACTATGCCCAGGCAGGTTTCCGTCCCAAGGTAGCACGATCGAAGCGAGCGTTTGATAGACCTCCAACTCGTTTCGCAGGCGGCGAGCCAATACATCGTTTGGATCGGTGGCGATGGCCTTGTCCAATTGGGATCGCGCCATTTGCAATGCCGGTTGTGGATCGTCATTCGAAAGATGTCCCGCGATGGCCAAGGCAAGTTGTCCACGCACGCCAGCGGTGCGATCGGTCAGCGTCCGGATGTCCTGTAGTGCTTCGACAAAGCGTAGCTGGTTCACGTGCTTGAGGATTTTAGTAATGGGCATATCCGTCGGTGCCTGGCTGACAAGCTCTCCACGTTGCCAGTGTAAATTGTATGGAGGATCGGCTGCCTGTCCGTAAACGATCAATCCAATTGTTAAGGCAAGAAGTGGCCCGACGAGTGAAGGTAGAATCATTTTTTCCATCGGAGCATTCCTGGAACTGGAGTTTGTGGCAAAGTTGACCGTCTTTCTTGCCAGACGCTTGGCCGTCAAGGAAAAATCAGTCGCTGTAAAGGAGCGCCTGCGTTGTTGCGCGTCGGAAAGGAAATACATAGACCACCTCAGCGAATAGATTTCTGGATTCGGAACAGAGATCGGGGTAAACGGTCTTGACCACCAGCATACCAGAATCGCTACGTAGCGTAATCGACACGGCACGAGTCAGTGTGGGTGCTCTCTCAGGTTTTATTCTTGAGCTATGATTACTTGACTGCGTGGCCATCGCTGCCGGTAGGCCGTTTAAGCCGTAGGCCATGTGATGGTGAGCTCGTCTAGCAACGTCTGTCTACCACTAAACCATTAGGACAACAGGCACTGCCGCTTTGCAGGGTATGAGCAAGATCCTCGGCAGTAATTTTAGATGTTGCGAGTGTCGAGATTTATGGTCCGAAGCGAAAATTCAAAGCAGCTGCCAGCACAAATGTAACTATTGGGATGTATGATCCAGAAAGACTCTCTATGAGAGGCTCTTGGAGGCATGCCATGCTAGCGTCAAATGGCGGATGCCAGGAACTACGCAAAACCGTAAGCATCGTTGCCAAGTCCCGGTCACGGTGTGGAACGTTCATCATAGCACCCAATTTGAGAAATTTTTGACACCAGCCATCGGCAACGCGTCTATCGACCTTGCACTGGTGCGGCACTGGCTTGTATTGTCCGCTGTCTTACGACGAGCGATTATCTCTCTAGCACTCTGTTTAAAGCGGAATCCGTGTGGACCGACTCGTTAGTTCTTTAACGTGTCTGTGTTTAATACTACTGTGTGGGTGCTATGCGCCCTTGCGGTCTCCGGGAATCCGCGCGTGTACACTTCCCGAAAGTTTTCGTGTTGCCGAGAAACAGAAAAGTTTTGAACTTAATTACGCCACGCTCACTTGTGATATTCCAGACGCCTACCAACTCGGTAGCGGTGACGTGTTGCGAGTGGAAATCGCTGACTTGGAGCCGGTGCTTCGTTTCCCGAATCAGGCTAATCGGGTGCCTAGTCCTTTTTCTTACGTCAATGAAACACGGGTCGACGATCAGGGGAAAATAATGCTTCCCATGATCGGGAGCGTTGAAGTCGAGGGTATGTCAGTGGAGGAAGCTCGCCAGCAAATAATGGCCGAGTTTGCGAATGGATACCTGGACAACCCAAAACTTTCGTTATCAGTTGTCCAGCGACGTACGGTCAGGGTGATGGTTTTGGGGAATGTGGCACAGCCAGCGGTTTATGAGTTGCCGAAGTATGAGAATGATGTGGCTCATGCGATCACCATGGCTGGAGGCTTAGTTAAAGATCAGGCCCGAGAAATCCAAGTTCACCGTCGAACCAAAATGAAACTGCCATCGTTGGAATCCAATCCCTTAGCTCTCGAAGCAGAGTCGAAAATAGACCAAGAGGAGGAGTTATTCGTTTTTAGAATTCCCTTACGCGTGCCGTCGCCAATTTCAATCAGCCCAGAGCAGGTGGAATTAAATCATGGAGATGTCGTTGTTGTACGAGGGCACCCTGACGAGGTCTTCTTTGTTGTAGGTAAACTGAGCCAGAATAATCTTGTACGGTTCTCGTTGGCACGCGACAATCGAGATCTTGGCAACGGCTTTGTTTTGCCGAAAGATCGTGACATCGATGTAGTAACGGCCGTGGCCATGGCGGGATATATTGATCCCATTGATTCCCCGACAACGGTTACCGTGCATCGTACGTTGCCAGACGGGGAGCCTATGTTGATTCATGTCGATCTGATCGCTGCGCGATCTGATCGTAAGGAGACGGTCATGATTCATCCCGGCGACATCATTTATCTCAATCCTGACATTCCTTGGTGGTTCCGTCGTACCTTTGATCGTGTGATTCCCAGCCTGATTACTGCTCCTTATGCAGCAACGATGAAAAAATGGATTAACCCTCGTGGACTTGATTAAGCCAAGCTTGATTGAGTGTGATGGATTGCCCCTGTTTCTCTTCGAGCATTGATTTTCTGGATGAGCAAGTATCGATGTTTCGCCGCTACATCCCTCACTTCCGACATGTTTACGCATTCAGTCATATCCGGGATAACCATTAAAATGACTTTCAAAAGAGTGGTGCACTACCATCTCTTCACGGAGAAGGGAGCTCTAACTGGACAATGCGAGAAATTCTGAATACGATTGAGAGTGAAACGCTGGTTTGAATCTCTCTGTTTTCCAATGGAATTGGAAACGCGCTAAATGAGTAGGGCGGCTCACGAATACGGAGCCAACTCATTACTGCAGCATCAAGAACCTCAGCCGATTGGCAAATTGACTTAGCAAGCCTGCTCATAATTATTTGGCGCCGCAAGGTTGTCGTGACTGCGCTGTTTGTGGTTGCCGTGGGCGCTGGGCAACTCTACATCCAATCTGCTGGTTCGAAGTTTCAGGCGACCACACGCTTACTTGTACAACGACGTGGAGCAGCATTCAAGGAACAAGCCCGCGTGCGTTTTGATCCTGCTTTTCTTGCCACTCAAGCAGAGGTTATCCATAGCCGGCCTGTCGTCGAAAAAGCCTTAGCAGCTTTCACGCCTCCCAGCCTCGCGGACCAAGATGATTCGATTGCAGCGGTGCTGAAAAGTATTCGTGTGAGTCCGGTAGAGGGTGCCGAAGTAGTCGGCGTTGTCTGCACGTTGGAAACTGTTGAAGAAGCGGAGCAAATGCTGGTAGCCATAATCCAAAGCTATCGTCAACATCTTGAAGAGTCAAAGCACTCGGCAGAGTGGCAATCATTGGCCATGATTACAGAGAAGGAACTGGAAGTTCGTCAGCCGTTAGAAGACAAGCAGGAGGAATATCTGCAGTTTCGGCGTGACAATTCGTTTTTAGGACTTGGCCGTGAGACAGGCAAAGTCTACGTCGAATACTTGACGAATCTGGGGAAAGGGTTAGTAGACACAAAGCTTAAACGTCTGAAACTAGAAAACCAACTAGACCAGCTAACATCGTCGCCGAACGACGTCACTTTAGAGGCACCGTTTGCGAACGATCGTGTGCTGAAAGATGCCGATCGTAGAGCAGATAAAATCGCACAAGCGGTGTTTGTCTTGCGCCAGAATGCGGAGAGATTTGGACAACTGGACCAGTTTGAGTCATTGCAGAAAGAATTGCGTGAAACACGCCAATGGGAAGAGGAATTGAACGGTGTTTATGGTGACAAGTTTCCTTTATTGCGTTCGGCGAGAGCGCAGATTGAATCGACAACGACTCATTTGAGTAACATGTTCACAACGATTAAAGGTGTTTTAGAACATCAGTTAGAGACAATTCGTGAGAATGAACAGTCGTTGGAAATCCTGTACGCAGAGGAGATTCAACGAACACGAGAGCTGGAGATGCTGCGTTTGGAAGAGCAGCAATTTGTGGATGCGATCGAACGCTTGCAATCGGTTCATGATTCTATTTTGGACGAAATGCATAATCGCCAACTTGCCACAGCCACAGGGCAAGGCTCTATTTTTGTCGAGATAATGTCTCCTCCGAAAGCAACAGCACGACCCGTGTGGCCGATTAAGGAAGTGGTGTTCGGGATTTGCGGCTGTATTGGCTTAATGTTGGGGTGTGGAGTTGCAATCATTATGAGCCGTTTTCAGAAGAACAAGACCGTTGTCGAGGCAGGATCCGATGAGACTAGCGAAGTAGCAGCCGATCCAGAAAGCCTATAGGTGAATCAGCTATTTCAACTCATTTCAACGACCCAATCGATGAGTCGAATGCTTGTGTGAGGCAAACTACTGGTGGATACAACGCAGACTCGAGACCTTTCAGGACTGGTTGGCTGTGTTCCTGGTGAGCCAACTTCACTCGTGAACCAACTCGCAAAGCACATCCGCGAACAGGCAATCACTTGCTGTCTTTGGAAAGGCACGTTTGACCTTGGTAAAACTTTACGTGGCGAGAAAGATGTAGACCTTCTCGTAAGTAGAGCAGATAGAAACCGGTTATTAGGTGTTTTGCGACAGCTGAATTTCAAGCAAGCTGAGTCTCATCAAGTCGTATCGTTACCGGGCTGTTCGAATCATTTTGGTTACGATGCACCTTCAGGCGGTTTCTTGCATGTCCATCTCCACGACACGATCATCTGTGGTCGTCCCTTGGAGAATCTTTATCGTTTACCTTGGGAGGAAGAGTATTTGGCGACGTCTCAGCCAGGCACTGTGTTGCCTATTCCGACACCCGAGTTCGAACTGATTGTCTTTTGTTTGCGCATGGCTCTGGCACCGGTCAACGCATCGATATCGCGTTGGAAATTTTTCCGTCCCTTAAATATGACGCTGCGACGCCAACAAGAGTTTGATTATCTATATAGCCGCATTGACCGGACGGTACTTTATGAGCATCTGGAACGACATTGCCCAGCCATCATCCCGATTTTTGAAGAGTTTAGCGACGGGTTGGCCTGCGGGCACGTACCACGCAGATTACACATTCAGATGAAAAGACATCTGCGCCGTTTTTATGTGCGGCGAGGTTGTCGAAGTTGGTGGAATCGATTGTCGTTTCGCATTCGACGCGCGGTTGAAATTCGTTTACTGTGTCGTCTGCCAGACAAGCAGCGGTTTGTGGCAGGCGGTTTGATCGTGGCGTTTGTTGGTGGTGACGGTTCAGGGAAAACGACGAATATTAATTTGGTGCTGCGGTGGCTCCGGAAATATTTTGACGTACAGACGTTTCATCTTGGTCGGCCACGCAGGTCAGTTGTGACTCAAGTCATTCGAGGCATGCTGAAAATTGGACGTGGCGCTCTGCGAGTGCTGCGGTCGCTTGGCTTCCAATCGTCAACAGAGAGTTCGTTGTCACCGTTGTGGTGGCATTATTGCGTCGCACGTGATCGGAATTACCTATGTCGCCGAGCACGTCGTATGGCGGCACAGGGTCTGATTGTCGTTTGCGATCGCTGGCCGCTCCCGAATGTGATGTCGATGGATGGCCCACAGATACGACGGAGCATCGACGAAGCACAAACCAGGAAGTTTTTCTCATGGCTCGCGGATCGTGAGGAAAGGTACTACCGAAGTTTCTGTGAACCCGATTGCCAAATTGTACTAAAGCTTGATCCTGAAATTGCCCAGCAGCGTAAACCGGAAGAGGATGCAGAGTTTGTGTTTGCGCGAGGTAGTGAAGTTCACAACGTTCGCTGGGAGGAAACAACGGCTCAAGTCATCGATGCAGGATTACCGCTTGACCGAGTTCAAGCCAAGGTAAAAGAGTGCGTTTGGAACTCCTTGTAATGGACGTTAGACTAAAAATATTGTTAACGATGAGTTTTTGTGACTTCCATGTCTAACCAAAAAGTACAACTTACCAATGATGAATCGCTGGTGATCGAGCTTGTTGGACCTGCAGGTGCTGGAAAGTCAACGTTGTATAAGTTTCTCTGTCAAAGCAGGGAACCATATGTTCAAGTGGAGACTCCGACCACAATAGAGTGTGTAAGGCAGTTGTCACGTATGGCCTGGAGAGTCTTTCAGCCAGCACATCTATGGGGATACCGGAAAGACCGATTTTTTTCGTGGGCGGAAATTCGATCGATGCTTTACCTTTGTGCGTGGCCCCAATCATTGCAAAACCTTAATTATCTTCGTCGCGTTGCCGTTTTCGATCATGGACCGATCTACCGCCTTGCTGCGCTCCGAGAATTTGGTCCGAGGGAATTGCGTTACCGGTCGATGCAGCAATGGTGGCAACGTTCCTTCGAGGTGTGGGGTAAGCAGCTGAGTCTGCTTGTTTGGTTGGATGCACCGAATGAAACTCTGTTGGAGAGAATTCGTGAGCGAACGCAGCCACATGCCTGTAAATCATTGGAAGAGCAGAAGGCTTTTGGGATTTTGAACCGATATCGTGATGCCTTAGGTGACGTCATTGCGGCGATGCAAGTAAGCCATGATTTACCGGTTTTACGCATGGCTAGTGATAAACAGTCGGTGGAGATCATGGCCGGGTTGGTCAGAGACGAAATATTAAAATTCACTCCGGAAGTTAATGACCCACAATCGATGTGAACTAGACGTCGGAAGAATACAAAATGGAAGGCATTTCCATTTCATCAAAACCGGTTGAAAACGATCGCGAGTCATCAGCGGAACCGCACGCTGAGGTTCCCTCGTTTGTCGGTAGTCGTGGTCGTAAGGCAACCATGAACTCAGCCGCTGCAGCATTGGAATATGGCACACGCCTCCTAGCCAGTTTTGTCGTGAAACCTGTTTTGGTCAGCGGTTTAGGGGCATTCGGATATGGGACCTGGGAAGTTCTAGGGCGTTTGGCGGGACAGTTAGGGCCAGCTGCAGGGCAAGCTGGCCACGCGCTGCGCTGGACCGTTGCACATCACCAGTCCTCCCAGGATTTTGAGAAGAAACGTCGCACCGTTGGAAGTGCGATTGCTGTCTGGGCCTTACTCTTACCCGTTTGCGTTATCGCAAGTTTTTTGATTGCTTGGCTATTACCCGACTGGTTGGACGCGCCGGCAGACGCCGCAGAGATGTTGCGTCTAACTGCTTTGTTGTTGGGAGCGAATGTAGCAATGATGAGCTTGGTTGAGATTCCTAAGGCGGTTCTCGAAGGAGAGAACCTTGGGTACAAACGGATGGGATTCTCGGCGCTGTTGATTGCCGTCGGCGGCGTTCTAGCAATGACGGTTGTCTGGTTAGGTTTCGGACTTGTTGGCTTGGCCGCGAGTACTTTACTGACTTCTATTTGCACCGGCTTGTTTTTTTTGTTTGTGGTGCAGAAGTCCGTGCACTGGTTTGGAGTTCTTTGCCCAACATGGTCTTCCATTCGCCATTTTTTTGGTTTAAGCAGGTGGTTTCTGACTTGGCAAATGGTTTTGCAGTTAATTCGGGCCAGCGATGTAATTCTTCTTGGAGTTTTTGCTTCTGTGGAATTAGTGACTGTTTATTCACTCACGAAATATGCACCGGAAACGGCAATCAATCTTGTGGCCATTGTAGTTTTTGGTGTAACGCCCGGTTTAGGAGGAATTATCGGTGCTGGTGATTTGACAAAAGCGACACAGATTCGAACGGAGATTTTGTCGTTAACTTGGCTTATTGCGACAACGGCAGGGGGCACCGCATTGCTATGGAATCAATCATTTTTGAATTTGTGGGTAGGCCAAGAGTTTGACGCGGGAATGACTTCCACACTGTTGCTTGTCGTCATGGTCACTCAGTTTGTTTTGCTCCGTAGCGATGCGAACATTATTGATTTAACGTTGGAACTACGAGCCAAGGTGCGCATTGGATTTCTGGCAGCGTTGATCTCGGTTGTGCTAGGCGCTGTTTTGGTTGGCTACTTCGAGCTTGGAATCGTCGGTCTTTGCGTGGGTATGATCGTTGGTCGCCTGGTACTAAACGTTGCCTACCCATGGATTGTAGGACGGTACCTTGGTATTCACTTTTTTTCGCAGGCCCGGCGAGCTGTACGCCCGGGTTTGCTTTCTATACTTGTTTTCTTATTGGCTAGCTCGCTTGCTGCGCAGCTTTCCGTCATTAGTTGGGCAAGCCTTGTGGCCTGGGTTGCTGGTACTGCCTTGATTTTACCTATGCCCCTTTTCTTTTTCGGGTTGAACAAAGAAATCCGTAGCCAGCTCACCAAGCGAATCTACGGCCTTTTTGAAACAACTCGCTCGGGTGCCGACAAACCATGAGCCGTCAGCAGCATGAACATGTCGCGATTTTTATTTCCTCCATGGAAGGCGGCGGAGCCCAGCGTGCGATGATGAATCTAACGTGTGAGCTTGCTGCCCGAGGCTATTGCGTGGATCTCATTTTAGCGCGAAGTGGTGGTCCTTATCTAGCAGATGTGCCCGCATCGGTGCGTGTGGTTGAGTTGAACTGTAAAAGATTGTTGACCAGCCTTTTTCCGTTGGTTCGCTATCTTCGCAGCGAGCGACCGTTTGCCATGCTGTCGTGTTTGGATTACGTCAACATCATCGCGCTTTGGGCGCGTCGACTAGCAGGGGTTTCCACCCGACTTGTAGTGAATGAACAGAACACATTGTCAAGAGCGGCGGTCGGTGCATCTAAGTGGCGCAATCGTTTTACGCCGTTTCTGGCCCGACACTTTTATCCCTGGGCGGACAGCATTGTGGCTGTATCTGAAGATGTGCGGACGGATTTACTCGAAGTACTAAAGATTGCGCCGCAACGCGTGAAGGTGATTTACAATTCTGTGGTGCGTCGAGAGATTGTTGTCAAATCCCAAGCACCGATCGAACATCCATGGTTTCAAGCAAAGGAATTACCGGTATTGGTGGCGGTGGGGCGTCTTTATCAGCAAAAGGATTATCCAACACTGATTCGGGCCTTCGCTCGCTTGCGCAAGTTTCGCAAAGCGAGACTGGTGATTTTAGGGGAAGGAGCGCAGCGAGAGGAAATCGAACGCATGATTGTTGCGTTTGAATTAGTCGAGGATGTCCAGCTAATGGGTTTTGTTGAAAACCCATTTCCATATATGAGTCGAGCTTCTTTGTTCGTTCTCTCATCCCAATGGGAGGGCTTACCATTGGTATTGATCGAGGCGTTGTGTTGTGGAGTCCCGGTAGTTGCCACAGATTGTCCCAGCGGCCCGCGGGAAATACTCCACAAACCGACGTTTGGTCGTTTGGTTCCAGTGGGTGATGTGGAGGCCCTCTCCAAGGCCATGATTGAGGCCTTGTCAGAAAAGCAGGTTTCACCTCCCGAGCAAAGCTGGCAACCTTTTGAGATTTCGTCTATTACAGATCATTATGTTGACTTGTTTTTGAAACGTTAAACCGACATGAGCAGGCAAAGCAATCTCCTGATTACGCAAGCCGATGCAACGACGGTGAGGCTCCCGTCTGCCATTGTGCTTCGCGCGATTGCATTCTGGCTGTCTTTGTGCCTGATTTTTGTCATTCCGATGGAAGGTGCTCTGTTCGTAGATGGTGTCGGGCGCCTGAGCCGCATTGTGGGTATTCTGGCCGGCGGTGTTTGGTTATTTGCCATGATTGCTGCGGGTACGATTCGCAAGCCGGGTGCTTTTCACTATGCCATGGGACTTTTTATTCTTTGGAACGCATTGAGCGTGTTTTGGACAATCAACACAGACCGTACCATTGAGCGGACCAAGACCTATGCTCAATTAGGTTTCATGGTAATGATGTTTTGGGATCTTTACGGTAGTTCACGGAAAATTTATCTTGGATTGCAGGCATTTGTGTTTGGTGCTTTTTGTGTCGCCATCGCAACGATTGCAAACTACATCAATAGCAATGCTTTTTATGCGGGCCGATTTGCTGCGGCCGGTTTGCATGTTGATGATCTTGGCGTGATGGTTGTCCTGGGAATTCCCATTGCCTGGTATCTTTTCCTGGATCAAGATGCAACCGGCGTAAAGCGAATTGAATTGCGTTGTTTGAACGTTCTCTTTGTACCCATTGCAGTCATTGCCATTCTGCTATCCGGTACTCGTACTGCTGCGGTCTGTGCGATCCCCGCATTTGCATACATTCTCGTAAGCCTAAGCCGAATCCACGCAGCGTTTCGCTTCTGGCTCAGTGGGGTTATTCTTTTGAGTGTTTGTGTTGTCGGATATGTGGTACCTCAGGCCTCGATTGACCGGATGGGTACTGTCAGCCATGAATTTACCACAGGAGATCTTAATGGGCGGGTTGCCCTCTGGCGTCAAGGGTGGGCTGCCTTTTCACAACGACCGCTGACAGGAATTGGCAGTTATGGTTTTCGAACTCTAATCGGTAACAAGCCTCCTTTTGTCGCACATAATTCTGCCATGTCGGTGTTAGTCGAATTGGGCTTAATTGGTTTTTCCTGTTTTGCGTTTCTGGGACTGCTTGTTCTCCGTGCTGCTAGAAACCATCCTCGGGGTTCTCGAGGTTTATGGCTTAGCATGCTTGCCGTGTTGTTCCTGGGTGTTTCGGCATTGACTTGGGAGCATCGTAAACCGTTTTGGCTAATGACGTCGTTGTTGACCTGCAGCGCTTGTTTAGTAAAGAAGTCACGCGCTCAAGAATCGCTGAGTGCGGTGTCGCCAGATGGCTCGGGACTTTCTGTTGGGAAAGTGAGCTAATGACAAGCGATTCAACAGTAAGTGACCAGCCTCGAAAGGTGATCCATGTATTACTAGAGGTCCCGGAAACCAATATGGTCCTACAGGAATTTGCAATTCCATTGATGGAAAAGCACGAAATCACAATTTGTACGTTGTACAAAGCTGCGAGTCACGTGCCTGAGGAGATCACACTCCTGGAAGGAAATGGGACCATTCGAGGATTCTACCGTGTTTTGCGGAACGCCCTTCGTCACAACGTTTACGACATTATTCACGCTCATACGCCACACGTGGCCCTAATGGTTTTGTTGTTGGTGCTTCCCAGGCCTAGGCTATTGAGGTGTGCGATCATGACAATTCATGGCAGTTTCTTTAATCAACGATGGCGCAACAAACTGATGTTGGTTCCCGTTTGTATGTTCTTCGGACGCGTGGTCTGCTGCAGTAAAGCAGTCTTTCAAAGTTTTCCTGGTTGGTTGCGGTGGCTTGCGGGCCAACGTATGTGCGTTGTGCCAAACGGTGTCCACATCCGACGAATTCAAACGGTGCGCGAGACGCTGAAGGTAAGTCCGCCAGGATCAGAGTTTACCATTGCTTCTGTCAGTCGTATGGTTCCAGTCAAAAATCTTGCTACGACGATACGTGCCGTTGCTGAGACTGAAAGCGACCATCTTGTCTTCATGGGTGACGGACCATTGCGGGCAACGCTTGAGCATCAATGCTGCCAGTTCAGCTTGCGAGACCGCGTGCGTTTTACAGGGTTGATTCAACGTAATGACGTTTACCGTGGAATGATGCAAAGCGATCTTTTTGTTTCGACTTCGTATAGTGAGGGGTTACCCCTTGCCGTTCTCGAAGCCATGGCATGTGGTTGCCCCGTTTTGCTGTCAGACATTCCTCCACATCGTGAAATCGCCGAGGGGGTCGACTTCATTCCCCTGATTGATCCTAATGATCATGTTGGATTTGCTCGGGAGATTAATCGAATTCGGCAGTCTTCAAAAAGTGAGCGTGAAGCAGTGGGCGAAAAGTGTTTGCATCTTGTGACCGAACGATTCAGCTTGGAAAGAATGCATCGTAGTTACGAAATCATTCTCAGCGATGTGATTAATTCTAAGCCAAGAGAGAGGGATGTATGCAAGTTGAGTTGATTGGGGCCACTGGATCAGGTAAGTCCACTCTAGCGGATGACCTCTGTGTCGTTGCTTGTGCTGACGGTAGGCCACTTATGCTGGGAAGTGATTTTTTGCTCAAAGTGATATGTTTTTGCAGGATACGAAATAAAGTATTACGCGCAGTACTGCTCCATGTTGTTGCCGCGTTTGGCTGCTGCTTGGGCTGGCGAAAGTATTGGAGATTCATTGCATTTTGCTGGGGCCAGTTGCATCGACCACCAATTTCTCGTTGGCACCGCTGGAATCAATTTCGCAAAGTTCTCAAACAACTCGGATGTTTCGTGGTCGTTGCTCGTGACAAGTGTAATACCAAAAGGTTAGTTATTGTTGATGAAGGTACCGTTCATGCAGCCCACAACGTATTTGTTCATGTTGGTACTAAAGCTTCACAGAGAGACCTCTCAATGTTTGCTGACACGGTGCCGTTACCAGATGTGATCGTTTGTGTTTGTGAGAAAGAAGAACTTGTCGTGGAACGAACAATTGGTCGTGGGCACCCACGTATTCCGACTTCCGCATCACGCGAAACGGTTGTTGAGTTTGTTCGAGAAGCAAGCGATGCGTTTCAGCATCTCGCGATGCACAATCGTATTGCTTCTCGAACGATTATTGTCGACGGGCTGGAAATCATTACACCAAGTGAGCCATGCAACGTTGAGCAAGTCAACGTGGTGCGAGATGTTCTGTGTCTTGCGTTGGCTCGGCGGCTTAATGAAGATTCTGCAGGAAGTTCGGGGCCGATGTCGCATCTGTCGGACAGGCAGGTCAACTGATGGTAAGTGAAAGGCCTCTTGAATCATCTGCCGCCGATTTGAAAGGCGGTTTGGCGACGCAATTGTTTGCTACCGTCAATGAACAAAAAATTCGTTATTGCATCTGGAAAGGGAGTTGCCGACTGGCGGAAGGGTTGCAGGGAAGAGACGACCTAGACTTGCTTGTGCATCGAGCGGACTTCGAGAAAGTGTTGGCAGTCCTTGATTCGTTTGCATTTAAGCACGCGGTGTCGACAACAGGTTTGCCAACACCAGGTGTATTTCATTTTTATGGATACGATAAATTTGCACAGCGTTTCATTCATGTGCACCTTTATACACGCCTCCTGACGGGAGAGTCTTTGGTGCTGACGCATTGGTTTCCGTTAGAGACCATGCTCTTGGAGCATCGTCATCTCAAAATGGGTGTGTTTGTGCCTTCGCGACCGGCAGAATTAGCGATCTTAATGATCCGTATGATTGTTAAATCGGGTTCTTTGTTCGAACTGCTTAGATTCGGTTGGCGGCAACAAGGCCGAGCAAGTCAGTTCAAACAATTGAGCCAGGATAGCGATCCAGAAGATCCGTGTGCTCAATTGCAAAAGCACTTGCCCGTTATTGGCGTCAAGTTGTTTGAGGAGTGTTGGCAAGCACTTTGTACACGCTCTTCGGCGTTTCAGAGATTTCGACTCGGTCGGCGTCTGCAAAATCGCGTGCAAACTTATGCTCGATTTACTGACACGGTTCGCTGGATGCAGTATGGTCGCTTGGTTAGAGGAAAACTCATGCGGGTTGTGACGGGCCAGCAGGCTAAAAAGAAGCGGCCTCGTGGGTTGGTGATTGCCTTTGTGGGGGCAGACGCGACGGGGAAGTCGACGCTCATATCTGATACCCACGACTGGTTGTCAGAAGTATTTGTTGTGAGACGAGCACACGCAGGAAAACCTCCAAGCCATTTCTTGACCTTTCCTTTGAATTGTGGTTTGCCGTTAGTTCGATGGATGTTCCCGCGTCACAGACACGCCCAGGTGACAAAAGCGGAAAGCTTGCCATCTCGGCAGGTGACTTCAGTGCTCCCCGCGCTTCGTGCAGTGGCCCTCGCCTGGGACCGAAATCGTTTGTTGCGAAAAGTTCATCGTAGTGCGGCAAGCGGGGCGATTGTTCTTTGTGATCGGTATCCATCAGAAGTTCATGGTGCTATGGACAGTCCACGTCTGCAAATAGTGGCATCGCCTAGGACTATCAAGGAACATTTTCTCAACCGATTGGCTTGTTGGGAAAGGGGCCTATATCAGCTGAATTCGCCCGCGGACGTCGTTGTTAAACTCACGGTCGCTCTGGCTACGGCACACGAGCGCAATCGGCGTCGACGTAAATCTGACAAACATAGTGACGAAGAGCTTGAATTTCGGCATCAACGCTCCCATCTCTGGAAAGCACCGGGCACTTATACTATTCTAGTTAGGACGGACCGACGAGTGGATGAAACGAGAGAGGCTGTACGCCGAGAAGTTTGGCGTTGTATTTAACGTTTGCCTAACGTTTGCCTAACGCTCTGTCATGAGACGAATTAAACTCTTACACCTTATCACGCATCTTGGGGTTGGTGGTGCGTTGGACAACACGTTGCTGACAGTTGAGCGATTGTGCCGCCAACGCTACGAAGTCCATCTTGCTGCCGGAAGTCTTGAACCCGCTTATTCAAGTTGGGAGGAGCGGGGTCGGCGTTGCGCCGATGAGGTCTTCATTTTTCCTGAATTGCAGCGTCGCGTGCGTCCGTGGATCGATGCACGCGTTTGTCGAAAACTGGCAAGTTTCATGCAGGAACAGGAATATGACATTGTACACACGCATTGTGCCAAGGCGGGAGTGGTGGGACGCATTGCCGCGCGTCGTTCCAACACGCAGGTTGTCGTTCACACGTTTCATGCTTTCGGCAATCAGGTAACTCGGGCTTCGAAAAAGTCCGTCCCACATAAACTTGCCAACGTCTTAAAGAAACAGTTGTTTAATGTGGCCGAACGTTACACGTCAAAGATCAGTGATCGTGTCATTGCAGTCTGTGAGCAAAATCGTCAAATGGCGATTGATCAGCAGTTAGCGTCGCCAAAAAAAATCACCACCATTTATAGCGGTATTGATACAGCCCGTTTTATTGCTTCAGGCAATCGCACCCAGGTTCTTGAAACGATAGGACTCGAACCCTCCCGACCGATCGTGGGTTTCATCGGTCGGTTAGCCGAACAAAAAGCCCCACTCGATTTTATCGCGGCTGCGAAAATGGTTCTTGCCAGTCGTGCTGATGTTCAATTCGTCATCGCTGGAGACGGCCCCTTAACGAATCAGGTCAAACGGGCTGTCGAGCATGAACCACGTATAAAGTGGATTGGGTTTTATGAGCAAGTTCCTGAGTTGATGGCTATCCTGGATGTTGTTGCAGTATCTTCTTTGTGGGAAGGTTTGGGGCGCAGTGTTACCGAAGCAATGATTATGAAGGTTCCAGTTGCGGCGACTGCCGTAGATGGGATTCCCGAACTTGTTAAACACGGACAGACGGGATTGCTTTCACCTCCAGGTCAAGCGTCGGCACTTGCGGAGAACATTTTGGAATTACTGAGGGATCCAAAACGCGCGCAGGCAATGGCAGATGCGGCCCGTGATTTCATCGATTTTCGCTTTGATGCGGACACTATGGTCAAGAAAATAGATCAATTGTATCAAGAACTACTACAAGCCAAAAAAACAGACCTCGCTGACGTTGTTCCCCGATTGACTTGAATTTACAAAATTCATACCGAATTCATTACCAAAAAATAATGATTCAATCACGACCAAATACGAATGTGAGAATCCGTTCTCAACAACAACGTATGCCTGCACGGCAGGATGATGCACCGGGTAGCCCGCAGTCGTTTCCCGTGGAAAAGTTGAACTGTTTCGGCTTGTCTCAGGTGGGGCGGACTTCTCTGCCACTTTGCTTAGGAGATGTGTTGGCGATTGGTGCGTCCGTTGCCTGTCTGCATGCGCTGGGCAGTTTTTGGTTTGCGAGTGAAGTCGTGGTGCTCGGACGTTGCGCAGTCAGCGTTTTTGTAGTTGCGCCATTGGCCTTCGCGATTTTTGAACTTTACCCTGGGGTCGGTTTGCGTCGGAGCGCCGAGATCCGTAAGGCGGCTGGTGCGACGGGCCTACTAACGCTTCTCTGGGGAACGATTGGGGCGAACCAATCAGCAAATATTGGCATTGTTGGTTTGGCATTGGTCGGGTGGCCAGGGTTCTTTTTGATGGTCGTGACGATGAGATTTTGGATTCGCGCGATTTGTTGCCGATTTTCTTGGTGGGGAATTCGTCTCCTCGTCTTTGGCGGTGAGGAAACTGGGCACCGACTCTACCAGTATTATCGATCACGTCCGCAACTCGGATTGCGTGCTGTACAAATCATCGATGACTGGTCTAGTGCTGCGAATGAGCCAAGACCGGTGCCTAAGATACCCTTGAAGCAATTGCAAAATGAATTTCGTGCGAAGCTGGCTGTCATAACCTCACCGAATACGGAAATTTCCGTTTCAGCAACTGCTGCCTATGCAAATGTGTTTCCGTATGTCGTCGTTGTATCCGGGCTCAAACGAATTCCGCTTTCTGTCTCCCAGACAATAGATTGCAATGGTTTGTCTGCAGTCGTCATAAAGAATCGACAACTGTTACCATGGAATGGAATAGTAAAGTTATTAATCGATAAAGCGTTGGTGGCCATTGGAAGTGTATTTTTTCTGCCGCTCATCGCTTTGATTATGTTGTTTGTTAAGACGACGTCGAAAGGCCCTGTTTTTTATAGGCAATTACGCATTGGGAAAAACGGCAATTCGTTCTGGGCATGGAAATTTCGAACCATGTGCAGCAATGCCGATGAAGTTCTTGAATCGCACCTCGAAAAAGATCCGGAATTACGATCTGAATGGAATCGTGATCACAAGTTGAGAAATGATCCACGTATAACCACGGTGGGGAAATTCTTACGAGAGTCCAGTCTCGATGAACTTCCACAGATTTGGAATGTCTGGCGCGGGCAAATGAGCTTGATAGGCCCACGCCCGATCGTTGAAGCGGAGATAGTGAAATACGGTGATTGCTTTAAGCTTTATTCCAGAGTAACACCAGGTATTACAGGTTTGTGGCAAGTTTCTGGTCGTAACAACACAACCTACGATGAACGTGTGAATTTGGATGCACAATATGTATTGAATTGGTCGCTTTGGCTCGATCTTTCTATTTTGATTCGCACCGTCCGAGTGGTCATTCTTCGTGATGGTGCTTGCTGAGGAGTGAACTGTTCTGCTGAGAGCCGGTGTGAGATCACTTGCTGACATGGATTAGCACACATCGGCATGAAGACCAGGGCAGAGTTCAAAATAACGCTGAGCGTCTGTGCACATGGCTGCGCTCTTGTCCAAGGATCTGCGGACGAGCGGTTTTAGGGGAGTCATTCTGAGACGCCCCCATTGGCAATCTTAGGATTGTCATACCTAGTGCCTACGGATCCAGGATGCGGCTGCAGCCGAAGAAATCAGGCTCCAGATCTTGAAAACCGCTTGTCTGGAGGCAAGCGGTGCCAAAAAGTCTGGCAGAAAACGTGACTCGTGGTTTTGGGGGTAATTCTGGAGGTAGCTGCAAATCGGAAACAGAAGCGGCTTTGGGAAACGTCGCAAGTTATGTTGTCCGAATGGGTTGTGAAACGTGAGCACGCTCCTCTGGACGGTTTAAGCACGTGTCACTGGTGCTCGCGAACACCGGTGATTTTTTGACATCGGCCAACTTGGTCGAGAGGGCAAGGACGACGAAACGGCCACAAGTGACCCTTGAGGCTGCAATGGTTGTNNTCACGGTTGTGATGATAATGACAAGGAAAATGGCCGATCTGAGGAAATGNCGTATGGAAAGAAAGAAAATTATTGTTCCAGCGGGTTGGCTTTTGAGAGATAATAGAAGCTTGGTCAGATTTCAGAAGCGACTTCTCTCATCACGGCTTGGGCCGTAGTGCTTCCTTGGGTGGTCAATCTTCCGCGAAACTGATGATCTCTTTCTGAAGCTACAACACAACTCTCTCTAGCGGAAAACTTACGCTGGTCATGATTCATCATCTTTCGTCTAGTAGCAATGAACTACGTTCTCGTATCGACCCAAGTCAGGTTGTCGATCTAGGGGAAGGGCCGGATGCGGTGTTGTTTCTGCACGGATTATTTGGCACACCCGATCACTGGCGCGTTGTGATGGAGGCCGTCGCAGAAAAGTATCGTGTCATTGCCCCACAACTTCCTATCGACCCTCAGCCGGGGCGTCGTCGGAATGGTGTACAGACAATCCGCGATTTGACTGATTCAGTGGCTGAGTTAGTGGCCACTTTACAGTTGGACCGCTTTGTTCTCTGTGGCAATTCTTTAGGTGGATTAATCGCCTTAGATCTTTGCTTTCAATATCCTCATTTTGCCGAAGGCCTTGTTTTGTCGAGCAGCGCCGGATTGTTTGAGCGGAGCCCAATTCGTGGGCTCAGGGCACGACCGTCAAAAGAATTTGTACGCACAACGATTTCCGGAATTCTTTATAACAAGAGTCTCCTAACCGAAGACCTCGTCGATCAGTGGCATGCATCTTTGCTCGACCGTGATTATGTGCGATTCCTGTTGCGAATGTCACGTGCAACGAGAGACCGTTGTGTTGAGAATGAACTTGGAACATTAGATCTCCCGACAATGATTGTATGGGGACGTGAAGATGGCATTACCCCTCCAGCTGTTGCAGAAGAATTTCAACGCCGAATCCAAGGTTCGAAGTTAAGTTTTATTCCCGAATGTGGTCATGCGCCAAATTGGGAAAAACCAGAAATGTTTGCTCGCCTGTTGGATAGTTTTCTGCCCGCCTGTTTCTCGTAAGGGCTTAGAAACGGTCTCTTGGTCAAGATGTCGAGAGACGCTACCTTGCAGTGATATGACTTCAGATTCCAATCATGGCTCGAAGCGATTTGCATCCTTGGCGTGGCTCACGCTGATACTCTTGAGCGCACTGGCTCCACTCCTAATTTTTGGGGCAGTCAAGACGTTGCAGAGTACTTCCAATGATCCGCGGCAGTGGCTCCCCAGGACTTTCGAAGAGACGAGTAAATACGACCGGTTTCAAGAATATTTTGGAAGCGATGAGATTTCCATCGTTAGTTGGCCAGGTTGTACGCTTGCTGACGAAAGGGTTCTACGGCTTGCTCAAGGGCTTAAGAAATCACCTTTTTTTGAGCGTGTGGTCACTGGGCCGAGAGTCGTGCGCGAGTTGTTGAATTCATCGATTGGTATAAATCGTCATGCTGCCATACAACGCTTGCGAGGTATTCTGGTTGGACCTGACGGTGAAACCACTTGTCTGGTACTCGTAACTTCAGCAATTGGAAAAGCTGATCGGACCGGGGCGGTTCGCGAAATTGAACGTTGCGCAGTCTCTGATTGTGATTTACCAATCAGTGACTTGCGGTTGGCGGGCCCCACGGTCGATGCCGCAGCCATTGATGCTGAGAGCCGTAGCCTGCTTTTTGAACTAGCAGCTTTATCGGCATTCCTATCATTCATTGTGGCAACATTTCGCTTGCGAAGTTTTCGATTGGCCATCATGGTCCTTGTTGTGGCGATGTACAGCACAGGACTAGCCCTCGGAATTGTCCATTTGTGTGGCGGCAAGATGAATTTGCTGATGACGATGTTGCCCCCCTTGGTCTACGTCTTGAGCATTTCCGCCGCAGTTCATCTAGTGAACTATTATCGTGAAGCGGAAAGGGATTTTCCGCCAGCAAAAGCGCTGGGGATCGCCCTGGCACACGGCTGGCTTCCCTGCGTCCTGGCTGCTACCACAACGGCGTTGGGGCTGGCTTCGCTTTTGTTGAGCCAAATCGAACCGATCAGGATGTTTGGGTTGTATTCTGCTCTCGGCGTTTTATCGAGTGTGGTTGTCTTGTTTTTACTATTGCCAGCAGGCCTTTACCTGTTTCATCCAAGGAAAGCTGCTGCAGAGGGATTTGGGCAGGCGAGCGTCTGTCCGGAGGGCCGCTTTGTCAAATGGATTAGTCGTCGGCATGCGGTAGTTACGTTTGGTTGTCTGTGTTTGATGGCATTTTGTGGATGGGGGCTTCCGCACTTAAAGTCGACGGTCAAACTCCAGGACCGTTTTTTGTCTGGGAGTGATGCGATTACCGATTATGAATGGTTAGAGCAACACATTGGACCGATGGTACCGCTCGAAGTGATTCTTGATTTTGGCACAGATTGTCAGAAAACTGTGCTCGAAAGAATTCAAATCGTGGCATCCGTTCAGAAAAAAATTCAAACAATGAAAGAGCCGCTCGCGACCATTTCGGCAGCCAATCTTTCTCCGCACTATCCCCGCGGCGGTGGTGTGAAACAGGTTGTCCAAAGAAAACTCGTGAACCGCCGTTTAGAAGAAGGTAAAAAAAGACTTATCAACAGTAGATTTCTGGCAGAGCAAGGGAACGGGCAACTTTGGCGAATTACGGTTCGTGCAAATGCCATTGGAGATTTAGACTATGGTCAGTTTGCAGATCGGTTGCGAGATCGTGTTGATCCGCTGTTGCGAGAAAACGATGTGCAGGCAACTTTTACGGGCGTCATTCCGTTGATCTATAAGGCCCAACGTCAGCTATTACAAGATTTGGTGCGGAGTTTCCTGACTGCTTTTGGTGTGATCGCGATCATTTTACTCTTTGTTTTACGAAGTCTGAGTGCGACGTTGTTGGCGATGGTTCCAAACTTGTTCCCTGCGGTTGTGGTGTTCGGCGGAATGGAATGGGCCCAAATTCCAGTTCAAATCGGTTCGGTAATGACAGCTAGCGCGGCATTGGGAATTGCCGTTGATGACACCGTTCACTTTCTGACTTGGTTTCGGCGCGGATTGGTGGCCGGAATGTCCCGAGTTGTGGCACTGCAGGAAGCTTTTCAGCAATGCGCCGGTGCCATGGCACATACGACGGTCATATGTTCGACGGGGCTTTTAGTCTTTGGAATGAGTTCCTTTGTTCCCGTTCTGCATTTTGTTGCCTTAATGGTTCTGCTGCTGTTTTCGGCACTACTTGGTGACCTTGTCTTGTTGCCAGCGATACTCGCTGGGCCGTTGGGCCGTTGTTTTGAGAAAGGCAAGATCGTCACTCAGCATGAAGTAGCCTGAAGAAGAGAAGCGATCACTCACTGGACGGATTAGCAAAATCCGTCATCCGGCTCGTCGTTTTTCACCGACGTAGGGAAGGCTTGTATAGCAGGCATCTCGAACTGCTTTTTCACGTGGGTCGTCAAAAAGGCGAAATCCCATTTTTTGAGTTATGTAGGCGATCCCTAGCTGTTCTGTGGGATCTGCCATTCCAAAAGAACCTCCTGCACCAGGACAACCAAACGATGTCTGATCAGCGCCGAAAGAGAGATCGTTGCTTGGTCGCGAAAATCCAAAACCATAGCGGGTCTCTGTTTTGAGAATAGCATCTCGTGTTCCCTGTTCGGGTTGGATTGCTGGCGCGACCAATTCTTTCCATGTCGCTTTGTTAATGCCAAGTTCTGCTCCACCACGGGCTAGGATGTCGTAGACTCGAGCGACCGCGCGTGCCTGACCGATTCCATTGGCCGACGGAATTTCGACGGTTTGATATGCTGTACTCGCGAGATCTGCTGGGTTGTCCAGACGTAGGCATCGAACCGATTGAGCTACCAGTGAATTTGGCCAAGCTGCAGCCACCACCATTGCCAAAGGCAACTCGTGGAGATGACTCAGCATTTTAATGCGATGGAAACCTTGAATCACACTCATTTCTTCCGGCCGCACGTTTGGCGGTAATCCGATAAAGAAGGAAATTCCAAGTGGCTCGGCGATTTCCTGCTGGAAAAATTGACCAAGAGTACGTCGCCGTGGGTCAGTCCGACGGATCAGTTCACTCTGGTACCAACCGAGCGTGAGTGTGTGGTAGCCATGTCTCGAGCCGGGTTTCCACTGAGGTTTTTGCCGGGCGATGATTTCAGCGATCAATGTGGGGTTGGCGAGATCTTGGGTCCTGAGACGCTGGTCAACCGAGGTCAGGCCAGCCTGGTGAGCGAGTAGCTCACGGACAGTGATTTGTTCCTTGCCATTCTGAGCAAACTCTGGCCAGTAGGTAGCAACGCATTCGTCTAGTTCAAACAAACCTTGGCTATGAGCGACGGCCATCGCTGCGGCGGCCATTCCTTTCGTCACCGAGAAGGACAAGCAGAGGGTTTGCTTTGTCCAGGGGGAGGCTGTTTTCACGCAGCGGTAGCCTCCCCAAAGGTCGACAACTTTCACACCGCGGTGGAAAATGGTACAGGCTGCACCCTGTTCGCCGCGTTCGAGAAAATTACGTACAAACTCGTGGCGGACTGCCTCGAATTCGGGGGTCACAAAGCCGGCGATGGGTGGCGGGTCTAACAAATGTTGTCGCATGGTAGCTCTTTCCTTCAGAGACGAGCCCCAAAATGCTATCAAACTGAGGTACTTGAGCCAATCTCAATGTCTACTGACACGCAGCCATATTGAGGCAGTATGCAAAATTCGTCTAGAGTCGGCGTCGGGGTTTCTTTACGATAAGAGTTGCTGGGCGGAGGAACGCTTTTGCTTGGTTGAAGTTTTACTAGATTTGAGGAAATGATCCGCAATGAATCGCTTGGCCTACACGTCACTGCTATCCTTTGTCCTGCTGGCAGTTGTCATGTCTTTAGGAACCTCCGCGCGCGGTCAACAAAAGGCACACCCTTTAGATCCCGTGCGACAGATGGCGCAGAAAAGTTTGCGACATATTCAAGCAAACGTCGACGATTACACCGCCTTGTTTACGAAACGCTGTCGGGTGAACGGAGAGTTAGGTGAACTACAATATGCAAATCTGAAGATCCGCAACCGGAAGATTCAATCCGGAGATGTCACGACCCCGATGGGCGTGTACCTTAAATTTTTGAAGCCTAATTCTGTCAAAGGCCGTGAAATTATTTGGGCGGAATCTCAGAACGGAGGGAAGTTAGTTGCTCACGATACAGGCCTGTTCAATCTGATTAGTGTCAAACTTGATCCGAACGGGATTGTTGCAATGCGCGGCCAACGCTATCCGATTACGGAGATTGGGATCGAAAAGATTACGGAGAAGTTGATCGAAACGGTCGAGCGTGATCGTCAGTATGGTGAATGTGAAGTCAAGTTTTTTAAGAACGCCAAGATTGGTAATGCCAGTTGTACGATGGTTCAGGTGATACACCCCGTCCAACGCGAATATTTCGATTTCTATTGCGCGCGTGTTTACTTTGACGATGCACTGAAGATGCCGGTTCGTTACGCCGCATGGTCATGGCCCTCCACACCTGGTAAGCAGCCTTTGTTGGAGGAGGAATACACTTATCGTCAGGTACGAGTAAACGTGGGGCTTACGGATGAAGCTTTTGAGACAAGCAACTCAGAGTATCAGTTTCGTTGAGCAGCACCGCGATGCTACGAGTGTCCACGCCTGCGAAACGAAGCCTAGGGAGTGAATGCAAGCAGGTAACTGCGTAGTCGATTTTACGATTTGGTTTGCGGTAAAATCTAGAGTTCCAGCATTTCGGGAAAATGCTCTCGGTACCAATTTTGCAATGCGGTGATGTCGGCAACTGTCGGTGCGACGTAGGGCCCACGGTTGGTGAGGCTCGTTTTTAGGAAGCCACTTGTGACGGCGCCCAACCGATCATACGCCGTGTCGGTAAAGCCGCGGGGTGCAAAGTGCTGATCGAGAAAGTTGGACAATGCGTCAAACTTGTCTGCTAGATGATTGCAAATGACTAAGTTCTGATCGTTAAGAGACTGCCAGTAACGCAGTAGCACACGGGGATTCCAGTAGACGATGGCGCTACAGGAACCGCTTGCCCCACAGGGATAGAGTTCCCGCCACTTGCTCTCTGCAACAAAAACATTGACGATCTGTGCGAGTTGGCGGCAGCCCTCTTGAGTCGCTCCGATCGTTCCGGCGTTGGCCTTCACCATCTGATAATTGGGTAATGTTTCATGAATTTCTCGATGCTGTTCAAGTGTTAGCGTTACTTTGCAGCGGGTTGTTTCGTAGATACTCAAGGGAAGATGTCCGCAGGCCTTGGACACGGCGATGAAAAAAGGCAGGATTTGTGGCTCGTCGACGGGTAACCAAAATGGAAGGGCGATCTGGATCGCGTCGGCGCCTGCCTCTGCTGCGTAGGCTGCCCGCCGCTGAGCTCCGAGCGTATAAGTCGAGGTGACCCCAATCATCACCGGGGTTTTTTGAGGTCGCGCTGCCGCAATCGTGGTCTGGACGACTTGCTGGTACTCATCCAATTCAAGGGCGTAAAACTCGCCTGTGGTGCCCCCGGTATAAATTCCTGGGACATCGGCATGAGCGCATCGTTCGACATCCGAGAAATAGACATCGAGATCTAAGTTGTTTTGATCGGTCCAGGAAAGAGGCAAGCCCGCCCAGGGGCCGTTAAACAGGTTGGGGTTTAGCATACGGCGTTTCTTTCAAAGAGTTCAGCATCCCATAAATTGACAGCATTATCCCAGAGGATTTGTTGTTTTTGTGCCGTCGAGATGGCGGCTTCGTCAATGCGAATTTTTTGCATTGCCGTGAAGTAAAGAGGCGTGTCAGTACCGAAGAGAATCTTCTCTGCACCAATTTCAGATACCGCCCACTCGATGAGATTAGGAGCCAGAGAACGAGCGCTGGAAGTGTCAGTAAAAATGTTTCCATGTTGAGCTCGTTGGACTGCGCGAACTTGTAACGTTGGGTCACCGCTGGCCCCACCACCATTCCCTAAGTGAGCCAGAATGATTGAAATGTTGGGGTGACGGTTGGCATAGGGGACAAAATCCTCTGGCAAGCTATAGGGGTCGCCGCTATGCACCAGGACGACCGCGTTATGCTTGGCTGCAAATTCGAAAAGCGCATTTCCGTGTTCTGAGATGGGATACACGTGTTCCTCGGGATGCAGTTTAATACCAACGCATTTGGGCGTTGCCAGTAATTCTTCGGCTTGTGCGAAACTGCGTGATTCCAGTGGATTAATCACCGCCCATTGTAACAATCCTGGCGTATTAGAAACCACCTCGAAGGCTTCTTGATTTCCGCTATAGGTGTTGCTTTGGCCCCGTGGCAAGAGGGCGGCTAGCGGCGAGACAATCGTGGTGCTGATGTTAACGTCCAGGGCACGCTGGACAACTGTCCTTGCATCGCCGCTGCAAAATTGGCCGATAAGAGAGGGGGCGTCCGTCCGTTCGTAGTTGCCGTAATGAGCATGAACGTCAATCGCTTGGCTGCTATTTGTCATCGACTCAGGCTTTCCGTTGGATGTCTAATAATTGTTGACCACGTTTGTTGGCGCGAGGTTTCTAACGCGTAATTTGGGAAAATGTAGGATGCAATGAGAGACGTTGCAATTCCAGAGATCAAGGCAAATGGCGTGATGAGATAGGGACTTGGTCCGCGCAGAAATTCTTGGGCGTCGACTAATGCTTCATAATCCGTTTGTCCTAGGACCCAGAGAAGTTCTACATACCAAGCAGCGTAAGTGGCAACGAGAAAGGAAACGAAAGCACCCACCAGCACAGCTCTCTGGCCGACGCGCGGGATGAACAGTCCAACAATGAAGAGCATGCCCAGTGGTCCTAAGGCGAGATTAAAGGTCCTGGCGGTGTAGCCCACAATGTTGTAGTGATTCGGTGTCAAATACATGATGTAGGCACCTAGTGTCGTGACTACCCCAACGACCAGAGTGAGAATTCGAGCCAGACGTAAAGAACGCGATTCGGAGAGACCGGGGTTGCAACGCTTTGCGATGTCCACGGTGATGATGGTCGCAATGGAGTTAAGTCCACTGTCGAGGCTAGACATCGCGACGGCGAATAAGGCCGCAATGACAAGCCCAGAGACTCCCACCGGTAATCCATGCGCGATGAAGTGAGGAAAGACCTTGTCAGCGACGTCCTGGTGACGCGGATCGCTGATTCCTTCCGCAATGACTGTTTTCTGGGCGGGGTCCAGGTAATAGGTCAACAAAGCCATGCCGCAAATCGCGAGGAGTAACATGATGAGGAAATCACTCACGAAATTCACAATGTTTCCGCGTTGAGCAGCTTGAATCGAGGCAGTGGTCAGATAGCGTTGTACAGCGACTTGGTCAGCAATGAAGGTACAGATGTACCAAGTGACCGCATGGAGGAGGGGGAAAAGAATGACATTACGGTTTGTGATGTCGAAGCTCACCCAGTCAGGGAAACCGCCCCAGCCGTTCGATTCTGCGGACAAAGTTTTCCACCATTGAAGTGGTCCCGTTTGGGTTTCGAGAGCAATGAACGTGATGGTTAAGACGATGCCGGCAAACAAAGCGACAAATTGCGCCACATCGGTCCAGATGACCGCCTTGATTCCTCCCAGCATCGTGTAGAGCGTTGCCAGAATTCCGACAGACCAAAGTACCTGGACAGTCCAGGCCTCCATGCTTGGGTGCCAGGGCAGCGATTCCAAGGCGATGTCGTGTGTGATCTGTGCCACCGCGAGCGATGCCGTGAGCACAATCATGGCCATCCAAAGGAGACGCAAAACGAACACAAACAGTCCGACCGCCACCCAGCGAGTGGCTAGACCAAAGCGTGGCTCAAGATATTCGTAAATGCTGGTTACTCGCAGCTTCATGAAAAATGGAATCCAGATTCGGTTCACAATAAAAAAAACCAGTGGTATCACTAACCAACTGAGGGCGAATGCTGGGCCGTGCTGAATCATCTCACCAGGCGCGGCCAAGTAGGTCAGTGTGGAAAGCATGGTCGCCACGATGCTGAGGCCAACGGCCAGCCACGGCATGGAGCGATTACCGACGAAGAACTGCTGAGTCTCTTTCTGGCCTCGGGAGAAATACCAACCAACAAGTAGAATCGCAGTCATATAAACAAAGACGACGACAAGATCGATGGTATGGAGACCTGTAGCAATCAGCATGATACGAAGACAGGATTATTGGAATGAGTTTTGTTGCATCCTAACGGATCAGACCTCGCGATGCTTGTCTCACACGTGGGAAAACCGCGTCAGATTCTGGAGGGTAATCCGCTGAAAGACTTCTCAGAAGGTGGTGTGCCAACAATCGATTGCGTGGACTCAATCACGCCTCGCTCGATCAAACTTTCGCAAAAGCAATTTTGCGACGGCTGGGTCGGACTTCACAAAGTTTTGGACTGCGGAGATTTCCCGCGAGGATTCAGTGAATTCTGCAAGGTAAAGCAGTAAGCCCGAGCTACCGTGAGATCTTGACAAGGAATTGGACACTGATGAGAAGTTGATCAGGTGAGCTGAAGAAATCTGAGGTCACAGGCAACAGCTTCTGAGATCCGCTTAGGAGGTGATGTCGTACCTGCTTTGTTTTAACCACGCGACCAGAGTTGCCACCTGGTCTCTTCTGGCTGGGATGACCTGAGCGATGGAGTCCTCAGCGATGTTGAGTTAACACCAATGCCTTTTTCGGAAGTGTTCTTTGGCTCGAAGATAGATCGTCGTTCAATGAAAACTTGAGAAGGGGGGCTGCAGAAGCCGCGCAATTTTCCGTTTTCTTGACGTGATCTTGAAGCCTAAGTAAGCAGCGTGTGGAAACAATCATGGCAAACGCCGCGACAAGCTTCTCTAAAACCAGGGCGATTTCCCAGGTCTAACCCGCGCCGTTTGGTGCGCGACCTAGAAGCACTGGTGCAGACCACCGGACAAAGCTGCTCAGAGGTCAGCAACAAAAGTTTCGAACCGAGCCGAGACGACAATGGGTTCTTACTTTTTGGGGCGGCAAGCTTCGCGCTCTGCACAGTTGATGCGAGCAGAAACGATCACAAACACACAGAGGAAGATAAATGTCAAGAAGAAGCCCTTTCCGTGATCCACCACCAAGCAGACTCACAGCAACGGCCTCCAAGCAGCCAGCATGTCGGCAATCGGTTGCCCATCCCGGTGACTGGTGACTTATCCACAAGGTGACAGCCAGCCGAGAGATTTTTTGGGAACGATTGGGATCGATCTACTGTTGTTCTCTCAGCCGGCAACTACGCCGGCAGTAATAGTCACCGGAGAATCACCTTGGGCATTACTTCTTCTTTGGTCTTCGCTTTCCGGGGAGGCTGAGTTCCTTTCCACATGTCCGTTGAAGTCATGTGTCCTCAGCGGCTCTTGTCACCCCACGCAGTCCTTCGGTTACCGGAAAACCAAAACTTCTCTCGGCGCTGTTAGGCTAACTTAACGTTTTCCGCACATGGCCCCTTCGGTCCAACGCCTTCATCGTAGGAGACTCGTTGTCCCTCATGAAGATCGTCGTAGTTCACGCCTTCCAGGTTTGAGGAGTGGAAGAAGAGATCTTTCTCTCCGCCGGTGTCAATGAATCCAAAACCTCGATCTGTAAGTCGCTTGATACTACCTTCTGACATTTGTCCAATTCCTAAAAAAGTGTCGTGGAGCGTCACCTGAGGACCACGCCGTTCAGGCTGCTCCGCTGAAGTTGCCTTTATTCTACCGCGTTATTGGGCCACTTCAACTAGCAGGAAGGGAAGTTGTACGAGTGGGTTAGATTTTCTTCTCGCCAGCCAGTGGGAAATCAAATGGGCCAGCCCTCAGTTGAATAGGTAGGAAACCTTTAGAGACTAGGGGGCTTGCTGAGGTGAGTTCAGCGAGCAGCAGAGGCAGAAGTGAATAAAAGCTGCGATCCTACCAGCAGATCTGTCCCGCAGCCAGCAATTAACCAGAGGGAATTGAGTGTGCTTGG
>JAKVBY010000059.1:39246-45511 GCA_022446825.1 Pirellulaceae bacterium
TGAGGACTAATGTTGACTGCAGTCGTTTGTCTTTAAGTGCTTTGGTAAAGGTACTTTGCGGTGAACTTTAATATTCTGGCACGGGCTTTGCATTATCTCATTGTAGGTGAATATTCAAGTGAGCTCGAGACTGTGAATGGTCACTATCCCGTGTAGCCGTGCTGGCAACATGCGGAAAATTTGGTCTTAAAACTCTGTAGTCTGCGTCTGCGCTCCCGTTGCGCGCTGGACGCGCAGGTTGGTTCATTGCCACGTGCCGACCTGGCAACTGATCTTCATGGGTGGCAGCAAAGGAGAGGTACCATGGTCAAGTCAATCACACAGAATCATCGCGTGCCAAGTCTGTTTGGTGAACTAAATGAACTGCTCAGCCAAATGGGGTGGGAAGAAAATTTGGCTAAACGCCATTTTGTTCCCAGCTTGAATCTGTCCGAGACGGACCAAACTTATGAAGTGACGCTCGATTTGCCAGGCATTGATCCAGATGACGTGCAAGTTGAAATCCACGAAGGCCAGTTAGCAATCACCGGCGAGCGAAAATTTATTGGTGAGTCTGCTGACGAAGATAAGAAATGGCACCGTCTGGAGAGTCGCTTTGGCAAGTTCCGTCGTACCGTCGCTCTGGCCGAGGATGTGCATTCGCAGCAGATCGAGGCAAAGTTTAAGAATGGTGTGTTGTTCGTGCGGGTCCCCAAAGCACCCGTGTCACAACCTCGTCGCATTCAGATTGAACGTTAACGAGGAAGATTAGGGTATGGGCCTGTCGCAGCCTGGGGCGGCAGGCCCAGCGGCTTGGAGAGGGGCTGTCTACCGTCGCACGGCGCACGGGATGTAGTCACGGTTAATTCTTCAAGCCCGTAGGCCCAATCGCATGAGTCAAAGATCCGTCGCCGCTTAGCTGATTATGGTTCTCCTGAGACTTGAGTTCGGTGACGGTGTTGGTGCGGGGTTTTGAGTACTTCCGTTGTTAATTTTGTTTCCGTTCCCAGTTGGAGTCCGTTTATCGGGAGGATTTTCTTTAGGTGTGCAGCTTGCGTTTTGCTACTCGGTAGCCAGTAACTGCAATGCTAGCTCGCGCGTGTTCAGCACACTCGCGTGCGAGCACTGGCCACGATATTGGGTAGTGTCGAAGTCCGGCCTGGTTGGCGAGATTCAACCAGTCGGAATTCAGGGCGTTGCGAATCAGCGATTTGAATGCGTTGGGCCACCAGTCCGATCCAGATCGAGGAGAAAGCCGTCGAAGCGGCCTGGAAACAGACAAAGCCGATTGAGAATTTCTCGATCTGGAGCGGAGTTTGTGGCCAGACGGCCCAAGTAACAACCTGGGTTCGGCTGTGGTGGGATTGGCAGTACCTCAATCTCTTTGCCAGGTTTAGTGACCGTTGTTTGCGCCGGATTCAAAAAACAGATTTCCACCAGCAGTGAAGATGCCGTTGACGTTCGTACCGAGTCACGAATGTTGTTTTGCGTAAAAAACCCTCTGAATCGGAAGTTGCCAATGGCCAAGTCTTATCTCCCGATGTCTGCCAGAAAGGTACAGAATTCTGGCCTCCCGTTCTTTCTTGCTGGGCTCTACACTAGTGCTGATTGAATGCGCATATTATACGAAAGATGTGCGTAGGCACCTAGAAATGTCCACCAGTCGTTCTGATGACCCGATAGGTTGCTTAATGAAACAGAATACGATTCACGTGATCTGGCACCGCCGCGCACGCAGGCTCTCACCAGCCCGTTGTGCCGTGGAGCAATATGCAGAGCACTGGAGACGCGCAGGATGGACGGTACGCCACTTATTCGGAGTTCCGGGAATTTGGCATCGGATGGCCAAGCTGACTCTAATGCACGTGGATTTGAGCGTTGTTCCCAAGAAATACGTTAAGTGGGCGTTGTTCGCTTCACAGCAGAGTCTTGTCTGGAATGCTCAGATTCATGACATCCGAAAGTCTCAGGTGTCTCCTAATTTACTGTTCCCAGAAGATGACTGGGCAGGGCGGGTTATTGTCAAAACCGATCGTAACTTTGGTGCCAGCCCAGAAGGAGCCCAACGGTTTTCTGTGAAAAAGAAGGTCTGGCGAGATGCGGGTTACCCGGCGAAAAGAGAATATTTGGTGAAGGATTCGCTGGCAGACGTTCCCGGCTGGGCCTGGCGATCTCCACATTGGGTTGTGGAGCGTTATTTTGAGGATCAAGAAACCGCCTCCTCGATGTGGACTCTGACAATCATGGGGACCGAAATGGAGTTAGTTCGCTTTTCCACAGAGTCGCAAGATGCCAATGATCGCAGCCGCTACACTGAATGGGAAGTCCACGAAGTAGATGATGAACTGCGAAAAATGGTGTCGGATCTCAGAATTGATTACGGTAGGCTCGATCTGTTTCGCGTTGCCAATAAATGGGAGTTGCTAGATGTCAACAAGACTCCCGGTCAGTACCCACGTCAGGACGCGGCGCCAGATCGAAAGGCCTTTTACGATCGTCGGATCGCTGCTCTGGCCCACGCTCTTCTCGAGCAGCTCAATTGACCATTCCTCCCGATCCGTCGGGCTGGGTTAAACTGTGAGATCCAGATCCGCACACTTAAAAGACGGTTACTGCCGTGCGCTTTCCATCATCGGCTTTACCCTCTGGGGGTGCCTCTGCTGTCGCTTCTCTTATTTGGCACGTTGGCGCGGCTTTGACTTGGGTTTTGATTTCTTGAAATTGCGTTTGGTGTCCTGCTGACGAGCACCGCGCGTTTTGGAGTCGTGCATCCGCGACATTTTCAGCTGACGCCCTGCCACAAAGACATTTTGAAGGGTTTGAAGTAACTTAGGCGAAAAACCTTCGGGAAGATCGACCGTGCTAAAACGGTCAAAGATCCTGATCTTGCCGATTGAGTCACTTCCAATACCGGCTTCGTTGGCAATGGCGCCGACAATATTGCCAGGTTGAACTTGGTGTCGTCGGCCGACTTCGATTCGATAGGTCTCCATACTAGTCTGAAATCGTCCTGGGCGGTCATTTGGAAACCCTCGTTTTGGAGAGCGTGTCGGATAATTTCTGGAATCGCGGCCCGTATCACGGGCAAAGCTCATCGTTTTGAGTTCTCCCTTAGCCAGTAAGGGTGCCTCGCCGTTGGCAAGAACGGCGAGTGAGGCGGCAATCAACTCAAGAGGAACATCATTTTGGCGTTGATATTGCTCGAGGATCGATTGGAAGGTTTCCAGTTCCCGAGAGCCCAGCGACTGTGTAATTTTTTCATGGAAGCGGGCTACCCGTTGTTTGTTGATCTCGCGGTTTGAAGGGATACTCATCGACTGGATCGATTGGCGTGTTGCCTGCTCGAGTCGCTTGAGAAATCGTCTCTCACGCGGAGTCACGAATAGGATTGCTTCTCCCTGGCGCCCCGCTCGGCCCGTGCGACCGATACGATGAATGTAGGCTTCTGAGTCATAGGGCACGTCGTAATTAATGACGTGGCTAATGCGTTGTACATCCAACCCGCGGGCAGCGACGTCCGTGGCCACCAGGATATCGATTTTACCGGAACGCAACCGTTCGATAATCCGTTCCCGTTGTTTTTGCGGAATGTCTCCATGCAGGGCAGCTGTTTTGAGTCCCGCTTGCGCTAGAAATTCGGCTAAGGGTTCGGTGGTGTTGCGTGTTTTCACAAAAACTAGCACACCTGCCGTCGGCTCGGCTTCCAGAACGCGAGCCAAGATGGTTTGTTTTTGTTGCGGAGTGGCAATAATGTAGCGCTGACTTACGGTGTCCGCTGTTGCCGTCGGTTGCCGGATAATGATTTCGGCAGGATCCTTGAGATGTCGCTGTGCGATCTGCCGTATCGGTTTGGGCAAGGTGGCAGAGAACAGAGCCATTTGTCGTTTTCCAGGGACTTGTGTCAGAACCCACTCCACATCGTCCACAAAGCCCATACGTAACATTTCGTCCGCTTCGTCCAGTACGAGGCATTGGAGTGCATCGAGTTTCAACGAGCCACGCCGCAAATGGTCCATGACACGCCCAGGTGTACCGACGACCACGTGAGCGCCTCGATTTAATTGCCGAAACTGGATCTGATAATCTTGCCCTCCGTAAATCGCCGCGACGTGTAGCCCGTGCATGTGCTGTGCGTATTTTTCGAATGCTTCGGCAACTTGGATCGCGAGTTCTCGCGTGGGAGTGAGTACCAGGACTTGAGACTGTTTGTGGGACAGATCCAGTCGTTCGAGTAATGGCAAGGCGAAGGCAGCCGTCTTGCCGGTGCCGGTTTGTGCTTGGCCGAGGAGATCCCGCCCACTCAACAGCAATGGAATTGTTTGTGCTTGAATGGGGGTCGGAGTCAAGTAGCCAGAGTTGTCAATGGCCTGCAACAACGGTTCCGACAGACCGAAGGCACGAAACCCGGTCTGGTTATTTTTTTCAGTCGCTTTCTCCTGCGCGGCAGGGAGCGTTAGCAGGGGAAGCGTTGATGTACCTATGGGGTCTGATTCAGACATGAATTTTAATCACTCTTACTTACTGCACAGAGCCGATGGGACGTCGCACGGCTCGAGCTTGGGGTGGACAGAAAAAAAGAATTACGGGCCGGACGACAGAACCGGTGCCGCATGGTTCGAAAGGGAAAGTTACCTGGGAAAAATCGCACACGCACAAGCTTCTGCTATCGTCTAACAGACAGGCGCTAGCCCGGCAACAAATAGTTGCCATAGCAACTTGTGAAACATGATCGAACGCATCAGGTACTGTTCAGAAATGACCGGACATGATGGGATGATGTCCAACCCAAAGGGACTCTGAATCTGGCTGGTAGTGATTCAATCACTGAGTCTTACCATAGCCGAAGGTTCTTTGATTTGCGAGGACACCGGTGCATATTATTGCCAAATGAGACTCGAAAAAAAACAGCGGCAAGTTGTCTACGCAGGTAATGCAGGTCAGTGAAAAGGTTCTGAATGCGTGGGGCAGAATGGTGTTTGCGGCTGTTACAGCACTGAGGAATCATCAGAAGACCGAGGAATCATCAAGAAGCGGTGACTTGGTGAAACGAAATTCGCTGTGCCGTAGGCACCCAGATTTTCGGGAAGCCTACCTGTTGCCGCATTACCGAACGGCTCGGGAAGTAGACCGTCGTTTGCACCGAGGTGTTTTCAGGTATCCCAACTCGAGGTCTACAGGCCAATGCCTCTAGTTTCAAAGGTGAAAGCAGGAAGATGATCTTGTAGCCCAGAGATTGTCACGGAAATGTTTACTGCTTGGGATGATCTCAAAAGGTCTCGTCCGATCGGTTAAGCCTTTTCTCTCCTTGGCGATTTCTGTCAAGAGGTAACCTGAACGAACATTCCGCCTCCCCAAACGATCGGCTGATTGCTTTGGTAATTGGCCGACTCGGTTTTCCTAAAACAGCCAGGAAATGGCCCATTGCGTTCCCGAAGTTTGTTCCAAATGGGACGGCCGTGAACATGAACTGGCGGTGAAATTGAACTCAACTCGCGAGGAAATAACTCGGTACCTTTTGACAGAAGAATGCGAATTCTTTCCAATTGCTTTTGGACGTCAGAAATTCCCAGTAAAATCTCCTTAAGAAATGCTGCTACGGAAAGAGACTGTCAGCACGGTGTGTTGTGCAACGTGTGAGCAAACGCCACTTCATCACCACTTAATCTTCTCATGTCGCAACTGCATCTTTGTCCTCGCTGCAATACACGCCTTTCGGCCGCCGATTTGGACGGGGAGTGTCCTCGCTGTTTACTTGAAGCCGGATTAATGGTGGGCCAGGAGGGGGATGCGCTTGCTGCAGGTGACTATGTGGGGCGCTACTTGTTGCAGTCACGAATTGGCAGAGGTGGCATGGGACTGGTCTATCGGGCTTTTGACACCGAACTGGATCGGACCGTGGCGATCAAATTTTTACCTGCTGAGCTCGAGCAATCCAGCGAGAACTTGACGCGTTTTAATCGCGAAGCCAAGGCCTTGTCGAGTGTCAACGATCCGAACTTATGTGTAGTGCATGATCTGGGTGTGTCTGAACGCGGACCCTTTATTGTGATGGAGTTCGTCGATGGTCAGACATTACGGCAGATTTTGCGAAAGCGGAAAATCGGAATTGACGAATTTTTCAGTATTGCTTTACAGCTTTGTCGGGGCCTCAAAGCGATTCACGACAAAGATTTGATCCACCGCGATATCAAGCCAGCCAACGTCATGATTTCCAAGGATCAGGTTGTCAAAATNGTCGATTTTGGGTTGGCAAAATTTTCTCTCGACCGTNCTCACAGAATGCCCG
>JAKVBY010000059.1:45526-48240 GCA_022446825.1 Pirellulaceae bacterium
CCGGAGGAGATGCAGCCGACGAACTGACGGTTGCGCAGATGGGAAAAACACTTCCTGGTCAACTCGTGGGGACTCCCAGTTGCATGTCTCCCGAGCAGGCGGCGGGGCAAGCGATTGATGCACGCTCCGACGTTTTCTCTTTNGGGGCGGTGTTTTACGAATTGCTGTCCGGGCACGCCCCCTTTCAAGGGCAGACACCGATGTTAACCATGCACGCGATTATCAGTTGCGACTTTACCCCACTTGAGCGTGTCGATGCCAAGATTCCGGGGGAGATCGTTGGCATTGTCACGAAAATGCTCGGTTCTTTAGAAGATCGCTTTCAGAGTATTGGTGCCGTCATGACCCGGCTCGAACAAGCCCAGAAAGTGCTTTCCGCCAGTCCGCAATCGATCGCCCAGGTTCACCCGGTACTCCCCAAAACTCCGCATGTGAGCCCGTTTTGGAGGGGAGGATTTTCCGTAGCCGTCGTTTTAGCGATTGTTTCGCTGGTTTATCTTTGGAGCACCGATTCGAAGTGGTTCGACGGGGATGATGAGTCGTCGAAATCGTCGTACCAGCTAAGTGAGTCAAACGACGTTGGAAAAGGAGCCTCGTCAGAAAATAGAGCAGAGGTAGCGGAGTCGTCGACCGCGAGCGTTAGTGATGAGGCTTTGAACGTTCCTTCGGATCTGATCGATCCTGAATTCGTCCGCGGGCTGATTATTGATCCAGCGATTTATGTAGACCAAAATCATCCCGAAACGACCGATGCCCTTGCCACACGTTTTCACCAGATGATGAAAGAGGAATTGAACAGCCTTCTAGAGGACGTTGTTCCTGTAGTGCGCATTGAGCCTGTTGAATTGGAAGAGCTTTTTCAACATCATTTGGCCAGCCAATCCGGAAACGCTTGGGCGACCAGCGTGTCGGAAATTCTGAAAAAGAAAGCTGCCAATGTCTTTTTGAGCATTTCTGGTGAGTCCGATGAGGAGACGGACGCCTATGCTTTTCACATCGATCTTTACAACCCTCTCGGGACCTCCTTTCGCAGGCGTACATTGCACGTCAAGCGAGAGCAAATTGAAAAACAATCCCTCAGCAAGCTTCAA
This sequence comes from Pirellulaceae bacterium, assembly GCA_022446825.1. Taxonomy (GTDB): domain Bacteria; phylum Planctomycetota; class Planctomycetia; order Pirellulales; family Pirellulaceae; genus JAKVBY01. The sequence goes on from JAKVBY010000059.1 coordinate 46,618, forward strand.
CAGTTGCGAGAAGTCCCCTATTTTCGGATGTTCGAAAGAAAACGAGATGCCTCTCAACCGATTGCGTTAGATCGCATTCGCGGTGTGGTGGTTTTGCCGGTCTTTGAAACGGAGAGTCCATGGCAATGGTTCGAGTTTCTCGGCGACCAACAAAAAGAGGATTTTCAACAAGCCTTGGCCAAAAAGATTGCGGACCGCGTTCCCGTCCAGACGCCGAATCGTCAAGAATGGAGAGCCGCCCGCAACGACGAAGAAATAGTCACGTGGGTTGATTTGCTCGGTTCTTTTCAAAGCAATTGGCAGCTCTCCGTTCAAGCCAAGTATGATACCGAATTGTCAACCTACCTCTTGAAAGTGGAGCTACTCGAAGATACAGGTACGGTGGAGAGTACGCACTTCTTCCCTTTTGCTCCGGACGTGTTTCAGGCCAACTTTTCTCAGGTTTCTCAAGAGATACTGGAGGCCGTTTTACTGGAGCCGAGAGAGAACGAGGCTACCAACTGAAGGTCTCGCTGAGGTTTTTAGCTAGATTTTGCTTTGACTAGGTTGCTAGTCCAGCACAGGAGCCAAATGGAGTTGAGGAGCTCAGCTCTGAAACGACAAAAATAAATCGTGAATCTCTTCTTCGATTTCGTCTTCATTGGCCACGGTGTGGGCAATTTCTTGACGTAAGAAATGGCGATATCGTTCGCGGAGTCGTGAAACGGCCATGCGAACGGCTGCTGGTTTCATATCCAGGTTGTCGGCAATGTCCTGGTAGCTTTCTTGGTGTTCCATCGAAATGAACGGCTTGAGCTGTGAAAACAAGGGACTTTTTCCCTGCCGTGCATATTCGGTTTCGAGCTGTTTCATCACCTGACTCAGAAGAGTCCTTGCCCATTGTTGTTGAAAATCTTTGTCCGGACTGGATGAATCGGCAGGTTCCATGGTGTAGGTGGTATCGTTGGCCGAAGCTGCCAGCGAGTAGATTTGTTTTTCACCACCTCGTTTCTTGGCCTGTGCTTTTGCGTATTGATTGGAGAGGAAATGTTTGAACGCAGTGAGCAGGAAAGAACGGAATTTTCCTCGTTCGACATCGACGGACGCTAAATAATTTTTTTCGATCAGGCAAGTAATGAATTCTTGCACGGCATCGCTCGCGGTCGCTTCATCACGCATCCGTCGCCGGGCAAACTCAAAGAGCGGTTGCCAGTACTTTTGGCAGAGGCTAGCTAGGGCCGCTTCAGCATTCTGGGAACCACGATTGCCCGCATGAAGAACGAGGGTCCATTGGGTTGTTTCAAAATTTAGCATAAGCGTGGGCGCCGCGCCGATTTTCGTGGGAGGTAAGAAAAGATGAGACAAAAATTTTCTTGGCGTTTTCGAACGATTATAAACGAATCCGGTTTGCTATGGAAAATGGGAAAGAACCACTGGACGCCCGCCGAATAATATTTGGCACGGTTCCTGTAGCGAGGGTTAGGAAATCGACGGGCAGTCAAGGATGCAAGAGAGTTTCCGGCGGGGCCGGTATATAGGCAGTTTTTACAGCCGCCAGAGTTGCCTTAGGAGCAGGCACTCATAACCGATTTTCCAGGACTTGTTTCGGTTGCTGGGACTGGCGTCATTTGCCACCGACCGACT
>JAKVBY010000006.1:0-1999 GCA_022446825.1 Pirellulaceae bacterium
TGGCAACGTCTGGCAGCCAGTGCTCTCCGTGGCAGCAACCGACGTTTTCATGCCGCAGTAAAATCAATTACCAAATGTCCGCCGCAGCAACGCGTTTCGCAGCAACGTGTTCATTTTCCAGTTGCCGACATTCCAAACCGACAAAACCTCGGTAACCGAGATCCAGGGCTTCTTTCAACACGCGGTTGTAATGGATCTCACCGGTCCCCGGTTCGTTGCGGCCAGGATGATCGGCAAGCTGTAGATAACCAACTTGGTCAAAACCATCCCGCAGGCGACCGCACAAATCACCTTCTTCGATCTGCATGTGATAGAGGTCCCAATTAATCTTTACCTGGGGTGAGTCGACTTCGCGACAGATCTCTACTGCATCGGTACTACCATATAGACAATGTCCCGGATGGTCGACTCGCCCGTTCATCGGCTCCAGAATTAACATCACCTCGTTTTCTTCTGCAATGGGTGCAGCTTTCTTTAAAGCTACGACAACTTGACTCAACATTTCTTCCTGCGTCATCCCCTGCTGAATATTACCTGCGACGACCGTCATTTTCTTACAGTCAAGTTGCTTCGCGACCCCACAAGCATTGCGAACCGCTTCCAAAAAAGCCGCTTCGTTCTGAGGATGATTCATACCTGGTGTGAATCCCCAGGCTGTAAATTGCGCAATTTCAATTTTGAGTTCTTGTGTGAGATCTCTGACGGCAGCAAGATCCTTGTTGTTGTGAGGCCAGAACTCCACTGCAGGAAATCCATACTCCGCTGCTTTACGAATGCGATCCAAAAATGGCAACTTTGTCCACCACATCTCAATATTGACGGCAAACTTCGTATGCGGTGTTTTACCAATTTCCCCCACGTCCTCGGGATCTGCCGCGAACGCTTGCGGAACAACTGGATTGGCCGCCGAGCCAGCCGCCAACGCGGCGCTAGCGCCTAGAAAATTGCGGCGATCGAATCCCATAATCTAACCTTCCTCTTCCTGGTTCCTGGTTACCGCTGTTTCTGACTATCGTTTGGCCATGGCACGCGCTAGTTCCAGCGGCGTGATCTTCCCATTTTTATCGATATCCGCCGCACTGTAATCACGTGGCATTTTTTTCCATTCCGATTCCACCAGCTGGCCGTCTCCATCGCCATCGAACTTCTTGATATAGCCTACTGCGTACGTGACATAACGTTTGGGAATGTCCTTGGCCTCGGAATCTCCTGTGGTGGCCGCTTCCGATTCTTCGTTGGCTGTAGAATCGGCCTCTGAACGGGTAGAATTGCTCGACACTCGATCGTCCGAATCCTCATCAGCAGATTCGGAAACCGTACCGCGCACCATACCCTCCTCCGATGCTCGAGCACATTCTTGCGGGGTAATGATGCCATCGCCACTCAGATCAAATTGTGCAAAGTCGCGCACCGTCGCATCGTTCCAAAATCTTGAAAACTCGGACATCACAACCTGACCGTCCGTGTTGGTATCGTTCTGAGCAAACCACTTCGGCAATTTTAAATCTGCCAGACGTTCGTCAAGCGTTGGTAACCGGTAGGAACCTCTTGAATCGCTACTCCCCGAACTTGAGCTACGAGATCGAGAATCTTTGGAAGACTCAGAGCCACGATCTCCCCCCGAGCGGCGACTCCCCCCGCGACCTTCTCCTCCATAGCGAGATGCCAGCCATGCCCCGATCTCATCACGTGTAATCTTTTTGTCTTTGTTCTTATCCGCATCGCCAGGAAATGTTCGGAAACCATCCCATTCGTCGCGTTCAAAGACGCCGTTTTTATTCCGATCGTAGCGCTCAAATGCATAGCGCACCATATATTCCGAACGGGAGTTGCCACCTTCCTCGCGGCTGCTGCGGCCGCTGCGGCTGGAACTGCGGCTGGAACTGCGCGACGAAGAAGAAGAAGAGGAACTCCTACTTGACGACGATTTTCCCTTCTCTTGCTCGGCTTTTTCTCGGTCCGTTCGCACCAATGCATAACGCAGACCAATTTCCTCCCG
>JAKVBY010000006.1:2099-66466 GCA_022446825.1 Pirellulaceae bacterium
CGTTTTCGTCGCAATTCGGTCTGAGCTTCTCACTCACAAGCCGGCCCAACCACCCAGGAGCAACCCATGACCACCTCAACACAGAAAAATACGGTTCCCAACGAAACGATTCCCTGCGGGACACTCCCCCCCCTTGAATACCGAGATTTGCCCGCACCGATCGCCCTGCGAAAGATGCTCGGACCGAGTATTATTCTGGCCGGATTGGCTTTGGGCAGCGGTGAATTCGTGTTGTGGCCGTACGTAACTTACAAAGTCGGTTTTGTCTTCTTTTGGGCCTGTATTCTCGGAGTCACAACCCAATATTTCCTCAATATGGAAATCACGCGTTGGTCGCTGGCAACCGGTGAAAGCGCCATCACCGGATTCGTCCGGCTCAGTCGGCACTGGGCTTGGGTGTTTTTGCTGCTAAATGTCTTGCCGTGGATGATTCCAGCCTGGGCCAAAGGGGCCGCACAAATCATCAGTTGGATGATCTGGGGGCCCATCCTCGACAACTCCGGTGCTCTCGTTGGTACCTATTACGCAACCCCACTCGCCATCGGAGGCATGATTTTCTGCGGCTTGATCCTGACGGCAGGGCCTGTCCTCTACGACACCATCGAACGCATCCAAATAATTCTCGTTTCCTCGGTCATGCTACTCGTGGTCATCATGGCAGTCTGGTTAGTCAGTGGACGATTGGATGCGGTCACTTCCCAGGTAACCGCCCTTTTCACGTTTGGCGCACCGCAATTTATTCCACCGTTCGATGCAGATCTCACCCCTGTACTTTTGCTTGGAGCACTGGCATTTGCTGGCGCGGGCGGGACAACCAACTTGGGACAAAGCAATTATATCAAGGACAAAGGTTATGGGATGGGAAGGTACATTGGTCGCATTACCAGTCCAATCACAGGCCAAAAAGAAGCAATCGCCGAGGTCGGTTATCATTTTCCGCCAACGGATAAAAACTTGCAGCGTTGGCGGGCCTGGTGGCGTGCAGCAAGTATCGAACATTTCCTTAGCTTCTTCTGTACCTGCCTGCTGTGCCTCATCCTGCTTACCTTAATCAGTTATGCCATATTCTTTGACAGTAATGGTCAACGCATTGACGACGCTGCAAAGTTTGCCAATGGTATCGGTTTCGTGTGGGGTGAAGCTGTTCTACTGGAAGATCGCCTGGGAGGAGCAGCCCAACTGATCTCCCCGAAATTTTTGTTTTTAGTGATGGGAATTGCCATTTTATTGACAACTGAATTCGGAGTACTCGACGTTGCCAGTCGCATTTCTACCGACGTCGTAAAAGTCACCTGGTTGCGCGAAAATAAATACTGGAGCGAAGGACGTCTGTACTACTTGTTTCTCTGGGGCACGATTTTTCTTGGTAGCAGTATCTTGTTATTGGAAACACTGGACATCAATGTGGGAGCTTTTGGTCTGTTCAAACTGTCGGCTGCGATGAATGGCTGTGTCATGTTCCTCTATAGCGGCCTGCTACTGTACATTAATCGTTGGAGGTTGCCCGAATATGTACGGGCCCGCGGCTGGCGCGTCGCTATTTTGATCTGGGCAGTCGGCTTTTTTGGTTTCTTTGCCTGCTGGGCGGGCTACACAACGCTCAGACAACTGTTTTCCTAGCCTTACATACGATTCGTCTTCAACCGTGCTGCTCTTCGGCGCAATCCTATCCTCAAAGCACCTCAAGTGAACTCTGTTACAACTAACCCGCCACTACGCACTGCGTTTTTACGACACAGCGCGAGCGTCAAACGGACTTTTCTGAGAACTTCAATCGATACGCCCCTTACCCAGGAGAGCATCATTCCTAAAATCTTCGCGATTCGGCGCGTCCAGTACGTTGCGTTACATTTTCATCGTCAGCATCGTGCCCAGTAGTCACCAGCGGACAAAAGACACAAAACACGTTACAGTTGCATCGAAAACACTCCCCAACCAAATCATTTCCAAACATCCAACTGACGCCTCAAAGCTATCATCGAGTTCACATGGAGCGCCGCTTGAAACAAGGACTGCAGCTTCAAATCATCTGGATACTGACCTCTCAGGCATAATTATTTTACCCATGAAACAAACAACCCCGTGGCAACCTCTCGCGCCCGATATTCCAACGATTCTCGAAACCTCCCAGTTCCCGCTGGACGACCTTGCCGCAGGCCATATTCCTGCTGTGATCTTGCGCAATGCGTACGCGCCTGAAAAGTGCTCGCAAATCGTCACCGACTTGACCCAACGAGGGTTATTATTCGATCCGAGCCAACCCATGCCCGATTCATTTCAGGACCAACTCATTCCGGAAGGCTATTATCGGGAAGGAAAAGATTCGGTACCACGTAGCGCCTGGCAACCAACGATTGCCGAAGGTCGCTCACGAATCGACATTGGCTCAAGCTTGGGGTACCGAGGGTCCGACAAAGAAGCGTTTCTAGCTCATAGTGCCGAAACACGAACTTTATTTACTGAATTGTTTCCGCAAGACAGCCCCCTCGACACCATCTACGATGCGCTGCAACAAATTTCACGAGACAAACGCGTCGTAACCGCCTATGAACCCGACGGTCGGCAATATGGCCCTGCCATCATCCGGGCACATTATGGTGGCTACGCCTATGCTCCTCATTTCGATTCAGTACGACTGCGAGAAAATCGTCAAAACTACGCTGTATATCATTTTCAGCACCAATTTGCTGGCGTGCTCGTATTTCAGAATACAACCCTGAACGATCAATCTGCGCAAAGCGTTTTACATCATTGCCTTTGGGAGCCTCACCTCGACAAGCATCTATCGTCCGGAACGTTTCACGAGTACGCACAAGAAAAGGATATCGACAACATCGAAATCCATCTTCAGCCAGGAGACCTGTACTTCTTCAACACGCGGTCCATTCATGAGGTCCCAGGCGTTGCAGGCGCAGACCCTCGTGTCGTCATGGCAACCTTCATCGGATTTTCAAGTGATGAGGAAGAAATCTTTGTCTGGTCTTAGAACCCTCGCAGGGAAATGTCAGTCTTTTCTGCCCTGACGGTCTTTCAAAGCCTGCGCTGCTTTAAGATGCTGTTGAGACATTGCTTCATAACCATGAAGTTTCAGCAATGCACCAAGATGTTCGTGTGCTCGCACATTCTGAGGGTCTCGTGCCAAAGCCATGCGATAAAGCATCACAGCATCTTCAACAAATCCTTTGTCGCGGAATCCATCGGCAAATGACAGCAACTCGCCCTGCTTTGGATCCGCGAGCCAGCGATCAGCAAACGGTGTGGCCTGTTCCCGTCGCACATCCACCGAACTAATAATGTGGTCGACATCTTCCAGAACCGTGTCGACGTTTATTGGTCCTCGATAGATCGCACACAAAATGTCCGGTGGACCCGGCCCAATCAGAAAACTTGTTGGTAGTACAAATTGATCATTAAATTCAAAGACACTTTCCGACATGTGTTCTAAGCGGCGCATCAGATTGGCGTCAGCAAATCCACAATCAAACGGCGCCTCGAATTGCGCGAACACCTCAAGAATTTGTGCGCGCGTCATTTCCGCATGATCGCTGACTTCATCTACGCAAATCGGCACAACTCTTAATCCAACAGCCTCTAACTCCTTGGCACGCAACACCAGTTCTTTCAATTCTGCGAGACACGGTCGGCACCAAGTAGCCCACAAAACCAGCAGCGCCGGACGCTGATCAGCTACCCCGTTTTGCATGTCTCCCGTTTGAGTCTCAAAACTAAGAGTAGGCATCACTTGTGGCACCGAAACAAACGTCCGAGCAGCCGGCGGTGGGGGTGGAATCTTTGTCGGTGAGGGCACAAGATTTGGCCGATAAGCCTTGGGAGGATTCCATTTTTCGGCCTGGCCACTGCCTTGCGTTAATTGGTGAAATGAGTCGCTGGCAATCGGGTCGAATACCTCTCGTTCTCCACCGGACCAAGCAACCACCACACGTGCAATCGACGTCGCCTCACCTAAACCAAAGGAGACCCATTTACTGGACTGGCTTAGATATCCGGACCCTGCATACAACGTCTTGATCTGGCTCGCAGTCTCGTCGCCCTCCAAAAAAAGCTCGACCCGTGTACCGATGGCATCCCGATTCGTGTGGACTGCGTCACCCACTAAACGAAAAGAGACGAAATGATTTTTGGCTGAAGCGTTATTACGTAAGAAGCGGATCATCGGGCCCGTTCGATTGGAAACCCAAACATCAAGATCGCCGTCAAAATCCCAGTCCACCGTTGCGACGCCGCGCGCATCATCGATAAAATCAAAGCCGGAAGTCGTCGACACGTCAGCAAAAGGTCCTCCACCAAGATTCAAAAAACAACAATTGCGCTCATTTCCACTCCATGAATTACCAGAACGAATCAAAGAATTCACAATGGTGAATTCATCGTTGAGGTAATCGTTTTCTTCCGGGCGCTCGGCTTCAAAAATCGAGACGCGTGACACGACGCGTCGCCAATAAAAGCTTCACAAATCGTCGGCTGCATCCCCCGTAATGTTTCCATTGGCCACGAGCAAATCTTCCCAGCCATCGTTGTTGATATCCACAAAATTGGATCCCCAAGCCCAACGCCCCATGGTCACACGATGTTCGGTGCTGACGTCGACAAAGCCGTCTTGACTAGCATTTTTCAACAAGGTGTTGCCACGAGCAAATTGCTTGAAAATCGCCCGCTCTGCCGCGGCGGCATCTGGCTGAAAATCGTCTTTTGGAACAATTCGGTTGCCAGCGGCAGAAAACATATTGCTGACATAGACGTCCATTCTCCCATCGCGGTCGTAATCCCCCCAAGAGACCGACATACCAAAATTGCGATCTTCTCCCTCTAACTCCGCTGCAACATCGGTGAAGTTGCCCGCTTCGTTACGATACAGATGATTTGGTCCAAAATCATTGGCGACATACAGATCTTGATCGCCGTCGTCGTCAAAGTCTTCCCAAGAGGCAGCAAAGCTTAACCGATGATTCTCTGCCATCCCAACTTCGTCCGTAACGTTCGTAAACTGCAGATCGCCGTCGTTACGTAACAAGAGATTTTTACCCCCATGATCAAAATCCACAAAAGCATTCAATACCCCGCCGCGCAAGCTCGGTGCGTCGGCATCGGCATGCTCTGCACAAATGTAGAGATCCAGGAGGGCGTCTCCATCGAAGTCAGCTGCACACAACATCGTCCCGGTGACATCCGGAACAACATGACTCAACTCGAATTTCCCAGAGCCATCGTTGGACATAATGATTGTGGCTGGTTTGGACCTCGTCGCAACAACAAGATCTTGGTCACCGTCGTTGTCGAGATCCACGAGCAAGGCCCCACGAGACGAATCGTTCCAATCCACACCTGCCGCATTCGAGCAATCGGTCAATGTGCCATCGAGATTTCGTACAAAAAGTCGGTTTGGCAAGCCGCCTGGCTGACAAAGATAGACATCTTCGAGCCCGTCGCCATTTACATCCCCTACGGCAATTCCGTTATGGCCACTGATATTGGTATCTAACTGAGCATCCATTCGGTGCCGCCAAAAATTGCGTCCCCAAATTAACTGTTCCTGAAAACTTCGATTGTTGCTAAGAATCGATTCGGTGCACTCGCTGAACAAGGTGGGTGTTGCGCTCATTTGGCTAAGCGTTTCTTCAAAAGGCCCCACCACGCGAATGCGTTGTAGCTTTGCTAGTTCATGGGACTCGTCCGTGATCCAATCAATCAACCACTCGGAGTGGATTTCAAATGTCTGGTTCTCTACCACACCGCTCATGGCAACATATTGCTTCGTGCTGAAATGCTGCTCTTCCCTCACGTCAATGTCATACACTTTGAACGCCATGTTCAAACGGGGCAGCGACTGCAAAGCAAAAAAGTCTTCTCGCACCAGCAAATGTCGAAAAGATTCTAAGAACCCCTCAAACCCACGATAGGTCTGCGGCACAGCGGCGACTTCCTCGGTATCCGCAGCGACGTTTCTCCGCACCAGAAAATTTTCCCCTTCGTACACTGTCGTAAGCGCAGCGGGACGTAACGACTCACAAAGCATCTCTTTGTCAAACAAGCGGCTTAGCTTCTGAGTATCGAGTTCATTTGGTTTTGCCAACCATTCGCTCAGCTTTGACAAAGATTTCTTGGCCTGATTGTGGAGAACTTCTGACTCCCAACCGTCCGCTTGGGGATCATCTAATGAATCAAGCCATTGTTTGCGTGCTGTTTCTGCAGCCGATACGGTGCTCACATGATCGACGACAAACGTTCGCTCGCTCAAATTGCCTAAACCCTGGCTGACATCCTCCGACCCACTTCCTCCACATCCAGGTAGAACGACCAGGGCCACCAACAGACAGCTTCGTCGCCAGAGTGCCAATCGCCTACCACATTGAACTATCACGTCATACATAAAGATGGAAAGGGGTTCTATTTTGTGAGTGTACAAAGGATGAACATCGTATCTTAACTGAAATGGATTCAAAGCGGGCAATCCAACCGGCACAATTGCTTGAGTATCGCACCTCGTCGAAAGGTAAAAAACGCCTTAAACTGGTTTTCCTATTTATCAAGCTTCCAGCAGACGGCTCGTCGCCATGAACTGGGCGGAATGCCCCCACGGAGTCTCGCCATGATCCAACGCGTCTTTTTTCTACTCCTCAATCTAATCACCGTTGCTAGCCTCGTTTTTGCCGATGGACCTCGTGACAACATACCGGAAAATGTTCGTCGCATCCCAAAACTTGGAATTGAAGTTTCGGCCAAAAATCAGCAAACGCTCGAAGCAAAGCTGTCAGTACTTGGCACCAACATAGCCCTACTTCGAGATCGCGATGATCAGCAAACACGCGAGTTGTGGCCCGACGTTCAAGTCTTTTACCGAGCAGTCAGTGACGCACTGCGGTTTCAAGAGTTCTTTCAACCCTCGGAGATCCAAGCCGCCTTGGATCTCCTCGACGATGGCATCGCACGCTCAGAACAGCTATTAGCAGGCCAAGCCCCCTGGCTCAACGCCACGGGATTAGTCGTGCGGGGCTACCTGTCACGGATCGACCACAGCGTGCAACCTTATGGTCTCGTCATCCCGAAAACCTACACGCACAAATCAGCGCAGCCTTATCGCATGGACATTTGGTTCCATGGACGCGGTGAGACCCTCAGTGAAGTGAACTTTCTACACCAGCGCCAAAAGCATGCGGGGACCTTTACACCAGTCGACACCCTTGTCTTGCATCCTTACGGTCGCTATTCGAACGCCTTCAAATTTGCCGGTGAGGTCGATGTGCTCGAAGCGATCGAATCCGTTTCTCAGCAATATCGTATCGACAAAAATCGTACTAGTGTACGCGGATTCTCGATGGGTGGAGCTGCCTGCTGGCAATTTGCGGTTCACTATGCCGATTCGTGGTTTGTGGCCAATCCCGGGGCAGGTTTTTCCGAAACCCCCCGCTTTCTCGATTTCTTTCAGAAAGAAACGCTGAACCCAACGTGGTACGAGCAGAAACTCTGGAGACTTTACGACTGTGACCTGTGGGCAAAGAACTTGTTGCATTGTCCGACCGTTGCTTATAGCGGTGAAAATGACATTCAAAGACAAGCCGCAGATGTGATGGAAGAAGCACTCCTGACTCATGGCATCGAGTTGACCCATATCATCGGACCAGAGACAGGACACGCCTACCATCCCGAGGCCCAGGCGACCGTCACTCAGTTGCTCGACAGCATTGCCGAACGTGGTCGTCAATCAATGCCGAGGGAAGTTTCGTTAACAACCTACACACTCAAGTACAATCGTATGCATTGGGTTAGCGTCGAAGGTTTGGGAACTCATTGGGAACGGGCACGCGTCGACGCCCGCATCGAAAACCCAACAAAAGTGACGTTGGCGACCGACAACGTCACTGCCCTTTCGCTTAACATGCCGGCAGGTTGGGCACCCTTATCCATAACGCACCCCACCGAGATCGTGGTCAACAATCAAATCGTCGGCAGTGTGCGCGCAAAATCAGATCAGTCGTGGCAAGCGCAACTACATCAGATAAACGGGGCATGGCAACTGGGTGCAATTCCGGCCCGCGAGTTACAGAAAAAGCACAATCTGCAGGGGCCGATCGACGATGCATTCATGGACTCTTTCATCTTCGTGCGTCCCACAAAAAAGGCCCGACATGCTGCTCTCGATGCCTGGTCACAGGCCGAATTAAAACGAGCCATCGAACATTGGCGGCGTCATTTTCGGGGTCACGCCCGGGTTAAAAACGACTCCGAGATCACGGCAAACGACATTGATAACGCAAACTTGATTTTATGGGGTGACCCCAGTAGCAATTTAATCCTAAAAAAGATTGCCAAAGCATTGCCTATTGCGTGGGATCACCAAGCCATCCGCACCCCCGCCCAAAATTTCCCGGCCGATCAACACGCCCTCATTGCTGTTTATCCAAATCCGCTCAACAAGGATCGCTACGTGGTGCTCAACAGCAGCTTCACCTTTCGCGAATTTGCATATCTGAATAACGCCCGGCAAGTTCCTAAATTACCGGATTGGGCGGTGATTGACCTGTCTACACCGCCAGATGCGCTTTGGCCTGGCAAAGTGGTTGCGGCAGATTTTTTTGATGAACAATGGCAAGTCCGGATTGCCGCCGAATAATTTTCCCCTCGATTCAGCTTCCAATGCGCGGCCCAAGAGGTTGCTGACAAAACAATTTGCTTTTTCGTGGTACCATCGAGCAAACATGATATCCCAAAGCCAACTATCGGCTACGGCATTCAGGTGCGACCTTCAGGTAATGCATCAACCTGCTCCTCAAGAAAGAGATGGCATTCGTTGAGCGCGAAAAGCTGCCAGAGCATTAAAAGTATCAACGGGCTGATCGACAACCTTACGGACAGCTAANCCTTGCTCAACTACCTATTACCCAGACACTTGCGNATCCTTTATTACTGTGTGTGGTTTGCGGAGCCAGACAGATCGCCCCCTCACTCGCAACCGACGAGGCGCCGCGCCCACAGAACCTTAAAAACCTCGACCTATCGTTTTCTGAGCTAAAAAGTACTGGGTTCACAGCGATTTTGCGGGTTTCTTACCTGAGGTTGCAGACACCTCCTGGCACGAACCGGACGCGGGGGACAAAACTTCTTCCCCGGTCGAACTTCCCTCCAACTATGGAGTAGAATGGCNGGTCTTTACTGNTGCACCACGCATACTCTTCCCGCGAAGTAACCGAGACGTAACCATGCGAACCAAATCTCTGAGTTTTACTCGCTTGTTCAAAAACAATCTAAGCTGGAAGCTGAGCTGGACGGTGGCCATATGCTGCGTTACTAGCCTCGCTGACTCAACTCTCATGGCCAGCGAAATGGTCAATTTCCAGCGCGAGATTCAGCCCATTTTGGCAGAACATTGCTTTGCCTGTCACGGACCTGACGAAGGCGCTCGTCAAGCCGATCTACGGCTCGACCTGAGAGATGCGGCACTCGCGAAACGAGAATCCGGCAGGGCGGTCATTGACGCTGGTAATTTGGACGCCAGCGAATTAATCCAACGGATCACGTCGGCCGATCCCGATCAAGTCATGCCACCAAGCGACCACAAAAAACCCTTAAGCAAAAAACAAATCCACACGCTGAAACAATGGATTACTGAGGGAGCCAACTACTCGACGCATTGGGCATTTGTCCAACCTCAACGTCCTGAAATAGACGACAACAAAAAAACAGACGCGCCAATCCTCAATCCAATCGACCACTTCGTTGCGCAACGTTTAGAGCACGAAGGTTTGAGCATGTCGCGTGTTGCCCCACATGAAATACTTTGTCGCCGCATTTATCTCGACACCATTGGCTTACCACCCTCTCCAACACAAATCGATGCTTTTCTCGCCGCTTCTGCTGCGAACCTTACCGCTGCCGTCGGTGCGCTCGTCGATCAACTCATGCAAACCGATCAGTTCGGTGAAAAATGGGCGCGACATTGGCTCGATGTCGCACGCTATGCCGATAGCAACGGCTTTGAGAAAGACTTGCCTCGCGAGCAATGGGCATGGCGCGACTGGGTAATTCAGGCGATCAACGAGGACATGCCCTATGATCAATTTCTGATCGAACAAATTGCCGGAGATTTGTTGCCAAATACAACCCAAGATCAAATTGTCGCAACAGGTTTTTTACGGAACAGTATGATCAATGAAGAGGGGGCGATCGTCGCCGAGCAATTCCGCATGGATGCCATGTTCGACCGCATGGATTGCGTTGGCAAAGCCATCCTCGGCCTTTCCATTCAATGCTGCCAATGCCATAGCCACAAATTCGATCCGATTTCTCAAAACGAATACTATGGCATGTTCGGTTTCCTCAACAACACTTGCGAAGCACAAATCGGTATTTACACACCAGAACAACTGCAAACAATTGACCAAGTGCAAAAGGCGGTTCATAAACTCAATGAGCAACTGAAAACGGAAAACGCCGATTGGCCAGAAAGACTGGCGGCTTGGGAAAGGGAACAAACGGCGGCGGCAACTGACTGGACCATCGTCGACACCTTCGATGCCGACTGGGCTGGGGGGCTGAATCATCCTGAGGAACTTCCCGATCACAGTATGACCATCCTGGGGCATCCAACAGCCACTGGGGAAGTGTCCTTCCTGGCAGCACCCGAATTCCAAGGTCAAACCGCTCTGCGGTTGGAAGCGCTGCGTTACGGCGACATGCCCTATCACGGACCAGGACGAAGTAAATACGGCACGTTTGTGCTGAGTGAATTTTCTGTCGAATCGCAATTGCCTGAAACTGATACCTGGGAAGTCGTGGCTCTCCAAGCAGCCTCTGCAGATTTTGAAGAAGCCGAACAAGGCATTCGGTCTTTCGCCGCCGGCGCCACCATCCCAGAAGATGACAAACGACGTGTCGGTCCGGTCTCTTTTTTAATCGATGGCGACAACGGAACCGGATGGCGATCGGATCGGGGTCCCGGCCGTCGCAATACCGAGTCGGTGGCGGTCATTCAATTTGCAGAACCGCTCAACTTTCCCGCCGGCACAAAGTTGCGTTTCAAAATGGGTTATCACCATTCTGTCAGTGGTCAGAAAGATGACCTCTGCGTCATTGGACGCACGCGATTCTCACTGACCTCGGCACTCAATCCACAAGCAACTTCTTATGACCATGCGGCAACATTGGCACTGCAAAAACCTCCCGCCGAGCGCGAGGCACGCGACCAAGAAGCACTCTTCAAGGCATGGCGCCAAAGCATTCCTGAATTCGCGGCCGCCAACACGCAAATTGACGAGATCTGGAAGCAATTTCCAGCCGAACCACATACTACAGTCTTCTGTTTATCGGACCGACCTCGCGATTTGTCTCGCCAAACATTTGCTCTGGATCGTGGTGTTTGGGACCAACCAACGCGTCCAATCGAACCGCATGTGCCCGGAATTCTGCACAACCTACCAGCGGATGAGACTTCCACAAGGCTCGATTTTGCCCGCTGGCTTGCCAGCAGCGAATCCCCATTAACAGCACGGGTGCAAGTCAATCGAGTTTGGCAAGCCATTTTTGGTAACGGCCTGCTACAAACGCCTGAGGACTTCGGTACCCGTGCCCCCCAACCCGAATACTTGGACATCCTCGATTGGCTCTCTGTGGAATTCATGGAGCGCGGCTGGAGCAACAAACAGCTCATACGCACGATTTTGACAAGCGCTACTTATCAACAAGATTCACGAGTTACGGCAGAGTTATTCGACCGTGATCCCCGCAATCATCTCTTGGCCCGAGGACCCCGATTTCGGGCCGAGGCAGAAGTCGTTCGCGACCTAGCACTTACGGCAGCGGGCTTGATCCACAATCGCGTCGGCGGTCCAAGCATCTTCCCTCCCGTGCCCGCAAGCATGTTGGAATACAACTTCAATCAACAGGACTTCTGGATTCCAGCAAAACCTCCTGAACGTTACCGCCGCGCCCTGTATGTCTTTCGCAAGCGGTCGATGCCGGACCCGGTGCTCACCGCATTTGATGCACCCAACGCCGACTTCGCTTGCGCCCGACGTATCCGTTCGAATACCCCACTGGCCGCATTGGTCTCCTTAAATGAAGCTATTTTTGTCGAAGCCGCCCAGGCGATGGCCTTACGGATTTTGCGCGAAGGTGGCATGACAGATGAAGAGCGGGCTGACTACGCCTTCCGGCTTTGCACAAGCCGTCACTCCACGCCAGCCGAACGTGAAGAATTGCTGGCTCTACTTCAAAGTCGGCGCCAACGACTGGCCGAAGGATGGATTTCGATTAACGCGGTCGCGACGGGCGACCCTGAAACGCTTCCTGTGTTACCACCGGAGACGACTCCCCAAGATGCCGCGGCGTGGACGATCGCGGCACGCGTGATGCTTAACCTTGACGAAACACTGAGCAAAAATTAGGACCCCCTCATGGACTCCCAAAAAAATCCGATGAAAGAATATGCGGACCATGTCTCCAGACGTTGGTTTTTGAAAGACTGCGGTATTGGGCTCGGTGGGATTGCCCTAGGCTCCTTATTATCTCAAGAAGCTTCGGCGGCAGCTCGTGATCCTCTCGCAGCCAAGCCACCACACTTTGCACCGCGAGCGAAACGCGTTGTCTATCTCTTTCACTCCGGCGCTCCAAGTCAACTCGAGCTTTTCGACCCAAAGCCGGAATTAACCAAGCATGAGGGTCAAAAACCTCCCGCCGAACTGCTCGAAGGTTACCGCTCGGCCTTTATCAACCCAAATTCTGGCCTCCTCGGACCCAAATACAAATTTTCTCCACACGGGGAAAGCGGCATGGAATTGAGTGAAGTGCTTCCCCATACAGCAAAACTCGCGGATGACATCTGTTTAATTCGCTCCATGCATACCGAAGCGATTAATCATGCGCCCGCACAAATCATGATGAATACGGGATCACAACAATTTGGGCGCCCCAGTTTCGGCGCCTGGACGGTCTATGGTTTGGGAAACGAAAGCGAGGAACTACCAGGGTATGTCGTGCTGACAAGCGCCAAAGGAACCAGTGGTGGAGCCAGCAATTTCGGCAGCGGTTTTCTACCCACGTCTTACGGTGGTATTCCCTTTCGTGGCAAAGGCGACCCCGTGTTGTACCTCTCCAATCCGCGGGGATTCGATAGCGAAACTCAACGCACTTCGCTCGATAGTCTCCGGCGCTTGAATGAATTGGCTTTAGCCGAGATCGGAGATCCTGAAGTGGCGGGACGCATTCAAAGCTATGAAACAGCTTACCAACTACAAAGTAGTGCACCCGAATTGATGGACCTGTCACAAGAACCACAAAGTATCTTGGATATGTATGGGATCAAAGATCCTAAAGAATCCAATTATGCACGCAATTGTTTGCTGACACGGCGGCTCCTTCAACGCGGAGTTCGCTTTGTTCAACTCTTTCATGAAGTATGGGACCAACACGGAGAACTCACCAAAAAAATCAAGGAGAATGCCGAAGCGACCGACCAACCCAGCGCTGCCTTAGTCCAAGACTTGAAGAATCATGGCTTGCTCGAAGACACTTTAGTCATTTGGGGAGGGGAATTCGGTCGTACCCCCATGGTCCAAACGGACAACGACGGAAGGGACCATCACAATCGCGCTTATTCTGTCTGGCTGGCTGGCGGAGGCATCCGTGGCGGCCACGTACATGGAGCCTCCGATGACCTCGGTTTCAACATCGCGCGCGATCCTGTTCACGTCCACGACTTGCATGCAACCTTACTGCATCTTCTGGGTCTCGACCACGAACGTCTGACCTATCGTTTCCAAGGTCGAGACTTTCGTCTCACGGATGTCCATGGCAAGGTCGTTGAGCAGATTCTTGCCTAAGCAAAAATTCAGTAGCTCAACCAAAAGTTCCCAACACCCAACTAGCCTGACACTAAGTCTGCGGGCGATTCTAAAATTTCCTGCAGCCGGTTCATGAAAGCCGCTGCTACCCTGCCATCTACAACCTGGTGATTCGCAGAAAGGGTCATCGTCATGACGTGGCCAAGCCGCATGGCACCGCCGGAAACGATCACGTCCTCACGTATCGCGCCCACCGCTAAAATCGCAGATTCCGGTGGATTGATGATGGCTGCAAACTCTTCGACACCAAACATGCCTAGGTTGCTGATCGTCATGACTGCTTGATCGGTCTCACTAACTTTACCACGCTGTGCTTCTTGAATCACTTTCTTGGTTTCGGTAGCTAGCTGCTGCAGCGTCATGCGATCCGCATGCAAGACAACCGGTACGACAAGCCCCTCGTCCAGACTCACGGCGATCCCCATATGGCTGCTGGCTTGCTCCACGATCTCCTCTGCTTCGATACGCGACCGAAAGGCCGGAAATTCCTGAGCTACTCGGGCGCACGCCAACACAATGATGTCGTTTAAGCTACCATCAACTTGTTGCTTGTAGAACGTAACGAGTGATGTCGCGTCAATCGTTTGCCGCAAATAAAAGTGGGGGATGTCTCTCTTGGCTGCCTGCAGTCTGTGGGCAATGGCGCGACGCATTTTGGAAAGCGGCTGGCGCGTCAACCCTGTATCGTCATGTTTCGAAACCGTTGCCTGATCTTGCGACGAGCTGGGCAGGTCGGATGTGACAATACGTCCCCCCGGTCCCGAACCTTCAATCAAAGTCAAATCAATCTGACGCTCCCGAGCCTGCCGACGAACGGCTGGAGACGCTTTGACACGCGTTTCCTGAGACAAATCGGCTGGCCTTGGTTGCTCCACCTCGGCGCTAAGAAAAGCGTCGACATCGACTCCCTCAGATGCAAAATAAGCGATCGGCTGTCGGACGGGCGTTGCTTCTCCAGCAGCCACATAAATCTTGGCCAGCCGTCCAGCAACCGGAGATTCGAATTCCATAACCGCCTTATCCGTTTCAACCTGACATAAGACATCACCGACCTTGATCTCATCTCCCTCGACGACATTCCATTCGAGAATTGTCCCCTCTTCCATCGAGTTTCCAAAGTCAGGCATCAACAACGGAATCACTTTACACATTGGTCCGACCCAAAAAGAAACCCTTAAATTACCTCTGCGAATGACTAGTATCTTACATACAATTGTTTATTTTGTTTATATTGCATCACAAAGTAATCACTATTCATGGCGTTTTTGTTGATTTAGCGATCATTTATCGACCATTTGTGAATCCATGAGCCGAGCAACCGCGGACAGAAAAGATCGCATTCTCTCAGATATACTGGAGAAAAAGCACGTTTCGGTGAGAAACTTGGCTACCCATCTGGGCGTCAGTGAAGCCACCGTCCGGCGTGATTTGAAGCAGCTT
The DNA here is from genome assembly GCA_022446825.1 of Pirellulaceae bacterium. GTDB lineage: Bacteria > Planctomycetota > Planctomycetia > Pirellulales > Pirellulaceae > JAKVBY01. Next base: position 17,393 of record JAKVBY010000006.1, read on the forward strand.
GCCGATCAACACGAAGTAACCCTGGTCCACGGAGGCGCCACTTTAGCGCGCACGAGTGACTTTTCATTTCACGCCAAAAGTCACCGTAATCCAGCAGCGAAACGAATCATCGGCGACCTGGCAGCCAAACTTGTCCGAGACGACGAACAGATTTTTCTTGATTCGGGAACCACTTGTCTCCAAATGGCCACCGGCTTGCGACGGCGACACGATCTGTCCGTGCTGGCAACCAGCGTGCGCCTCGCACGGGAACTGGATTCACCAACCGTCAACACCATTTTACTCGGGGGGCAATTTCGACCTCAACGTGAGGATACGGTAGGACCAATCGCCCTCTCTGTACTGGAAAATTTTCGAGGGTATATGGCCTTTATTGGCGCGGATGGCGTCTCTCAGGAATTTGGGCTCTCGGCAAGTGACATCGATAGTGCTCACCTTTACCAAATGGTAGTACGTCACGCCCGAGAAACTATCCTGTTAGTCGATAGCACAAAGTTCGCTGCGCCGTCGTTATATCGTATTGCCGCTTGGGATCAAATTGACAAGGTCGTCACGGACCGCGCGCCAGACGCTAAATGGAAAGCTTTTTTTCAACGGTCACAAATCGAAGTAATTGTACCGCTGGAGTCAAACAGCAATGCCTAAGAGCCAGACCATTGAACCACATTTAACTCGGTCCAAACAATCGATCGAATTGTTACCGATTCCTGTGAATCAGTACGACCAAACACTTCGTGACGAATTGGCAGGCGGAAAAGTCACCGCTGACGAGCTGCTCAGAATTCAGCACGACATGATGTTGATCAGAACATTTGAGAACATGTTGGATTCGGTCAAAAAGCAAGGCCAGTTCCAAGGTGTCAACTACAACCACCGAGGTCCCGCCCACTTGTCGATTGGGCAAGAAGCAGCAGCTGTCGGACAAGCATTCTTGTTGAATATCGACGATCACATCTTTGGCTCACATCGCAGTCATGGTGAGATCCTAGCCAAGGGTCTGTCGGCGATTGCCAAGCTTGAAGACCACGACCTCATGGACATCATGTCGAACTACTTCGCTGGCGACTGCTTACGAGTCGTAGAACGCAGCGATCACGAGAGCGTCCAGGAACTTGCTATAGACTTCCTGGTATACGGAACGTTAGCAGAAGTATTTGGTCGAGAGACCGGATTCAACAAAGGGCTCGGGGGGTCGATGCACGCCTTCTTTCCACCTTTTGGCGTGTTTCCCAATAATGCCATCGTGGGTGGATCGGCAGATATCGCCGTGGGTGCGGCACTTTTCAAACAGACAAATCGGCAACCCGGCTTAGTAATTGCGAACATTGGTGATGCGGCTGCCGGTTGTGGCCCAACATGGGAAGCTCTTTGTTTCGCCACCATGGATCAATTCCAGGAGCTGTGGGAAGGAGATCATTGCCGAGGTCTGCCCTTCATCATGAACTTCGTCAACAACTTTTATGGTATGGGAGGCCAACCGGTTGGCGAAACCATGGGCTTTAAAATACTCGCCCGCATGGGAGCTGGCTTGACTCCCAACCAACTCCATGCCGAGCGGATCGATGGCTACAATCCATTAGCTGTCATCGATGCCATGCGTCGCAAACGCGAGATCTTGGTGGCAGGTGACGGTCCCGTCCTCATGGACACAGTCACGTATCGATTCAGTGGCCACTCGCCTTCGGACGCGAGTTCCTATCGGGAAAAGAGCGAAATCGCAGCGTGGCGTGAATTAGATCCGATCTCGGTATTTGGCAACCAATTGGTCGAGCAGGGCCTTTGCCTGCAAGCGGACCTGGAAGCGATGCAACAGGGCATTGATGAAGTCGTCTTACGCTCTTTCCAAAACGCAATTGACCTTAACATTTCACCCCGCGCTGACTTAAGCCAACCAGCATGTCTCCTCGACAAGGTGATGTTCTCGAATTCACAATTTACACCTGCCATTCAAGCCGAACCCGATGTGCTGATTCAACGGGAAGCCAACCCCCGCGTTCAGCAACTCGCCACACGCCATCGCTCAGGAATCGACGCCGCTGGCACACCTTTACCAAAGTCAAAATGCATCGGCATTCGTGACGCGCTCTTTGAAGCCATCTTGGATCGGTTCTACCAGGATCCAACTCTGATCGCCTACGGCGAAGAAAATCGCGACTGGGGTGGGGCGTTTGCGGTCTATCGTGGTCTTACCGAGTCACTCCCGTATCATCGTCTTTTCAATTCCCCGATCAGCGAAGCCGCCATTGTCGGGACCGCCGTTGGCTACGGCCTGGAAGGGGGTCGTGCCTTGGTTGAGTTAATGTATTGCGATTTTATGGGCCGTGCGGGAGATGAAATTTTCAATCAACTCGCCAAGTGGCAGGCCATGTCCGGTGGCTTGCTCAAACTGCCAGTGGTTCTGCGAGTTTCCGTCGGCTCGAAATATGGGGCACAACACAGTCAAGACTGGTCAAGCATGTGTGCGCACATCCCAGGGTTAAAAGTCGTCTTTCCTGCCACACCGTATGACGCCAAGGGATTAATGTACGCTGCCTTGCAGGGAAGCGATCCCGTTGTTTTTTTTGAGAGTCAACGCATTTACGACCAACCGGAAATATTCCACAGCGGTGGCGTGCCAGAATCAGCATATGAAGTACCCATCGGCGAACCGGACAGAAAACGACATGGCAGTGATCTTACGATCTTGACGATTGGAGCAACCTTGTATCGCGCCCTGAACGCCGCTGACCAATTGCAAGCAAAATATGGAATTTCATGCGACGTTATCGACGCGCGAACCGTCGTGCCTTTCAATTACGCCCTCTTGATCGAGTCGGTGAAAAATACACGCAAGCTGGTGTTAACTTCGGACGCCTGCGAACGCGGCAGCGCCTTGCAGACGATCGCTGCAAAGATGACTCAGCTCGCTTTCGACGAACTAGACGCCCCCCCTGTCGTCGTTGGCGCGCGAAACTGGATCACGCCAGCGGACGAAGTCGAAGCAGCGTTTTTCCCTCAACCAGAGGACCTCTTGGACGCCATCCACGAATTCATCATACCGCTCCCAGATTACACTCCACAAAAAACTGCCAATGCAGCAGAACACTTACGTCGCCAGCGGGCAGGAGTTTGAACAAGGCTGCACGTGCACGAAACAATCATCGTTTTCAACTACCTTTTTTGGTCTGTGTAGATAAAAGACAATCGTCGAATTGATATCCAACGAGTCCAACCTTCAGAAAAACACAGGAGAAACATAACGTGTCCGATGACAAACAGGTTCGCGTGGCCATCGCCGGGGTGGGAAATTGCGCTCAAGCAATGGTTGAAGGGATTGAATATTATCGCCAAAACCCAACAGACACACGTGGGTTGATGAACGCCGACATTGGCGGGTATCAAGTGACGGACATTGTGCCCGTCGCCGCCTTCGACATTAATGCCCACAAGGTTGGAAAAGACCTCCATGAAGCAATCTACGGCTCACCGAATAACGCCTATCGTTATCCGGGCATCGAACTCGAGCAAAGTGGGGTCACGGTGCAGATGGCTGAAGTGCATGACGGCAATCCTCCAGCTCTCGCCGAGTATGTGCCGCAATCAGACCAGACACCATGCGACGTTGCCCAGGTCTTAAAAGATAGTGGCGCAGAAATGCTCCTAAACTTCATTCCAACCGAATCGCACAATGCGGCTCGCATGTTCGCCGACGCGGCGATCAAAGAAGCAAAAATTGGCTTCGTCAATGGAATGCCAACATTGATCGTTTGTGACCCTGAGTATCAAAAACTCGCCATCGAAAATGGCGTGCCGCTCATCGGAGATGACGTCAAAAGTCAACTCGGTGGAACAGCGATACACCGAGCGCTCGCCACCCTGATGAACCAACGTGGCTGTCATATCGACGAAACGTATCAAATCAACTATGCCGGAAACACCGACTTCGCTAACTTGATGGCACGTGGTGCAAGTAAGCACAAAACGAAACAGGGAGCCGTCACCAGCTTGGTGCCCTACCCCGTAACGATGTCCACAGGCTTTACGCATGTGCCCCTCATGGAAGATCGCAAGACTTCGATTTTCTATTTCAACATCGGCAATTTTGGAAACGCACCGGTACGTCTGGAAGCCAAATTAGAGGTCGAAGACAGTGCCAACTTCGCTGGTGTCATGGTCGACATGGCCCGCTTAATGAAGGTTGCTTTAGATCGTGGCGTCTCCGGCGTACTGGATTCCTCCTGTTCGTTTCTGACAAAACATCCTCCCACGCAGATTCCCGATGTATTGGCTCGCCAGCACGTCCAAGAGTTTATCAGTGGGTCGCGTGAGCGCTAACCGTGTGGTTCATCTGTCACCACCCACCTCTTCCAGTGGTAAAGATTCGCCATCGAAAAAATACGGATGGAGCTAAACCATGTCGCTAGACATCGTTGCCATTGGGCACGTGATTAACGAAACCATCATTTATCCCCAACAAAAAACTCGACAGGTACTGGGGAGTCCGCCAGCTTATTCGATGGCGGTCGCTGCGGGGGTGGGTGCCCAAGTCGGCATTTTGACACGGATTGGTACGGATTATCCACGAGAATTATTAGAACCCCTGCAAACACTAGGGGTCGATCTCCAAGGTATTGTTTGTCGTGGTGAAGTTTCGACAAATAACCAATTGATCTACTCCGACAACGGTACGAAAGAGATTCAGTACCTGACGAAAGCTCCTCTGATCGATATTGCCGACACACCCACAAGTTATCGCAAGGCAAAATTATTTTACGTCTGCCCCATGGATTTCGATGTCACCACGAACACCGTAAAAGAGTTTTCCGAATTGGGTGGAATGATGGCCACCGACTTGGGAGGCTTTGGAGGAGCACACTCTCCGCCCGGCCAAAGCCCACAAATGCAACGCGACCCAGAAACGGTGCGCGCTCTCATTGCCTCAATGGATATTGTCAAAGCAAGTGACGAAGATTGCCAACGTCTAACAGGCGACGCGACCGTCGATTTAGCGGGCTTTGCTGAGCAATGGTTGGATTGGGGTGCGAAAATCTCGGTTGTCACGTTGGGCGGCGCAGGCGCCCTCGTCATCACGCGCAAACAAACACATCACATTCCGCCACTACCTGGTAATCCGATCGATCCCACGGGTGGTGGTGATTCGTTTATGGGAGGGTTTTTGGTTCGCTATTTGCAGACAGAAGATGCCTGGCAAGCAGGAATTTACGGCGCTGCAACGGCCCTGTTGGTCATTGAAGGAAGCGGTGGCGTAAGCGTTGATCGGATGCCATCGGCACCATTGGTTGAACAACGGTTGCAGCAGGCCGGTCTGAGCGGCTAATTGAATCGACGTGATCTCGGCGATATGTTGAGCAAAGTTTTAGTCACAAATTTTACAAGGTGAGCACGCATGGCGGATACTTTTGGTTTTGGTGTGATTGGTTGCGGTAGCATTGCCGAAATTGCGCATTTCCCTTCCATCGCCAAGACGGAAGGGGCGCGGTTGATATCGTGTTGCGACGTCAATGGAGAGGCGGCTCAACAATCCGCAGAAAAATGGGGCGCTGACCGGTGGTATACTGACTATCGCAAAATGTTGGATGAAGGCGATGATCTGAAAGCCGTGATTATTGCCACACCTAACAATCTTCATCGCAACCAAGCCCTCTACGCTGCCAAGCGTGGCATCCACGTGGTCGTCGAAAAACCGCTGGCCATTACCAACGCAGAAGCGTGGGAAATTGTGGACGGCTGTCGCGAGTACGGTGTGAAGTTAATGGTCGGCTGTGATCGTCGTTTTTGGACACACAACCAATGGGCAAAACAATTGGTGGAAGATGGAGTCATTGGCAACGTACTCATGTCCAGAGCTTCCCTGCACGAGCACTGGTTCAACTATCAAAATCATGTGGCGAAAACAGATTTCCGTTTGAACTGTGAAGTCGCCGGTGGAGCTGCAATTTCGGATACCGGTGCCCATGCAATCGACTTACTGACTTGGCTCAACGGCAGTAAGGTCAAAAGGGTGACCGGCTTAGCAAAACGTCTCGCCATGCCGGAAGAATACACGCAATGCGATGACACGGCCTGGGTTTTGATGGAACTCGAAAACGGCGCCACAGCATGTGTTCATTGCAATCGTTTTTCACACGCCGTATCTCAGGTAACCGAGTTGTATGGTGACGAAGGCACCATCATGACTAGCAGCGATGCGACCAATCCGTTCCAGAGTTGGCCGATGGCGGTCTATACCAACAAAGACTACAACATCGAAGATCTACCACAAATCCTCAAAGATTATCGTTGGCCGCAATTATTCTGGGTTGAAGACGTAATTAATCGCCCGCTACAAAAACGCTGGGTACCCATTTGTCCGCCGCGTTCTCCCAATAACTACGAACGGATGACCCAACACTTCATGGACTGCTTGATGCACGATGAAGAGCCGTTGGTATCCGGTGAAGATGGGGCGCGAGCCATCGAAGTAATGTGTGCAGTCTTTAAATCGATGCAAACTGGTGAATGGGTTGACTTGCCACTCCAAGAAGAGATCGTTCCGCCAAATTATGTGCGGTTACCAAATGAGGATTGATGGAGTCAAGACTTAACGCTCACACTGAAAGTTCGGAGGGAGACAACATGGGAACTGCACTGGTAACAGGTGGAACAGGATTTGTTGGACGCGAATTAGTTCGGCAGTTAGTTGCCCGAGGCGATCAGGTAGCGGTTCTTTCTCGTAGCCGACCTGCCGCCAAAGTTTACTGGTTCGAATGTGACTTCGCTGACTCCGTCGCTCTCGAGAAGACGATCAGTAACAACAAGTTTGATGTCATCTACCATTGTGGCTCACTGCCAGGCGACACGGGTAATCCTGACGAAATGGTGCGCGTGAATGTGGTCGGCCTTACGAATATGCTCGAAGTGGCCCGGCGCATGAAGGTCAAACGGTTCGTACTCTCCAGTAGCATTTCGGCTTATGAATGGTACCCGGCAACTAAATTTCGGCCTCCGGTCCGGATGCCTGTTTCAGAAGATCATCCTTGCCGCCCACAAGACATTTACTCTTCATCAAAACGCATGCAAGAGTTGTTGATAGAAACTTATTTTCATCAATATGAGGTGCCAACCTGCGCGCTTCGCTTAACGGCCGTTATGGGTCCGGGGGGTCGCGGCGGCGGAAAAATGTGGCGAGAATTTGCGGAGCAAATGCAAGCTGGGAAGCAGATTCAACTACCCATGTTTTCTGCAGAAGAATTGGCTCATTTTGTCGACTTGCGCGATGTCGCTGAAATGCACATTTGCTGTGGAGAACACGTGAATGCCATCGGTCAGATCTTTAACTGCTGTGGCCCCCAACCTACCCGGGGCAGTGAGTTTGCTTCCTATGTTGAAGGAATCTGCCCCGGCTCCGAAGCAACGTTTGGCTTCCCCTGGAGCATGGCTCAAGGGGGCGAAATTTCGTTCGACATGTCAAAAATAAAATCGCTCCTCCATTACGAGCCTACCCATTCCTTGAAAGACTCCGTCACCAGTATTTATGACTGGGTTCAGGCTGGCGGCCTGGAAGGATCGACAAGCGAATAAGCTCATGCGACGCATGTAATTCCTGCGTTCATGAATTGGAGCCTCCAGTCGAGCAGGATCTCACCTCCAATAAGACCTGCTCTGCGCGCAGCAGGCTACGATTTTGCGGGCTCAGCTCAGTGAACCTTGTTATCGACAGTCTCAACTCATCGGTGACAAGATCGCTCACGGAATATAGCAACGGATCTCAGCTCTCATATCAGGTTATGAAACGGCTCGGGGGCCACAGAGAAGGGCTTCTGTAAGACGNNCCGACAGNGGACTGCTTTTCGAGAAGTTTACAGAAAAGGGTCATCACAGAGGATTTGCAAACATAAAAAGTACCAAAGATACCCAACCGTCACCTCTTCTCAACAGCCACTTGCCCTTCGGGCCTTCTAGCGGAATTCGTGAGGCCGCGACCAACGACACTTCCCCAACAAACTGCTGTGAATATGGATCTAAATCGTCACCTGGAACCATCCATTGACTAGCCTGCAATGTGGGGCACTTTCGAATCCTCAGATTTTCTTCAGAGCGTCGCCTGCCCATAACCGATTGATGCAAGATTTCCCTGTAGGTAGACTTAATTTGTACGTTTCATCGGTTTGCAACACCTATCTTTTCTAGTCACCCGTCGGCTACCGCCTCATGAACCGCATCGTCGTTGTACTCGTCACCATTTCCGCCTGCGGGTTGATCGCCTGGTATGCAACGCGTCCAGAGCCTGCTCCACCAGAATCGGTTGCGGAAGCGGTCGGTTTCGCCGGACTGGACGAAGAACTCCAAAAGAAAATTTGGGATCGCGAACATTTCACCTTTGAAATCGAAAAAAAGTTTGGCAAACTTTTTTCGAAGGCAATCCAGACCAGTCCCCAAAAGATGGGCCCCCTGTTTCTTGATCCTTTTGTGGGTAGCATTCCGGCAGAGACGGTAGGAGAAGAAATAGGGGAGCTCTGGTGGCAACAGGCAACCGTTGGTGGAGGAGAGAACAATCAGACCGCAACGGCTGCTGAAGTCGCCGAACAACTCGTTCAGCTACTGACTGATTTTAAAGTGGTCGACAGTCTGAAATTGAAAATTTTGAAGATCAAACCAACGGCGGAGGAAAACAGCAAAGAACACCCCAGCAAATGGGATGTCGACATCCTGTTACTCGCAACCGGCCGACGATCTGATCATGGTCCCATTTCACTAGACGCGGCGCACCGCGCAACGCTGCACTTCCGTGATGACGAAGACATCGAACAGGGGAATATTCTTGCTGCCTGGCACATCGGAAAGTCCTTCATACGGAGTGCACCAGAAAAGTTTATGCAAGACATCACTGCGGAAGTCGGTCTGGCCATAGGACCAGGCAACCCGGAACTGGTGCTTTGGGACAACTGGACGGCGGAGACCCAATTTCCACCCGCACACTACAATTTGCAACTCGCGGCGGCTGACTTTGATAAGGATGGATTTGTCGACATCGCCATCTCGGGTCGCCGTAACGATCAATATCTACTACGGTCTGTGGCTGGAAAATCTTTCGAAAACGTCACTTCAAAAATGGGTTTGCCCAATGGCCGTGGGCGCAAGCAAGTCGCCAACTCGCCCATGCACATTGCCACCTGGTTCGACTACAACAACGACGGATACCCTGATTTGATTCTTGGTGACGCTATTTATAAGAACCTCTCAGGAGAATCGTTTGTCGAAGTCACTGCAGAAACCGGCATCCGACTCGAAGGTGCCATTTTCGGCTGTGCAATTGCCGATTTTGATTGCGACCGTTGGCCTGATCTCTACTTGCTCAATCATGGAGTAGGCCGCCCGACAGAAACCAATCAAGGATACATCGACGACGCCCAGTCAGGCGAAGAAAATCATTTGTGGCGCAACCGAGGCGATGGAACATTCGAAGAAGTTACGGCAACTGCTGGTGTCGGTGGTGGACTCCGAAATAGTTTTGCCGCCTCCTGGTTCTTCGCCAATGAGGATCACTATCCTGATCTCTATGTGGCCAATGACTTTGGAACCAATCAACTCTACATAAACCATGGCGATGGTACCTTTACGGATATTGCGAAAGATGCAGGTGTGGGAGATTTTGCCACCAGCATGGGTGTCATCTCCGGGGATCTCGATGGTGACGGTGGTCCAGAAGTCTACGTGGCCAATATGTTTTCCAAGATGGGACGCAGAATCATCGCCAATGTTTCCAAAACCGACTATCCAGAAGGTGTTTACGAACAAATTCTCGGTTCGTGCAGCGGCAATCGACTCTATCGCACGGACCTGGGGAAAAACCAGTATGCGGAAATATCCGAAGCCGTCGGTGTGAATCGGGTCGGCTGGGCCTATGCACCTGGAATGGCTGATTTTGATGCCGATGGATTTCTTGATCTTTATGCTGCAACGGGGGAATTCAGCTTTGATCGCGAAAAACCGGATGGCTGAACATGCATTTGGCGGGCTGTCGTGACACAGCCCTTGGATCGCACAGTTCAGATCAAAGCCCAAGGAAAAATTGATCACGCCGCTGGCGAATTCTGGGTTGAAAACCCCTTTTCTATCGGTCAAAAAAGATTGAATCTTAGTGCTTACGAGCCCAACCAGCTGTTCTTGAATCTCCAAGGCCAGGGCTTTGTAAATCTTTCTCACGCTTCGGGAGCCGACACGGACTCTGATTCTCGTTCTGTCATGACTGCGGACTTTGACCGTGACGGGGATGTGGATTTGCTGGTAGCAAACGTGGGAGGCGGACCGTTGCAAATGTACCGCAACCAGATTCCGCAACATCATCACCGTGTACGGATCGCATTGGAAGGGACATTGAGCAACAAACTGGCAATCGGGACACGGCTCATCGCCACCTGTGGGGCGCAAAAAATTGTCCGTGACGTCTTTGCACCCAACGGCTTTATGGGCCAAAGCCCTCCGGAATTAACGCTCGGTGTGGGGACCGCGGAAGTCATCGACTCGCTGATGATTCGCTGGCCCAACGGCGATACGCAAGAATTTACAGATCTCCCTGTCGATTGTCAGATCAGTCTCCGTGAGGGAGACGAGGAATTTAAGGTTGGTAAACTTGTCCTGAATTGAACATCATTCTGAAAAAATATTTGTTTTCGCTTTACAAAAACAAACCGTTTCACCTCAGCAGAGTTGACTTTCAAACATGGCTCGCTGTCCCAAAATTCTTCTCTAAAACTAGCCTGATCTAACCTTGGTTCTCCTCTGTCTGGAGGACATCGTTCTAGAGCCTTCTTGGAGAGCAACGGTCACGCCCCCCTTTCGAAACCGACCTACAAAAAAAAACATTGGATCCCCTACACTGGCCGTTGGACCACCAAACCAAAATCAACCAGACTAACAGCACGTTTTTTGAACCGCTCGTCTTCCATCAACCGCTCAGGAACATACGACACTGGTTCAAGAAAGGGCAGGGTCCCTGAGATGGACTGTGCTTGGCACTCGCTAAAGGAACCTTTGTGATGTGGCAGCTATTTGGCTTTACCCACAGCCTTCGCTCGACGCTATGCTTTGGGCTCTTACTCTTGAGTTTGGTTGACCAGAACAACCTCCGCATAGGAACTACTGCCGAACGTCTCCAGCTAGAAGTTACGGAGCCTGCCGGCATCAGACGGCGTGGTTACCCAGTCAGTCTGCGTTTGCAATTACCCCGGCCAGTTTCTCTGGCGACCAAGTTTCGTTTACTGCACCACAGCAAGTTGGTTGCCGCACAATTTCGACCAGCAACATCAAACGGCAATACGGACCTTTGGTGGCTCGATTTTCCGACCGAATTACTCCCGCATGAAACACGCACTTATGACGTTGAGTACGGTGCTAAGATCGTTGCGGGGCCTGAACGGCTGCGCGGGCATCAGCTAATCGAACGTGAAAACGTTTTTATTGTCTCTAACGAGCCCTACATCAACTGGACAATTCCACGGAACCTCAACGGTTTACTGCAATCGGTTGACTTCCCGCCTGCGGAACATTTACAACCCAACAGCCTTGGCCTCGTAGTCCGAGATCGAACCGGTGCCGAACATGTTCTGGATGGAAAAGCTCAAGTGATCCGGCAAGGTACCGAAGCCGTTGCCTTACAATTTGATTCGCAAGAACATCCTGCCCAACGAGACAGTATTTCTTGGACAGTTCAGCTGCTTTTTCCCTCACCCGTAAGTTGGGTGGAAGTCATGCTGAAAATCGAGGATCCAGACAATCAAATCTCAGAAGTTGGCCTTCAACTGCAATTGAATCTCGATGCGCCGACCACCAGCCAGCCTACCCTGGTCGATCTCGGTGCAGCCAGCACTGTCTACACCTCCCTGACAGGTAATGCCGAAATTGAACTGCGCGGAGCCCCCCTTACACAGCAATCCCCGCGCGTACCTTGGCAGGTTTTGCGTGGCCCAGCGGGCCAACTTACACCCTTTGTCTTGGCTCCAGAGATCACCAACGGTGCCACCCCGATAGTAGCAGAAGGCTGGGCCCACATTATGGACCGCAAGCGTTGTCTCGCCATTGCCTTCGACCGCTTTGCGGAAAGTACCACCGACCGAATCCATGTCACCGCAAAGGGTGCATTCACTATGTGGCGGCGCTATCCGGACACACTGCAGCGAGTCCATGAAAAAGCAAAAACCTTGCGATCATGGCTGCATTTCGTCCATTACCCTCCTCAATATAGCGCCGGCGCCAGTCCCCAGGCGATGCAAAACCCCATACAAGTTCGTCAGCTTCCCTGAAATGCTGGGCGTAGTTTCCCCACCCCAAAATTACCTGTTCACGACGCTCCCGCAATCGGCAGCGCATCGTCGACAGAATTTCCTCGGAAGGCAAACCCTGAGAAACCGACCGGAACGGTGAGCCAGTCGCTATTTTGCTGGCTGGACAATTCAGTCCACAACTTGAGGCCCGAGGCGAAATCGGCGTCAACAACAGGCGGGTTAACCTGGAACCAAAGCTCCGCAATCCAAGGTTATTTCCTGACCACCACATGTACCATTATGGCAATGTAATGGTAAGGAGGCTTGCGCCGCTGCCTGGGGATTGCACCATAACGAGGGCGTGGGTGTCATTTAATTTATCCAATTGCACCACATCTTGAAGTTCCTCAATCGTTTCATAGGACTGTCCCGCCGTGTCACCCCCACCAACACGTTCCGTGATTCCCGCGTTATGGGCGACGTCTTCGGTACTGATCTTCATCACACCCCGTCGATCATTGGCCAACAAAAGAAACTCCTTACCGGCCTTCTCATAGACAATCATATCCAGCGGCCGGTTGCGATTCCCCAGTTCCGCGATCGTCGTACCACGGAAGGACTCCTGGGCATTCAGCTCCTTGAGAGGAAATCGTACGAGTGGTGTACAGACATAGGCCGCTAACAACTGAGGTTCACCGCCCAAATTGAACGGTACGAACGTGCGAATTGCGGCATAATCCTCCACACGACCATGCGCTCCATGATAAATTTCGACACTCGTTCCAGAATTCACCTCAGCAAAAGGGAACGCAATCTCACGAACGTTCGATGCGGAGTCGCCACTGACGAGGCCCGATACCAATAATTTACCGTCAGTAAACGCGATATCCGTAATCGAATCTAAACGCGGGTTGCGTTTGCGACGACCTCGTTGAACCAATTTGTCTTCGGGACTATTCGGCAAAACGACTTGTGAAAAGTCAATGTCCTCTAATGACAGTCGCGTAAGCACACCTTCGTCATCAATCTTCACCACGACTACCGAATCACTATTTTCTTTCTTGTGGACAACAGACAAAAATGCATTGCCAGTCAACGGATTGACCGCCAAATCATTGACACGAATTTCCTCAGGACTCGCGGAAAGTAACTCCGCAACTTGGACCCCCAAGTTGTTAATGTTTAAGCGTACGGTCGCCGGACTGCCCGCCATGTCTTGCGTCTGAATCGCAAAAATCGTGGCAGACCTGGCATCACCAACAAACAAAATTCCGTCGGGACCAAATGCCAACACGCCTGCTGATTGTAATTCAGGGGTGCCTTTTTTTAATCCCCATTCAGCAGCCGAGGTGCTGGAAACCACCAGACCAGTGCAAACAATCAAATAGAGGGGAACATTTCCAGATAATCTCATCGGGGGCCCTTTCGGAAATACACTCTTGGCACAAAGGCACTCTAGAAAAATACGACAACTCTCAGCTCTTGGCACTGCCGTTTGGAAAACCATTGCAGCAACTTCGAATGATCAAAGAATTCAGTTGCATGGCTTGAATTGGAAGGAACCTTAGAACCTACCCACCATCCATACTCGAACAGCCTTGGACCAGTGCGACTCAACTGACTATTCACTCGAAACGCAGTACAAAAATTTGTCCGACCGCAAAAACAGCGCTCCATTGCTGATCGCAGGCGTGGCACTAAATTCGCCGCCATCGCCGAACGCGTTGGTGGCAGTCTGTTCAAACTTTTCTCCCAATTTGACGACGAATCCTTGTCCATTTCGTGTCACATAATAGAGAAAGCCGTTCGCGACAATTGGCGAGGCATAATCTTGTCCACCACGGCCTCCTCGCCGTCGACCACGTTGCCCGCCAGCTTCGCTGGCGGGCTCAGCAACTCGAGAGTTCCCTGCTGCGAGACGTTCCTGATAAATGCGCTCACCGGTATGAGCGTCGACACACGTCGCAATCTTATTGCTCACCCAATGAATACGCCCCTCTGCCACAACCGGCGTACCAACGCGGGAGCGGTCTGAGGTAGTCCAAATAACGTGCGTGTCGGTGACATCACCCTTTCCTCCCGCGCGTACTGCAATCGCGCCTCCCCCCCGAGGACCGCGTTCAACAGCGTAAATAACTCCATCCGCCGCCACGACACTGGAACACATTGAACTGGACTCGATCGCCTCACAGTACCACCGCAATTTTCCCGTCTCGGGATTCAAACCCCATATCTCATAGGGAACGGACAAAACCAAATCGGTTTTTCCATCTTCACGATCAACCAAAATGGGAGTCCCCCATGTGCTCTCCAGCCCCTCGGCTTCTGTCTTCCAAACCTCCTTGCCGGTAGCTACATCGAGTGCCACGAGGGCGTGGTTTTCAATCGCGGCAGTAACAATGACCAGATTCTGGTAAATAATCGGGCTCGACGCGGACCCCCATCCACGAGTGTCCAAATCTTCACCAACCTGGGCCGTCCAGAGTTGATTTCCTTCCAGATCAAACGCGACAACTCCCGACTTCCCAAAAAAAGCGACCACACGTTTCCCATCACAGACAGGCGTATGGGTTGCATAACCGTTCTCGGCAAACATTCCCTGAAAGCGATCTTCGGGCAACGCGGCAGCAACAGATTGATTCCATAGAATCTTTCCAGATGCACGATCAAGACAAATCAAATGACGCTTCAAGCTTTCTAGATCACCCGAATCTCGCCGGTCCACTGCATAACCGGTCCAGCAAGTGACAAAGATTCGCTCACCAAAAACGATCGGGCAAGAAGCCCCAGGACCCGGAAGTGGAGACTTCCATTTTAGATTTTCCGTGTCATTCCAGACGGTCGGAACACTACCCGCCTCAGCGATTCTTCCAGAGCCATTGGGACCTCGAAAACGTGACCACTCTTCGGCGTACGCCGCCACGGTCACCAGCATGCCAAAACAGATTGCGGTCAGTCGAAGCAAACGTTGCAAAACGGGTCACCTCAAAAATTGCGGGGCAATAATAAAACGGTACAGAAGCAACTGCCGGGAAAATAATCCGCAAGAAAGCTATGGAGCATCCTCTTCTACTGGCGGACGACGACGGCGGCCTTCACTGGAAGCACCACGGGATCCACCACGACCACCAAAACGCGATCGCAATGCATCTTGAGGAATCTCAAATGGCTTGCCTTTTAGTTCGCTTAACTTTTCTTTCTGTTTATCCGTAAGAATCACCAACATGTCTTCTTCCGTCTCCTTACGGACTTTGGTCATGATCTCACCCAGCTTGGAGAAGTCACCACCACCTCCTTGAAATATCTCTCGCATCTTTTCACGCATCCCGCTTACCGCAGCGTCGGCAACTTCCTGTAGTTTTTCGGATTGTTCTTTATCGATACCAATTTTTTTGGCCACTTCGGTGTCTAACAAAACCTGCGCGCCTTGGGCTTGCAAACGAATCTCATGCAAACGATCCAGTTGATGAGGAAGGAGAATTTCAGCGAGTGCTTCTTCTTCTTTCTTCTCACGAGCACGGCGTTCCTTCTCAGCCTTTTTCCGCATTTCCTCAAATTCTTTGCGTTGTTCTTCGGTAAACTCGCGACGTTCACCTCCACCAAAACCGCCTGGGCGTCCACCGCCAAAATTGAAACGACGTTGTCCGCCACGATCCTGGCGGAGCGTTTCATTCAATTCCTCAATGTCCGCAACTTGGCCATCGATCATTTCAAGTTCATTTTGTACTGCCTCGATACTTAACAAGCGGCTCAAACTAATATTAAAACCGCCAAGTCCGCGCCCGCTAAATCCTTGCGCCAGAGTAGTACTGGTGGATGTCGCGACCAAAAGCGCGATCCCGATCATTGTGCAGAGGGTCTTCATGGCATTTCTCCCGGGAAATAGTTCTAAATTCTTCGCAAAGGCTAACGAAGTCGAAAATTTTCAGCCCAGCCAACCAGTCCTCCAATAGATAAGGAACCGGAGAGTTGGCAAGGTTGTCGACAAAAATTTTCTCTTTCGACAAGAGTTTCAGCAAAAGGAACCAACTTCAACTCAGCGGAGATGATTTTCCAGCGTTACCATTTTCCACCGGACCGCAATAACTCGCCGGTCTGTAAAATGGATTGCTCACCCGGAACTATAATCAACCCGCGAGCGACGCCATATCGTGAAATTCATCTTGACGCACAGCAAATTGCAAGGCCACAACAACACGCTTTCGTCCTTGGCTTGACACTCATGTCAACATTCCTTGACTGCTGCTTGGACAACTGCAAATCCAGCACGTGTGACTGTAAGTATATCGGGAAGAGCGGTCCCAAAGCAACGGACTCGGGCACAAGGTTGCCCTTAGTAAAAGCTCACAGACGGGCTGAAGAGGACTCAGCAGACTCCCGACAGGAAAGCTCACGACTCCCTGACAAGGGAGAACTGAAATATTCTTCGCCGCGACACACCCGATCGATCTTCCGTGATCCACTCAGCGAATCAAGAGAAAATCACGTCCGCCTGCTGGGGATCTTTCCCAGTCAGTCAATGGGCCGAATGAACCAATTCGAATGGATCTTAACGACCGGCTTTGGCTCAACCATCGGTTCTCCAGAAAGCTTGGCGATAGCCCATTGGTAGCGGAATCCCGTTTCTGTATCTGAATCCCCAGAGGAAAATTCTCGCAAACTTGTTAACGAACTGGTCTCGTTCATCCTACCCAAAGTCACGGCGGACATTTCCTGTACAACGAGAGCTTCCGGATTGTCGCTATCAAGGTCCGTGATCCGTCCTATCAACTGTGCTGAAAACGGCTGAGATGGTTCATCGACGTACAGGTGCCCCAAAGCCCAAATCGCCGTGGCTCGAGAATCGTCCGTAAGACGCTGGGTTTTGGGAATGCAGCGTCTCATCACCCCTTCGGCAGGAGTAAATTTCATCTTCCCGAAGGCTTCGAAGAGATAAGCCGCCTGTCGCCCCATATTATCATCCATCGGTGAATCGCTAAACGTGCCTTCAATGAGCGTTTCGGCTTTGGCTAACATTCCGTCGAGAACTTCTGGCCAGGCCAGTTCCCGAAGCGCCCATGCCGCAGTAATAAAGACTTCGGGCCGATCAAAATCCAATAAATCGACCACACGTCCTGCAGCCTCCATTTTCCGGAAAGTAACCACCAGTACAATTGCCTGTTCCAACCCCTGCCAACTATCGGCCTGGAGCATCTTCCACATCTGCTCATGCACTAGCTGCTCGAGTTCGGGACGCTGCGCAAGTTTCTCTAGCATGCGGCGCGCCATATTACGCACATCGGGATGTCGATCATCCAAGAATAGTCCCAACCTTTGAACCGCTCCCATGTCACCAGCAATGAACAAAGTCTGCGCAGCAGCTTGGCGGACTTTGGCATCTGCGCTTCCCATCAGGACTTCCAACAAAGGAACGATTCGCTGCGGGCTAAGTTCGAGCAACCGTTCTAGTGCAATCGCCTGAACACTAGGTTCCGGGTCAACGGCAAATTTTAACAACAGATCTTCGGCTGCCGCGCCTTCGTGTTGCTTCAACATGGAAACCATGGCCAAACGGTCCAGAATACTGGGCGGCAAACCAGCAGTTGTATATTCCTCAACAACCGCATCGAGACCGGAGTTCTCAAGGGAACCGAGCGCCCGAGCTGCGGCCAGCCGCACACTCGACTTTTGATCTTTAGATTTGACAAGCTCAATAAGCTGGGGTGTGGCGTCGCGGCATTGGACAGCACTTAAACACTGGCAAGCCAAGCGAAGTTTTGTAGCTGACAAAGACGTGTTTTGAATCCTTTCAATCCAAACCCGCTGAGCGGCGTCACTTTGCCAACGGGCGAGTGCCGGTTCAGTGATTTGGCTAAGACCGACATCACCGGAATTCATGTATTTCACAAATCGCGGCGCCGCCGCTGACACATCGAGTTGGACCAACGCATTTGCTGCAGCCCGCCGCACGACCGGATGCTGAGCTTCCGCATCGAGTATCACCAGGAGCGTTTCCGCCGACTCCTCCAAATCCGCCATGCCAAGACGGTGGGCTCGAGTGATCGTGTCGGCAGCTTGCCGCTGTAAATCGGTGTCATCGCGCTGTAAAGCAGACAGCCAAAGACTTTTTAATTGCGGGGGAAATTCATTTCTCGGCGGAGGAAGCACCGGTTGTGGGTCGGTTAACATCAGCCAATTCAACTCGACGTCTACCGTTTGTGCAGTAACCTGCTTATCCCAGTCAACAAAGCCAAACCAGCATAGTAGAACGAAAACGGTCCGAAGCATTCGCATCGTCAAACACCATTTTTAATTATTGCGGGCGTGTAAGACGCCACGTTTGAAAACAAAGCACTGCAAAGAAACCTGCCGAAACCGTGCCGCTGATCTGCCAACTGACCGGAATCAAGTCGTACTGAGTAAAGCCCGGAACCTTCATCACATTCAGAGCCGCTGCCATCGGATTGATTCTCAGAGCATTTTCAACCGTTTGGTGGGCAAAGGGAGCATCCCGTCCCATCCAAATGAGAATCGTCCCGGCAAAGACAAACACTAACAACATATAAGCAACACTAGTCGCAATCGCCGTTCGTTGAAAAAGGCTACTGATTGCCGCGCTCAGTGTCAGGGCAAATACAGTACTAAAAAGCAAACAGTATTCGACCGTGACGATCTGCAACCACATTTCTCGGCGAATGAAATACATTACGGCATAGCCTGGAAGTGTTGCAAACAAAAGCAGCGTTAAAGGACCAATCACACTCAATAGTTTTCCGCTTACTACCTTACCGCCAGACAGAGGAGTCATCTGCAACAGTTGCCAACCACCACCTTCACGCTCAGCGCAGATCAAATTCGCCGCCAAACTTGGTGTCAACAACACAATTAATGCTGCCTGGAGAATCACCATGATGCCACCGATCATCTCAACGTCCCAATCGATCGTACCGGTCGTTGCAGCGTAGGCAAGAAACAGCGAAATAATTGCACAAAAAGCAACTAAACGGAGAATCCAATGCAAACGCCCAAAACGGCGGCAGCGGAATTCTTTAACCATGATCGGATTCACCAAAGGTGGCACACCGGACTTTCGACGCTGCGGGTCGACCAAGAAAAATAACCGTCGCAAGATCTGGACTCCCAGCGATTGTTCGTCAGACATGGTTCCTTGCGACCTCGCTCGATCAAAAATCTTGTGATTCAACCGCGACACGGTAAGCAGGATGAAGACCGCGCTCGTACATATTGCGATAATCAAGAATTTGATCGTTGCGTCCGCACCGAGCTTGATTCCTTGAGATCCAACATCGGCATCTCCCAGTATTTCCATAATGGCAACAATGGGTGACAGATGCCGTAGCCAATCGGCTAGTACGGGCACCAAGCCAGGCTGCCCTTGAAAAAATTGATGAGGTCCCAAACTCACGACAACCATCAATAACACAGCACCATAAGTCCAACGTAATGCTGCATCGGCGGCAGAAGCGTAAGAACTAATACAAAGCCCTAAGGCGACATATTGGAGAATCAGGACAACGAGCACTCCATACAGAGTGAGCAGCCCCGATGTGAGTGAAATCCCGCCCATTGTGTAACAAGCCGCCGCCGCTGGTAGACTCATCACCAATAGCAACAATACAAATCCCATCGCTCCAAAGAGTTTTCCGAAATAAATTGCCCACGGACTCATCGGAGACGTGAGTAATAGCATGAGGGTACCGCGATTTTTTTCTCGTACAATCGAAGTCGCTGGAAAAACCGGGGACAACAACACGAGCATCGTCATCAGTCCATAACCAAAAATCCGAAAGACACGTTGCGACGGGGCACCGGACAAATCGATTAACGCGCCTGTAGGCCAACGAATCAGCACCAATAACGAAAACGCGACTGCCGTCCCCACTTGCAACGCGAAAGCCTTCCGCGAGCGCAACGTACCAATGAACTCGCGGTGAACAATGGGATTTTTCATTGCTCACCTCCTGACCCGAGCTCGTTCCCACCCGCTTGATCTTCTGCGGAAGTGTTCTGAGCAACATTCAAGAAAGCGTCCTCTAAATCCGTTTGTAATTCCCGAAATTGAGTAACGAGAACTCCATTTTGGATGAGGTGGGTCAAAATATTGCCTAAATCGACATCGCGTTTTTCCGTCCGAAATCGCAGTGCTGCTTCCGCCGCCGAACCTAACACCTCCGCATCCTCTTCCACACACTCCTGCAAAAGTCCTTCGGCTGTCTTGAGTTGTTCCGGATCGGCTAATTGAACCTCAATCAAACGTTGTTGACTAATATCACGGGTGATTTCTTCGAGTGTCCCCATCGCACGGAGTTTCCCGTGCGTCATGATCGCAATACGATTACAAATGCGAGCTAACTCTGGCAGGATATGACTGGTCACAATCAAAGTCTTTCCTAAATCGGCCAAATGCAAAAGAATTTGACGCATTTCAACACGCGCAATGGGGTCAAGTCCATTTGCTGGCTCGTCCAAAATTAATACAGCTGGATCGTGAAGTAACGTTCTCGCAATGGCAACGCGTTGCTTCATACCATGGCTGAGGCTTTCAACGTATCGATCTCGCATGTAACTCGCCCCCGTCATTTCCAGAACTTCGTCAATGCGATTGCGACGCTGAGACCAGGGAAGTTGATAGGCCGTGGCAAAAAAATCTAGATACTCTTGAACTCGCATGTTGTCGTAAGAACCAAACGTGTCGGGCATGTAACCGACAAGACGTTTAATTTTGCGTGCATCGCGCGTGCAATCAGCACCGGCAATCGTGGCAGAACCGCTGGTAGGCCGAGCCAGTCCTACTAAGATCTTAATTGCAGTTGTTTTTCCTGCGCCGTTAGGACCGATGAGACCTAAAATGTGACCGGGCTCGAGCTGAATCGACAACGCATCGAGTGCGGTGAGCTCGCCATATTTCTTGGTCAACTGTTCGGTGACAACAACCGGTGTATCAGTGGACGGGATAGTCATTTTAGTTCTCGTTGATTTCGCTTGGTGTCGCCAGTTCGGCAGACGATGCAAAGGTGGTTCCTTCAAGTTGTAACCAAACCGTATCGACTTCCCATTCCAACGGTTTGTCGTCCGAATCACTCGAACTGATTTTAATCCCAATGGTTACATTGCCGTGCTCATCCGACTTAATCTCTTCACTGCCTGTGATTGGAATTCGCAACAGCCCGATCGGATTGCTGCGGGTATCGATAACCTTCGACACATCTCCTCGGACATGAGAAACTTCCAACTGCCACGAAGGTGCGTTAATCTGAATCCCAAAAATTGCTTCTTCGATCGCGAGCGGGAGCACTTGTTCTGGTACTCGAAATCGAAACCATGCTTGCCCAGCACGCCTCGACAAACTCCAATCACCACTCAATGAACTGTAGATCGAAGACGATCGCACACCACCTGGCCCCACAACAAGTTTAAAGGGCATGAAAGAAGATGGGATGCGGACGCGATGTCCAGGCGGCGTACGCTGGATCTCGAGAGGAATTGCAACTAACGCAGACCCCACACTCTGCATCCGGTCCGAAAATCTAAAATGGGTCTCCAGTGGATCCGCCCAAGTCAGCAATGTCGGACGTGCCGGAAAAGCAAATTCGTCACGACGCACAAACAATTTCTGATAGATCGTTTGTCGCCGACGTTGTTCATCATCCATGAACGCTCCGGCAATGAATTGTCCCGACGCTAATACATCATTGGGCGTACAAGTAAACGAACCATCTCCATTTAAACGCGCTCCAATTCCCGAACTTAGCGGTGTAGCGACGATTGCGTCGCTTAACCCTTCTAAAGGACCGTGCTGAAGAGTACCCTCCAAACCTTCCTGGCCAAACTGGGCAGTGGCCCCAATGGGCGAATCGATCTGGGTCGAAAGCTTGAAGGGAAGACTGTGGGTTCCGGCAGGTAAGGCAAGGTCTTCCCAATACCATTCATCAAGTCCTGTCCAAATCATCCGCCGCGTCGAGCCTCCAAGATCCTCGAGCTGCGGCACCACAACACCACCGCGTCCCGCGGCGATAGGTTTAGAGATCATCTCAGCATCATAAAGCGTAACTAATCCAGACAATGACGCTTGGTCACTTTCCGATGCCACTTCGATCAATTGAGCCGCTGCGACGGTAGGCAAGACAACGTGTCGAGAAGTAAAACCAATCCCGATCAAAAACACCGCCGTCACTAAGGCTATAACGGGTCCCACTACTGCCAACCTCTCGGACTTATTGACCTTAAAACACCAGACTCCAACTCCCGTCAATCCCAAGCAGAAAAAACTTAACATGAACAACACGGTCGACCGCTGTACAATCTGATATCCAATCTGCTCGGAAAGAAAAGGCGCAAACTCCTGCGGACTTAGCGTCGGAGGCTGGGGCAAAGGAAACAACTGTTCTGCAAGTGACTCGGCGAACGGCCAGGGGATATAGGCAGCATCATAGAGCGGATCACGGCCCGGCTTGGAAGGACGTTTTTGGATAAAAGCCTGAGGATCCAGAGTTGTAACCAGGACCCTTCCTTTTCCGATCTGCTTGCTAAATGAGGCAGGCCATCCATGAACGCGGTGCAACACATCCACATCGTCTGCTAAAACACGGAGAAAGGAAAGTGGCTCGTCGTAGCTCCGAGTTGGATAATCTCGGTCACCCTTTTCTGAGGTGTCGTTTTCTGGGGCACCATCTTCAATGGTTATCTCCGTTAACCCTATTTGATCCACGATCTCCAAATCGAGGGTATCGCCAAGTAGCTGAGTGACAATCTCCGGATCAACTCGGTTGAGCATAATCCAAGCGATTCCGCCGCGTTCGATCCAATTCCTAATCGCGTGCTGACCTGCAATGTCATCCGCGATCACATCGCTCGCAATTACTAGTTGATGTAATCCCTCCAGCGCTTCGGGAATTGGAGGCTGAAACTCTGAGGTCATGTCGATCACGGTGCGGGTCATTTCGAGTGATATCCGCATGGCAAAAATGGCCTCATAGGCCATTTCATTGTTGCCCTCGGGATTTAATAGAATACCGGTGACACCAGAGGATTTTGACATCGGCAACAACGAGGTCCCTAACATTTGTCCAGACGAAGATTTGATCAGTTGCGCGTCTTCCGCGAGGCCGTCGGTGACCAACGTACGAATCGTTGTCCGCTCGTCTTTCAAGGGGATGTCGGCAGGAACGCGAATTGGGCACCACGAATAACGCGAGGATCGTGGGGGCACCCAAAGCTTTCGTGCATATTGCAGATTGGGATCGCTAGAAAAATATGCCGAAGCCACTAACTCGGCAGGCTCGTCGGTTCGATTGCTGGCTTGTACGGCAATCATCCCCCAGGTGTCGCGGGTATAACGTCGGATCCCTGCCGGGGCACCGACACGAACGTGAAACCGCTGGGAACCGGCATCTTGCGCCAACGGTTCTGTTTCCAGAGTTAAGACAAGGCCAACGACAACGAAAAGAGACAAATATTTATGCATGGCACTTTCATACATTTTATTCAAGAGCAACTTTGCCGAAGATAATCTTGTTTGCCGAAGATAATCTTGGTGATTCTCCACGTCAATTAACCACAAAGCAATCGGGCCCGCTCGTGTTTAAAGAGGATGTTCGTATTGTTGGTGGATTTCGGGCAAACCCGGAATCCTGTCACAGACGCCCGCTAGATCCATCTCCACATTTTGCCGACAGCCACCTTCGGTTCTTCTCCAAACATGTTGTCCACGCGACAAACGGATTTACGGTACAGAAGAATTGCATTGCCCAAAATGCGCAAGAAGTTGACCAGTCTGCCAAAAAGTAGAACTGAAAAAAGGAAAAGCAAGGCCTACCGGTATCGGGGCAGCATGAAGTGAGTGAAAATCTCAGCCGATTGTCCTCTATTCTTGGTGATTTTGAGCTTCCACTTAACGCCAGGCAGGGGCAATCGGCTATTTTCGGCCGTGAGTTATAGCGACCGCTGGATTTTCGGAAGATAATTTCATCAACTGGCCGGTACAATAATTGTTACAATGCAAGCTTGTGACAAAAGGGATCGTCCGGATTTTTGGTGGCAATATCTCTTGCCTGCCACAATTGGTACTCAACAGAAGTGAGCTTTCCATGGCTGAAGACATGCGACAAAAAGATTTTCCGAGTGTCGATCATCAACCTCCCATTCCCACCTCGAGTCAGACGAGCAGTGGCTGGATTCGCAGTGTGGTTTTCCTTCTCATCCTTGTCAGTGCGATCGGAGCCGTCGTTTACGGTTCATCGCAGTTCACCGACAACGTGAACGAAAACTCTGGCCCCGCAATGCTCACGGCAGCGGTCCAACGAGATGAGTTGGTCGTCACAGTTACCGAAGACGGCAACATCGAAAGTGCTAGTAATGTTGATATTAAATGCCAAGTTGCTGGAGGAAGCTCGATTCTTTGGATTGTCGAAGACGGAAAAGAGGTTACCGTCGGTGACAAATTGGTTGAACTTGATTCATCACAGCTTGAGGAGCAAATTAACACACAGCGCATTTCCTACGAGCGGGCGTCCGCAAGCAAGATCCAAGCCGAGAAAGATTTTTCAGTTGCCGGCATTGCCGTCGACGAGTATTTGAATGGTGTTTTCGAGCAAGAATTACAGTTAGCTGACACACAAATCACAATCGCCGAAGAAAATCTACGCAGTTCACGAAATGCGCTAACTCATTCGAATCGAATGTTTTTGCGTGGGTACGTAAGCAAGCTTGAACTGGAGGGTCAAGAATTTGCTGTCAAACGGGCCGGTTTAGAACTGGCGTCGGCCACAACCGCCAAAAAAGTCTTGGAAGATTTCACCAAGGTGAAAACTCTAGAGGATTTACGCAGTAAACGTGATACCGCGGAAGCCAAAATGAAAGCTGAATTGGCAGCATTTAACCTGGAAGAGGACAAATTACAAAGGCTTGAAGATCAGCTCAAGAACTGTGTTATTACCGCCAAACAATCAGGCATGGTTGTTTTTGCAAATGAAACTGGAAATCGATTTCGTGGCCAACAAGGTGTTGCTATTGAAGAGGGAGCAATGGTACGCGAACGCCAATCGATCTTACGATTACCCGATCTGTCGCAAATGCAAGTAAAGGTGAATGTTCACGAATCCAAAGTGGAAGATTTAAAGGCCGACATGCCCGCCCGAGTTCAAATTTTGGGAAAGGATTCTCAAGGTGTGGTTATCTCCGTCGCAAATCAACCAGAGCCAACCAGTTGGTTTACTGGAAATGTCAAAGAATATGCGACGATCGTCAGCGTTAAAGGCGACGCTAAGGGCCTGAGACCGGGTATGACTGCTGAAGTTGAAATCCTCGTAGATCGTCGATCGAATGTCTTGGTCGTACCCATCGCAGCAGTTGTCGAACAAGGGAACAAATTCTTTTGCTGGGTGAAAAACGGAGAAACACCTGAGCGTCGCCCACTGGTTCTGGGACTAAACAATGGTCAAATGGTCGAAGTCAAAGATGGCGTGCAGGAATCCGAAGAGGTGGTTTTGAATCCCCGTGCGTTCATTGAAGAAGCCCGTGGTGAATCACAGGAAACGGTCGAAGAAGCCGATATCGACGAGAAATTTGGCCCACAAAAGACCAGTTCATCAAATCCAAAAACTTCTGCTTCTGAGCCTGACAGCACTCCTCAAAAGACTGGTCAGTCTGGTGAGAAGCAACCTGATCGCGAAGAGACAGGCGGTGGACGTCCCGGTGGCGAACGCTCCGGTGGTGGACGTCCCGGTGGGGGCGGGTTCGACCCAGCCCAAATTTTTACCCGTATGGATGCCGATGGGAACGGCCGTCTGGAAGATGCCGAAATCAGCGATCGCATGAAGGACCGTATGTCGAGCACCGACACCGACGGAGATGGAGCTATTTCCAAAGCCGAATTCATGAAAGCCATGCAAGAAGCGATGAAACGCATGCGAGAGGGTGGTGGATTTGGTGGCGGTCGTCAACCTGGCGGACAACCCTAAAGAAAAAACCGCTTGTGGCTAGCATCGCGCCAAACTGCGACCGCTGCCAGAAGGGACAGCCATGTCCTGCTTGTATTTACCTCCGGTGTAAAGCTCCGAAGCAAATCGAATGATACTTAAGCGATTTTTCCAAACATTACGGCTGGGAGTTTATAGTCTACTCCTCCACAAGTTGCGGTCCGGCCTTGCCGTTTTAGGAATTTTAATCGGCATTACGGCGGTGATTTGGTTGGTCGCCATGGGTGAAGGCGTTAGCTACCAAGCGCAGCAACAAATCAAAGATCTCGGTGCGACCAACATAATTGTTCGCAGTGTTCGCCCTGCACAACAAGGATCGTCAGCCTCCAGCGGCTTGTTTCTGGAATACGGTT
Source organism: Pirellulaceae bacterium (assembly GCA_022446825.1). Taxonomy (GTDB): domain Bacteria; phylum Planctomycetota; class Planctomycetia; order Pirellulales; family Pirellulaceae; genus JAKVBY01. The sequence goes on from JAKVBY010000006.1 coordinate 43,964, forward strand.
TACTGCGCGAAGATTTCGATCTGATCGTCTCGAACATCAGACGCGCCACAAGCGATGTACTTGAGCAGATTGTTCCCCTCCGTGAAATCAAAAAAGAGGCGCGACGCCATGATCTTAATCTAGACGTCCGTGTTGTCGGATGCACCCCTGAATATTTAGACTTAAATCACTTGACGATTGACCGAGGCCGATTCCTTACCGATAGCGACAATAACCCACCAGAAAATGTTGCCGTGCTCGCCGCCGAAGCTGCAAAATCATTATTTCCTCTTGAAAACCCAATCAATCAGACCATTCAAATCGATGCTGATTTTTACCGCATCGTCGGAGTTACGGAGGATCGCGACCCGACCGCCGCAATCGGTGGCAGCCTCGATTCGCAAGACTACAATCTCGACGTTTACATCCCATTGGCAACGCTTCGTGCCAGAATCGGCGACATGATTTTCACTAGCCGGTCGGGAAGTCGCGAAGGCGAAATTGTCCAGCTAAGTCAAATTACTATCGGTCTCAAAGACCTTACCTATGTCGATGCAATCTCTGAGATCGTTCGGAAAATAGTCTTAGAAAAACACCCCAATAAAGATGTCAAAGTAATTGTGCCGAAGGAGTTACTAAGGCAAGCAGCGTTGCTGCGTATGATGTTCAATGTACTGCTGATCTTGATTGCCGGTATCTCCTTGGTTGTGGGAGGCATTGGAATCATGAACATCATGTTGGCAACTGTCACGGAACGCACGCGTGAGATCGGGATTCGCCGCGCGCTCGGTGCCAAACGTCGAAATGTTATTGCACAGTTTCTAGTTGAATCTGTCGTCTTAACAGGGATTGGGGGCGGATTGGGCGTGGCCTTTGGATTCCTCTGTAAACCCACTATTAATTTTGCACGCGATCTAGTCATGGAGATTTCGCCGGAAACAGCAAATACGCTCCCGACTACGATCTTAGAACTGCAGCCCATTATCGCTCCTTGGTCGATCATTGCCTCCTTACTTATTTCGGTCGGGGTCGGGCTCATTTTTGGAATGTATCCTGCTTATCGAGCAGCTAACATGGATCCGATCGAAGCACTACGTCACGAGTAATCGGAAAGCGTTTTCGAGAGGTTGTCGATGTCACTGGCACTGAGAGTTGAAGAACTCGCTAAGCATTATGTGCTGAAAAGCGAAACTGTCCGCGCCTTGCGCGGAGTTTCATTTGACGTACCCGAAGGTGACTATGTCGCGATTATGGGACCATCGGGGTCCGGAAAAAGTACGCTCCTAAATCTACTTGGCTGCCTTGATCAACCGACGAGCGGAAACTTTTTCTTGCGCGACGTGAGTATCGCGCAGCTCAATGACAATCAACGGTCCGAAGTACGGGCGGCTCACATCGGCTTCGTGTTTCAATCTTACAACCTAATTCCACAACTGACGGTTGTAGAAAATATCGAAGTGCCACTTTACTACCAAGGTAATCTTGCGCCGGACCAACGATCCTACTGCAAACAATTAGCGGAGATGGTTGGTTTAGGCGATCGTTTACGCCATCGACCGACCCAGCTTTCCGGTGGCCAGCAACAACGGGTCGCCATTGCACGAAGTCTGGCTAATAATCCTTACTTTATTCTCGCGGACGAACCAACAGGAAATCTTGATTCTGCAACCACCCATGACATCCTCTCATTGTTCGAATCGCTCAACGAACAAGGCAAAACGATTGTAATCGTGACGCACGAAGATGAAGTCGCATCACGTGTTAAACGCGTGATTCGATTACGTGATGGGGAAATTGATTCGGACACAAGAAACTGACCTTTTTTGTGGTAAACACAATTTGGAAATGTCCACGCGTCCTATCTCTTCGCGGTACTAAAGTATAGCCATCAAGATCCATGAATGATGAAAGTTCGCAATCTGAGGAATTGAGGCGACTGCGGGGCGGTGATGCGTCAGCGGCTGCAGTGTTTTCAGAATATCGAGAGCGTTTATTACGCATGGTTCAATTGCGGATGGACCGTCGCCTGCTGGGGCGTGTCGATTGTGAAGACATCTTGCAGGAAACTTATTTAGAAGTCTCTCGGCGTCTCGACAGCTTCCTTGAACAACCCGCCGTGCCTTTTTTTGTCTGGATTCGACAGATCACCATGCAAATATTGATCGATACTCATCGGGGACATATCGGAACACAAAAGCGAGATGCAAATCGAGAAATTTCCTTATACCAAGGAACCATTGCACGGGCCTCGTCTCTTTCTCTAGCGGCCCACTTGGTCGGTAATCTGACCTCACCGAGTCAAGCAGCACTACGCGATGAAATTATCGATGAAATGCGGCAAGCACTCGAACAAATGGATACGATCGACCGCGAAGTTCTCGTTCTGCGCCATTTGGAAGAGTTGTCGAACAACGAGGTCGCGGAAATTCTCAGCTTAGACAAATCGGCAGCAAGTAAACGCTATGTTCGAGCGCTCACACGTCTCAAGGAACAGTTAACGCGAATCTACGAAGCTGGCAAAGGCAACTAGAGAACATGTGGAATTCGACAAATGAACGAGAGCCGTTGGATATCTTAGCAGAAGAATTTGCTCAGCAATGTCGAAGTGGCAAAAACCCCTCGGTGAGTGACTACGCAAATCGATTCCCTGAGTTAGCTGACGACATTACCGAACTTTTTCCCTCCGTCGCCTTACTGGAACAACTGCGAACGACAGAACGATCAGAACGTTCGATCATTGCCCGGCAACAGGCCACGTTATCAGTACGTCATGACCTTATCGAAGGATATGACATTCTGCGCGAAGTTGGTCGCGGTGGTATGGGAGTCGTCTACGAAGCGATCCAGACCACATTACAACGTCGCGTGGCGCTCAAAGTTTTAAATGATCACGCAATTGAATCTGGGAAGCAAGTGCAGAGATTCGCACGCGAAGCTCGCTCTGCAGCAGCCCTGCACCACACTAACATCGTTCCCGTCTTTGGTTTTAAGGTGACGGATGAAGTTCACTATTACGCCATGCAATTCATTGACGGCGCAGCACTTGATGAAATCATCTCTGTCTTGTCTGAGATGAATGTCGTTGACAATGACGAGTTCGAAATCACGTCTTTGGACCGCCTTTCTGTGGACCGCACGGCGACGGCAATCATCGCAGCGCAAGCATTACAAGCAGGAGAATTCGCCGAGCCGCGAAAACCGGGTGCAAAACTCAATAACCTCTCGCGGCAAGATGACACGCAGAATGTCGCTGCACCCGTCACCAAAGAATTAAGTTCACCTGGCTTTGAATCGACTGTCGAACAGAGTCAATCAGAATGGGATGCCTTGAGCAGGGAAACCCAACAATCCGTCTCAACGCTACCCCCGTCGCATCACCAAGCCCACCGCTTCGATGGACTGTACTGGAAAAGTATTGCAAGGATCGGTGCGCAAGTCGCGGATGCTCTTCAATACGCACACGGTCATCGAGTCTTACATCGTGACATCAAACCTTCCAATCTCTTACTCGATGAACAAGGCACCGTTTGGATTACCGATTTTGGCCTCGTGAAACGACTCGAAGATGACGGACTGACAAAATCGGGTGATGTTGTGGGTACGTTACGGTACATGGCGCCAGAACAACTGAACGGGAAGGCGGATGCTCGCTCCGACGTCTATAGCTTAGGACTGTCGTTATACGAAATGCTCACGCTCTCGCCCGCCTTTCCCGAAACGGGTCACGCAGCACTAATCGAAAATAAAACCAAACGCGTTTTGTCCTCACCACGTGCTGTAAATCGAGCCATCCCACGCGACTTAGAAACCATCGTCATGAAAGCGTGCGCTCTGGACCCTGCACATCGTTACCAGCATGCCGGTAACTTGGCAGACGATTTACAGCGTTTCCTTGAAGAACGTCCCATCACAGCCCGTCGAGTCTCGTCACTAGAAGCATTTTGGCGTTGGGGCCTGCGAAATCGCGCCTTGGCTATTTCGAGTGCTGCCGCAGCATTGCTTTTAATCGCTGTTGCTATCGTTGCCCAGCTTGGCAAGATTCGTACCGAAGCCGCGCTCGCACGAGTCGAGGTGGCCAAAACTCGTACCGAAGCAGCACTCGCACGAGTCGACCTAGCCAAAAATCGTACCGAAGCAGCACTCAACCGGGCAGAGGCAAACGTCGATGTGGCTGTGGACGCCTTTGAAGAAATTTTTGACAACATTGCCTCTCGCGATGATCGAACTTTCTTTGGTCTTGAGATTGACGGTGACGAAGCGCCGCCGCTTGACTCGGTCCTGACGCAAGCCGATGCCAAATTGCTGCGCAGCTTGCTTGAATTCTACGAAAAATTTGCCGCGCAGAATGCGTCTGATGCGCGGCTTCGGTTGAGCCAATTAAATGCTTACCGCAGAATGGGCCAAATCTATCACCGACTCGGCCAGTTCAAAGAATCATCGAAAAGTTTTGTGCGCGCAATTGACATTGCAAAAAGCCTGCGGGAGGAAAATCCAAACCAAATTAATATCGCCGTTGCACAAGCAAGGTCTTTAAATGATTTTGGTTTGATGTTGAGTACAAACTCCGACGAATTTCAGCTGACAATCAGAGTACATCTCGGTGCCATTACACTCCTCAAAGAACAGCCGCCCGAAATCGCTCAGGCACATACCATCCGCTTTGAATTAGCCCGTTCCTACGATTTGTTGGGCTCGATCGGCATTCGCAACGGTTTGAGTGAACTACCCACAGACAACAATCGCTTTAGTTCCACAGCCTCCCTGCACACCATCACAGCCCCGACCAACGAGACGTCCGACCAACCTAATGATGCCAGTCAAAACCGCCAGCAATTCGACGTGAATAAACGAATCCGCGAAATACTCACCGAAGCATGTCAGATTCTGGAAAGACTTATTGTCGAAGAAGAAGAAAACCCCAAGTATCGTCTGGCCTTTGCCAGGGCCCAGCGACACAGGCTGCTACATGCTTTGAAGATCCGTGAATCCGATGAAGCTGGCAAGGCATTTCGTGCGGCAGTGGAGACCTTGGAACATCTCGCAGAAGATTTCCCCGACGATCCGAAATTCAAGTTTGAATTGGCAGAAACACTTGCCGGGGCAACCTCACGGCTGCCAGAAATTGAGTCCGCAGAAGACGCCGAACAACTTTTGAACCAAGCTCTCCTGCATGCGACCACATTGATCGACCAATTTCCCACAAATCCCAAATACCCATTCCTACAAGCTTCCACATATAGCAAGCTGGGCCTGCTTAAACACGAGCAAGGCGAATTACCTGTCGCAAAACGGTATTTCGAAGATGCCTTTCAAGTCATGGCCGCCCTTTCGGCAATCCAACGTAATGATGCCCGATTTGAGACCCAATTCGCATTAACACAACACGACTTTGCCACCGTAGTGCGGGATATTGGCAAAATAAATTCCAATGAAATTTTGCTGCGCCAGTCGCGGCAATTATTGCTCGAAGCCACAGAACGTTTTGAGCGATTCGCAAAGCAGCGACGAGACGCTCCCTTTTTCCATCGCATTACATCTCGACTCTACCTCGGTCTCGCCGAGACACTCACCGAGCTTGGCGAAATGGATGCTGCGATGGAAGCCGTGGAAAAGGCGCGTATCGCCAGCAAAAATCCGTGGATTCGTATACGTCGCAGACCCGTAACGCCTCAACCGAAACTTCAGGAAAACTGAATCCTGTTTCAATTCTATTGTTTTCGATGCAGCAATAACTTGCTCTCAGGTCGCGTTACCTTTGGTTGTAGCAAAGATTCCCAATAACTCAGACCTTCATGCTGATCGTCGGGACCTGCTAAACCTGGATGCCAACGAATGGATGTCTCTCAGACCGCTGAGAACCCGACGCGTCTGCTCGTGCTTCCGGATGTTTCAACCACCAGCAGAATACGTCGGACAATAACTCGTAGCGGTGAAATCGACCGAACTGAGTTGAGCGTTCATTGTGCTGACTCAATCAACTACCGATGCTACTATCTGCTTCTTACCTGCGCGAGTAACCAGGGAAAGAAAACAGAATTCCACCAATCTGGCGGGTCATACTGACGGACAATCTGCAATCAGATGGCCCACCCAACTGCATTCGGTGTCCACGACCACCCGAAAGTCGCCATCCCCACTCTCTACAACACTTGATGTCAAAAACTTTCCATAATGGGGGCTGAATTTTTAACTTCGCGAGCGTTTGAGAAAAGAAATAAAAGTGCAACTAGGCGGCCGACTTCTCAGATTTCGCGTAAAAATCTGCCAGAGCAGCAACCACAAGCTGCTGTTCTTGAACGGTGAGTTCTGGAAAGATTGGTAGACTTAAGACTTCTCCTGCAGCACGTTCTGTTTCTGGAAGTCCCCAGCTGGGAAGATCAAGTGAAGCAAAACACTTTTGCTGATGTAGCGGAATCGGGTAGTAAACACCTGTACCAATCCCATGCTGTTGCAAGTATGAACGTAGTTCGTCACGGCGCCCCTGCGTGACACGAATCGTATACTGATTCCAAACGTGAAATGCGTCATCAACCGCCTCCGGAAGCTGAACCTCTGAAATTGTGTTTATTTCAGAGAACAACTCTGCGTAACGTGCGGCGTTGGCTCGACGTGCTGCTGTTATCTTATTCAATTGAGAAATTTTTACGTTCAGTACGGCTGCCTGAATCGAATCAAGTCGACTATTGATACCAACTTCGTTGTGGTAGTACGCTGATTGCATACCATGAGCTGCTAAAAGTCGTAGGCGATCTGCTAATTCACCTTGGTTTGTAGTGATCATCCCTGCATCACCAAAAGCGCCAAGATTTTTCGTTGGGTAGAAACTCAAGCAACCCACATCGCCGATACTTCCAGCCGATCGCCCTTGGTATGCAGCAGCAATGGATTGGGCTGCATCTTCGATGACACGTAAGTGGTATGCTTCTGCAATTTTCATGATTTCATCCATCGGAGCCATTTGGCCAAATAGATGAACGGGTATGATCGCCTTGGTTGCCTTCGTAATTGCTTGCTCGATCCCGCGNGGATTCATGTTGAACGTTTGAGGATCGATATCCACGAACACCGGTCGGGCACCAAGGCGCCACACGGCGCTAGCCGTCGCGAAGAAAGTAAAACTAGGTACAATCACTTCGTCGCCCGTGCCAATCTCCAAAGCCATCAGAGATAACAACAAAGCGTCACTACCCGAAGCACAACCAATCGCATGATTTGTGCCACAACAGCCAGCAATTGCCTTTTCGAGTTGCTGCACTTCAGGGCCGTGCAAAAAGCGGCCTGTTTTGAATACGCTGTCAATCGCCGTTTGAAATTCAACGGCTAAAGGGTGATTGCCGCGATTCACGTCCAACATCGGAACGGTATTGGCAGCGGTTAATGCTTCAGTATTTGCAGGTCTCTTCATAAATGGTTCCAAGCAGCAGATCGCGAAGGGAAATCGAGGCGAAAAATATCTTGAGCGAACGCGCAGGAAGAATAAGTCGCGTCGTGGTCGGAATCAAGAGCGTTTCAAAGAAGCACCGTTTCAGAGCAAGAAAAACTGATTTCAACAAGCTAGCACTGGTATTTTCAGTTCAAGGCAAACATCAGCTCGGCTAAAGCAAAACCGGTTTCCTCACAGAAATCGTCTCCAGCCGAGATTTTGGTAGTTTGGACGAGACTGGAGTTCGCTCGGTCTTCAATCGCCGTCAGGCATATCAGCACCACAGCCACAGCCCCGGACACGAAACCTTTTCTTCACAACCAAGTTTCCAGTAACCAAGATTTTTCCACAGCCGAGTAACTCATCGCAAGCTTTTTGCCAACGACCACCCAGGGTACCTTTGGCAATTCAATGACAAAGGCCGCAATCCGCAACCAAGGCAACATCTGCAAGACTTCTGCCCTTGAAGTATCCACCGCTGTTGGTGGTCGTCGGACTCAGGGCAAGAGATCCGTGCGATTCGCAAAATGCTAGCATGCTATAACAAAAACATGGCGAAACGCTTCGTAACCACTTGCCATTTAAGGCATGGCCTCCTCATCCACTAAACCGGAACTTAAAGGCACCCGTGGAGGAGTTTTTACTGGTGCGTCTTTATTGATCTGCTCGGGTGCTACCAAATCCCGCCATTTCGACTCGGCTAATTCATGTAAAGACAGTCGTAAGCGGTCACGATTTTTGGCAATCTGTTCGTTGATTTTACGAACCATGCGTTGCTGGTCTGCAGCGATTTTTTCCTCGAGAAGTTCGCGAATTCCCTTCCCAAGGATTCTGGCTACAGAGCCTCCCACATCACTGATTCGCTGCACTTCAAAGTCGATGAGTGTCAATCTGGCTTCCGAGACTACCGGTCGCAAAATTAAATCTGGGGGGACGCGCGCAAAGTTCACGTCGATTTTGACCTCTACCATCAAACTTAATTGGACTCGTGCAGTGGCATCCATGCTCACACTTACGAGTTGCACACCGTGATTCCACTGTGAAAGACGACCCCAAATTCCCAGGGAGGCATCAACAAACAGCTGGATTTGTACTAACTCGTTGCTTTTTCGTGCCATCTCATCAATTCGGATAGTGAGGCGGCGGGCAGGTTCGATTAACTCGGCTCGATAGCGTTTCCAGGTACCGTGATTGGCGTATTTCCAGCGGCGTTTTGTTTTAATACGCAATCCTTCACGGCGAACGTCCAGACCGTCTAAAACACGCTTGGTTTTACCCCAATGACGTGTATCCTCGTAATCATCGGGGAGACTCTTCAACGCGATCCATCGAACCACAGCCGATAATTGTTCCAAGGAGTCCTGAGGCAACTCCTCCGACGTCAGTGCAAGAGATGGGTCCTGTTGCGCTGTCGGCCGAGTGTTATCTTCTGAGAAAACATCGATCGGCAGCAGCCAGAGTAAGGTCCATAAAAGCCATTTGCTACCAAGGCAAAACCACCCACACGGGAATAACTCGAAAGACGGCATCTTTGAAACAGCTTGCATTTGGAGTTAAATAATGGTGGTGGCAATTGCGTCGCAACCGCACCTGCGCGTTAGAAAAGCACCTGCGCCTCAGAAAAGCGCCTGCGCACCAGAAAACTTACCATGATTTTAATTATCGATAACTACGATTCCTTTACTTACAACCTAGTCCAGTGTCTAGGCGAAGTTGATGCCACGTTGGACATTCAAGTCTTCCGAAATGACAAAATCACACCGCACGAGATTGAGTTAAAGAAACCTTCACATTTGATTATTTCTCCCGGGCCATGCACGCCCAACGAAGCTGGAATCTCCATTACTTGTGCCGAACATTTCGCTGGCGTCATTCCGGTTCTAGGAGTCTGTCTCGGACATCAGGCCATCGGTCAATCTACAGGTAGCGAAATTGTTCGTGCCAAGCATCTGATGCACGGGAAGACTGACGAGATATTTCATGACGACCAAGGCCTCTTTGCAGGACTCCCCAATCCTTTCGTGGCCACGCGCTATCACAGCTTGATCATTCTTCCCAGTTCCCTACAAGAACATTTTACCGTTTCAGCCTGGGCCCACGCTCCCGATGGATCTCGCGAAATTATGGGGATACGCCACAAGCAACACTCCCTCGAAGGTTGGCAATTTCATCCTGAGAGTTTTTTGACAGAGTGTGGCCATGAATTACTAAGGCGGTTTGTCAATATCGGTCGAAAGCCGACACTATGATCTCTATTGACCAAGCGTTACAGATCGTTCTTGAAAGTGCTTTAAGAGCCGCTCCTGAGCCAGTTCCCCTTGCCGATGCGCTTAATTTAGTTCTGGCCGAGAACATTGCGAGCGGCATCGATTCGCCTCCACACGACAAATCCACCGTGGATGGTTATGCCGTCGTCGCAGCAGATCTGGCAACGGGTACAGCTCGTTTAGCGATCCTTGAAGAAATCACGGCCGGCGATGTACCGCACAGTAAGGTCAAGCCAGGAAGTGCAACGCGCATCATGACGGGAGCCCCGATTCCCTCAGGCGCCGATGCCGTAGTAATGATTGAGCAAACGCAAATTGATGAAACGGCTGTGCGTCCCATGGTGGAAGTCTTCGACAGCCCCCTGCGCGTCGGTGAAAATATTATGCCGCGCGGCACGTCATTACGGGTGGGTGAGACTGTTTTGTCGGCCAACCAAACGATTCGTCCAATCGAAGTCGGCCTTTTGGCAGAAATTGGACGTACTGAAGTGCTGGCCTTCCGCCGTCCCCAAGTAGCCATTCTTGCCACGGGCAATGAGTTAGTGCCTGCCAACCGAGTTCCTGCTCCGGGGCAGATTCGCAATAGTAACGGACCAATGATTCGCGCTTTAGTCGAGCAGGCTGGCGGTGTCTCTAACGACCTTGGCATTGGCCGGGACGAGAAGGAAGCGTTGGCAACTTTGGTGCGGGAAGGCTTGAACTCCGATGTGCTTGTATTGTCCGGTGGCGTCTCGGCGGGAGTTCTTGACCTTGTTCCCGAGGTTCTCGAAATGGCCGGTGTGGAAACTGTGTTTCATCGTGTCCAACTCAAACCCGGGAAGCCACTCTGGTTTGGCGTAAAACGACAGCCGTCTGGAAATTGCCTCGTGTTCGGCCTACCGGGTAACCCTGTGAGTAGTTTGGTTTGCTTTGAACTTTTTGTGCGCCCTGTGCTACAGAAATTGCGCGGACACAAACCGTCAGGGCTTGAACGCCAGGAGGGAATTCTTGCCACGGAACATGCTCAACAGGGACAACGTCCCACCTATTTTCCGGGCGTACTTTCTATAGAAGGGGCGCGCCGCGAAGTCCGCACTCTAAACTGGCAAGGTTCTGCGGACCAACGTTCATTGACCGAGGCGAACTGCCTGATTTACTTTCCTCCGGGGGATCGCATATTTACGAGCGGAACGGTCGTCCCTATTTTTCTGTTGTAGGTGAGAATACTGCCAGCACGCCGATTCCTCTGGTCTCTTTGGCAACTTCCGCTTACCCTTGACGCAGCGTGCATGTGGATTGCAGGCTTCCAGATCGCAGGCTTCTATGTTTGGCCATCGACACCGAACACCTTTGTATTGATTGCTGCTGTGAACCAATCTTCCACCCCTCGACAAACGGCTCCTAAAAAAGACTCTCATCCCCCTTTGGATTCCCACGCAACGAGTGTGCAAGCACCGACCCGTTCGACTGCACCCTGGCACAAGTCGACCTTTGCAATCTCTTTGGCCAGTGGCGTCTTGCTTTGGGCCGCCTTCCCGCCACTCAATTTTTGGCCGCTCGCTTGGGTGGCCACTTTGGGCTGGCTGATCCTCATTCAAGGAGCCACCTTAAAAGGAAAACGACCGTACTTCGCGATTTGGTGTGCAGCACTAATCCATTGGATGGCGACCCTGGAAGGGGTTCGCCACGCACATCCGGCGGTCAATTTAGGTTGGCTTCTTTTATCGGCATATCTCGCGTGCTACCTGGTCGCTTTCGTGGGAATTTCACGCCTCGCCGTCCACCAGCTACGCCTTCCCTTATTTCTCGTGGCACCTGTTGGCTGGGCCGGGTTAGAACTCGCCCGGGGTCATGTTATCACGGGGTTTTCGATGAGTTTGTTAGCACACACCCAAGTGAAGCAACTCGCTTTCGTGCAAATTTCGGATGTATTTGGGGCGTACGGAGTAAGTTTTTTAATCGTGCTCTTTACCGCCTCCTTGGTACAAACCGTCCGTTGGCGCAAAACTCTCTGGGCCTGGATCCCACTCCCTATCTCTGCAGTCCTCCTGAGCCTAAACATGCTTTACGGAAACTGGCGCATCGAAGAAGCGGAAAATTTTGCTGACAGCAAACCAATTCTCAGAGCTGCTCTGATCCAAGAATCCATCGACTCGGTTTTCGAATACAACCCAGAACGATCCGTCGCCTCTTATCTACAATACGTTCGTTCTTCTCAGCAGGTAGCTACCAAACATCCTGGCCTGGATCTTATTGTCTGGCCCGAATCGATGTTTACCGTGGTCACGCCGGAATTTCTTCTCGATGGTCCGCTCCAGATCCCAGATATCGACAGCCTGGAACCAAATGAGTATCGCGATTTCGTTGCCCAGGAAGTAAATCGCTTTGCGGAACGACGTCGCCGCATTGCCGAGATGCTCAACCCACAAACGCCAAAATCCCAGCGTACTAAGAAACCAACGGCCTTACTCGTGGGCATGGACACAGAGCGGCATCTTGACCATGGTGTGGAGAAATACAACTCGGCCCTTCTGCTCGATGCCTCAGGGGAAATTATCGACCGATACTACAAGATGCATCCCGTGATGTTCGGGGAATACATCCCTTTTGGTCACTGGTTGCCGTGGCTCTATCACATGGCTCCGATGTCTCAAGGACTTAGTCCAGGCGAGCATCCTAAAGTTTTTCCAATTGGTGCAGCACAAGTCGCGCCGAGTATTTGCTTCGAAAGTACGATACCACACTTAATTCGTTCTCAACTTGCCGAATTGAAAGCGGCGGGTGCTGCCCCCGATGTGCTCGTCAACTTGACAAACGATGGCTGGTTCTACGGTTCGAGCATGCTTGATTCCCATTTAAACTGCGCCATCTTCCGAGCCATTGAAAATCGTCTCCCGCTCCTTATCGCTGCCAATACCGGCTTCTCGGCCTGGATCGACAGCAGTGGCCGCCTGCTTGCGCAAGGCCCACGGCGAGCCGCTGGCGTGATCATCGCCTCTGTTCAACGTGATCCCCGGTCAAGCATTTACCAAAGTCTCGGCGATTTACCTGCAGGACTTTGCTTGCTACTGTTCCTCTTGACCGGGATTTTTGGGATCCTTGTTCACACCCGCGGGCAATTTAAACCCCACAAGAAGGGATAATCACTACAATTGACAAGGAAGAGTTTCCCAGGTGGCCGAGCATTTGCCCCTCACATGGACTTGAAAATGGCAGTCTGACCTCCTATCTATGTTATTTCATACAAAGGACTTACTGGCAATGATTTCGCCCTGCCACACCGAGTCAACCCAGTGCACCCAAATCGCCGATTCCTCCTTTCTTGTGGATTTCTTTGACACTTTCAATTCTGTGAAATTATACTAGTTACACGTAGAACAGTGGCACATCCTGTCGAAGTCAGCAGTAGGAAAGTATTGCAACTTTTGACTGCAATCGGTCTGTGGGGCTTCCAACGACCGAAGAACCTGACCTCAAATCCTGATTTGTTCCTCGCCGTCGCCATTACTTGTTTGTTGAAACCGCTTGATTTTCACCGGAAGGATCGTACGCCATGACGTTAGTTGGCAAGATCTTCACAACCTTGATTTTAGTGATGAGCGTCCTCTTTCTAGGAATCGCGATCACGGTATTTGCTACCCATAAAAACTGGCGCGAATTGGTTGAAGACCCAGATACTGGTCTTAAAACACAATTAGCGACTGCCAATAACAAACTACGTGATATGCAGGACGAGCAAGCACGTAGTCTTGAGCTCTTGGCCACAGAACAGGCGGCCCGTCGGCATGCACTCGGGAGCCTGCACACCAAATGGCAGGACCAATCCGAGAAACTACGCACAACGGAAAATGCTTTCTCCAAATTGCAAGCTGATCACCGGCGTTACATTGAAGTCGCCGAACAAAGTACGATCGCTCTGGAAAAACTGAATACTGAAGTTGTCAAACTACGGCAAGAAATTCTCGCTGCACAACAGGCTCGCGACACCACATTCACCCAGATTGTCAACATCACTGACCAGCTGAATGAAAGTGAAGGAACGCTTCGCCAACTGCAAGAGATCCAGAATCAACTCGCAGAGCAAGTCAGTGAATATAAAAAAGTACTCGACGCTCACGACCTGACTCTTGCCGACGGAGATCTAAGGGCACCAACCGTTGATGGCTTGGTCACTAAAGTTGGCAAGAGCGACTTGATTGAAATCTCTCTTGGTTCAGATGACGGTCTTCGCGAAGGACATACGTTAGACGTTTTTCGTAAAGGAACTTATCTTGGTCGTGTCATCGTGCGCCATTTGCAACCGGATCGCGCAGTCGGTGTCATTGTGAAAGAATTTCGTCGGGGTCTCATTAAGGAAGGCGATCGTGTCGCAACAAATCTCGCCAACATCTGATCCAAACTTACGGCCAACACAAAAGCAAAAATTGGGCATTTACACGATGATGTTGATCGTGTCGTTCATAGCTCTCGTCATGGCTTGTGTGCTAATGTCTCTGGAGTTGAGCAAATGGGGACCCTACCCCCACTGGAAATCTGGCGCTCCCAATGCCACGTCCTCTCTGCAATGGAGCGAAGACGTTCCCAGCCTAGTAACTGCAGAGGGGCTTAACGCGCCCGTAAATTTCCCTTGCTAGATGCCGTCTGTTCCCATACGCAGCTACGTAGAAACTCACCTAGCTGGTTTCAGACAAAGCAAACAATCGAGAATTCTACGGGCCTTCTGCAGAGGGCCGTTGAGAAGCCTAAGGTTGGTTTTCTGACGGCCTTACGAGCACCAGCGAGCAGACGATTGCAGCCTCTCAGTGAGCGCCTCGAGCGCATCCGGCATGGACATGGATTGAGTGGCAAAATCGAGTTCTCGTGTAGTCACATTCAAAGTCGTAAACCATTCTGCAAAAAAGGTTTACGAGTCATATCTCTGCCTCTTCCTTGGTTGTCGGTCGACCTCAAAAATGCTAGATTAAGCGTTTCGGTTAAGTCGGCGTTTACGAGGTATTTTCACACCTTCTGTCCCGCCGGTTGCCCACCTTTGACAGCGACGTGTTTCGACACGTTTGAAAGGAATCTGCTTTGTCCAGCGACTCAGGCCAGTCCAACGGGTCCAACGGATCGGACCAGTCACCCGACGATACTCATGAGGGCAATCTGGTACCGCTGCCCATCGAAAATGAGCTTAAGGAAAGCTACCTGACGTATGCCATGAGTGTCATCGTCAGCCGTGCCTTACCTGATGTACGTGACGGATTGAAGCCGTCTCAGCGCCGAATTCTCGTCGCCATGAACGACCTTAACTTGAATCCTGGGGCTTCTCGTGTCAAATGCGCTAAAATCTCCGGCGACACGAGCGGCAATTATCATCCCCACGGAGAAAGTGTCATCTATCCGACACTCGTGCGTATGGCCCAAGAATGGAACATGCGGCACGTGCTCATCGACAAACAAGGTAATTTTGGATCGATTGCAGGCCTACCTCCGGCTGCCATGCGTTACACCGAAGCACGCTTGTCATCCGTCGCCTCCTTGATGCTCGAGGACCTCAAGCAGGATACGGTTGATTTCGTTCCAACTTATGATGAGCGGAACACGGAACCAACCGTGCTACCCTCAAAATTCCCCAATCTACTCGTTAATGGAACCAGCGGTATTGCGGTCGGGATGGCCACATCCATACCACCCCACAATCTTCAAGAGATCTGTGATGCCTTAATTCATCTCCTTGATGAGCCAGAGACTTCTCTTGGAGAGTTGTGCGAGATCATCCAAGGTCCTGACTTTCCCACAGGTGGTATTATTTGTGGGCGTAGTGGTATTCGCCAAGGATACCAAACCGGACGTGGCACCGTAATCGTGCGTGCGCGCACAGACATTGAGGAACACAAGAAGGGCCGATTTCGGATCATCGTTAAGGACATTCCTTACCAGCAATTTCGCGACCGTGTCATTGAAAAAATCGCAGCGCTTGTCAACGGCGATAAAGTCAACGGCATTGCGGGCATTCGCGATGAAAGTGATCTCAAAGATCCCGTAAGGCTGGTCATCGATCTGAAGCGTGATGCGGATCCAGATGTCGTCTTGAACCAGCTTTTTAAATTTTCGCCACTGCAAGATACGATTTCGATTATTTTATTGGCCTTAGTGGATGGGAAACCCCGTACACTCACAATTAAACAAGCCCTAGAAGAATTTGTCCGCCATCGCATTACCGTCATCCGCCGGCGCACGCAATTTTTGCTCGCCAAAGCACGGCGTCGCAAACACACGGTTGAAGGCTTGCTTCTCGCACTAGCCAATATCGAAGAAATCATTCGTATCATTCGCGCCTCACAAACACAGGCAGAAGCCAAGACAGGCTTAATGGGCGTCGAGTGCCCGGCAGCAATGATGCAACGCGCTTTAGGAGATGCTGGTTTTCAAGTGTTTCAAGAGGAACGCGGTGCGTCAGACACCTATACACTGACTGCCGTTCAAGCAGATGCAATCCTCAAGATGACTCTTGGCCAGTTGGTCAATTTAGAACAAGAACGGCTGAGTGACGAGCACCAGAAACTTTTGAATGAGATCGCCGAATATCTTCGTATTCTCTCCGATGAAGCCAACATTCGAGCAATCATTAAAGACGACATTGTAGAAATACGACGCAAATATGGTGAAGATCGCCGCACAGAAATCAGTGGAGAAGAACTCGGTGACGTTGACCTAGAAGATCTCATCGAAGAAGAAACGATGGTCGTATCAATTAGTCACCGGGGTTACATCAAGCGCACCGCAGCCAGCACCTATCGTGCACAAAGGAGGGGAGGAAAAGGGCTCAAAGGGGCAAAAACCGAAGATGAAGATCCGATCGAACATCTATTCGTCGCCAGCACTCACGCCTTCCTACTATTCTTTACCAACAAGGGAAAGGTCTACTGGCAAAAAGTCTATGGGTTGCCGCAACTTAGCCGCGAAAGCCGTGGCCGAGCAATCGTGAATCTACTCAACCTTAGCGATGACGAACAAATTACAGATTGCCGTGCAGTCCGCGACTTCAACCTGCCTGGTCATTTTTTGTTGATGGCGACAAAAAAAGGATTAGTAAAGAAAACAACTTTAGAGGCCTACAGCCGTCCTAAACGTGGTGGGATCATTGCTATCAAGTTGCGTGATGATGATGAATTAGTCGATGTTGTGATTACTAAGCCCGGTGACAATGTTGTGTTATCCACGGCCAACGGAATGGCAATCCGATTTGCAGAGTCGGACGCCAGACCGATGGGCCGTAATACGTCTGGAGTTAAGGGAATTGGCCTAAAAGACAATGATGAGTTAGTCGGGATGGTCGTTGCAGATGCCGACGCCACCTTGCTGACGGCATGTGAAAATGGCTATGGAAAACGTACCGCATTTGGCCCCGGTATAGCGAGCGATGAAGACGATACACAAGTGGATGATTCTTCTTCAACATCGCGTTATCGAAGACAACACCGTGGTGGCAAAGGGGTTCGTGACATTAAAACCACAAAACGCAATGGTCCCGTTATCGGAATCGCTCGACTTTACGATGATGATGAACTGCTGATGATGACCGCGCGTGGAAAACTTCAACGCATCGCTGCGAGTGACATCAGTGTAATCGGTCGAAACACTCAGGGCGTGCGCATCATGAAGTTGGATAACAACGATAAACTTGCGGCAATCGTTCGAGTACCCAAAGAAGAAGCGACAGATGGTGACACCGATTCAACCGTTGATGAGAATGAAACCGCATCAGATGAAATAACAGACTTGCAAGCGTCTCCTGAAAATGAGTCCGACGTGGCAGATACCGACAACCAAGAATCATGATGCCAAACTCGAACGCCTCGGAGCATTTACGAGAGCCAACCGATTCACCGAGCCTTTCTTACAACTTCTGGCAACACTGGTTGGCAAAAATACGGTCCGCAACCTCGATCTCGAGCGGCTCAACCTGTTAAAAGTAGTCTTGCTTGCTCGAAAAATGGGGCCGTGGCGGGTACTATAAATGCTATAGGCTCATTCCTTCAAGTTAATTTGGATCGTGTTCCGAGTTCCCCTGGACCTTTGCTCGCAACTTTGGCATAGATCGGCCGCCGATGTTTTTTCACCAAAGATGGTTCATCCTTATCTTGTTGATATTATGCCATCCGTCGGTCCTGCTGTTCGCACAGCTTGGTACACAGCTTGGTACATCGACTGCAACTAATGATTCCCAATCTTTGTTGTCTCAATGGCTAAGCGATCTCGACGACGATCGTTTCATCGTACGGCGCAGAGCAATGCGAAAACTGGTTGATGCCCGTGCCAAAGCAATCCCCCTCGTTGCGAATGCCGCCTGCTCGACCAGCCGTGAAGTTGCCGGCTGTTCAGTCAATATCCTCGCAACCTTGGCAAATTCACCTGACCGCAAGTGCGCCGATGACGCCATTGACGCACTCAACCAAATAGCCAGGTCTTCCAGACCTGTCTCTCAGGAGGCAGAATTCGCTGTCAGAAAATACCAAAAACGTCGCAAACTTGAAGTGATTGACACCTTTACTCGCCTTGGGGCGGATATCGATTTTCGACGGGGTTCCAGTGGCACTCAGGGGGCGATCGTCCGCATGAACCGAGAGTGGAAAGGAGACAATCAAGACGTCGCAAAACTAAGATTCATGCAGCCGGTTTCCTGGATTTCTTTTGAACACTCTCGCTTAGGGAACGATGCCTTATCTCATCTTGCTGGTTTCTCCAGTGTCCAAAAACTCTACTTAGGAAATTCGCGAGTAACCGGCGTGGGCTTGGCATCGCTATACGGCTTGAGCTCACTCACACACCTGTCACTGCAACACCTTCAGGTACAAGATGACGAGTTAACTGGGCTGTATGGCCTCGCATCAATTCAATCACTCGGCCTCGACGATACTCCTATCACCAATGCTGGTCTCCCGCATCTTAATGCCGTTCCCTACTTAGAAGAGCTTTGGTTAGATCGTACGGACGTGACAGATGTAGGTTTAAAGTTGCTCTTACCCTTAGCGGAGTTAAAGAAACTGCATCTCGTCGAAACTAACGTCGCAGGCCCCGGGCTAGGACATCTGACTGAATTGCCTAAACTCGAGCGTCTGTGGATGAAGGGAGTCAAACTGGACGAACCGTCTTTGAAACTTCTTTCCCAGCTAGTACAGCTCAAAGAACTCGGTCTCGACTACACACCTCTACACGACGACCACCTTTTCCATCTTAGTTATCTAAACCACTTGGAAATTCTTTGGCTCTCAAAAACGGCGGTTTCTGACGTTGGCCTCCAACATTTGAAAACTCTAACTAACTTGCGCAAACTTTATCTACATGGAACCAAGGTGACTACCGAAGGTGCTGCAGAGTTAGATCACATCTTGCCACATTGCAAAATCTATCGATAGTTTTTCTCAGCCTAACCGATGTTTATTGGAAGACATTGCATGCCCATTACCTTACCTTTTCGCTCTCTAAAATCTACGTTGCTGGCAATATTACTTTTTCTTACTGTAGGCGACGTGGTTATCGCAGAGGAACTTTTCGTTGCCAAACCCTTCACGGACAAAGCGAGCTTCACAGGCGGTATCGAAGGCCCCGCATGCGATGCCGACGGAAATATCTTTGCCGTGAACTTCGCACAGCAACAAACCATTGGTCGTGTAACCCCAACAGGCCTGACCGAATTATTTATCACCCTACCCACCACGAGCACCGGGAATGGCATTCGGTTCGATCGCCGCGGCCAGATGTTCGTCGCAGATTATGTCAACCATAACATCTTGCAAATCGATCCAAAAACACGCGACATCAGTGTCTTTTCCCACCAAGCAAAGATGAATCAGCCAAATGACCTGACCATTTCGGCCGATGGAACGCTTTACGCAAGCGACCCCAATTGGCAAGCCGGTACTGGACAAATTTGGCGCATCTCCAAAGACGGCCAAACAACCCGTGTGGCAAAAAACATGGGAACAACCAATGGCATCGAAGTGAGCCCCAATGGAAAGAATCTCTATGTCAATGAAAGTGTTCAACGCAACATTTGGGAGTTCACAATTTCTGAGGACGGCGGGCTGACAAATAAGCGACTGCTAAAGCAGTTTCCCGACTTTGGCTTCGACGGCATGCGTTGTGATGTCGACGGCAACCTCTACATTACCCGACATGGAAAGGGAACTGTCGTCAAACTTTCTCCTCAGGGTGAAATTCTGCGTGAAATTGAAGTTTTGGGAAAGAGCCCCAGCAACATCTGTTTCGGGGGAAAAGACGGCTGCATGGCTTATGTTACGGAAATGGAGCACGGCCGCTTGGTCCGTTTTCGCGTGGACCGTCCCGGGCTCGCATGGCAGCGTTGGCAAGAGAAATAAATCAATGATCGCGACACCCTGAGTAAACTATAGAGGTTCCCAAAAACACAATCCGCAGCAACATTTTGGAACTGCCCACGCTAACGCCGACACGTCACTTGAAGCCAAAAACTTTTCTGGCCAAACAGGAACACCGCGACCACTTGGCAACCGACATATCGGGTGTTTTAACACTGGCAACCACATCTACCATACCAGTTCTGGTTCGCTGGCTAGCGCAAAACATGTTCTCTACCTCTATGACAAACGCCACCTCGCCAAATGGTTGAACGGTTTGGACACTGAGACTTTCAAACTACGTTACTCGAGACGTTTTGCTTCTCGTCATGGCCGCGCACCTCGTTTCTTGAGTTCCTGCGGTCTACTGAAAATGGAAACAGACAAAAAAGTCCCTAAAATTTTGTCGATTAAGACCTTCCATAACCCTTCCCTACAGGCACTTGGTAACATCTCTGGATAAGAAAGTACTTCAACGTCCTCGCGTGTTCGTAGTTAGACAATATCTTACCTGAGAAATTGCCATGAAAGATCAGAAGGATGACGTAATCAAACGATCTCCACTGCCTCATCATGTTGATGATTTGCCACCCTGGAAAAAACGCCTACATGAAATTGTCTTTGAGGCGGACACACCGACAGGAAAGGCATTTGACGTTGCTCTACTCGTCGCCATCGCCCTCAGTGTTGTGGTGGTAATGATCGAAAGCGTCGATAACATCAGCAGCGAGTGGCGTCAACGACTTGTTTTTGCCGAATGGGCCTTTACAGGTTTATTTACATTGGAATATGTAATTCGCTTAGCCTGCGTTCACAAACCGCTGCGTTACGCAGGAAGTTTTTTTGGAATCGTCGATCTCATATCCGTCGTGCCAACCTACTTGAGTTTAAGTGTTTTGTTTCAAGGTTCTCAGGCATTGCTGGTCATTCGCACACTCCGACTCATACGCGTTTTCCGAATTTTCAAACTCCACCAATACGTCAACGAGACGCAAGCGCTGATCCACGCCTTGCGAGCAACTCGGGCCAAGATCACCGTGTTTGTACTACTCGTGATGACGGCCATCTTGATTCTTGGATCAGCCATGTATTTGATTGAGGGAAACCGCCCCGGCTCAGATTTCACCAGTATTCCCAGAAGTGTTTATTGGGCTATCGTCACCATGACAACTGTCGGTTACGGAGATATTTACCCAGCCACACCCACTGGGCAGGCCTTAGCCGCGGTCGCGATGGTGCTGGGCTATAGTATCATTGTCGTCCCCACCGGTATCTTCTCAGCAGAGATCATCATGTCGACAAAGAAAGAACTTACAACACAAGGGTGCCCGTCGTGTACACGGGAAGGTCACGATAGCGACGCGATTTACTGCAAATATTGCAGTCAACCTTTATAGAGCCGATGGAACGAACACTATTCGGCAGAAGGCAAAATAACATCTGCTAACAAATGTCTTTTAATTTGTCTCAGGACTTCGACAAACTTGGACAGGTTGATCGGTTTGATAATATAACTATCCACGTGGTGTAGCTCACATTTCAAGCGATCTTCTTCTACTTCTGAGGATGTCATCACGACAATGGGGATAGCCTTTAAGTCGAAGTCCTTCTTCACTTCTGCCAGAACTTCAAGTCCGTCTTTCTTGGGCATGATCAGGTCTAACAAGATGACGTCGGGGCGCGGCGCACGGGCAAAGATTTTTTCCTGATGCAAAAATTCCATCGCCTCGAGACCGTCACGAACCAAGGTCATACGATGGAAAAACTTCCCCTTACTAAGAGCACTCATCGTTAATGCGGCATCCGTCAGGCTATCTTCAACCAATAGCACTTCCATCGGCCGCCCAATGGTTTGATTGCTCATTTTGGATCACCTATCTACCAAACGAAGGGCACGACCAGAAAATTTCCTGGTGGTCTCAGCACTTCATTCTCCAGTCCTCAGGGAGGCCAGTGGATTCATTTTGCGATCACCTTGAGTAGCCCACAAATCACCAAGTAACTTCCTCTGTTTGGAGACTTTTTGCCAAGCTCACGACTCCTTCTTTGCACCAAAAAAGGACCTGCCACATGACCAACCAACACGACTTGGGGCTCAAGGTGAGGCTTCCCAATACCCCTCCGTTAGGCTAGTTAATCTTATCCATTTAGTCAATTTACTTTGTCTCTGCAGAACGATTCCAACGGCAAATACGGAGACCACACGAGTAGGGACTCCACAAGCATTCCTCGAGAATCGTCACCAGTATTTCAAAACGTCGATGCTCCAGAACACCGCTCCACTCTGATGCATCTGGTTTGCTATATAGCTGACGGTAACTCAACACATTCTCACCCTAGTAAATCGACGGCTGTTCGCGATGAAGCAAAATGAACATCTCAGAACTTCAGTGGGCTAGCAAGCTATTCTTTGCGTCGAGTGAATTCTCGGGAATCTTCCGCGAATAACAGGAAACTCGTAATAAAATTCTCGTTGCTATACCAACAAGTAACT
>JAKVBY010000006.1:66522-97093 GCA_022446825.1 Pirellulaceae bacterium
ACAAGCAAGTAACTACAAGATGGACGCGTTTGAGTGCGCGGTGGTGTGTAACGACAGGCCGTTAGGGGTGTCCGCAGTACATTTTTCCGCGACTCAAAATCGCGCTCTAAAAAGCTCGGAACCAATTTACCACAACATTGCTTTAGGACGTCAGCAAAGACCGGATAGCATCGATTGATACGGGGTTGACGACACCCTTTTCGGTGATGATCGAATGAATCAATGACGCCGGTGTCACATCAAACGCCGGATTATAAACGTTCACTTCGTCAGGTGCGGTCTGACAATTAAATCCATGCGTGACTTCCTCGGCAGCTCTTACTTCGATCGGGATTTCTTTACCGTTGGTAATCGCCATGTCAAAAGTATTTGTCGGCGCCGCAACGTAGAATGGAATGTCGTGTGCTTTTGCGAGAACCGCCAGCCCGTACGTCCCAATCTTATTAGCCGTATCCCCGTTGGCCGCAATACGATCGGCACCTGTAACCACTGCCTGAACTCGTTGCTCACGCATAACTTGTGCCGCCATCGAATCACAAATCAAAGTCGTCTTGATCCCACGTTGTGTTAGCTCCCAGGCAGTTAAACGAGAACCCTGCAACAATGGTCGCGTTTCATCGACAAAAACATGCAGCAGCTTCCCTTGATCTTGCGCTGTAAAAAATACCGATAAAGCGGTTCCATACTCCGAAGTCGCTAGTCCTCCGGCATTGCAATGAGTTAACACTCCCTGTTCATGGTGGAGCAATTCAGCACCAAATGACCCAATCGCGTGACACATTGCACGGTCTTCGTCATGAATCGCACGTGCCTCCTCGAGCAGGTCAGCAAACCATCTTTCTGGCAAAGCCTCGGTGGCGAGCTTCCTTGCTGTCTTCTTCATGCGATCAAGCGCCCAAAACAGATTCACGGCTGTGGGACGGCTTGTCGCAAGGTACCCCGCGACATCATGAACACGGTCGAGGAAGTCTTTCTGCACTATCAGCGGTTTGGCCTGCAAACCAACACAGATTCCATAAGCGGCTGCAATTCCAATCGCGGGAGCACCACGGATTCGCAAGGACTTAATGGCCTCCCAAACATCTTCGATCCGGCGACATTCAATCTCACGAAGTTCGACTGGCAACTTGGTCTGATCGATCAACACGAGGTGCCCCTCCTCATTACCGACCCAACGCAACGTTTCCAGCTTATCCACCATCGCTCTCAAGTGCCTTCTGAAAATCGGCGTCTTTGGCAGCAATTTTGTCCTTGAGACGATGTTTGAATTCAGCAAATTTATTCTGCAACTCGGCATCTCCCGTCGCAAGAATTTGCACCGCAAACAAACCCGCATTTCGTGGACCACCCATGCCAACGGCAACACTGACAACCGGAACATCACCTGGCATTTGGACAATCGAAAGCAGGGAATCAAGTCCTCCCAAATCGGGCGTCGGAACCGGCAATCCAATCACGGGCAATGTCGTGTGAGCCGCCACAACACCGCCCAGATGTGCTGCTCCACCCGCAGCAGCAATAATCACTTTAAGTCCGCGCGAAACAGCAGAAACAGCGTATTCCATGACTGCGTCCGGCGTTCGATGCGCGCTCATGACTCGCGCTTCATAGGCAATCCCAAACTCATCAAGCGCGGCACCAACTTTTTTAATCTTCGGCCAGTCGCTATCGCTCCCCATCACAATTCCAACTAAAGGTGCATCTGCCATTCGATGACTCCGTTTGCCAATGTTTAAACCTTGTGCTGCCATACCAGCAAGTAATGAGAAAGCGCAGCAACATTATCTCATTTGCTTTCAAACCGTGCGTTGTACGGCATGCTAAAGCCGTCGGCAACCGGCCAATGCGTAATTTCGCCATCATAAATATTGATCGACGCTGCAATCGGTGGCAATTGTTGCGCAGCTTCTACAACACCTCGATTTGCGATTTCTTGGACCCAAGGTAAGGTCACGTTACAAAGGGCGAAAGTACTCGTACGCCCCACTGCTCCCGGCATGTTCGTCACACAATAGTGAAGTACATCCTCCTCAATAAAAATCGGCTCGCTGTGAGTCGTGGCACGACTTGTTTCGATACATCCTCCTTGATCTATCGCAACGTCGATAATTACACTGCCCGGCTTCATGACTTTTAATTCTTTGCGACCTACCAAACACGGAGCCTTAGCTCCGGGGATAAGGACTGCTCCAATCACTAAATCTGCGATACGAAGTTGCTCACGAATTACATGCCGATCACTGTAGAGAACGTTAACGTTTGCCGGCATGATGTCATCGAGATAACGCAATCGATCCATATTGATGTCCAAAATCGCGACATCCGCCTGAAATCCGGCAGCGATGCGAGCTGCATTGGATCCCACAATACCACCACCAAGAATCGTAATATGTGCTGGGGCAACCCCCGGCACTCCACCAAGCAAAATCCCACGGCCCATCTGTGGCCGTTCCAGATACTTTGCACCCTCTTGAACGCTCATACGGCCCGCGACTTCACTCATTGGTGTCAACAACGGTAATCGTCGCTGTTCATCGGTGAGTGTTTCATAAGCTAAGCAGGTGGCACCTGTGGAACGCATTGCGTCCGTTAAATCACGTGAGGCTGCAAAATGGAAATAGCAAAAAATTGCTTGTTGCTCACGGATCAGAGCATACTCTGCCGGTTGGGGCTCTTTGACTTTGACAACTAAATCGGCGCGAGCGTAAATCTCTGCACCGCTCGAGACAAGTTCCGCACCGACACGCAAATAATCATGGTCGGACAAGCCTGAACCCAAACCGGCTCCTGCTTCGACCAGCACAGTATGTCCTGCGCGCACCAATTCTTCAGCACCAACAGGCAACACCGCAACACGATACTCATCGCTTTTAATTTCCGTGGGAATGCCAACGATCATATAGAAATTATAGGGAACCGACGGCTGACAGCAGCCCCCATTCACTCAGATCTATGAATCCATCGGAACTTGCTCACTACCACCCACTTGATCGATCATCTCAGCTTTTCCCGAACGAATCTCATCCCGGTCATCACCGCGTGATCGTTGGTGCAGGTACATTTTAATGGGCACTTCACCAAAACTCAGCTGATCGCGAAAGACACCAAGCAGATAACGCAGGTAGTGAGGCGAGAACGCCTTCGGATAGTTTACAACCAACACCATCGTCGGCGGTTGCACACTTACTTGCGATGCATAAAAAATCTTTGGTCGACGACCACGATACAATGGCGGGGCTTGATGCTCAACAGCACGTTGGATCAATCGATTCAATTCGCCCGTCGTCACCCGTTGTCGCGTTTGCTTATAGAGCATCTGGGAGTGGTTCAACAACGCTTTAACATTTTTCCCTGTTTCACCAGTGATAAAAGCAATCGGAACGTGCCACATCGTACGAAAGTTGTCGCGCAAATATTGAACCCACTTTTCCGTGGGCATTTTCCCCACCATCGTGTCCCATTTATTGACGACAAAAATACACGGCTTGAAGTTGTCCGTAATATATTTGCAAAGTTGCTTATCTACTTTGCTTATGCGTTGTGTCGCGTCAAAAAACATTAAGACCACATCTGCCCGACGAATACTGCGTTGAGCTCGATGCAATCCGTAGAATTCGACGTCCGTCTTGATACTCTTCTTGCGGCGCAGTCCTGGGGTATCAATCGCAACTAAAACCTGGCCGTCAATTTCGAATCGGACGTCGACACTATCGCGCGTTGTACCTGGAATCTCACTGACGATCATCCGCTCACCACGGGACAGCGTATTCACAAACGTGCTTTTGCCAACATTTTGACGGCCGACGATCGCAACATTCATGACCGCTTCTTCGGGCTCAGCAGCAATTGATGCGATCGAAGCCAGCATTGGCTCATCAGGAAGCCGTTCGGTGATCAGATTAAGGAGTTGCTGTTTGTTGCGATTCTGATGCGCGCTCACTCGAATCAATTTGCCACGTCCAAGTCGATAAAACTCGTCCGCCTGCGGATCTAGTTTTGTATCATCGGCTTTATTTGCTACACAAATAATTGGTTTGTCGACATAGCGCAGGCGTTTAGCGACTTGTTCGTCAAGTGGCGTAATGCCCGATCTCGTATCCACAACAAACAGTACAACGTCAGCCATCTCAAGCGCATTTTCAATCTGCTGTTCAATTTCCTTGGTGAGATTGTCAACGTCGTCAATTCCGATCCCGCCGGTGTCCACGATCTCGAAAAAGTGACTGCGTTCGTGAATCAAGTGTGTCAATCGATCACGCGTCACACCGGCCATATCATCAACGATCGCCACTCGGTGTCCGGCAAACCAATTAAAGATGCTGGACTTGCCGACGTTGGGTCGACCCACAATTACAACCTGTGGAACTGCCATAGCGTAGAACCGCTAAAAAGAGATGTGCCTTCTTCCAAACCCTTCAGAAGACATCATACTTAATGCAAACACCTGATGAAAGCACATTTTCGATGTCATTCTTTCGAAAACCTGCCACATACGAGCGATTCTTGAAAATCCGCCTAAGGAACAAGAATATAGTGTTTAAAATGACGCAATTATGCTGGCCCAACTCGCGTTCAGATGAAGTTTCACCAGACTGTCCAAGCAACGGGAGTGACGCCTATTCTTAGGCTTCCCTGGAAAAAGACACCGTCAAAATGAGCCGTAATTCACACAACATGGATAGCCTGCGACATGGTATCGTCCAACGACTGCAGAGCTTACAGCGCGCGGGTGTAGAACAAATACCACACGTAGAACAGGATCTCACACCGCGGAACCAGACCATAACCGAAACCTCATCAAGCGCACCGCAAGAAATAAATCCTGATTTGCCTTCTGCCGATCACACTTCAACAACTTCCACTTACACCATTGCACCCTCTGAAACTTCAAATAACGACCGCATCTCAGCCTTGGAAATCATTCGTCATGATGTCATGGGATGCACACGTTGCGGAGAATTAGCACGGACGCGCACACAGACCGTGTTTGGAATTGGAAATCCAAACCCCCGCATCTGTTTCCTCGGAGAGGCCCCGGGTGCGGATGAAGATCGCCAAGGTGAGCCGTTCGTAGGCCGCGCTGGAAAGCTGCTAACCGATATCATCCAAAAGGGTATGGGGCTCCGGAGAGAAGACATCTTTATTCTCAACGTCCTTAAATGTCGTCCGCCCGGAAATCGAAATCCATTGCCTGAAGAAGTTGAAAACTGCCGAGGTTTCTTTGAGCACCAATTAGCTGTATTGCAACCAGAGATTATTTGCTGCCTGGGTGCCGTTGCCGCACAAAATTTACTGCAAACGACGGAACCTATCGGGCGCCTACGAGGTCGATTTCATGTTTATCGCGGAATCAAAGTTTTGGCAACTTATCACCCGGCATATTTGTTGCGGAATCCGAGTGCCAAAAAGAATACCTGGGAAGACATCCAACTACTAATGCAGGAATTGGGCCTGCCTCTTCCCGACAAAAAGATCTAGTGCTGTAAACCAGGAACACCTTGGGGGGATTCAGGGCGGCCTACGTTGATATCCTGACCGCAATACCTCATGTCGAGGCCACCATCGCAAAGACTTTGGGCAGCATCGAGGCACTTGGTATTGACGGTCAAGTCAACACCATTTTTTCATTAATCATTTTGTCATTAAATGTTTCTTAAAAAACAGTCTTGACGTATTTCCTTCTATGCCATATTCTCCCGCCTCGCTGACACAGTAACCGTTGTCTGAAGAACATCCGGCGTTGTCAAAATAGGTTTTTGGCAATTCGGCTGATCGCCAGCCGGCTGCCGTGTGCAGGGAAAAATCGATTCGTGGGTGAGTCTGCATCCGGGCCACTTATTTGTGTGTCTGCGGACTGTGAAGCGACCCAGGTTGGCATGGATGCTAGCCATCGTTTTAAAAACCATTTGTCGATTTTGCGAAACTGGGCCACAGGCCGTAGCAGGAAGCTGCGGCTAAAAATCGTCCAATCGCTCCCGGAAAACTGCGGAGTCCTTTGCCCCCCTGGGACGCCGAACCTTCCGGGAGCTTTTTTTTGCGCTATGATGCATTCATACCGAGATGCGCAGCGCTTTCGACCACGCCCTCAGTTCCTCTTCGGAAACCATCTTTTGCAATCATTTGTGCGATTACCGCGAGATTTTTACGATCGCCAACCTGCTGTTGTAGCTCGGGAACTGCTGGGGAAACTATTGATTCGTCGATTGGGACGTCAAACGCTTAGCGGCCGTATTGTAGAAACGGAGGCCTACCAAGCAAAACAGGACACGGCGTGCCATGCCGCACATGGGCGCACACCCCGTAATACAGCCATGTTTGGACCAGCCGGACATACCTATGTGTACTCAATCCACGCTCGTTACTGCTTTAATGTGGTGACAGAACAAAAAGACATTCCTTCTGCAATCCTGATCCGTGCTCTCGAACCATTGCAGGGAATCCACAGAATGAAATTGCTCCGACGGTCAGAAAAGTTGCTCAATTTGACCCGGGGCCCCGCAAGATTATGCGAAGCCCTGCAAATCGACAAACGTCTGAACGAACACGATTTAATTGACTCGAAGCAATTATGGATTGCCGTTGACCCCTCTTTTGACCACACGGTTCACCAAATCACTACCTCACCACGCATTGGTGTTACTAGCGCGAAAACCTTGGAATTGCGTTTTTTTTCAACGGAAATCGGTTTGTCAGTGGACCAAGGAAATTTCACCGCCCTGCCTCTTAAGCCGATTACCCAAACGTCCCACGATTTCGTTTCTGTATTCTGTAGAGATTCGCCCCATGCCGTCTTATGCAAGATCGACACTTCCAAATCGATCTCATGTCGCTCGAGTTGTCGAGCGGCAACATTTGGTTTAGTTTGACAAACCTTTGTTTTTCTATAAATCCTGAATATTTGTTTCCTGAACGTCTGAAGAACGGTGAGCCTTGTGAAAATCGAACATGTGGATTTCTTTTATCTAGCCATGCCGGATATTTTGGACATCGCCGATGGCAGCCAAGATACTTTGCTTGTTCGTATTCAAGCCGATGGCTTAAGCGGTTGGGGAGAGTGCGAAACGTCCCCCTTAGTCTCTCTTGCCAATTGGGTCACCCCGATGTCTCATTCAATATGCCAGTCTGTTCGCAGTTCCGTCATCGGCCAAGAGATCGACCACCCGGATGATATTCGTCATTTAGGTCAATTGGTCGACCGACGCGGTTTGGACATTGCACAAACGGCTCACACATTTTCGGGCATTGAAATCGCGCTCTGGGATTTACTTGGCAAACGCGCGCGTCTGCCAGTATATCGGTTACTTGGATTCGATCATGCCTATGCCAAAACGCCTTACGCCTCACAACTTTTTGGAGAGACTCCCGAAGCGACCTACGAAAAGGCGCGACAATCTCGCGACCAGGGTTTTCGCGCCGTGAAATTCGGTTGGGGGAACTACGGCACAGGCGCGCCGGAAGCCGATGACGAACACCTTTCTGCAGCTCGCCGAGGGCTCGGCAA
Source organism: Pirellulaceae bacterium (assembly GCA_022446825.1). Taxonomy (GTDB): domain Bacteria; phylum Planctomycetota; class Planctomycetia; order Pirellulales; family Pirellulaceae; genus JAKVBY01. The sequence continues at coordinate 74,024 of JAKVBY010000006.1, forward strand.
CGACGGCCTGTTGATGGTCGATGCCGGGACTGTCTGGGGGAGCAATGTTGATCAAGCCAAACTACGCCTTCCCTCGCTTACAGAGCATCGAGTCTTTTGGCTTGAAGAGCCTTTCGTTGGCGATGCACTCGCTGCATACCAGGAGCTCGCCGCAGCGAGCCCTGATGTAAAGATTGCGGGTGGGGAAGGCGCCTTCAATTTCCACATGGCCAAGCATTTAATCGATTATGGAAAAATTGGCTTTATTCAGATTGATACGGGACGAATCGGTGGAATCGGCCCGGCGAAAGCGGTTGCGGACTACGCTCTGGAACACGAAGTGACTTTCGTAAACCACACCTTCACAACACACCTCGCCCTCAGCGCCTCATTGGCTCCATTCGCGGGCATCGAAGCGTGTCACCTTTGCGAGTTTCCCGTCGAAGCGAGTCGCCTCGCCGTCAAACTGAACAACCATGAATTAGCACGTCATGAAGACGGTATGGTTCGAGCATCGGAAGAACCGGGACTGGGCGTGGAACCCAACTTAGAGGCAATTCAAGAATATCTCGTCGATGTAGAAATCAAAGTGTCCGGAAAAACCATTTATAGCACGCCGAAGCTGCCTTAAGGAACAATTTCGTCATTGCTTGTTCCAGGTGTCATCAAAAGCTGATCGGGCTTACGCGCGGAAACACTGATACGGATTTCATCAAGTAATGCTCGGGCATCGTCTGCCAATTGGCCGTCATAAAAACCTCGGCCAACAGTCCATGTCCCATCGCTATTAAATAATTGACCTTCGATATGGGACGTCCCTTGTAGTTGGTAGCCATTTCCGGAATTGAGATAGAGGCGTAAAACTTGGCCATCGCTGATAGCAGCGGCGTGATACCATTTCTCGGCCAACACGGGTTTTTTGCTGCGCACTTCACGTAAGCTTCCGCCGCTGTCCAGAACTTCAATTTGCAAGCGATTGTCATCTCCACGAACTTTTAGTTGCAAAGGTGCAAACGGGCCCTCCAAAGGTTTGCCGTCCTTACCAACTAACCCATGAAATCGATCGAGTTCTGCGATGCGAAAAGAGACTTCGATTGTCCAATGTCGAAACTGAAAATTGTTAATCACATCCATATGCGTACGTGATCTTCCAGAATCCGTAAACAAATCGATCGAGGGTATGCCCGCTTCTGGGATGCGCGTGTCATCTAGACAGCCCAGGTTTGTCACTCCCGGCTGCAGAATTGACAATTCCGCAACTCGGTCGCTGTAACTCGGTGATTGGGATCGTCCATAGGCATACAAATGATTGTTGTGCCCCGAAGCATCACGTGCCGCAATTTGTCGTGGATGCTCTTGCGTATTCGGAACCCGTTGAGATGGCTCACCTTCCTCAAATCGCCACCATGCTAAGGTGGTTAGATTATTGCTTGTAGAGGCATTTAGTACAGGAATCGGTTCAAAGAGTTCTCGATGCGCAGCGGCAACTTGCTGCTCATCAAGTTTCAATCGCTCGCGATCATAGGTCATCAATCCATTCACTTCGATTTCCACATCGGTAGTCTGCGTGTAAACCGCAGCGGATAAATGGGATTCTCCAAGTCTGCGGAGATTCTTGATCAAACCAAGATAAGCATCGGTTAAATCACGCTGTGAAGAAAACGACCTGTATCCCCAATTTTCTTCGTCCTGCCAGGTATGCCCCTTAAGCGGCAAACCGAGTCCACCGTATTCACCCAAGACAACCGCCCGCTGGGGTAAGGCAGGAGCAGCGCCTGGCCCGGGGTAAAAATGGTCGTCATCCACATCTCCCGCGAGAAAATCGTTACCACCGCTCGCCGCATTGACCAATCGTGTGGCATCGTAAGCCTTTAACCACTCCGCTATTCGTACCGTGTCAAATTGTCCCCATCCTTCATTAAAGGGCACCCACATCACGATCGAAGGATGGTTGCGGTGGGAATCAACTAAAGCGCGTAACTCCTCTTCAAATTGCTGTGCTGATTCCTGATCGCGTTGAATTTCCGTACCGTCGCGGGGCCATGCCGCATGTTCGCCACCATTTGGCATGTCTTGCCACACCAACAACCCAATTTGATCACACCAGGAGTACCAGCGTGCTGGTTCGACCTTCACATGCTTGCGAACCATGTTGAATCCAAGGTTTTTCGTTACCTCAAGATCGTATCGGAGTGCTGTGTCGCTAGGCGCAGTGTAAAGTCCATCTGGCCACCACCCCTGGTCAAGCGGCCCAAACTGAAACAGAGGCTTTCCATTCAAGAGAATCCGTTGGACTCCATTGGCATCTCTACCAAGTTCTACCGTGCGCATGCCGAAATAGCTGGTGACCGAATCGATTCGATGCCCCGCGTTGTCAAAGATCTCTGCGGTCAAATGGTAAAGCCAGGGCTCGTCGGGGGACCAAAGATGTACCGTGGTGATTTCATGACGGATTGAATTCGCTGGTAACGGTACCCCGGAAATCGTCTCGAAGTCCACTCGCTTACCATTTCGAGACAACCCATCGATGGCAATCTTAACGTTCCATTGCTGATCTGCCGGTTCCGTTGTCACCTCCGCAACCACCTCTCCGGTATCCACATTAGGCAATACTGTCAGGCTTTTGATAGAACCTTGTTGTGGAACAGCTTCCAGCCAAACCGTCTGCCAAATACCTGTTACCGATGTGTACCAAATACCATGAGGGCGCTGATGCTGTTTACCACGCGCTTGAGAACCCTCGTCGGTAGGATCCCAGACACGCACCACAATCTCTACCTCTTCCCCAGCAAGGGCAGAAGTGATGTCAAAAGAAAATGGATCATAGCCACCGGCATGATTCCCCACTGCTTGCCGATCAACCCACACCGTCGTGCGCCAATCAACAGCGCCAAAATGAAGAAATAATCGGTGGCCACGAAAACCCTCTGGAAGCTTGAACGAACGTCGATACCAGAGTTCGTTTTCGGCCCCCACAGATCGTCCGACACCGCTCAGGGAAGACTCAGCGCAAAACGGGACCAGAATTTCTCCATCGAATTTCTTTGGTAGGGGGCTACCCAGTGGACGAATGGCATACTGCCACAAGCCGTTGAGATTTTTCCACGAATCGCGGACTAACTGCGGACGCGGGTATTCTCCATGGACCTGCTGGGGATTGATCTCACTGGCCCAACGGGTCAACAAGCGTGGATTCTTGGGTTGCCATTCTTCACTGTGGAGTTCTGGAGCACACCAGCACAACAGGGCGGCCCCGATCACAACAACAAACGATGTGCGCATTGTATTCACCTCGTCGACTCGATCGGTAGGAACATCGAACATCTCATCCGCTACCACGGGATTCTCAGAGCAGTCACACGCCTTTAAGCCAAAATATCGTGAAGAACATGTCCGTGGACATCGGTCAAACGAAAGTCTCGGCCGCCATATCGATAGATTAAATCCATGTGATGAATGCCAAGTTGATGTAACACAGTGGCCCAGAGGTCATAAACCGTCGCTTTGTTTTCAGTGACTCGATATCCGTAATCATCGGTGGCACCATAAATCGTCCCCCCTTTGACTCCGCCACCCGCCACCCACACACTAAATCCATAAGGATTGTGATCGCGTCCACTGTCTCCTTGGGAAAAGGGGGTGCGTCCAAATTTACACTTTTAGTCTCGACAATCGGTCCAGCATTCGAGCAGTACACCAGGCGGTCCTGGCCTAGCATTCGCCAGACACACGACAAACCTGCAGCAGAGCCATTATGACTTATTTTGAGTGGCCATAATATGGTATCTCCTGTCACTAGAGATCACCTCCACCAATTTCCCGCCACCACGTCAAGAAGATCCCAACCTCGTCTCGAACAGTCATCTACCTTCTGACTGAGGAAACCGGATTGCCGGATCTGAAGCCAGACAATCTACTCATTGCCACGTCACCATGGCTCCTCTCGAGCTTCCAACTGGACACTATCATCAAGCTTACCACATGCTCTACGGCCGATTACTTAACGGCCAACCCGCCTGTAGAGCGGCCCTGAAACAGGTATACAACTCGACTTGTTATAAGCGGATGGTACGGAAAAAACATGACGTACGGCTAAACGTCATTCTCTGTGTAGCTGTCGTGATTGCGCTGTAGCCAGGCACAGCACGCTAAACAACGAGTCCCTATACTGCACGACAACAACTCCGCTGGTAAAAAGAGAGGTTGGTTTTCGAAGTCCGTGTCCAGTAATTCGTGAGGCAGATTTTTTTTGAGACTCGCGACAAACAACAACGTGCGCAAGAGAAATTCGGCTTGCATCTCATTCTGCAGCTAAGTCATCAGAATTTAGATGGCCTTTCTCACTATCAAGCCGATTGGACGGAACCAAGGCTAATAGCGTTTGCCCTGATTTTGGTTTTATCGTTCCTTCCACCGTACAAATCATCAACCTGGAAGCTTCGTCCATAACAAACAACAAATCCGCCTCATTGCCGTGCTGTTCTTTAAATTGTGCAAACGTGAATTCTTCCGTAAGCTTTGTTTTTTTGACCACAGAACCTGCGTTCCAAAGCTGCCGCAACTCAGCATGATTTAACGATTCCTCGAACACCAGACGACCACGCAGGTGATCCGAGATTGACTCACGACGCCCACCTCCTCGGTCCCAGGGGGGCAACTGATAAACGTTTGCACTGCCGAACAAATGCAGAAACTCACGCACCGCCAAGGCATTTACTTCATCGTTGGGAGTCGCTGCAATTAAACGTCCGATACCGGTAAAATCGAGTTCCTCGTGCGCATGCTCCGAAAGAATGCTACAGCATTCGGCGTTCAACCCATCCATTCTCGCCGCAGCAACATTCGTGTAACTCGTGTCTACGAGCATCACTTGCTGACCGCTCGTTTGGAGAGCTTTGGCAATCTCTCGAATGCTCGGATCTGCACCTGCAAACAACACGCCCTGTGGATTGGGGTCAGAGACTTTTAACCATCGCGCCAGCGGCGCAGCAAATAGACCATAAACGAACACGGTGCCAGCAATGGTAAGAAACGTCACCGATACTAAAGACTCGGCCTGATTGGCAAATCGCGCGAGTCCTTCATCGACCGCCGCAAGCCCGGCCAACCGCAGGGCAAACACCGACGACACGGCTGCCGCAACGATTCCGCGCGGCGCCAGAAACCCTAAAAAGACCTTTTCTTTGGTCGAAAGCGACGTACCGATGGTCGCTACAAAGATTGACAAGGGACGTACAAGAACAATTAACAAGCATAAGAAAACAATGCCCTGCACTCCTAAGTCCAACACGTCACCAAAATTCAGTCTCGAACCCAACAGAATAAACAAACAGGAAATCAAGAAAACACGTAAATGCTCTTTAAATTCCAGCACATGGCGGATAGACGCCACCTTTTGGTTTGCCAGTACGATACCGAGTACCGTGACGGTAACGAGTCCCGACTCCTCTTGCAGCACATTCGAGACGGCAAAAATCGCCAATGCGACAGTCAAGAAAACGACACCATGTAAAAAATCAGGGATCCAAAAACGCTTGACACATTGCACAAGGATGGCGGCCGCCATCGAACCCAGTAAAAGTCCGATAAACGTTGTCTTGGCCAAGAGAAAAGCAACATCGCCAGCACTGGCATGACCCGCACCGGCAAAAACAACTTCAAATACCAATACGGCAAGAATTGCACCAATTGGATCGATGACGATTCCTTCCCATTTGACGATGGAGGCCATCCGCCGAGACGGCTGGATCTGTCGCAACATGGGAGTGACCACGGTCGGACCTGTTACCACTAACACCGCACCAATCAACGCCGCCACGCGCCAATCAAGCTGCAACGTCCAATGAGCTACACTGGCGGTCAGAACCCAACAAACAACGGCCCCCAACGTCACCAGCCGTAACACGATACTGCCCGCTTTTTTAAGTTCACTAAAGCGTAGCGTCAGTCCACCTTCAAACAAGATGACTGCAACAGACAGCGAAACAATCGGGAAAAGCAGCTGCGGCCCAAACGTTTTATCCGCACTCGCAAGTTCTTGAAGTAACCTGTCGGGATGTATAAACGCACCCAAAGTAACACCGAAGAACAAGAGCAAGAGAATCGACGGGAAATGAAACCGCCACGCCAACCATTGCGCTAAAATTCCTAAAAGTGGCACCCCTGCAAGGTAAAGAATTAGTTGGTGTTCTTCCAAGACAAACGTTTCCACAAAATTAAAGGGTTATTCAAATCACCATACAGGAACAATTGTAACAGCCCAACACCAGCGACCAATGTCCCGCAACGTCTGCCCCGCTCTGATGACTTACTGAAGGCGGTCCCATATTTCTCCAAGATAGTTCGAGAAACAACGTTTGCTCATATTGAGCGGACCATTGGTCGTGAGTCATTCGGCGGAGGAGGAGGGATCGGTCGGCAGGAGAGTGAGTAAACAAAAAAGCCGCCGATAAAAATCGACGGCCTTGGTCCGTGTTAAACAATGCCACAAAGCGTCAACTGGCCCCATCCTCCGGTGTTACCCCACCATCTCCATTTTCATCGATCGGTGTCGACTTGATGCGATTCGAGGTAATTGGAGCATCCTCCTCTCCCTCGCCGCTTAACTTAATCAGCGCTTCGGGGAGTTCGACACCACCAATATCCTTCATCACTTGCATCATTGGCGGCAACGTCTTGGCCATCCCACTGATGAAATCTGCCGTGTTGGTGCGACCATTGGACCCACCATTTTCCCACACCACAATTTTGTCGAACTTGATGTTCGAAATCGCCTTGGAGGAAGCATCGGCCAAGTTATCCAGGTGTTCCAGCATCATCATTTGGAACGCTTCCTTGGCGCCACCGCAGGCATTCACAATCGTCTGCAAACCTTCCCCCTTCTTAGCCAAAATTTCAAATTGACCGCGTGCCTCTGCGTCCAACTTTGCGAAAATTGCATCGGCTTCGGCCTTGGCATCAATACGTTTTCGATCTGCTTCTGCCTCAGCATCCACAACAACCTTAGCTTTTTCAGCCCGCGCCGGAGCTTCTAGAATCGCCCGCTGTTCAGCCTCCACGCGTTCCGCCTCTGCCACTGCAGCTTTTGCCATGGCGCGGTTCTGAACTTCTAGAACAGCCGCTTCCGCTTCTTTTTTACGACTTTCACCGCGTTCATAAGCCGCCGCCTGTTCCACTGACAAATCAGCTTTCGATTGGGCAACCTTTCCTTGCGCCTTGTTTTCACCGTCGATTGCGGTGGCGTCCGCATCCGCAATCTGAATACGCATAATGCGCTCCGCATCTTTGACCTGGGACTCACGCTCAAAGGCGGCCTGCTGTTCGCCAACTGTCTGCTGTTTCTCCAAATCGGCGGTACGCACTGCCTGGTCGCGTTGCGCTTCCCGCGTCCCAATCGCCTGATCTTTGCGTGCGCTGGCGACTTGAATGGCCTTGTCCCGCTCCGCACCAGCGACGCGTGTTTCACCCATCTTTTCGTTGTCCGCCACATCGCCGCGGGCTTTTTGAATGGCTTCCGACGCCGCTTTCTGACCAATCGCATCAATATAGCCCGACTCGTCCGTGATATCGGTGATATTCACGTTAATCAGTTGCAAACCGATCTTGTTCAACTCCGGTTCAAGATGGTTCTGGACTGCTTCGAGAAATTTGTCGCGATCCCGGTTGATTTCTTCGATGCCCATGCCAGCAATGACTTGGCGCAAAATACCGAAGATAATTTCTTCGGCTTGCTTACGGATCTCGCCAACAGACAAACCTAACAAACGGATCGCGGCTTGCTGCATCACCGCTGCTTCTGAGCCAACCGCCACCGTGAACACACTCGGCACATTCACTCGAATGTTTTCAAATGATAAGGCACCACGTAAAGGAATCTCGATTTGAATCGGTTCCAGACTGAGGTAGGCATAGTCTTGAAATAAGGGCACAACAAACGCCGCACCACCATGGACAGTCTTGGCAGCCGTTCCTTCCTTGCCAGCATTACCATAAATCACTAGGACCCGGTTACTGGGGCATCGTTTGTATTGTTTGGCGAGCGCGATGAAGGTCACAAAGGCAAACAACACGAGCAACACAATGCCGCCGCCGCCCCAAACCGCCCAGCTGTCAAAGAAGCTATTCTGAAGTAACAAATAAATCATCTCACTTCTCCTGAAAATACAACATACCGTTACACATCAGCAGTCTCTGTGACCGATTTCACTTCCAGCGTCATCGCATTCACAACGCCCACCACTTCTACAATTTCTCCGGTCGCCAACCGCTTGGGTGCAGCCGTTACCGCAGGATACTCAACCAGCCGTTCCTGCATTTTCAACCTAATTTTTCCAGTACCTGAGTTTTCACTCGGAATGGGTATATAAACTGTCGCTCGCTTACCAATCGAGGATTGAATCCGTTGTGTCCCATCATGCCTCAAACTGTAAAGGAACTGCATGAGAAAATGTACGCTATACATTGCGCCAAGCCCTGCGAGGACACCAATTGCAGAGGCAACAAATTGACTCTGCCCCGCTTTTGTCGCCCCAGCTCCGGCAACCCCGAAAAACGTTAATGCCGCCACAATCGTGCGAAATGAAATCACCCCGAACAACAGGGTAGAACCATGATCGATCACTTCGCCCGGGCTATCCAGGACATCGAAATTGTCCGGGGCAGCGTCCGCGACATCAAACTCTTCGAGTCCAAACCCCAGTAGGGTCATCGCAGATTGCAAAACAAATATTGTGCCGCCAACAAGCGCACATCCATAAAAGAGATATAACATTTTTCGTCACTCCCCACGCCAAAATGACAAATTAGTGGCCTAGCACTAAGTAATTCGTCAGCGGCCAGCAATTCTTAGCAAAAAACCGCCCACACGGAAAATCATCATGGGGTACACAAAATCAGGTGTCAAACCAATCTTTCACTATACAACCGAGAAAATCCCCACGCAAAAGAAATCGCGCCGCTTACCTGCGATTGCCAAAAGTATCCCTGGCGGGCCCCTGACCTGCCTAATCTCGGCCTAACGAAGTGCGCACGACCCCAGAAAATTGCATGCATTGCGCACCTGGGGATTGTTCTTCAGCGCCAAATCGTCCTCTGTAAAAAATGGTGGATTTTACACACCCTGCGACTACGTTATGGGCTCTATGTATTGGTCACATACGTCAACCGGAGTCAGTTCTGTCCGAAACCGCTCTGACGATCAAAGAGTTTTTCCCGCGTCGCCCACAAACCGGCAGAAGGCGTGGGAATAAAGAAAATTCGTTCTCCGTTGATTTCATTCATCCCCTCGGACAAATCAGCGATCGGATAACGGGCCAAGGTTTGCTCCAGATCAGCAAACTGAAAGTTGACACTCTCCACGTCTTCTCTCTGAAGATGACCCGGTGCGTAGGTGATTTGGAAACGTCCTTCTGAAGATCCATGAATGAGGTGTGCTGTCGCGTGCGCCAAATCTTGCATGTCGGCATTAGCGCGGTACTGTTCCATGACACGTGGAGTACCACAATAGCCATATTTGCGGATGAGCGCATCAACCTCTGCTTGCTCACCAAATCGCTTCAGACCCGGTGCAATGATCACCAGTTCGCCTTGATCGGCCAGGGCCATGCGAGTGCGATAAACTGCCTTGTTGGCTACCCACGTACTGAAGAATTCATCTGCTTGCATGACACAAACCACCTTGTCCAATGGCTCATCCAGGACGGTGATATTTTGGTCACGAGATTGTCTGGCGGCAGACAAATATGTTTCTAAGTCATCCCCTGCATAAAAACCGGTATGTGCTAATTCTCCCCTGGGGTTCCGAGCCAAGACAACCTGTACATAGAGATCGGGTAAGCCCCCCAGAAAGTCGTCTTCGGCCTTGTTGAAACATTGTCGAACGGGCGTCAGCAGGTTGCCAAGATTATTTTCGATCCCACAACAGGCCGCGGCCATATGAGACGCACAAATTAAATCTTTACCTCCCAGACCGATAAAATAATTTTTGTTGTGATTGGCAAACCCCAGGACTTCGTGCGGAACCACATGGCCAACATTAATGATCAGATCCCAAGGCTCTTCTATGAGCTTTTGGTTTAACCAGATCGGCATCGCCCAATCCGCCGCCCCGCCACTCACCTCGGCGACAAAATCCGCCGCCACCTCGCCAACTTGAACCACGCCATGGCGCCAATCGTGGGCATGAATGCGTTCCTGCGGAATGGCACCAAACATCGTTTGATTTTGCTCTGCCGTGTGCGGTTCGTGCTGTCCTAATGTGGGGATTACATGCACGTCGGCTACGTCGGCCAACGCCTGGTAAAGATACTCCGTAATCCAACCCGCCCCGCTGTGCATGCGCGTGATATCAGGCGGCAACAACAAAACACGTTTAGGAGAGCCGCAGATCCGCGTCCGCGCCTCCTCCAGCGTGCGATCCAAAAGGATTTTTATTTGTTCGCGAGAAATTTCCGGTGCGGATTCCGTGATCCAAGGCATTTTCACTCAACTCTCGTTTTAAATGCTTACGATTTTTTCGCAACTTCCACGAGTGTTCGGACAAACGCACCCGAACCCCCGGCATCGACCCACGCTTTGGGTTTCTCTGAAAAAGCGGGACCCGCAATATCCATGTGGACCCAAGCAGTTTCTCCGACAAACTCTTCCAAGAACTTTGCCGCCGTGATGGCACCACCCCAGCGGCCTTCGCCAATGTTCTTGATATCGGCCACCTGGCTTTTGATCTGTTCGCCATACTCACGAAACATAGGTAATTGCCAAGCCGCTTCACCGACGTTTTGTGCGGCATCCGCAATTTGCTCACACCAACCCTGGTTGTTGGTCATCAGACCGGCAACATCGGTCCCCAAGGCAACTAGGCAGGCCCCCGTCAAGGTCGCCAGATCGACGATACGGTCGGCACCTTGCTCAATGGCCACATCCAAGACATCCGCCAAGACTAAACGACCTTCGGCGTCCGTATTCAACACTTCGATCGTCTTCCCATTCCGAGCAGTTAAGACATCACCCAATTTGTAGGACGCGCCACTGACCATGTTCTCAACCAGCCCGACCAAACCGATCACGTTCACAGGGACTTTTTCAAGAGCGATAGCGTGCATGGCACCTACGACGGTCGCCGCACCCGCCATATCACACTTCATCGCCTTCATGCCATCGGAAGGCTTTAAGGACAAGCCCCCCGAATCGAAGGTCACCCCTTTACCGACCAACGCCAACGGCGCGTCTTCTTTTTTGCCCCCTTGATGCTTTAAAATCACCAGCCGTGGCGGCTGCGCGGAACCCTGAGAAACACCAAGCAAGGCACCACAGCGTTCCTGCTCAAGACGTTTCTGATCCCAGACCTCAATCTCCAAGCCGGTTTCGGAGGCCAGTGTCTCACATGCTGTCGCAAAACTGATGGGATAGATTTCACTGGCAGGCTCGTTGACCAGGCGACGCGTTAGATTCACGCTGTCACCCATGATCTGACCTGCGCGGACGTCGTCCTCAGTACCACCACACCAAAAGATCGACTCAAAGGGATGTCGGGTCTTGTCTGCACGGTACAAATCCTGACCCACACATCCCACGATGGCACCCGCGACCCCGTCGGCACAAAAGTCAGCAGCGATCTCCGCCTCAAAATAAAAGGCCACCGACCGTCGTGGTTTCTCGGCCAGCCGTCGTGCGGCAGCGCCGGCAGCCTTGAACACGCAGCCGCGTTGCAACGTCTCTCGATCGCCAAGGCCTACCACAACGATTTGTCGGGCCTGCACTCCCGCAGGTGCCAAAATCGTCGTTAACTCACCGTGACTGCCCTTCAACTCCTGCGTCTCGTAGAGCTGCGACAAAACGCCGCCGGTGGCTTCGTTGACTTCAGCCGCAGCGCCTTCAAGAACGCCATCTGCAAAAATCGCCACGACAATTGCGTCGCCGTCACACTGGCAGGCCGACACATGGGTGATTTGGCAATCCATCTTCAACCTCTCCTGTAAATTCGTACTTTAGGAAGTTTCACCACAATGTGCCCATACAAACAGATTCGAACATCTTCACCCGAGACAGTGGCTCACTTCATAATCCGGATTTGTGGCCTGAGAAGAAATAAATTAACGCCCTGGATTTACCGCATCAGGTGGAAACACGCCCATAACACGTTGGCTATAATCCATGTTCGATCCTGTTAAAATACCAGACTCCTCGCTCAGTAAATACATGCAAAGCTTGGCCACATCAGCTGATTTTAACAAGCGTCCAAAAGGTGACGCTGCTTCGGCAGATTCCAGCCAATCGGCTGGTTTGCCAGCCTTTTTTTGAATGTCATGTTCGGCAGGCGTGTCGGTCCAACCGAGGTTGATACCGTTGACGCGAATCTGAAACTGACGTAACGAATTGGCGATGTTCTTGGAGAATGTCGCCAAGGCGCCTTTGGTGGCGGCATACGCCGGCAAGGTCGGCAAACCACAATAAGCGGCAACTGACAAAATATTGACAATCGATCCCGAAATCTTTTCGCGTTTCATGATCTTGACGGATTCCTGAGTCAGCAGGAAGGGCCCGCGCACGTTGACAGCAAACAGATAATCCCAGAACTCGGGAGTCATTTCGTCTAAGCTCGCTCGATTGGTATCTGCCGCCGCATTGACAAGCCCGTCCACTCGACCAAACTTTTCATCACAGGCCTGGACAACTTTTCGGCAGTCGTCGTTAATCGACAAGTCAGCCGGTACATACAGCGATTGACAGCCGAGTTCCTCAATCCGAGCCGCCACAGCCTTGCCTTTCTCTTCCTGGCGTCCACAAAGTACCACGCCGGCCGCGCCACGTTCTGCAGCATGGATCGCAACGGCTTCACCGACTCCTTGCGTCCCACCGGTCGTGATAATAATCTTGCCATCAATTCGAGACATTGATTCATTCTCCTTGAATTATGCTTCTCCAAAGTGCACCCAAGATAGGCTGTGTGGCGTCATAAGAGAATCGGGGAGGCTGGCTTAATTGTGCATCATCACATTTTTTCTTCAGCGACACCGAGACCTCGCGGCAATTCAACGACTTGTTGAATTAGATCCTGCAGGAATCACCGGCAAGAGAATGCGCGAAGGATACATTTGTGAGTGATGCACTTTCTGATGAGCGGGCAATAATTCGGCATCCTTGCCGATGGCGTGGCCGGTATTAAGATTGCGATCGAAACGCGGAAAATTCGATGACGATATTTCGACGCGGATTTGATGTCCTTTGCGAAATACGTTGGCCGTATTACCGACTTCAATCGTGTATTCGTAAACCACTTCCGGCTCGATAAGCGTTGGATCAGTAAAACTTTCACGATAACGGGCTCGGACAATAAAATCGCACAGATTGATCGCATTACCCGTCGCAGAAACGTCAACAAGTTTCGCCGTCCAATCCGTGTCGCGTGCATCGCTAGCGGCGTACAGGATCACCTTAATGGGCCCTGTGATTTCCGTATCCTCGTCAAGCACTGCACTGGTGTAACACAAGACATCGCTGCGCATTTCCACCTGTCGTTGATCGTGCGGCCCCCAGGGAACCAAATGTGGCGAACAGCAATTGGCACCACCAATCGTGCGCACGGGAAAACGCGGGTCATAAACAAATGTGTCCGCCGGCTCGCCTGCTGGAAGGGTCCGAGACAACGTTCCATCTCCGATGGCGGTGTTCGCCTTACCGCTGGAATGGAAATACCATTCTTGCCAATCGGTGCGTGCCAAGGGCCATTCCTGCTCGTCGCGCCATCGATTCGCACCCATAATGAACAGTCGTAAGGGAGCGGCACCAAGAGCATCGCTGGGCACATCCTTCAGCCAATGATCAAACCATTCGAGTTCCAGAGCATCCAAATCCAGCTTGGAATCCGCTCCAAAATCGACTTCGCCGGTTCGCGTGCATTGGCTCAGTAAATGCGGCCAGGGCCCCACAATTAATTTGGGATCACGCGCCTCGAGAGTCCTGCCATGTTTGCGTAAACCGTTAAAATTATCGAAGGCACGTCGCTGGTAAAGATCATACCAACCCGTCATTTCCAAAACGGGCACTTCAATTTCACCGAACTTTTTGGTGACGTTGAGCGGCGCCCAGTACTCGTCTTCGGTCGGATGATCCAGCCAATCTTGCCAGAAAGGCACGTCATCTCCCACGTTTGCCGCCATCTCGGCGAGTGGTAACGTGTGAAACTCTTCCGTCCAATTATGGAAGTCGATGCTTTGGGCCGTTCTGGCTCGTGTCCGCATTCCCCACGTCAAAGCCACATTTAAATGAAAAGCACCTCCCGGGAAAATCAACTCCTGAAAGTAATTGTTGCACATCACACGCGGCACCAAGCAGGTCAAATACTCACTTCGCAAAGGTGCACTGAGCCATTGCACGGCTGCCGGATAGGACGCTCCGGACATACCAATGCGACCATTACTCCAAGTTTGTTGCCCAATCCACTGCTGCGTGTCGTAACCATCTTCCGCCTCATCGAAAAAAGGCCGGAAATCACCTTCCGAATCCCAGCGCCCACGCACATCCTGGAGGACACAGGCGTAACCCCATTGCGCCAATTGGTGCGCACGACCAATAAGATTCTCTAGATTGTTGCTGTAAGGAGTGCGCACCAGAACCGTCGGAAAGGGTCCTTCGGTGCGCGGAAGATAAATGTCTGCCGACAAGCTCACACCGTCCCGCATCGGGACTTTGACATCAAGCCGCAAATCAAGTTCCGGATTACCCACCGCGCATCCTACCTCTAAAAATGGACCTCAGGCCTGCGGCTTTTGACTACGTATCCAGGGGAAATCTTTACCGCGCAATGGTTATGCCAAAATGGGACGAATCACATTCCCATGCACATCGGTGAGCCGAAAATCGCGGCCTTGAAATCGAATCGTGAAACGCTCATGGTCAATGCCCAACAAATGCAACATGGTGGCATGCATATCGTGCACGGTCACCACATTTTCAGCCGCATTATAACCCAGTTCGTCCGTGGCACCGTAGGTCATGCCGGGCTTCACGCCACCACCCGCCATCCACATCGAAAACCCTTTAATATGATGGTCGCGCCCATTCCCCTGGGCCATCGGGGTGCGGCCAAATTCACAGGCCCAGACAACCAGCGTGTCTTTGAGCATATCCCGTTGCTTCAAATCTTTGAGCAACCCGGCAACTCCTTGATCTACCAGCTTGGCCGTGCCCGCTGCGGCATCCTTAATGGAACCATGATGATCCCAGCCACGGTGATACAGTTGAATAAATCGGGTACCTCTTTCTGCCAGACGCCGGGCTAACAAACAATTTGCCGCAAACGTTCCATCGGCACCCTGGGTACCGTACAAATCTAACGTCGCGGGTGTTTCATCGGCAAAATCCATCAGGCTGGGTACGCTCGACTGCATACGAAATGCCATTTCATATTGTGCGATGCGCGTGGCGATTTCAGGATCATCCACAACATCGTCGCGCAGTTGGTTCAACTGTTGAACCGCGTTAACAACGTCACGTTGCCGTTCTGCGGTGACTCCTGGTGAATTGTTCACATACAGCACCGGGTCGCCTTTGCTATGAAAATGCACGCCCTGAAACCGACTCGGTAAGAATCCACTGTGCCATTGGCGCGAGGCGATGGGTTGATTCTGTCCCCCACCAACCGATGTCAAGACTACGAATCCTGGCAAATTATCGGTATCCGCTCCGAGACCATAGAGTAACCAGGAACCCATCGAAGGTCGGCCGCTAATCGTCGTCCCGGTGTTCATGAACGTATGGGCCGGATCATGGTTGATCGCCTCGGTTTTTAACGAGCGAATGATACACATTTCATCCGCCATGGCCCCGAGGTGCGGAAATATCTCCGTCATCTCATTTCCAGACTGCCCATACTGCTTGAAGGGATGCTGGGGCGCGAGACAAGTCAATTTCGCCCCCTGCAATTGTGCGATGGGTTGTCCTTTCGTAAAGGATTCGGGCATCGGCTTGCCGCCCATCTCCATCAACTTGGGTTTGTGATCAAACGTCTCCAGGTGCGAAGCACCCCCTGCCATGACCAAAAAAATGACGCGCTTTGCTTTCGGCTCAACATGGGTTGGTCGGATTACACCAGGCCAACGCTCTACATTAGGACCCGCAAAGCCACTGGGAGCATCCATCATCGAGGCCAGCGCGTACGCGCCGACACCCTGTGCACCGCGACCGAGAAAGCCTCGTCTTCCAAGCTGTTGATGCCAAAACATTTCTCTCTCCTTGCTTCGGTGGATCAGATAATCCGATCCTTCGTTGATTGCGGCTTGGCCGCTTAAGATCTCGTAATCGTTTCGTGTAAATTGAACAGCACACGTGCAACGGACGTCCAGCCTGCCAATTCGACCAGATTAATCGATTCGGCAAGGGGGCGATTTCCCACGCTCACAAAGGCCTTGGCGGCCGCCACGTCGGCTTCGTATTCCGCCAGATGCTTTTCAAAAACGCCCACCAATACTTGTAATTCTTCTGCTGTGGGCGCCCGCGACAAAACTTGGCGCCAAGCCCACTCGATCCGCTCGGCAGGACTTTTGCCACCCTCGTTCATGATCCGTTCAGCAAATACACGTGCCGCTTCGACGTAGGTAGGATCGTTCAAAAGCACAAGCGCCTGCTGGGGAATGTTGGAACGCGGGCGCTCGACTGTACATTCCTCGCGACTTGGCGCATCAAACGCCACCATGGCCGGATGGAGAAACATGCGTTGCCACCACGTGTAGACGCCGCGTCGATAAAGGTTATCACCGTTATCGGTCGGCCACGTCCTCGTGGGAAAATTCATATGGCTCCAATATCCCGCGGGTTGATACGGATAAACACTACGCCCCCCCAAACGGTGTACTAAGATACCGCTCAGCGCTAAAGCGTTATCGCGGACGATCTCGGCATCCAAACGAAAACGCGTTTGCCGAGCGTAAAGCTTGTTGTACGGATCGACTTCTTTCAAGCGTTCCGAAATCAACGACGTTTGACGATATGTTTGAGACGTCACCAGCAACCGAATGGTGTGTTTCAAATCCCAACCACTTTCGATGAGCTCAACCGCAAGCCAGTCAAGTAACTCTGGGTGTGTGGGCAGCGTTCCTTGTCGGCCAAAGTCATCGAGTGGCGTTGCCAAGCCATGACCAAAGTAGAGCTTCCACAAACGGTTCACTAACGTACGTGCCGTCAGCGGATTCTCTGGGTCCACAATCCAGTGCGCCAGATCAAGCCGATTTCCTCGCCGATCTCCCAGATCAAGATTACCGAGAAATTCCGGAATCGCTGGCAACATCACAGGACCCGAATCATCGAGCCAGTTCCCGCGTTTCAGCAAACGGATCACCCGTGGGTCGCCAACTTTGGTCATCATCGTCTTTGGAATCGCATCAACATACGTCTGTTTTTCGGCTGCTAGTTTGACAAGTTCGTCACGTACTGGCTGGAGCGCCGGGGCAATCGAACGATAGTAGACGGCCAACTGTTCTTTTTGTTGCTCATCTCGTTCTTCAACAGCAATTCGCAAAATGTCAGTCACATTTTCAGGCAAACCGAGAACATTTGGCGTGAAAATGAATCCGTGGGCACCACCGCCGTTACAAATTCGCATCAACAACTGATTCGGACCTGCTTTTAAGGCCAACTTGACCTGGTCCTGGTTAGGTTGAGCACCACGTGAGACTTTATTGTCGTGTACTTGCTGACCATTAAGCCACAAAGTCACACTGTCATCGCTCCCCAGAGCGACTGGCAACTCGGCGTTCTCAGACACATGAATCGTCCGGACAAAATAACGGGCCGAATTGACCACTGGGTCCAAATTATGCAGCACACCGTCGACATAGTGATCTGCCTTTTTCCAGTCCAAATCGCCAACCGAAGCATTGAGATCCACTTTTGTCGGATCAAGAAAAGAGGTCGCATGGACCGCATCAAAGCTCTCGCCTCGGAAGGGGCCGATCGTGTACCAAGCTTCAAGTTTGGCAGATGAACTGGCCTTTTCTTGCAGCGCTGCAGCCCAAACAATCTGGGCGGCCTCCAATTCCGGTGTCGTTGTTTCGGTTACTTTACGTAACCCTGATAGTCGCTCGTCAAATCCTGAAATTGCCTGTTGATGATCGTCTGTCATCACAGGAAAGGTCGCCGGATTGCCCACTGCCGGCTGCTGAATGTCGGCAAAAAACGCTGCAAAGCTGTAGAAATCTTTTTGTGTGAAGGGATCAAATTTGTGGTTGTGACATTCTGCACAACCTAGCGTCGAACCAAGAAATATCTGCGCCGTATTTCGCACCCGATCGGCAGCGTATTTGGCTTCGTATTCCTTCGCTTGCGCACCACCCTCACTCGTGGTTTGCAATAGCATGTTGAAACCCGAAGCCACGTGCTGTCGGAGTGTTGCATCGGGGAGTAAGTCACCGGCCAATTGCTCGATGACAAAACGGTCGTAGGGCATATTGGTGTTAAACGCATCGATAACATAATCACGATACGGAGCAATCTGACGTGCTTCATCCGAGTGATAACCATTGCTGTCGGCAAAACGAACAACATCCAACCAATAAATTGCCAAACGTTCGCCAAAATATTGAGACTGCAATAAGGACTCCACCACTGTGTCGTAAGCCTGCGGCGATGAATCCTTCACGAAGGCTGCAACTTGTTCGGGTGTCGGCGGCAAACCGATCAAGTCAAAATAAAGTCGGCGGATCAGCGTTACGCGATCTGCTTCTGCGGACGCCACCAAGCCCTTACTTTGCAGTTGGGTACGCACGAATCGATCGACCGGATTGTCACTCTCACCGGCGGGCAAGGCTTCCTTTTTCGGCTTGATGTAGGCCCAATGGGTACTCCACTTCGCACCCTCATCAATCCAACGGCCCAACAGTTCCTGTTCTTCCTGCGAGAGAGACTTGTTGGATGAAAGAGGTGGCATCCGCAATTCTGGATCATCCGATGTAATGCGCTGATACAACTCGCTGGCAGCCGCATCCCCGCGCACAATGATAGGGGCCTCACCCGCGAACGCTTCGTTTTCCAGGTCCAACCGCAATTCCGCCTTTCTGACGTTTTCATCCGGTCCATGACAGGCGAAGCAGCGATCCGATAGAAGTGTGCGAATATCACGATTGAAATCCACCGGATCGTCTGCAAAAGAGTGTGTCACAAGAACGAAAAGAAGACCGAAGCCAAAGCAACTCGTTTTCATATTTTGTCCCAACATTTTTTGGTTCGCTCACAGAACATTGCGAATGAGGTCCCATTCAGTCGTAAATTATAGCTTGGCACCCTGGCCTATCTCCAGTATATCGCCGCAACACTCGCGCATGACAGGCTCGTTGGAACCCATTATTTCGGCAAGTTCTTTGGGTTTCGTGATACTCTCAGGTTTCGTGATACTCTCAGGCCCCGTGTGCCTGCGACCTTCATAATTCTATGAACATCATTTCATAAAATCGTCTCTCGGCANAACTTCCGAGGACCAACTTCTTCCTGCCGTGCTACCTGCTGCCGCAGATATAAGCGTGTCCATAGAGTCTGCGCGTTTCTGTCGCATTACCAAGGGACATTTTTCTACCAGTAACCTCTACCAGTAAAATCCCCTCCGCACACATCATTGTCCACTCTCAAACGACAAGAAATATTGCAGCATTTAGTCGAGAATTATAAAACGAGCTTCTTCGGAAAGGTAGCATGCGGCTCTAAAGATTTTTCGCGACGCGAGAATTCCCACAGGGTTTGGCAACCGTTTGCCTAGTAGCAAACGCGGCGCGGCAACGCACGGATGGCACTTATGATGAGAAGCGGCCAGCAGGATGGGCCTGGGAACACGTTCACTCGACCGTTGGCAATCATCGCCGACGATCTCACCGGCGCCTGCGATACCGGTATCTTTTTCGCCAAAGTACCTACCGTCGCCTGGTGCGATCTGGCGAGCTTTGATGCCACTGCCGCAGATGTACACGTGTTTGTGACGAATAGCCGCCACGACGAACCCGACGTCGCAGCGGAAAAAGTGCGTATCGCGGTTCACACAGCAATCTCTGCTGGTCTGGATGTCGTCTATAAAAAAGTGGACTCCACATTGAAAGGTAATATCGGTGCAGAAGTCGAAGCGACGCTCCGCGCATCCAACAAACATCAAGCCTTCATTGCACCTGCCTTCCCTTCCATGGGCCGCCGCATCCACGGTGGTTTCTTAAGGTTTGATCAGCCGCATCCCGGGGTTGCCCCCAATTTACTCTCCACCCTTCGTTCCCAAACATCGTTACCTATTTCTCATCTCACAGCGGTCTCTGCAGATCAAGGATTGATCCCTACAGCGCCTGATACTCCCCAATTGTTCGTATTCGATACGAACGAGGTGAACGAATTACAAACCATCGCAGCGGCGGCCTACGACGACCTGAAAAGCACGATCCTCGTTGGCTCCGGTGGGCTGGCACGCCAACTTGCCAACTTAATGATCCCCAACCACGGCGTGCTTTCTGAAATCCGGCCAGTCGCTCATTATAAAACACGCCCCACCATTATCATCTCCGGATCACAAAATCCCGTTTCCGCGCAGCAACTTCAGCGGCTCGAATTGAGTCGCGGTGCACAAACACACTGGTTGACCGATGCAACCATGTCCAACCTAGAATCCACGCTAACTGAAAATCGGCCACTTATCCTGAAAGTCGGGGCTCGAACTCAAGAGGAAACAACCCAATTACGGTCACTTCTGCCTAGGATTTCTAAAATGCAACCGCACGGTCTTGTTTTTATCGGTGGTGATACGGCCGGATGGGTCTGCGACATATCACAAACACGTGGTATCATGCTCGGGAACGAAATTTTACGAGGACTGCCATACGGCACCTTCATCGGCGGGATGCTGGGGGGAACTCGAGTTTGCACCAAAGCCGGCGGATTCGGGAACGAAATTGCCTTAGAGAAGGTGTTCGACCACCTCACAAACCTTGCTTAGCATTTTCAGATAAAAAAACGATGAGCTGGTTTGGTTGTCACGCCTTGGAAACCTGTTTCGGACGTAACGGTTGCCGGTTTGCTCGTCATAGGATCATAGATTGCCAATGGACACATACGATTTCAACAGTCGGCCATCGATCGCCGTTTCGGTTGGTGACCCTTCCGGTATTGGACCTGAAGTTTCTCTGAAAGCACTTGTAGATACCAAAGTACGAAATTTGGCACAGTGGATTTTGGTTGGCGATGCTTGGCAATTGCACGAAATCGATCAACACATCGGTAGCCTCTCAGGACATCGAGTCACCGATGTAGGCGAAGTTACACCCGACATGGATGTGGTCATTCTCGACACCGATCAATTGGATCGTCGTGACTACGTCCTAGGTAAAGTAAGTGCTGCATGTGGGCAAGCAGGCCTGACTTACGTTCGCACCGCTGCGGAGCTTTGTCTCGCCGACAAAACGGCCGCCATGGTCACGGCTCCTTTAAACAAGGAGGCCGTCAGCCTAACAGTCAAAGGCTTCATCGGCCATACAGAATTTATCGCGGAACTCTGCGGGCGCGATGAGTCCAGAATGCTTCTAGCAAACGACCGGCTCTGTGTTGTCCACGTCTCCACACATTGCAGTCTCGCGGCGGCAACCCAACTGTCTACGGACCGCATTCTGCAGACGATTCAACTTGGTGCCCACACACTTGAGGCGACAGGAAAGAAAGCACCTCGGATCGCAGTATGCGGACTGAATCCTCATGCCGGCGAACACGGAATGTTCGGTAAGGAAGAATCTGAGTTCATTCTTCCTGCTATCGAGGCGGCACAGGCTGAGGGAATCGACGTTTCCGGACCTTGGCCTGCGGATACGCTTTTTGTCCAGGCCGTGCGTGGCAAGTACGATTTGGTGGTAGCCATGTACCACGATCAAGGTCACGTCCCCATGAAGTTGCTCGATTTTGAACACACCGTCAATGTCACCTTAGGGCTACCGATCATTCGCGTCTCCGTGGATCATGGCACGGCCTACGACATCGTGGGGACTAATCAAGCAGATGCGGAAGACATGAAAACGGCAATGCGGTTTGCTGCGCATATGGTTTCCCATCGAGACGAGTTGACACAACGCTTTGCGGAAAATAAGTAGTCCGTCAAAGTACCCAACTACTCGACCAAGCTCTGCTTGTAGCACGACATTTCAAACGTGCCGACACGAGACTTCCTAACGGACTTAGGAAATTCGCCGCAGGCACAGTTTTTGTGTCGCTACCTGTGTCTCTCCCCTGTAGAACAAGGATTAATTCCACAAAGCAGTCATTTGCCAAAGGAAGAATAAAGATCAAGTCCAAGAATCTCGTTAATCGGTCTCACGCAAGACAGGGCCTGTCTCGAGAGTGACGCTGTAGACATGCGAACATCGCAACAAAGTGGCGTCACCACAAAACGGATGACTGAATCAACCTTACCTATTCTCTCGAAGGCAACTCTTTGATCTTGATATTCTTGTACCAACAATCGTGACCGTGATCCTGCAGTCCAATATGACCGCTGCGTGGAAAGTCTCTGTAGGCAATATCAAACTTGTGATCACTGCCGTCGGGTCGTTTGTTCTTCTTGGCAAACTTATCCACATCCATCCAAGTCACAAGCTTGCCATTGACCGTCACCAAAACGAGATTATCGTCGATCGTCAACTCCACGCGATTCCACTCGCCTAAAGGTTTCAGCGTGTTTCGAATGGGATGCACCAAATCATAAATCGCACCCATCGAGTGATAACCGACCCCTGTCCCTTCCTGAACCGCTACTTCCATTCCATTCCAACCCACATCCTTTCCTGGCAGCGGCTCCAGGGAAAACACCCGGAAAAAAATGCCGCTGTTGCAATTCTCCGTCAATTTTAAATCGAGTGACAAAACATAATTTTTGTATTTTTTCTTAGTCGCAATCATGTACGTCTTACAAGCATGTGGATTCAGCGCATCCGATTGCAAAGCTGGGGCAATCGGTGAACCGTTGCTCGTCACCCATTGGCTAAGATCTTTGCCATCAAACAACAATTGCCAACCGTTTTTCTTTTCGTCCGCCGTCAGCGAATTGTCAGATTCCTGAGCAACGATCGGACTTGTCAACAAGAGGCAGCC
>JAKVBY010000060.1 GCA_022446825.1 Pirellulaceae bacterium
CACTCACTCAAAAATTAAACCGTTTCTCTGTACGGATTGTGCTGTAGCGATTAACCTGCGTTATTGTGGTAAAAGTCCGCAAGACCCAATCGTTCAACAGCCCCGTTCAACAGCCCTGAACTGGAATCTCATTCTTGGCGTCTCATGCATCACTTTCGTTTGCTTTCATTTGAGTCCACACGTAAAACCCCAGCGGTTTTGCGCTGCGTGCTCTGCGGCATCGCCTTGTTCATCTCGGTCCCTGGTTTAGCCCAGACAGACGTCGAGTTCTTTGAGGCACGCATCCGCCCACTGCTGGTCACACACTGCCTCAAGTGCCATGGCGAGCAGAAACAGGAAGCGGACCTGCGTCTGGATACAGCCGAGCAGTGGCAAAAAGGAGGCCTCAGCGGAGCCGTCATTATTCCCGGGGAACCGGAAAATAGCCTGCTACTGAGGGCCGTCCAAAAGACCGATCCGGACCTCAAAATGCCGCCTGGCGACGAGCAACTAAGTGCTCAAGAAATCAGCGATCTGGAACAATGGATCAAGCGGGGCGCCGTCGACCCTCGGGAACCTTCCGACGCACCCTCAGAAAAACTCACCCTGGCACAAGCGGCAAACTTCTGGTCCTTTCAGCCGGTGGCAAGACCTATGGTCCCCACAAGACAGGCCACCGATTCGTGGAGCCGCACACCAATCGACCGTTTCATCAAAGCTCGGCTCGACGCAGCGGCACTGGCACCGACACAGGATGCCGACAAACGAACACTGATCCGCCGCGCGACGTTTGATTTAACCGGCCTGCCACCCACTCCGGAAGAGATTGACCATTTCCTCGCCGATACCAACTCGAACGCCTTGGTAAAAGTCATCGATCGTCTCCTGGACTCACCGGCCTATGGGGAACGCTGGGGAAGGCATTGGCTGGACGTCGCCCGCTATGCCGATACCGCAGGTGACGGCGCTGATTATCCAGTCCGCGAAGCCGTCAAATATCGCGATTGGGTCATTAACGCGTTCAATACCGATCAACCTTATGATGAATTTATTCGCGATCAGATTGCGGGTGACATAATAGCTGCTACCGGACCAACAGAACTTTATGCGTCCCGCGTTTCCGCAACCGGATTTCTAGCGATCGGTAAACGCTATGGCTATAAGCCCTCACCGGACTATCAGCACTTAGACTTCGCCGATGTGCTCGATTCTCTGGGACGGTCCCTGCTGGGACTTTCGATTGGATGTGCTCGCTGTCATGATCACAAGTACGACCCCATCTCTGCTGCCGATTACTATGCCCTGTATGGCATCATGCAAAGCACTTCCTGGGCGTTTCCCGGTGGAGAAGAGCAGAAGCGTCCTTCGGACTTTCCTGGGCTCGTTCCACCAGACGTAGCCAAACAATTGGAACAAACCCAGGCGAGCGAAATCACCATCATCGATCAGCAACTGTCTTCCCTACGTTTGGAGCAAAGTCAAAGAGACGTTAACTGGCATGCCGGTGGCGTCGATTTGGGAATGGAAGGTCAAACGATCGGGAAACCACTCAAAGATCCTTGGGTTGGAGCCGGCCCCTTAGAAATCAAAGCGGAGTCTCAAAGCCCGTACCGTCACGTTCACCCACAGGGAACGCGAGGCATCCATCTGGGCAGTGGTCTGCCAACCGATGGAATCCGTTATGTTTTTAAGAACGAGCTGCAGGCAAGTTCATCCAAAACGATCTATTTCAACATTGATTTCCGCACACCCTCCGCCACTGAGAAAAACGGGGCCTATCGATTCTATTTAGGACAGGGAGTCGTTCAGTCACTGGCTGTCGAGTTTAGCATCGTGCCTAATGCATTTGCGCTCCGCAACGGAAGCAAGTGGGAAATTCTGCGATCACTTGAAACCGACAAATGGTACACCCTACAGATCGCCATTGATACGCAAAGCAAAACCTATACGGGGGTGCTTGGTGCTCCGGATGATTGGACGGCATTCGTAGACAAAAAGATCGCTCCCGCTTGGAACGGCAGGGTTGACTGCTTTATCTGTGATGGTTTCGGCCATATCCCAGGCCCGGCCAGCGCCCGTGACATCGATAACCTGGGACTCATGGATACCCCTTTTGCATCACCGGGCAGTCCAGACGTTTTACCTCCAACGCAGACTACGGAGGAAAAGGCTCGTCTGACCGAAATCCAAACAGAACTGGAACGCCTCGAGAAAATAAGATCTTCCCTGGCGATACGCAAGCCTTATGAGGTCGCTTATGGCGTCAGCGAAGGACCTCCAGTTAATGCCCGCGTTCAACTTCGCGGCGATCCTGAAAAACTGGGCGATGAAGTACCGCGGCGATTTCTAGAAGTCTTTGGCGCGGATCGGCTGCCTGGCAATTATCAGGGAAGTGGTCGCCTGCAACTTGCGGACTGGTTGACAAGACCGTCGAATCCGTTGACGGCACGCGTTTTTGTCAATCGTGCCTGGCAATGGCATTTCGGTCAGGGAATTGTTTTCACTCCCAGCGACTTCGGATCCCGTGGAGCAATGCCAACGCACCCGCAACTACTCGATTGGCTGGTTTGCGAATTTATTGACTCTGGCTGGTCGGTCAAACAACTACACCGAATCATCATGCAATCTCGAACTTATCAACTGGCCAGCCTCGATCATTCTCAAGGAATAGAAGTCGACCCGGAGAATAAACTTTACTGGAAATATTCGCGACGTCCGCTGGACGCGGAATCCATGCGAGACGCCATGCTGGCCGTCAGTGGCAACTTGGCCCAAAGCACGCCTGGCCCTCATCCGTTTCCTGAGGTGAACACCTGGAATTTTACGATCCATCATCCTTTTCATGCCGTTTACCCTTCAAATCACCGCAGTGTGTATTTGATGACCCAACGCAACCGGCGACATCCTTATCTATCCCTTTTCGATTCCGCGGATCCAAACCTGAGTATCGGCAAACGCCAGCCTACCATTACACCGACGCAAACACTTTACTTAATGAACTCCCCATTTGTTCATGAGCAGGCCACTGGTTTCGCTCAGCACATCCTGCAGTCTGCCCACACGATCGAAACCCGGTTACATTTGGCTTTCGAAATAGGGCACGGGAAACAACCTCCACAAACCGAATTTCAGGCTGCGGTCGATTTCCTTACGACGTATGCGGACAAACTTTCCACACAACCGCGCGAGCAGGCGGAACAGGAGGCTTGGTCCGCACTGGCTCGAGTCATCTTGACCAGCAACGACTTTCTTTTCGTCGACTAAAGCTCCTCTAAAACAATATGCAAGCTCACATCCCCACCCATCGCCGACAATTCCTCAACACAGCTTCCGGTGGTTTTGCAATGACTGCCTTCGCTGGCATCTGCGGTGATCTCCAAGGTGCATCAAATGACCCGCTGGCAGCGCGACCGGCGCACTTTCCTGCTCAGGCCGACCAGGTTATTTTCATCTATTCAACGGGGGGCGTGTCGCACGTGGATACGTTCGACCACAAGCCCCAATTGACCCGTGATCACGGCAAGTCCGTGACCGCATCCCGCTGGCTCAACAAATCCGGCGAATTCAAACGCTACCTAATCAAGCCACGTTGGAAGTTTCAACAATACGGTGAAAATGGTACCTGGGTGAGTGATCTATTCCCTCACCTTGGAGCAGTAATCGACGAAGTCTGTGTCCTGAATGCAATGCACTGCGACAGTGATGGCCACGACAAGGGAACCTTGGCTGCGCATACCGGCTCGGCCCAGTTCGCCCGTCCGAGTGTCGGCTCTTGGGTCAGCTATGGCCTTGGCACGGAAAACAAGAACCTGCCATCCTTCATGGTTTTAGCGCCTGCCGCGCCTTATGCCGGTTCCCAAACATGGGCGAACGATTTTTTGCCTGGCTGTCATCAAGGAACACACGTCATACCGGGCAAGGAACCGATCGCCAACATCCAACCGCGGGTGGCATCCCAGGAACTGCAAAAGCTGGAACTCGAGCTGCTGGGACGTCTTAATCGCGCACATCAGCAAAGGCGATTGGCC
The DNA here is from genome assembly GCA_022446825.1 of Pirellulaceae bacterium. Lineage (GTDB taxonomy): Bacteria > Planctomycetota > Planctomycetia > Pirellulales > Pirellulaceae > JAKVBY01. Next base: position 4,008 of record JAKVBY010000060.1, read on the forward strand.
GACCAAGCAATCGAAGCCCGAATCCGCTCCTTCGAAACAGCATTTGGAATGCAGCAAGCCGCTCCCGAAGCTTTTAATCTAGCCAAGGAGAGTCAACACACACTGGAAATGTATGGAATGAAACGCGGCGATCCGACAGGTTTTGGATGGCAATGTCTGATGGCCCGTCGGCTGTGTGAGCGGGGCGTTCGTTTTGTCGAACTCATCGATGTCGGTTCCAACAACAATTGGGACTCCCATGGGAATATGGGCGATCACGAACGCTTAGCCCGCAATATCGACAAACCGATTGCAGCGTTGTTGACCGATTTGAAGCAACGCGGAATGCTGGAAAGGACCCTGGTGGTTTGGACATCGGAATTTGGCAGAACCCCATTTAACACCAGCGCTAATCACGCTGGCCGAGAACACCATAATTTCTGTTTCACTTCCTGGATGGCCGGTGGTGGGGTGCAAGGCGGACAGGTCTATGGAACCTCCGACGAATACGGAATTCTCGCCGTGGAAGATTCCGCCCACACTCACGACTTACATGCCACCATGTTGCATCTATTAGGGATCGATCACGAACGGTTGACCTACCGTCATGCCGGTCGTGATTTTCGCCTGACGGATGTACACGGTAATGTCCTCCATGATCTACTGGCTTAATGAGCCGACATAGGGCTGTGGCATCCCTCACTGGCTGGCAAGATTTCGTCTGAAACCTTGACTCCGAATCGAAGCAGATGCATCGCTACGGCTGGTTTGAGCAGTTCGTCCCTCCTAACGTTTCGGTAGGAGTCTTTTGTATTCCCTGAAAACGGCTTGAAGTTGCCCTTACTTCCCTCTTCGCTCACAGGCAAACTTTGCAGCGCAAAAAGAAAGATAGCCCACAAAGTCTCTGTTGCGAACAGGCGACAAATTTTCTCGACAATGCTGGAAGAACTTGGCGTTAAACACAGCAAGCAACGCTCGCCGCAAACACGGACGGTTTCGTCCTCCTATTTCAGCTGTTCTTCCTCAGGCAAGAATGTCATGCAGGACATTACCGTGTACATCCGTCAGGCGAAAATCGCGACCTCCGTGGCGATAGGTAAGTTCTTCATGGTTCACACCGAGCAGATGCAGGACGGTGGCCCAAAGGTCATACACAGTCGATTTATTTTCTACGGCATGCAAACCTATTTCATCGGTGGCCCCGTACGCCGTCCCCCCTTTGACCCCACCACCGGCGAGCCACACACTAAAACCGTAGGGATTGTGGTCACGTCCATCGGGGCCTTCTGCGTACGGCGTCCGCCCGAACTCACCCGCCCAGACAATGAGGGTTTCATCGAACAGGCCACGTTGCTTGAGGTCACGGATCAGTCCGGCGATCGGTTGATCGACTTGCTGGGCCATCTCGGTATGCCCACTTTTTAGCTTACGGTGCTGGTCCCAAGGGTTGCCACTCTGACCGATCTCATCCGGGCGCGGCAAGCATGTAAGCTCGATGAAACGCACACCGCGTTCCACTAAGCGGCGTGCCAGTAGACACTGGCGTCCGTACTCGGCGGTTTCCTTCAGCGGAGAATCAAGCCCGTAGAGCGAACGAGTGGTCTTGGATTCGTCGCGAATGTCCAAAAATTCGGGTACCGCCGATTGCATGCGGTAGGCCGTCTCATAGTTTCGGATCGCCGACTCGATTTGTTCTTCGCCGCGCATTCCCTGTAGCTGCTGACGGTCAAGTTGCTCGACAAAACGTAGCCGCAGGCGTTGTCGACGATCGGCTTCCCGCGGCACGACATTCGCGAGTGGTTCCACCTTAGAGGGATCGATCAACGATGCCTGATAACGACCTGGAAGATATCCACTGCCGTAAATGTTCACACCACCCAATGGCGGGCCGCCGCTGGAGAGCACCACAAAACCAGGCATCTCCTGACACTCACTACCGAGCCCATAAGTGGTCCACGCGCCCGCACTGGGATGTCCTGCTAACGAAAATCCCGTGTGCACAAAATAATTCGCCTGCGCATGCTCGCTGGCCGTGCTCGTCATCGAGCGAATAACCCCCAGATCGTCAGCGCATGCGCCAATATGCGGAAACAAATCGCTGACCGGTAGCCCACTCTCACCGCGCCGGCGGAACTTCCACGGGCTGGCCATCAGTCTTCCCTGAGCAGAAAACTCACCCGGCCTTCCCAGTGCGGGCGTCGGTTTGCCATCATCCCGCGTCAGACGCGGTTTTGGATCAAACGTATCGATTGCCGAGACGCCACCGGACATGAAGCAGAAGATGACGCGTTTCACACGCTGTGGCTGCGTACGACTCGGATGAACCTGCTTTGCTTTTTCAGCAGCGACTAGACCGGCACGAGGCGCTGACAGGAGGCCCGTCAGTGCTGTCAGACCGAATCCGACGGAGCTCCGCGCGAGCATCTTGCGGCGCGTCGTCATCACGATCTTGCCTAACTCCTTAGCGGACATAGATGAACTCCTTGAGACAAAAGAGCGACTGCGCCAAATCCTGCCAGATAAGTGCATTACCTGAAATATCATTCGTCGCGACATTCTGTTCGGTGGCCAGTTCGGCCAGGTATTCAAGTGCCAGCGACAATTCAGCAACGGTCGGTTCTCGACTGAGCGCGAGCTCGAACATGTGCCGGACGCGCTGTTCCGTCGTGGCACCGTCCGCCAGCAAGGCCGCGGACCATTTCTTGGCCTGTTCAATCACAAAGGGATCGTTGAGCATCGTGAGCGCTTGCGCCGGCACATTCGTGATGTCGCGTGTGCCGCGTGTCGTGGCTGGTTTGGGCGCGTCGAACGTTTCGAGAAAACGACTATGCGTGTTGCGCCGGACTCGTAGGTAAACACTACGGCGGCCGTTTCCGTCGAGCGGCCCCTTCGGACCGCCACCATCGGTCTTGTCTGTGTAGTACACGTAGACCCCTGGACCAAACATCGTCAAGTCAAGCTCCCCTGTGGTCGCCAATAAACTATCGCGAATCGCATCCGCGTCAAGTCTCCGCACAATCGCATGGGATAGTAATCGATTGCTCGGATCGACGCGCGCCGCCGTTTCGCTCGGTAACGAAGATTGCCGGAAAGCACGCGAGGTCACCAAGTACTTCAACATCTCCTTCACCGACCAGCCTTGCCTCACGAAGTGCGTGGCAAGGTGGTCCAATAGTGCCGGATGAGTGGGACGCTTCCCCAGATGACCGAAGTTGTCGACCGTGCTCACGATCCCCCGACCAAACACGTACTGCCATAGACGATTCACCATTACTCGCGCTGTAAGCGGGTTGTCGGTCGACGCCGTTTGCTCCGCCAACTCCAACCGCCCACTAGAGCTCGTCTGCAGTGGTTCACTTCCAAACACGGACAATCCCCGACGAGGAACCTTTTCTTGCGGACGCTGGTGCTGCCCACGTTCAAAAAGCGGTTGGTCAAACCCGGTCGTTTCCAGGACGCCGGGTACCTGTCGGGGCAGTGGAATTTCGAGCTCGAGTTGCCGATATCGCTCAACCAACTCGCGCAACTGTGGCAACTCCGTAAGTGTCGTGGGTAGCAAATCGCGACGCAAAAAGAAGTCCAGCAAAGCGGTTTCGTCTTCACTTCCGGCCTCCGTTCGCCAGGCGTTAATCGCCAACCGCAGGCGTTCCGCGTAGTGTGCTGCCAACTCGTCCGGCGATGTCGGCGACTCTCCTTGGAGTAGATTCACGATCGGCACGACCATCTCGCGGGGCATTTGACCGTGATTACTGGTGACAAACTGCGCCCCACCGAAAAACGCTCGCCCACGCGGATTATTGGTGAACTCAATATAGGCATGGGCACCTTTGCGAAACGTGGTGTCGAACCGAAACCACTCGAGTTGATCGATTTTCAGTCGCGTTCCAGGAACGATCGTTCCGCCACCGCCAAACGGATCTGGATAATTTTCGATCATGACCCGCACTTGGCTGTTCTGCCCCATGGCCCGTGCATAAATCGCATTGGTCTCGATGACAAACCTGGGCGACGTGAGCACGCTGGTGTGCCGACTGCTGAGACCGTGTGAAAACATTCCCGCTAGCTGAATGCCTTTTAGAATGTGATCGCCCTCCGGCTCAAGGCTGAAGGTACCATTCTGTAGTTTCCCCACTTCCGCGTCAGGCAATCCCGTACCAAAAAGAAACCACTCACGATTTTGTACCGTTCGCAAATCCCACAACGACTTAAATTGTGACCGATTGAACGCGCGTCTTGCTCTCAGTTCTTCGTGCCACAAGCTACACAGTTTTTCCCATTCCATGCGCCAACGCGATCCCGATTTTGGAGCACCCTCTCGCATCAATTCCGACCAGAGGTACAAAGGGTTTGCGGTATTGCTCCGCGCGTCACGAAAGGCCTCGATCCAGGGATCCTCTGTCGGCGGTCCGAGGATGTTCAATTGTTCGCGCAAGTGACTTTCTTCTGCGCGCAAGTCCAAAAACTTTTCACGTTGTTCGGCAGCGAGTACTGCCGCAATTTCTGCAGCTGAAAGACCTTCCGGACCGCCTCGATACGAGGCAAAAACTTCCGCAGCAGTGAGCGCCCGTGCATACACGCGGGCCTCATCCACTTCTCCAGCAAGTGGCGGGTTCGCACCGGACGCCCGCTGCCCAAACAAAAACCAGGCTTCACCTTTTAAGAATGGGCGCAGTGCGGCCTTACTATAGGCAGCACCGTAAAGTTCGCCGTTACGATAAATGGTAATCGAGTCATCTGCCGCATAAACAATCACAATATGAATCAATGAATCGGGTAACGCGGTTTCTGCGAGACCGCCCGGATCCTGCGAACGTCGGTAACCTTCACTCCCTGCCAGCCAGCGCCTGGCCTTAATTTCACCGTAGACAATCGAATCAAAAAATTGCCCGTTCGGCATGTCGATCCCAATGACACCGCCACCGCCCTGATTGAGTCTGGAGAGCAAGACCCAAGCTTCCAAGGTCTTTTCCCGTAGGTCACGATCTAACGGAGCCGTCCGCATATTGGCAGCGACACCGTCAAGAATCAGTCGCCCGTTGCGTAACACGGCACCATCCAATAATTCCCCATGATGCATTCCCATGCTGTCACGTGCGTCGCCAGCGAAGCTCCATCTGGCATACGGAATTGGCAGTGACTCACTTACGGCACTGGGTTCCAAATCGCTTCGATTCTGTAGTGCTGCTGCGCGTGCAGATTCTTCGATGGCAGTCAGCCTATCTTGATTAAGAGCCAAACGGGACTCTAAATCCTCAACCTCCGCCATGCGCCGCATCTCTTCTACGGCATGCCGCATCCCCTGGGACAGACGAGACCCAATCGTTGCCGCCGACTCGAGCCACGCTGTCGCCAGGCCGTCGCGAATCGTCTGTTTGAGTGTCGTCAATTCCACACGGTTCCTAGCACGCAAATCCGCCGCATCGATCACGACCTGACCTGGCCGACAACTCACAAAGATTCCATACAGCGCATAAAAGTCTTCTTGGCTGATGGGGTCGAACTTATGGTTGTGGCAGCGTGCACACGACACCGTTAGTCCTAGAAACGCTTTCGAATAGACGTCGATCTGGTTATCGACCACTTTGACCTGATCTTCGAGTGCATCCTTCGGTAAATAGCCCAGTTCGACCATCCGCAAATGCGCGGGTCCGATTGCCGATTCGCAAAACTGCTCCTCCACATTCCAGCGGGGTGTCGCCAACAGATCGCCTGCCAGATGTTCCCGCACCAATTGGTCATACGGCAAATCCGCGTTAAATGCGCGAATTAAATAGTCACGATACCGATACGCATTATGCAACACGGGATCACCCTGGCTGCCATGCGACTCGCAATATCGCACCAGATCCATCCAGTGCCGTGCAAAGCGTTCACCAAAACGTGGCGAATCCAGCAATTGATCAACAACGGTCATGTACGCGGTGGACGAGCTGTCCGCGAGGAACGCTTGGACCGCTGCAGGAGTCGGTGGCAGTCCGGTCAACACATAAGTGAGGCGACGTAAGAGCGTACGACGATCCGCCGGTTCTGCCGGAGTTAAGCCCTGCGCTTCCATGGCCGTCCGCAAAAAGCGATCGACGGGATGAGATGACCACGCAGAATTTTGCACCTCCGGTATGGCTGGCTCTAGGACAGGTTGAAAACTCCACCATTTCTTCCGTTTGTCAAAGGTCGCCTGCCAAGAAGTCACCGCCGCAAGTTCCGTTATCGTCGGCGGTTTGTCCCGTGGATCGGGTGCCCCCATGCTAATCCACTCGGCAAAATCCTGAATGACGTGAGGATCCAATTTCGCCCCGTCCATTGGCATTTTCAAGCCGGGGATCTCATGCCGAAGAATTGCCAACAATGAACTCTTTGCCGGCTTACCAGGAACAACCATCGCCCCTCGATCGCCGCCCAGCAGCAACCCATCTCTCAGATCAACGGCCAAACCACCTTCTGCCTGCTCGGTTGAGTTATGGCAGCTGTAACATTGTTCGACAAGCACCGGCCGAATGCGTTTTTCAAAGAACTCCAACTGAGCCGCTGTCATAGGTTCGGCTGCCCCGCTCCTCATCGTGATCCCAACGAGCCAGACATACAGTAGCAGGACGCTACAGACACTTCGCTTGAACACAATAACTTTCCTTGGGATCGTTCGACCGTCTCTAAACTTTTCTCAATCGGTCGAACCTTCGACCTTTTGTAGTAAGTGCGGGTCACTGGGCGCGAGTAACTCTGGCTTATGGCGAACCACCGTCATTGCAAGGTTCCCACCACCTCGAGAGAGCTCCATCTATCACGATGACCAATCTATCACGATGACCACACTTTCCTCCTCGTCGTATCGGGCATTTTGCAAGTGCTGGTTTCGCGAGCCAATTAGCTTTTATTTTCAACTCCTCACGACTAGCAAATTCTGTCTCCGATGCCCAAATTTAATTTTATCAAGGAACACACAACGTACTCAACAGCTAATCGTTGACCACCGACCGTGTTTTGGGTCGCGAGGAAAAGCTCCGATCTCTCGGCACGCCAAAGCATGCGCGGGTCACCGTTTACCGGCGGCGTCTGCTGCTCGACGCGCATCGCTCATGATTCGCAGATGGGCCGAAACACAACTTTCTGCAGGATTATTTTTTGAGCAGAGTTGCATGTGAGCAGAGGAGCCCACCTCATTATTTCTTATCAGCTTCCTTTGAGCTCTCCGTCTTGCGGAGATCTTCAAGTTCCGCCTCGTCAATCAAACCGTCTTTATTGGTATCGACACGGCCGAGAATGAGTGTTTGCATACGTTCAGGAATCTCTTCTTTGGTAATCTTCTTGTCTTTATTTCGGTCCAATTGCTGCAGCTGCGCGGCCTTGAAAAATGACGGGCGTCGGACAGCTGGCCGGTTGGTTTGATTACCGCCACGCGACGCACCGCCTCGCCCACCCCCGCCAAATATCCCCCCACGTGATTCGGTCACCTTGCCGATGAAATCACCTTCTACCGGATCGCCAGCGACGATGCCCGTTTCCCCCAGCTTCATCTCACCCACAACCGACCGCCTACGACCTCCACCAAAGCCGCCGAATCTGCCACCAGCTTGGCCTTCGGTGATCGAACCTCGAACCTGGATCGTTTTATTGGAGCTGGCTGCAAACTCAGCACGGTCCATCATAAAAGTAAGCGTGACGCGTTCGCCGTCCGCTGCGCGAGTTCCGGCAAAGACAATCATCGCTTGCGGTGCCATTTGGGCAAACGGGTTGGATGGCGCCGCTCGACGTTCCTGGTTTCTGCTCGGTGCTTGATTCGCGGGACGATTCCGATCTTGTCGCGTCTCACTTGGTTTTTCCTCCGCAGAATCCGCGGCGGCTGGCCTTGCTGAGCGGCCCTCCTCGCCTTGTCGAGCACTGCTCCCTCTGCGGCTTGCTCCGAAGCGGGATTGTTGAAACTGAAACGTTTGCGCTACGACGCCAAGTTGCGTAAACTTGACCGGTTCACCGTCTAATAACAATTGAAGTTCGGCTTTGCCAACCTCCGTCCCGTTCTGCACTGCTTCCTCGTGCCACACTGTGGCGAAACTCCCCTGGGCTACGCCGACTTCAACTTGGTAAGTCGGCTTCCGCGGTTGGTCACGAACTTCCACAGGCCACTCTTCGAACTCCTCCAGAATGGCTTCCCGACGTGAACTAATAAACTGACGCATCTGATTTGAGGTTCGCTCACTCGCTTGTCGTTCATGCAGATGGCCATCGACCAGTTCTGCGATACGATCCATCTCAGCCAGCAACTCGTCTTCCTGCCAAACCGTATTGAGAAAACCGAGAACGATATCGCGAAAACGATCGGGCATACCCGGACTATGATAGAGGCGATTAGTTAACATCGATTGCGAATAGACGAGCGACGTCGTGTTTGAATTTCCACCGAAGCGGCCGAACGGCCCGAGAAAACTGACAAATGAACTATCGGCTCCCCAGGGAATGAAATACAACTTTTCGTCCCGAGGACGGTCGTACACAAAGTAATTATTTTGGTTGTTGCCGTAACCGTCCCAAAACGCAACCATGCCTTCGATCGCCCAAAACTTGAGAAAGTAGTCAATATTGACGAGCTTCTCGAGCTCTGCCATGTCGAGTGGTTCTGCCGAGGATACGATTTCGGCCAAACGCAGAATCTTACTACGATCCTTTTCCGCAGCGTCCCCTTTAGCTTCAATATTACCAATACCCTTTGGATAAAAATCAGCGATGGTACCTTCGTACAACTTGCCCGAACTGTCGCCAAATCGTCGCTTTAAAAAAGGCTTTTTAACAGACTCAACGTGTGTGTAGATTCCCAAGAATTTCCCATTCAAAGTGACACGGGCCAAACTACACCGGGGTGCATAAAGACCAGCAGCGTTGAACAACTTGTAGGTTAGAATCTGGCTGGATTGCGAACTGTCTTGCTTATTATTATTAAGCGTTATGCGGCTGAGTCCCGTCACAGGATCCTGGTCGACAAACTCATCAAACTTAATCTTCACCGACGGTCGTTCAGCATCCATCGAGCCAAAGAAGCCCTTCTTACGGATGCCGACCGACTCGATTTTGATACCGTCGATCCAAACGTCTCCCCTGATGTAGGTGAACGGCTTGGCCGTGTGATCGCCACTAAACGAGCGCATGAGTCCACGTTGTTTGTCCCACTCATCTGCAGGGAGCTCGATTTTGACTTCGATCAGTCGGTGCTGGTCGAACAACTTATCGCCATCAATTTTTTCCGCGGCGGCGGAAGGTAGTGGTGANNCCAGCATGAGAAGCGTTAAACAAANCAACATTGTTCTAAGCATGTCTTACCCGCTCATTTTGTGAGATTAAAATAATGTCCGTCCGCGTCTCAGTTGATCGGTTCGCATGTCAGCACCCGGCATGTCAACACCCGGCATGTCAACACCCGGATGAGTAGAACCATTGTACCGAACACATCGCTCCCTCACACTGCCAGCCGTCGTCGATGTCATACCGAGAAAACCGCAGCACCGGCATCGGGCCCATTAGCAAAGATACCGTCGCGGTACAGTTCTGCATCATCCTACAGACTTCGGAATCCTTCTTCAAACTTGTCGTCCGGCTGCATGCAGAGAACCTCGGTACCAAAGGAAACGACAGCAAGTTGCAGCCGATCTAGGAGATCTCGTCGTCCAAGATCAATTCCCACGGCTTGTGATCGGTACAAATTTCTTTTTGACTACCTACTAAATTTCCTTCTGCAACAGACCTCAGGTCGCGTCATTGCGCAGCAAACGAGCAAGGCCAATTCCATGTTCTGCTTTGCACAAGGTCCGGTAGGTGTGTGACTCGCATGGTTTCAATGAAATCGCATCCGCCGGCACTTGAACGCTTCTATTATGGAGTCACTCCAACAGATCGACGCCTGCCAGCTTCTGGCATTATCAGGATTAATGCCCTTACGAAGGCATTTTTTTGATTGACAACAACGTTGTCCGTTGCAACATTTCCTTCCACTTAACGTTGCGGTGGAGCTGGGTTGCCGTAGAGCCAGTCCCAACACCTTATCCTCGTTGACCGGCGGCGTTATAACCTTGGGCCTTTTCAAAAAGAAAATGACGAATGCAGGAGTCTCTCATCGCTCAGATTTGTTGACCCTGGTATGCTGCCAAAAAGACGCTGTGGATGAATTTTCAGGTGAGTTGACCCTGGTTCGATTGTTCCGACCTGAAAAATAATCGCCCACCACATCAGAAAAAGCATTGACCTATGTCGGACCTCTACTGTTCTGTGGCCAGCACTGCCGTAGATCCGTCGTTCACTCACACCCAACCCTGGACTTAAGTCGTTGACGCAATCTAAAGGTAACTTTATGAAATCGACTATCGCGACCTTCACTATCCTACTTCTGGTACCCTTCGTTACGCTGCAGGCCGACGACAAACCCTCCAGGTCAGCTCAGGTGGACACCGTTCCACCGGACCGCATACTCAACTACCACCTCATGCACCCGGGAGGTCCTAGTGCGCCAGGTGATCCTAACGCCGCTTTCTATCTGGACGGCGTCTACCATCTGCACTACATCCTGGCACACCCCTGGAAAGAACAGACTTCTTTCAGTTTTGTCCATGTCACGAGCCCTGACATGCTGCATTGGACCTGGCAAGCCACCAAGCTACAGCCCAACTTCACGGGCCACGGCATGTACAGTGGCACCGGCTTTATCACCAAAGATGGCCAACCCGCTGCCATCTATCACGGCGCTGGATCGGGCACAAATCAAATCGTCCTCGCCAAGAACCGCCAACTCTCTGCCTGGGAAAAACCCTATCCGGTCAAAGTACAAAACGCGGATGGTACGGAGGCAAAGATCAAACACTGGGATCCAGATTGTTTTCTCATGGGAGACACCTACTACGCCATCTCAGGCGATGAAACCCCACCACTACTCAAGTCGACGGACTTAAAAGTCTGGACTCCGGTCGGCGACTTTCTACGAGATCAGTTGCCCGATGTCTGCGTGGGTGAAGACATCTCCTGTGCAAATTTCTTTCCGCTGGGCAACAAGTGGATGCTCCTCTGTATCAGCCATATGGTCGGCTGCCGTTACTATCTCGGTGAATGGGATGCAAAAGCTGAACAATTTGTCCCGGAGAAACATGGCCGTATGAACTGGCGGCGTGACGACCAAAGTCTTTGGGGACAGCCCCCATGGCGAGTTGATTTTTTTGCACCGGAAAGCCTCCGCACCCGCGATGGTCGCCGCGTGATGTGGGCTTGGTGCGCCACCCTTGGAAAAACCGACGGTAATATGGATCGTCACACCATTCAGTCGTTGCCACGCGAACTGAGCCTGCCTGCTGACGGTAACTTGCGCATCCAACCCTTGAGCGAGCTCGAAACACTTCGCCACAACCCTATAGAGCTAATGGATATCACGATCAACGAGCTCACCACAGAGGTGCTCGCTCAAGGTGCACCCATAGGGAAAAAGATCGCAACACTTCCCAGTGACGCCGTCGAGATTCGCATCACTGTTGCCCGCGAGCAAGCTGCTCGAAAACTCTTTGGATTTACCCTCTTCTCAGACGGGCAAGGAGGCGGGCTGCCCATCCTGCTGCGTCCCGAAACCGGCACCCTCCGCGTCGGCACTGCTGAAGCACCGTTCTCAATCGCAGACTTACCCCCCCATGAAGACCTGGAATTGCGCATCTACGTCGACAAGTACGTCGTCGAAGTCTTTGCCAACAATCGTCAAGCGATGCTCACCATGCATGCAGACCACCTCCACAAACGCGATCTTTGCGCCTTCAGCGTAGGAGCCCCAACCGCAATCAAAAAAGTGGAAGTCTGGCAGCTCCACCCTACGAATCAAGGTTTTCATGAGGCGCAGAAAAATCTCATTTGGCAACCGAAAACCAAGTAAAATCGAGCCAAACCACGCATTTGAAAACGCTGAGAGTTCGGTACAGCCGAGGATGAAATTTCTGCAACTTCACCTCGATGAGGCGGCGCGAACACGAGCGAAACAGGCAGAATCGGAACAGGGACAAGCAGGATGGCCAGAAGCAACAGAAGAGCAACTCCTCGGATGAACGCGATCGATGCCCGGAGCAGCTCGATTGGCATCACGGGCTGCAAAAAAAGACGCGCCGTTGCAGACAGACTTCAGCCGCTTATTGAGCTGCGCCCTTAAGCGATTAGTTCCCCGATCAGTTGACCACCAAACTGGCTGAGTTGCTTGTAACGGCCGGCATGAAAATAAGTGAGTTTATTGTCATCAAGTCCCAACAATCGCAAGAGTGTCACGTGAAAGTCACGTAATGGATGCACTGACTCGACGGCCTCCATACCGAGTTCATCAGTTGCTCCAATCGTGTGTCCTGCTTTCACTCCACCACCTGCCAGCCACACAGTCATCGCCTGCGGGTTGTGATCGCGACCATATTTAATACCACCTCGTATGCCGTTGTCGGGAGTGCGACCAAATTCACCCATCCAAACAATCAATGTCTCGTCCAGCAATCCACGTTGCTTCAAATCTTTTATCAGTGCAGCAATCGGCTGATCCACTCGTTTGATCATGGCACCATGGGCGCGCTGAATGTAATCGTGACTATCCCAAGTACCCGCATAGAGTTGCACGAACCGCACACCCTTTTCAATCAGCTTCCGCGCCAATAAACAACGTCGCCCAAACAGATCGGTTTTTTGCTGATCAATCCCGTACATGTGGTGAGTCGCTCGTGACTCCTCTGCAAGGTTAACGAGATCTGGCACTTGAGTCTGCATGCGAAAAGCTAATTCATAATTCCGCATCCGAGCTGCCAATTGATCGTTTTGCGGACGTTGTTGGGCATGTCGGGAATTTAAGGTCGTCAGCAAATCCAAGTTAAGTCGCTGTTGTTGACGCGTGACGCCGCGCGGAGGATGAATATCTAAAAGTGGCGACCCCTGCGGACGAAATGCTGTCCCCTGGTATTCCGTCGGCAAAAATCCATTGTTCCAGTTAGACGCGCCGCCTTGAGGGTAGGAGACTTCTGGCAATACAACAAAGCCTGGCAAATCCGAATTCTCGGTGCCCAAACCCAGATTAACCCAGGCCCCCAGGGCGGGATCACCACCGAGCCGATTCCCTGTATTGACGTGATAATTCGCAGCCGGATGATTCACCGAAGTCACCTGCAAGCCTCGGTAGAAACAAATTTCATCCGCCACACTGGCTAAGTGCGACCACTCGGTATTCATGTCTGCGCCGGATTGCCCTGCTTTGTGAAAGTCAAACGGGGTCTGCACGTAATACCGTTTCCCAGAGGACATTGCACTCTGCTCATTACCCTGACGCTGAAATTCCTGCTCGTGCAATTCTTTTAATTTTGGCTTGGGATCGAAGTTATCGATATGCGATGGGCCACCTTCCATATACAAGAAAATACAGGATTTGGCTTTGGCACTGGGAAAGTCCAGTTCTGGCGTGCCAATTCCACCTGCAGCGTGCGTCTTCTCGCCCAGCATGGCAGATATCGCAATGCTCCCCAAACCAGCATTCAGTCCGTAGAGGAATTGCCGTCGATCCATAGCCCGTTCTCCTCCGCCGTCATGTCTAATCGATATAAATGAATTCGTTCGCATTCAGCAAAACCAAACACAGATCAGCCAATGCACGCGTCCGCACGTCCACTTCATATGGCTGCAAATCCGGTTGGTAATCCTGATACTCAAGGAGCGGTTCGGTAAAGGTAAACAATTCGCCGGTATTCTCTTCATTGGCTTGGCGCACCACTTCAAAAGGATAGTCCGCCGGCTGCGGTACAATCTGCTCCTGCATTTCGAGACTTCGCCGCCAATGCAAAAGGGCTGCCTGTGTTTCGTCCTCCGTCGGCCCGCGCCCGAAAGCCAATTCGAATGCACGTTGGATTGCCGCGTCATCACCCGCCGTCTCGGCGGACACTCGATTTGCAAAGGCCAGCGCTCGCTCAGCGGATTCTTCGCTGTTGAACAACGCAAACACCTGCGGAGTTACATTCGAAGCCTCGCGCATCTCACAAGATTCGTCTGGCGAAGGTTGATTGAATGTGGTCATCAAAGGATCCCTCAATCCACGCATCTTCAACGCATACACCGAACGACGGTTACGTTGGCTGGCAGTGATATTAGGCACGTAACTAGGAGCAAACGTTCCCATGATCATCCGCGGTTGTAACGCAACTTCCAGATTCATATCCGGCCGACTCGGCAATCCGCCCAATTCATGCACTAACTCACCACTTACCTGCAACATCGAATCGCGGATTTCCTCTGCGGTGAGCCGCCGCATCTTGAATACCGCATAACTTTTGCGATCCAGGTCCAAAGCGTCAAGTTGTTCAGGATGAGGGTGTGTGCTGCTACGTTGGTAAGCCGCCGTCATCAAAATTATTTTGTGGAGTTTTTTGATCGACCATCCGCTACGAATGAACTCAACTGCCAACCAATCGAGCAACTCGGGATGCGTCGGTTTACCGCCCGCGGCCCCAAAATTATTTGGATTTCCAGCAAGACCTCGTCCAAAGTGATAACCCCAGATGCGGTTGACCATCACCCGTGCAGTCAAGGGATTACGAGGATTGGTCACCCAGTGTGCAAAGGCACTGCGGCGACCATCCAACGTGGGAGGAATTTCTGTTTCCACCGCAGTCACACTGAGGGCACCTGGAGAGACGACTTGCCCAGGAGAAAACACGTCTCCTCCCGTGAGAATTGCAGTCTTTTCCAAAATTCCGTTCGTCACATTCGCAGGTTTTTCAAAACGCTTGTGCGAGGTACGCCCAAAATTCGTGTGACCGTTGTAAACTCCCAAAGCGAAAGGTTGATAGCGATCCCTGGCTCGCCGGTACAACGTGCTCCATTTCCGACTTAATCGGTCGCGACCAAAGTCGTTGGGAGTTTGCTGCGGACGATTGATCGTCTGCTTTAAATCATCGAGTGCGGACTCGCGCTGCTCCAGGTACTTTTGATCTTCCTCAAACTGACTGCGATTCTCTTGAGGTAGAAAAGGAACCTCAAGCTCTGCCAACTGAGTCGTTGCAAAGACTGACTGGATCGCGTAGTAATCCTGAGTAGGGACGGGGTCGAATTTGTGGTCGTGACATCTGGCGCATTGCAATGCCTGCCCCAAAAACACTTGTCCTACCGATGAGGTGACATCATCCAAAAACTGCTGCCGCGTAATTCGCCCGACCGCCATCGACGTATGTTCCCAAGGTCCCATGCGTAGAAACCCCAGTCCCAACATCGCATCCGTCGATTCTGAAAATAATTCGTCGGCGGCCAGTTGTTCCTGCACAAACTGATCATAGGGTTTGTCATTGTTAAAACTACGAATGACATAGTCACGATACCGCCACGCATTCGGACGTTCAAAGTCATTTGCAAACCCACTGCTGTCGGCATATCGAACAACATCTAACCAATGTTTCGCCCAGTGTTCCCCATAGCGTGCAGATGCGAGGAGACGGTCGACAAGTAGTTCGTAAGAGTTTTGAGACCGATCGACAACGAACGCTGCAAGCTCTTCTGGAGAAGGCGGCAGACCGGTGAGGGTGTAACACAGACGCCGCATCAAAATAGCCCGTTCTGCCGGGCCGGCAACAGCCAGCCCTGCCGGCACACGGTTCTGAATGAAATAGTCAATCGGATTGTCTGTGCCCGCTGGCAATTCCAGTGACATCAATGGTTGATAGGCCCAGAGACGCGCCGGCTCATAGGTACGGTTCGTCCATTCTTCACTCAGGCCGCCGGACGTCTGGACACGAACCTCTTGCCCACTGCTCCATGGATTTCGCCCCTGCTGAAGCTGTTTGAATCGTTCCGGATCCGGCCAAGGAGCACCTCTGGTAATCCAGACTTGCAGAAACTCCAACTCCTCTTGCGTCAGACGTTCACTCTCCTTGGGCGGCATGGCCTGCCACAGGTCGTGATCGCGCATCGCAGCCAAATAAAGAGGACTCTCTCCGGGACGCCCAGGACTTAGGGAAGATTCACCACTCGTCCCACCTTGGAGCATTCCAAGACGAGACGTTAAATCCAACTCTCCTTCGAGTTCTTGTGGCGCATCGCCGTGACAGGCAAAGCATTTGTTCACTAACATCGTGTGAATCTGAAAAACAAAAATTTGCTCCGGATCTCTCCGTAGTTCCGTCAGTTCTTCTGTGGCTCGCAGCGTCAGCCCTTCTCCCAGCAAACCTGCAAGTATAAGGAACCACCTCGTTCGATCGGCCCACGATCTGAATGATGCTTTGGATTTCATAAAACAGCGGCCGAAAAAATGGTTCCAAGAACGTGGACATTTCGCCAATTCTTAGGCCTTCCCAAGATCCTTCTCATGCTCCAACGGACATTCTATTCTTTGATTAGATCGTACTCCTCGTCAATGGCCTGTTCGGAAGTGCCTGTCAACGTGGTGGCGAAAACACCCAGAAAAATTCGCCCCGATCTCCACCCTGCAGTTGTGCCTGTTCGTCTAGGAATTCAACTTCGGCCTGCAATTCCTCGGCTGACCAGCCCAGGCAAGACCTCATTTTGAGAGATCGCATGTCATAATCCATGTCATAGCTCTCCGGAGCTCGCACCATCAGAGCCGACGGCAGAACCACGCAATGATAGACACGCAGCGCACACGGCAATTCTCGAGCTCGGTGGAAACTTTTGCGGAAGTTTTCGGGTCCATCACCAGGCAAACCGAGAATGATCTCCAAAGCAACGCTCGAAATGTCTGTCAGTAGTTGCAAGTGGTTGTCAAACTGTTGTTCATCGTAAGAACGTTCGACATGTGCCAAAACTTCGTTGTCGAAGGACTGCAATCCCATACCGACCAGCGGACGACCAATGTCCCTTAGAAAGTCGAGATGAATCGGTTGTATCTTAGCTGGATATACTTCGCAGATAAAATGACGATCTTCAAATACCTGAGTTTCGCGCGCAGCAATATGAAGATTCTTGAACGCGATTTGATTCAAGTTGAGCCCGGCATCGACCAACAACGCACCCTGGACCTCGTGCCGTCGCATTCCCTCAAACTCACGGCATAAATCTTCTACACTTCGTACTCGCTTGGGCGACTCCATCGTGCCCCACTCACAAAACGAACAAGTAAAAGGACAGCCGCGGTAAGTTTGTAACACGCCCAACCCCCCCGGCGACGCCAAGCCCATTTGATACGGTGACGCAAGCTCATTGAGGTCTCCTAAAGGGCGAGCCGGCGACTCAAACCAATCGTCATCCATGGGCAGGATGACTCCGGCAATCTTACTCAGCGCGTCAAAAGTCCGCTCCCGGTTCAACACAATATCAAGAAACGTCAGCTCCCCTTCCGTGCTCACCAAGGCATCGACGTATTGACGCATCGAAAGGTAAGGGGGCAGGTTCATCATGCTTGGGCGCGCGGATGGCCCGCCGAGTACAATTAGTCGACTGGGATCAGCCAGTTTCAAATGCTGCGCTACTTCCAAGAAAAACGGAAACGACCAGAGATAGCAAGAAAAACCAATCACATCTGGATCAAACCACAACAGATCGCTGACCACTTGATTCAAATCCGGTTCAACCAAGTCATAGATCTGCAATTCCAAGTCAGGCAACTCAGCAGCTCGCAAGGTCGCTTCGACCATCCGCATTCCGTGATTGGAAATCAGCTGTGGTGATGCCGGGTCCTGCGGTGCATATTGGGCCAGCAAAGCAACGCGACGTCCGTCCCGACGCTGGCTTGTAGTCGTGATCATAGCCGGTACATGCTCCTGGTCAGATCCGGGGGAAATACCACCAATAGTTTCCAGCACGGCCACCGCTACCAATAGCCTCCGATGTCAGACGATCACGCATTTGCAACAAGTCGTCGTGACTCCAACCGCGGCAAGACGTCATTTCAAGTGTCAGCGGGTCGTACGCAATCTCCCATTCGGGTTGGGAACGCGACATTAAGGCGTCGGGCAACACCAGGCAATGGTAAGCGCGAACCGCAACTGGTAATGAGCGGGCATAGGACAAGGTCTTCAAGAACCCCTCCGGGGAATCAAGCGGCAAGCCAAAAATAATCTGAACTTCTCCTTCTGAAACACTCGCCAATTGTTCGATGGAAGACTCAAATTTCGTTTGATTAAATGGTCTCTGGTGAGCCTGCAGGACTTCCGGATCGAGAGATTGCAGCCCGATTCCCAGATAAGACGGCCCAATGTTGGATAAAAAGTCCAAATGCTCTTGTCGTACGTGCGACGGATAAATCTCACACCAGAAATTTGCCGATTTGAGAAAAGACACATTGCGTTCTGCCTCGCAGAGATTCTGAAACCCACGCGCGTTCAAATTGAGCCCTGCGTCGACCAGGAATACCGCAGGCACATTCTGTTCCTGGTATGCTTCTAGTTCGCGAGTCAGGTACTCCGCAGAAAAAACAGCGCCATTCTTGTCACTGGCACCCCATTCGCAAAACGTGCACGAAAGTGGACAGCCTCGAAAAGTTTCCAAGTACGACACCGCGTCAGGCTTCATGATCTGCGACGCATAGGGGGATGGAATCTCGTCGAGCATCAACAGCGATGGACGAGGGTCCGTTTGTACCCAGCCATTGGATGTGGGAATATGCAGTCCAGGGATCGACTCGAGTGTTCGGTTGTCAGACAGAACGCATTTGGCAATTTCACAAAATATCATTTCACCTTCTCTAGAGACCAGCCCGTCCATATACGACTCGGAATGCTGGTACAGCGGCAGGTCGAATAAAACAGTGCGTGCTGACGGTCCGCCGAAAATGATCGTGCATTGCGGTCGAGCCTGCTTGATTTGACGGGCAACTTCCACCAGTGTCGGCGTAGACCAAACATAGATCGAGATTCCAATCAAATTCGGATTGGTCGCCAGAATCGCATCCGTATAGGCAGCGACATCTGCTGATTCCCGATCAATCATCGTCACGGCAGCATCCTGCAACTCAGGGTCAGCCATAACAGCCGCCTGAATTCGACGAATCCCGTAACTCGGCAACTCGAAATCGCCAAGCTCACCCCCGTCCACCGGTGGTGTCATGCAAACAAGTGCAATATTTTTTGATGTAGCCAAGAAGAACTCTTATAGCGTGCCCTGGGACCGTCTTTGTAACCGTGACGTGAGTGCAAGTCGACACACAAATTCCCGGCGGCCGGATCGCGGATGCCGGGACACTCTCTACCATAATCACTCAAGATGGCATCGTGTGTAAAAAACGGCAAATAAGGATTCAGATGTGGGCTGGAAAGGGCTGCAGTCAAGACACAGTTCGGTCTTTTCCAGGACTGTCGGCGGTGAACCTTAGCCACGCCTGGTTCTGGAGGAATGGGTCCAGCGGATTATCCTTGCCTGCTGTTCATTCTCGCGGAAAGCAATCGTTGACCGGACCAAGTTACGTAAATTCACCCGAGTTGCATGGGTTCAATAACGGGCAGACTTCGTTCCTTCGCCCCTCAGGGCCTCGGATGTCTTGGCGCGAACCGCTTATCCATTTATCCATGAATCTCAGCTTTGCTGCAGCTACTTAAATCGCGCAACATCAGACTACAGAGCACCCCCGGTAATCAGGACTTGCAGATTTCATTCGTCACAGAATCGATGCAAGGCCAGAACTTCTTTTGGAGTCACTTTTTGACAACCCAGATATTACGATAAACCACCGGATTACCGTGACCTTGCAAATAAAGCAGCCCAGGAGAGTTGGCTTCTTCATGTTTACCGGGTGTGTGATTTGGTAATTCGAGATCATCGTGAATCACGACACCGTTGTGCTTGATGGTCACCCGTGCATTGGTCGTCTTTTGACCATCCGCATCATATTTGGCGGCAGTAAAATCATAATCATAGGTTTGCCAGGAGAGCGGTGGCAAACACATGTTGACTCGAGGCACGGAAATGGAATAGATCCCCCCACACTCGTTGTTCTTGCCTTCCAAGCCGAACGAATCAAGTACCTGGACCTCGTAGCGACCTTGGATATACATCCCACTATTACCGCGTCCTTGACCTCGAGCAAACGGCATGTAGGGAGTACGGAACTCGAGATGTAATTTGTGGTCGCCAAATTTTTCTTTGGTTTCGCAGTCGTGGCGGAGAAGTTTGCCGAAAACAACCTCGCCTCGTTCAAAATTCTTGGCACTTTCAGCACTGCCGTCAAACAAGACCATCGCACCCTCTGGTGGCTTGGCTCCGAGCGTTTTACTCTGACGATGGACTTTGGGAATGACCACCGCCACCGTACCACTGTCATTGAGAATACCAATACCGCCATCGACCTGTTTGGTGCGCGTAACATTTCCCTCTGCGCTCGTCCAAGCAACAAGCTCCCCATCCAGTTTGCCTTCACTCGTGCGGGTTCGATCGCCGCGTTCCCAACCAGCACCCGGGAGCCCGCCAATAAAAATCGTGCTCTGGAAGGTCGCATCACCCATGGCGATCACTTGCACCCCAATTTTAACCGTTGCACCATCCCTGACGACTTCCCCCGCATACTCTCCCTGGATTTTGAAGTGTGCCGTCTGACGGGCTTCCTCGGGCTGAATCCACTCCTTCTTGTCCTGGGCCCCTGCCGGCGTAATCATCAAGAGGGTCAGGATGCAGAAAAGGGATCGTTGGTTCAGACTCATGCTAGAATTCTCCCGAGAAAGACAAAGCGGCAACGGCGCAGGTGAAAAACGCCCCGATCGAGCATGGCATTGTCGAGTGTGCCCGTCTTCAAAACAAGGGAACCGGGTCCATTTCTCGTGAAAAAATACCCTTCCTTTTCTCTACTACCACCACATTTCTCAGGTAAATACTTCTCCATCCGACTCGAACTCGCGGAGAGCAATAATTTCCTTAATTCGCCACAGTGTTACCCTCAACTTGTTGGCCTGCGCGGTGTTGGCCCGTGACCTGATGAACCGTGCGTCAATCTCTTTTGAAATCCGTTCTTCTGAAACGCGGGAGCAGAGAACGTGACACCACGCTACTACGTTTGGAAACCGTGTTTATGCCACGGCATAATTGCTTGCCCTGCGTGCTCTGATCAACAGAAAATCGGGAGTAAAAGAATAACTTTTCCAGATCAGCACAACTGTCTGAAAGTAAGGCTATGACAAACGCAAATGCATAGCTAAATCTTACTTGCCAGCGAGTTCATTTACGCTGCGGTAGATGCGTTTGCACTGCCGTAGATGCGTAGATGATCGAGTAGAAGCAACGATTCAGAGTAAATGAATATTCTCAACTCCGCACCAAATATTTAACTCTTTTGCCCTTCTGTATTTGCTTAACGCAATTTGATTTTGAGGTTAATTGGTGTCGGATCAAATAAAATACGTCTTGCTAAGAATCATTCCCGCAAGTTTATTTCTTGGTCTTGTTCAATTTCTGTTTACGTCAGTCATTCCAAAACAACTCGGCATAGAGGTGTCTGCAGGCGTACAAGCGGTAAGCAACATGTTTTTCAGCATGTCAAACGTCTTCCTTTGCCTATTTTTGGCGCGCAAACTTTCCACCAACTTTAACGCCGCCAAGTCCGAAGATTCAGCGGACAACCGTTGATCTTGGTAACCAAAACACCGCAGCGGTATGCAAGAAACACTATTCGGCTACCGCCTTCAATAGCTGACATTGCCAAGGTACTGGCAGCCGAGACTTCTCGTCTGAAAGCTGGCGGTAAATTGGGGATACGGCAATCAGTCGAAGTTACCCCAAGTATGCCTACAAATCAGACGGTTTTGGTTAGTATCTTAGCAAACGCGATAGCTACAGACGTTTCAGTACTTCTTAAGCGCGCCCTGCAGCCTTCGAAACCGAGACCTCCAGCCCGGTATTTACCGCCCCACTGCAGACTTTCACAAACCGAGAAAAACGACCCGATTTTCCGCACAAATATTTGAAATGGCCAAACTGAGTGGTGACCAACCGCCGCGTGCCGCAAGCGTTACGTGAATTATTCTTGGTAACGGACCGGCGCCTGCCTGGGCGTTTGGTCATGACGCTACATGCCGAACTGATTGCCGGCGTGCAATTCCAGACAACCTCAAACGCCCCTCCATTTCTGCCGAATTACAGACGCCTGAACTGGGAACGTGCTGCGTGCGCAAACGCTTGTGGTTTACCCAACAGACCGCCACAATACGATTCGAGGCGTTTCTGGACGATCCACAGAGAGGGCTCCTCGTTCCGCATCTTATACCGCAAAGGGAAATTCTGTGAAGCAACGAAACCGCCGCCAGTTCCTCTCCGGCGCAGCAACCGCTGCGACCATTCCTTGGATATCTCAACTCGCCGAGGCTGCTCCTGACGTGAAGAAAACAACTTACACCTACAAGACCGTTAACTCGCTACCTATTCAATTGGATGTCTATCGACCGGAGGACACGGTGCCACGCCCGCTCGCCGTCTGGATCCATGGGGGTGCGTTGATCATGGGACATCGCGAAGGTGTTTCCACTCGAGTCAAGACGGATCTGCTTGAGGCGGGCTATGTTGTCGCTTCCATCGACTACCGGTTGGCGCCGGAAACCAAACTTAAAGATATCATTTCCGATGTCGAAGACGCTTTTGGCTGGCTACATGCAAACGCCCAACAACTTCATATCATTCCTGAACAGACCGCCGTGCTGGGAGGGTCTGCAGGTGGCTATCTGACGCTCACATCCGGTTTCCGTGCCAAACCACGACCCCAGGTACTCGTATCCTTCTGGGGTTACGGCGACCTGATTGGGGATTGGTACAGCACCGCCAGTCCGCATGTCCGACACCACCACAGCAAACTGTCGGCCGCCGAAGCCTATCACCAGGTTGACGGAAAGCCAATTTCCGATGCGCGACAACGCGCAGGAGATGGCAATGCTTTTTATCAGTTCTGCCGACAACAAGGGCGTTGGCCCTATGAGGTTTCCGGCGTCGACCCGGCAGAAGATCCCCAGTACTTCGCGCCGTACATGCCACTACTCAACGTCGATCCTGATTATCCGCCAACCCTGATGATTCATGGAACGACAGATACGGATGTACCGTACGAACAGTCCGTCCTGATGCAAGCAACGTTTCGCAAAAATCATGTCCCACATCGCCTGGTTACCATTGAGGGAGGTGAGCATGGCCTAGAAGGAGGGGATCCAGCAGAAATTGACGCAGCCTACGCAGCTGTGATTCCCTTCATCAACCAACACCTGCAAAACTAAGTCCCACATGCCGGCTGGCATGATGTGGCTCTGCCAGCGGGAACCTCGGCGGGACCGCAAGATTTCCCTGCAGCGCCGCTGCTCTGCCATAGGCAATCGGAAATCGTGCGGCCGACAGTGATCGACGTGCTCTCTAAACATGCTGGAAACATCCCAGTGACAAGGTCACCGTGACAAGGTAAACAAACCTCAGAACAACCAGAAGTATCCCACACCAAAATCGGGACGACACACGGTCTCCCGCAGCCACATCTCTCCCCTTCTCACACCAAAGATTGGTGGATGGGGGATTCCGAGGCAACAACCGACTAGGGAGCATGTTCCTGGACGAATTGAATCAATGCTTGACACCGAAAAAAACCCGGCCAATAGCTATGGCCTTGATCTTTAGCGATGATCAGTTGAAAAGCATCGCTTGCTTGTCGGCTTTGATAAATCACCTCCAGAGCTTGCGAATTATGTTCCAGCGGAACGACTGCGTCATGATCCCCGTGGATAATGCAGACCGGGATCCGCTGCTGTGCCAGTACAGCACCTTGGGCGATCGGATTATAAGTCGCTAATTGGTTCTCCAATTCTGCGGTCGATAGGTCATAAGCAGTTGCAGCGCGTACGAGCCCTGGATAACTCCGCAAATCATAAACGGGATAGATCCCCGCCAAGCCAGCAACTTTGGTCGGATTGGCAATCGCCCAACTCAAAGTAAACAAACCACCACGACTACGTCCTAAGAGCACCGGTGTGGTGGAAAAATCGTAGTGCTGAGTCAATTCGTTATAAAGGGCGGTCATTTTCTGTTGCCCGTGTGGGCTGCCATACGATTCACCCGAATCGATCCCCGCCACAGCGATTCCGGCCGCTAAGAATTGTTGGTGCATCCATTTTTCCGCCACATCAGGCAACCCAGGCAAAGTCGGAGCATACATTACCCAGGGCTGGGGCCTTTTGCGTTTGTCTTGTGGCGGAAGGAAAATAAAGGCAGGACGACCTTCCAGCAGGAAAGCCTTGCCGGGAAGAATTAATTCCTTGATCGGCTTTTCCGCACCACAGGCACCGCTGGCCTGTGCCAGAGCTAAGCCGACCATGATCAGAACAAGACCTTGACCGCAAAGCGCTCTTTGCCGCTGGGATGACCACGAAACATCAAGGCAAGCAGATAATTTCAAGAGACACCTCCAAGGTAGTTCAATGGTCGTTCGCGTAACGACTAGCTAAGAATTCCGTGAATGGGATTGCCGTAATCGACCGCCAGACATTTCCGTCCTGGGATGTTGAGGCGGCGGATCTCCAGTCCCAGTAAAGGGAGTACGGTGGCGTGCGGGTGGTCAGATCAGGATCCGAGACGCGGGCTATGAGCAGGCTAGAGGTCGGTTTGTGGGGGACTAGCGCCGCTCCCGTCTCGACCCCTCGCCAGGCGATCTCGAACGTGTCGAGTCGCCAGGAATCTTGTTGCTTCAAACCCTCATGACAAGCCAAGCAACACTCTTGCAGGATCGGCTTCACATCAGCGAGGTAATCGGTCTCTGCAGAAGCCTGCAGGCAGAAAACGACCAGGGTCGTCCCCAGACAAAGACCAGTCGTGAATCTTCTTGAGCACATCTGTTTATCTTAAAACATTTTCGCGCAAAATTCAGTGAGCCTGCCGATCACGTCGTTCCCAAAGGGGTACTGTTTGGCTGTGAAATCCGGCTCCTGAACCTGAGACATGGGGATAAGAGAGGTCTCATCATGGCCCTTCCAAACACAATAAATCGAGCCAGACAACGTGTTTACAGAAACTGTTTGCTCAGAAAAAATTCGCTCGTCATGACCAAGTGACACGACACAGTAATTTTCGAGGCCTTTAGCCCAGCCAACGGCATTTTCCCCAGGTTAGAGCAGTGTCGTTTAGGCTGGTCGCCAAAAGCATGCCCAAAGAAGTCGCCCCTGTCCGTTCTGGAAGCAAAACAGCGTGCTCCTGCATTTAATCCTGGTCACCATTCGACCATGGCTCTACAACCTCGATAAAAAGTCGGCTCGCAACGCCCTTCCCACCGGCCAGTTGCGAAATCCTCTAGAGCACCGCATGCGGTGCTCACTCCGTGCCAGAGACCACACTAAATGCAAACCTCGGAACAGTGCAGCTCCTCAGGAACCTGAGTGGCCGAGAAAGCCGCAGTTAACGCGACACTCCGCGCGGGACAAGTTGATCTCCAGTATCCACCCATCCATTTATCGCTTGTGCCAAGGCTCCGTCAGTGGCTTGGCCCCATTTAATTCAGCGTACCCAACTCCCGTCGTACCGCTTGGGGTTGGGCCCTGATAGCGAGGATCGACCGGATCGCGTGCTGGCTGCCAACGGACATCACAAGAGAGGCGGGTCCGCCCCTGGGACGAGTGATTGTCCAAGCTGCCGTGCAACAGGGTCATACTAAACACGATGACGTCCCCCGCACGAAAGTCCGTCGTCAAAAGATGCACTCCCCGCTGGCGTGCCAATTCATCCGGCGCAGTCGACAGCTGCACCTGAGGTGTCTCATTGGACGCATAATCTACTTGGCGTGCTGCTCCAATTAGGTCATTAAAATGATTTGACCCCTCAACGACCATGAGCGGACCTTCCACAACGGGCACATCCCCCAATGGCGTCCAGGCGGTATAAATGCTCTCGGAACCACGGGCAAAGAATGGATGATCGTAGTGCAAATCCGTCGCTTGCCCTGGAACTCCAGGACGCAGAAACAGATAGTCGTGAGCCTGACTTGCTTCGCCACACAGGGCGTCCATAACGCGTTGTATTTTGGCGCCGTGACTGACCATTCTGAGCGCTGGCCCCTCGCTTACGGATTGCCAGAAACGCCCTAGGTCATCAACCGTTTCCCGACGGCGACTCGCCCCCGTGAAGCGGGCTTCACTCACAGGATGGGCGATTTCTCCGACTACGGCTAAACGTTCAAACACTTCCATTCGCGCTGCCAAGACCTGATCTCTGTCCAACACCCCGCGCAACAACAAATAACCATCCTGATGCAAACGCTGCCGCAGCAGATCGTCAGATTCCGCCTCAAAGTCACTCTCCCTCAGAGGTGCTAACAGATCAGCAGATAACGGACGCCCCTGAGAACGACACCCCGACACGTCGAATTGGCTCGCCTTCGTATTCATGGTTTGATTCGCACTTACTTTTTCTTATTCAGGCTCATTCGCTTGTTTACAGAGCATATCGCCGGACATCCCCCAACTCCTCCGTGCGCCATGCCTCACCTGCGATTCCTCACCTGCGATTCTTGGTACCGAGGCACAACAAAACTTTCGACCGGCCCCATGCACCTGTTCACAACCACCAAGGGCTATACTAGTGAGGGCCATCTGCCCACCTCGCCTGATGTTTGCGGTGATTATAAACGTAAGCTGAGGTACTACCAGAAGGCAGACAGGCTTCAGATCACTAAGGACGACAAAATGCTCTTCTCCAAGCTACAATCCTTGCGCATTCCAGTCGCAATCGCCCTGCTCCTTGCCTGCCATCTGCCTGCGCACGCCGACCGGCTTTCAGATCAGGCCAGGGCGGCGATTGAACAGATTGTACATGACGAAATGGAAAGCCAGCAGGTGGTCGGCATGGCCGTAGGACTGATCCAACACGGGCAGGTCGTCTACACCAAGGGGTTTGGACTGGCAAATCGTGAACGGCAGCTTCCCGTGGGGCCACGCACTCTGTTCCGCTGGGCATCGATTTCCAAACCGTTAACTGCCTTAGCTGCCTTACAGTTGGTCGAACAAAACCGCTTGGATCTCGACGCCGATGTCTGCAAGCTGGTTCCCGAATTCCCTGCGAAAGGCAAGCCGATCACCGTCCGCCAATTACTTTGCCATCAGTCGGGCATCGTCCACTATACCAACGGGAAACTCATTCAGACAAAGCGGTCTTACGACTCACCGCATCCCTTCGAAGACTGCATCCTGGCACTCGACACGTTCTGCGAATCCCCGCTCGTTGCGCCACCGGGAACGCAATTCTCTTATAGCACACACGCCTACATACTGCTCAGCGCCGTGGTACAACGGGCGGGTCGACAAAAATTTTCCGACCAGATCGCCGATCGGATTGCCCGACCACTCAAGATGACAACCCTGCAACCCGATTATCAATGGAAATCTCTCCCCGCTCGAGCAGTAGGCTATCGCTCGCTCGCAGGAGAGATCGTGAGATCGACCGACACCGACGTAAGTTGGAAGTTAGGGGGAGGGGGCTTTGTCTCTAATGTCGAGGACCTGGCCTTACTCGCTGCCGGACTGATTAACGGTGAGCTCGTTTCAGGCAAGACAGAAAAACTTATGTGGACTCCACAAACAACAATCTCAGGAAAAAACACTGAGGTCGGACTTGGATTCTTCATCAGCCAACAAAACAACAGGCTCAAAGTATTCCACAATGGCGCTCAAGAAAAGTCGCGAACTCGACTCGTTATCTACCCTCGCGAGCGACACGCCGTGGTTGTGATGTGCAACTCCGAGTATGCCAAGCCCGCTCGATTCACCACCGCCATCTATCGAGTCCTGGCGACGCTTGCCAGAGCCGCCAATTAACGCCATGGCTGACCGACTGCCAACGCATCCCTACTGAGTAGACCTCTGGATGCTCGCCTCCTCAAACGAACATCAAACCCAAGAGAAAAGTACGCGGCGCAGCGAGGTAGCGTCAGCAATCCAACTGGTTGCTGACCTGCGTTTTCTTAATCCGCGAACGTGCGATTACTTTGCTTGCTGGAGACGACCAAAAGCGGACAGTAATCAACCGCCGCACGAATTGGGCCGCATCCCGCTTGAGTCCCGCCAAGCTGCCCCGCATTCGATTGTCGCAACATGCGATGCTATCGCAGCCACCATTATGGATAAAACTCGCAATCCTTCAGACCGCCTTGGAGTAGACTTACTCCGCGCCCGCTGCGTCTTTTCAGAAGTGGGTTTTACGCATGAATAATTCATTACAAATATAATTACAAAGCCATACAAACGAAGCGTTAAAATTTGTTAAGATCAAACGTCTGCACCTAAATGGATATCTCGTGGCCGCACTTACTCGCTTTAAAATATCGCATTACTTGAAAGTGCGACAAGGAACGGCGGGACCTGAAGAGATCCCAGCCCACAAACCAATGCCCGCTTGCTGAGTGGGGTAGACCACGAGGAATCAACAAAGCTGCAAGTAAATGAAATACCCCGCAATTCTTTTCGTATTCCTCTGCCTCTTGCCAAGAACAGCCGCCGCTGACTCGTTTCAGCAGTCGATCGCGCCCCTCATCAAAACCTCATGTCTTGCGTGCCATGCAGAGGACACGGAAACGAACCTCAACCTTGCTGCGCTCGAATACAATCTCTCCGACAAACAGGTCTTTGGCATCTGGGAAAAAGTACTCGATCGCGTACGAGCTGGCGAGATGCCTCCCAAAACCGCAGAGCCTCTTGATCCGGAGCAACAGAAAACAGCACTGAATGCATTACATCAAGACCTGCTGGCGGCCAGCCTGGCAAATCAACAAAAAGTCGGCCGTGTTCCAGCGCGGCGGCTGACCAAACTCGAACTCGGCTACACACTCCGTGATTTACTCCGGATCGAGGGCGATGTCACGCGCAGCATTCCGGATGAAGTTGAAGCCGGCAGCTTCGATAACGTAGGGTCGACCCAGCGCATTTCCGCCGTGCATATGGAGAGTTACCTGCAGGCAGCAGATGCAGCACTTGGACTGGCAATCAATCTGCGTCGTCAATCAAGTCATCGCAGCACAACCGACTTTGCCTGGCTGGAGGAATGGCATGAGAAGCCTGCCAATTTAGGTGGTAGCATCACACGAAAACTCGCTTCGGGCAACGGCATCGCGTTATTTCGAGATGTCGATTACCTCACATCCTTTCGAGTTCATGTCACAACTCCGGGAATCCACCGGCTAACGGCAAAAGCTGCAGCCTACCAATCCGAAGACCCTGTCACCGCTAAGCTCATTGTGAAGAATCGAACGGGTGAAGCAAATCTTATCCATGCGATCGACCTGGAACCGGGAAAGCCTGCCACGATTGTTGTTGATACATTTTTACGGCCAGGCGACACGCCCTACCTGACCTTCGACATGGGAGGCGTCGAACCGTTTGGTGCGATTCTGGCTGCCGGCGGTACAAAAAACTATCGTGGCCGAGGGATAGCGATTATGTCTCAAGAATGCGAAGGACCACTCTTCGACTCTTGGCCACCCTCCAGCAGTCGTGAACTCCTCCGCGGCCTGAAACTAGCTGATGCCTCTGGCGATGGAAAAGGACCTTTTAAGACCCAACTCTCCCAAAATCCGCTACAGCACGTCGCTGAGATTGCTCAGTACTTGGCACCGCGTGCCTTTCGACGCCCGCCCGAGGAAAAAGAACTACAACCGTTCATCGATCTCGCCAAGCCAGCAATCCAAGAGGAGCGGGATTTTTTAGACGTTTTACAGGTGACCCTGCGAGCTATGCTCAGTTCACCACAGTTCCTCTTACTGGGTGGCGAGGCGGGACCATTGGACGATTATGCGTTGGCAGAGCGACTCTCCTACTTTCTTTGGAAAAGCCTGCCCGACGAAGAATTGTTCGCCCTGGCTCATCAAAACCAGCTCTCTACACCCGACGTACTTGCCGCGCAGGTCGAACGCATGCTGGCCGATGAAAAATCGCATCGCATGGTGCAAGATTTTCTTGGGCAATGGTTGATGCTCTATCAGATAAACGCCACCACACCGGACGAAAGCCTGTATCCGGAATATGACGAACTACTCGGCAAGGCCATTCCCACGGAACCCGAGCTATTCTTTGCCGAACTGATCCACCAGAACTTGAGTCTTGCCAATCTGATCGACTCCGAGTTCACTTTCCTGAACCGTCGTCTTGCGGAGCACTATGCCATTCCCAATATCACCGGTCAGCATTTCCGTCGGGTAGAACTCCCAGCGAAGAGTCCACGGGGCGGGCTGTTAACCCAAGCGGCCATTCTTAAAACAACGGCCAACGGCACCACGACGTCGCCGGTAACACGCGGCAACTTCGTCCTGACGAACTTCCTCGGAACGCCCCCTCCTCCACCCCCTCCGGCGGTTGGATCGATTGAACCAGACACCCGAGGCAAAACAACGATCCGCGAAATCCTGGCCGCTCATCGTACGATTGAGACCTGTAACCAATGCCATCGCGAAATCGACCCGCCCGGATTCGCCCTAGAAAACTTTGATCCCATCGGCGGGTTCCGTACCACCTATCGAGCCAGTGGTGGCGGGCTGCTCTCCATCTTTTCTGGGAAAAGCTACGGCCAAGGGCCGGCCGTCGATCCCAGTGGAATCACCGCAGACGGTAAACCATTCTCCGGAATCGAGGAATTTAAACAGCATCTACTCGCCCAGCAGGATCAGATCGCCAAACATTTTATTTCCCAATTACTCGTCTATGCGACAGGAGGGGAGATCGAGTTTGCCGATCGCGCTGAAATTGACGTGATCAGTGAGCGCAGCGGCGCGCATGGTTTTCGATTAAAAGACATCTTTCATGCAATTGTGCAAAGCAAGATATTTCGCAACAAATAACACTCACCAACGCAAGCCACTTGCAACAAAAACAGATCCAGACACACCGCCGAGTTCCTGCGGGAAGTGTATTTAATCTCTGGGAGAATTCTGAATGTTCCAACCTCTGGATCGACGTACTCTACTGAAAGCTTCTGGTGTTTCGTTAGCACTGCCGCTCCTCGAGTCGATGCAGCCGGCCTGTGCGGCGATTGACCAGAAGCCTCCCCAACGGCTGGTCTTTATCTGCACCACGCTCGGCCTCCATCCGCCGCTGCTATGGCCTAAAAAATCGGGTCCGGACTATGAATTGACTCCCTATCTGGAATTACTGAAAGAACACCGAGAGGACTTCACACTTTTTTCCGGTCTGTCTCACCAAGACCAAACGGGCCGTCAACCGCACGATAGTGAGATGACTTGGCTGACCTCAGCACGTAAGCCTGGGATGGGTGGCTTTCGCAACACCATCTCCATCGATCAAGTGGCCGCAAGTCGGCTGGGGCATGTGACGCGTTATCCTTCCATCTCACTGGGAACCGTCAAGACACAAAGCCAGTCCTATACCAATGGTGGCGTCATGATTCCGGCCCAAACCAGCCCCTCCCAACTCTTTGCCCAACTGTTCTTGGAAGGCAAGCCGAAGGAATTACGAGCACAGAAGCAAAAGCTGGGGGACGGGAAAAGCATTCTCGACGAACTGGGAACTCAGGCAAATGTCCTGCGGCGCAAGACCAGTGGAGCCGACAACCACTTACTGAACGATTTCTTCGATTCAGTCCGTGAGGCTGAAACCAATATCGCCGCGGTTCAGGGATGGATCGATCAACCCAAGCCTCGGGTGTCTACCAAGCAACCCTCAGACATTCCCGACAATGCCGACATCATCGGCCGGGCACGGCTATTACTGGATCTCGTGCCGCTGATCGTCCAAACGGATTCGACACGTGTAGTTAGTATTATGATCCAAGACCACTACGCGGTACCCAAGGTGGCCGGGGTGACCGGCAATCATCACAATCTTTCCCATCACGGTCAGGACACGTCAAAAATCCAACAACTGCAGAAAATTGAAACGGAAATTGTAGAGTCTTTCGCCAGCTTGCTCGGCCAAATGAAAGACAAAGCAGAGATGGGGACAAACCTGCTGGCAAGTACCGCGGTTCTCTTTGGTAGCAATCTCGGCAACGCCAACGCACACCATGCCCGAAATCTGCCAATTTTTCTTGCCGGTGGCGGTTTCTCACATGGGCGTTATGTCGTGCGAGACCAAAAAGACAACACGCCGCTGTGCAACCTATTCCTCACCATGCTAAATCAAGCCGGGCTTCCTATCGAAACGTTCGGACAAAGCAACAGCAACTTGACCTGGTAACAAGTCCACAAGCACTTAGGCCGCCCCAACTCTGCCCATTGCAATCAACTTCCAAACGGGAAGCCAAAAAACGACCGCAGAGGACTTCCCCATTCCAGTGATTCAAACGACCTGCAGCACCCTTGTCACCGTCGTGGTGCTCCTCTCCTCACATATTTCAAAAGTAGCGGCCAGCAAAACGAGTTGGCGGATCCCGCAAACTTTGCTACACGCGTCGGGCAATTCAACCTGTCAGTTTGATCTGGTGGTATGCGTGATCCCTTTCCACAAATTTCCTTAGCGGTCCAACGCAACCTTCTGCGCCAGTATTTTTTGGCAAGGACTTGCTTGACAAAGCATGGGGGCCACAGCCAACATAACGGGTGGCCGCATTGAAAAGCGAGGAAAATTAACTCGCAGCAGACGGCTTTTTTGAGCTGCCTAACGCGACAGCAGGTCTTGTATGAATCTGAGAAACCTTGAAGCCTCCATCGTGGCAGCGATCATCCTTGCCGGAACGACTCACCTGAGCGCAGAGCCTTTCGCTCCAGTGACGGCCAGTACCGCTTGGCTGGGGGGGAGCAACGTGGTGGAACACGGCGCCATTCCCAACGACGGCCAAGATGACACGGCTGCGGTGCAGGCAGCAATCGCAGCAGCCTCCGGGAGCAACAACAAAACGCTTCTTTTCCCTGGTGGTAAGTTCCGGCTTTCCACGCTCACCTTTCCGCCCACCATGAGTGTGTTGATTCTCAACGGAACACTTCTGGAAATTCAAGACGAGGCTGTCCTGCAATTTAAAGGCCCCTTTCACGCGGGCCTTTATCACGTCTTTTCCGGCCTTGGCAAGGCACAATTCGGCGCGGGCGCCGTCAGTGAAGTCTATCCTCAGTGGTGGGGCGCCTCGCCCGCCTCCTCGGACAGCAGCCCCGCCATCAATCAAGCGATCAACTCCGCGCCGTCTCTTCCAGGTGTCAGTGTCCGGTTATCGGGCACATTCCATTGCCAGACAACGATCCACGTCAATCGGCACCGAGTGAGGCTACTGGGCGATGGAATGTACGCTACACAGATCACCTTCAATCCAGCCACCCCGCTGGCGTTATTTGAATTCTCTCATCCAGACAAGAGCGTGATCGCCCAATGTGCCATCAGGGACATCGGGCTGGTAGGGGCAGGAGCTTACGAGGACACAAAACGCGTCCAGAAAATTGGGATCCGCATCGTCGACGCCGACATCATCGAAGTACGCAATGTCGCCATTCACAACTGGGGAGGCTGTCAGAGCATTGGACTCCAAGTGCAGGGACGCCAGTTGGTTTTAGTGGAAAACATCACGATTCTTGCGGACCAACCGATCGTGATTGACAAAAACCCTGGTAGTGATTGGATCTCCATCGACCATTCGACTTTCCGAAACACATATTTATTACCGATGGATCCAGAGGGAGCGGCCGTCACGATTACTTCGGGCGTCGCCTTGCACAACGTTGTCTTTGACGGGACCAATGCCTGGGTGAACGGAAAATATGGCCTGTACTGGGAAGACACCGAGTCGCAGGGGGTCGGCATGAATCTTTCCATAAAGAACGTCCGGATGGAGAATGGCACAACGCATGGCGGGAGCATGATTCACATCGCCCACAACTACAACTTGATGAATCTCGTCTTAGAAAATATTTACGGCTGTGGCGGTGGTGTCGGTGGAATTTATCTGCGCAACTGCACCAACGTGACACTCCAAAATATTTTTTACACTCCCGTACAAGGAAATGCGCCCGCAGGATATCTGCCCACCGCGTTGGACATTGACGAGAGTTCCTCAAACATCGCCTTGATCAACGCTTTCTGGAACGGTGGTTTGATCAAAACTGGCAAACTGATCAAAACCTTCGGCACAAACTCAAATCCAGCCCGCTACAACAATCGGTTGATCGAGGTCTATGATCGACCCGGTAATGGGCAAGGAGAGGGTCTGGTGATCTATGGGACAAAGACCTGGTGTTACAACGGCGAACTGGCGACCGGTGACATACTTTCTTTACCGATCGGCGCTGGGGCAAGAACCAAGGTGGCCCACGTCACCGTTTCCGCCAGCGACGGTGGAGACATTAATGAAGCGGCGAACTTCCTGGTGGGAGGCCAAGGCAAAACGATCAAAATTTCCGGTACCGAAGGAACAAGCAACTCTCCCACGGCAGGCAAACTCTGTCTTGTTCCAGGAAAAACAATCGAATTGCAGAACCGCTTAGGCGCTCAAGTCGATCTCGTCATCACGCTCTTCTGGAAATAATCTGGTTTTGACAGCCTTACCGGGGGAGCAAACAGCCTTACAAAATTCCGGACTGCCGCTGCAACCAACCTTGACGAGGGCTAGAGCGTCACTTGTCCTGCTCACAAGGTTGCTACCTCTTTCCCCTTGAAATTGACAAGCGATCTGCGCTGCGATGTATTGCATGCGCCACAGACCAGATTCCAGCTGGTCTATCCACTCGAACCAGCAGCATGCGGCCCGAGAGAAGGCAATGGTCTGCGGCCACAATCCGCTCGCGTTAACCGCTTTTAAATCATGCGGTTTCTACATTATGATGGTCACCAACAGCCACTTCTCCCCACCATCTCGCAACATCACCTTTCACCAACATGATCAGAATCTCTTTTCTCCTCAGCCTGTGCAGTGTCCTATGGGTAAATTCTGCCGTGGCGCAGATCTATCGGCCCATCGAAAACAACATCATGTGGGATTCGTATCTCCTGCGTGATGATGACACGTATCAGCTGTTCTATCTCCAGAACGAAAATTACCCGGCAGTCGACCCGCAGCGTTCCAGTTCTCTCCTCGCCTCCGTCGGCCGCGCCGAGTCGACCGATCTGGTCCATTGGACAACCCTGCCTCCATTGAATTTTGAAAGCTACGACAACGATTACTCCTTAGATGGACACATGTTCATCGGGCAAGCTCCAGTAAAACATCAGGGAGAGTATTACTTTTTCTTTGACCCACGGCCACGCTCGCAACCTGGCGGTTCGCCTCTCTATGCACTCCGCTCACCGGACCTGGGCTCCTGGTCCCCTATCCCGGGCGGACCTTTCCTACAACCAACCCCACCCTATTATGGCGGGAGCGCCTGGCGCGACCTCTTTCTTTCCTATGATCCCACGGAACAGATCTGGCACGGTTACCTCTGTGCCCAAACCGCAACGCGACCCAAACGGGAAACGCCACTCGACGAGTTCACGATCGCGCTCTGGATCGAGATGCCCGCTGCACAGCATAACGCGGGTGCTTTCTGCATCAATTTTGCTGACCCCAACGGCCAAGCGTTTGAGTCTCTTGTGCTCGACCAAGAACGACGCTGGAGCATCACGAGCGAACAAGAACGCAAACGAATCAGTGCGACTCCACCGCCCGACCCTGCTGCCGATGGCGAGCCGATTCTGCTGGTCGTTGTCTATGAGAAAAAGCAAGTCCGCATCTATCGCAATCAGCTACTCTATGCCATCTATGAAGGGACGCCACTCACGAAACGCCCGATTGCCAATATCACCATGGGGCGTGTATCAGCGCTTGCAGGGGCCCACCACCCGAATCATTTTATCGGCTCGCTCGATGACGTCCGCATCTACAATCGCGCTTTGAATGCGACTGAGCTTGGCCAGCTACAACCGGCCCAGGGGACCGCAGTGGAATTTCCTTTGTCGCCCATGGCGGCCTGGACCTTCGAAGACACGACAGCGGCCGACCAAGCGGGCTCGTTCGTGATACCCGAAATGAATTTTGGCGCCTCTGTAAATCAAGGCAAACTTTCCCTGGATGGCAAACTCGCCCATCTCTATCAAACGGCCATCAGCACCCCAGGCATGTCCTGCATCGCGCACGTGACATCGCCCGACCTACTGCAGTGGAAATACCATCCGCCTGTTTTTTCCAGCCTGAGATTCTGCAACCTTGAATGCCCGGATTACTTTCAGATCGGGGATTGGCATTATTTCACCTTCTCCACGGTTCGCACCCGCATGGACACGAGCGGCCGTAAAGATGCTTCTGGAACCTACTACATCCGGTCTCGCCACCGGGACGGTCCCTACCACCTTGCAGAACACCCCCTCTTATTTGGCTCGGGGCGGGGACGCATGGACAATTACGTGGGCCGAGCCATTCTCTACCACGGCGAGCATCTCCTCTATTATCACACCGTGCATGGCAACATTCGAGACTGTATCGCAAGGCCTGTAACTTGGGGTGCTGCCAAACGGATCGTGCAGCAATCAGATGGTCAGCTTGCTCTCGCTTACTGGCCGGGTGTGGAAAAACTGGCCGCGGAAATCAGCTACGATTCATCGCAGGCGACCAACACATCGCAAACAAGTGGCAGAGGTAATTGGAGCCAGCGAGGAGCCGTCCTCACGGGAACGCCCGCCGGGAATCATCCGTCGGTCTTATGGCTTCCGCCAACGGAGAACGACTTGATGATCACCGCCCAAGTGCGTCTCGAACCCAATGCAACTGCAGGATTTCTGTGGCGCCATCGTGACGGATCAGGTGACGCCTTACTCATAGATCCCTCCTCTCATCAGGTGCTTCTTGCCAAACTCCAATACGATCAGAACATGGACGCTCTCCAGCAGGACCTCATTGACGATTACAATGGCTTTAATTTTGGCACGGAGCTACACGTCCGCATCATGCTCCGTTCCCATCGAGTCGATGTTTACATCAACGATCAGTGGACTCATAGTACGTCACTTATCGGAGCCGCACCGACAGGACGAACCGGCCTGATCACTGCCAACGGCACGGCAAGATTTACCCAGCTTCGCATCCGCCAACTCAAGCCACTGGAAACGCCAACCTTGCCTCCCTAAGTCCGGCCTGACCTTACCGGACGGATCACAGCCAGATGGCAGCTCTCAGGAAATTTTTAGGTGTCACCGACGGAACCATCTGGCCAATGGAGCATCCCTCGAGTCTTGGCGAACGGACGAGCGGGCCGTTTCTTTGCGGCCGCTTCGTCGATATCAATTCCCAAACCTGGCCCCGCTGGTAACTCCGCAAATCCATCGGCGTACTTGATGTGGACTCCGCCATAAAGTTCCTCTTCCCAGTCTGCATACTCACGCGCCTGATTGAACT
Source organism: Pirellulaceae bacterium (assembly GCA_022446825.1). GTDB lineage: Bacteria > Planctomycetota > Planctomycetia > Pirellulales > Pirellulaceae > JAKVBY01. The sequence goes on from JAKVBY010000060.1 coordinate 41,187, forward strand.
CATGGATTACACAGTTAGGTGTGCTGGCATTCACATGAAGTCCGGCCAGCGTCATGACAGGACTCTGCGCGTTGTGCAATGAAACATTAATGAAGTGGGCAGCGGCCATCGACGCAATCTTCTTGCATTCGGTGATTCCACCCGCATGAATCACATCCGGATTGACAAAACTGATCAAGTGACGATCAATCATTTCTTGAAAACCAAACTTCATGAATTGACTCTCGCCCTGACAAAGCGGGACCTTGACGCGATCTGCCAGCCACTGCATTTTCCCTAAATCGGACGTGCGCATGGGTTCTTCAACAAAAAACGGTCGAAGTTCTTCCACGCGCGTACAGAATTCGAGCGCCATCTCCGGCGTGAACTGCGTATGGGCATCGTAGAGAAGATCGAAATCATCTCCGCCCGCGTCACGCATTTGCGTCATCCGCGCAATCTCGGCTTTGACATCAAAGGGCTGCTGGATCACGCCTTGGCGGGAAATATGAGGGGCCGTTTTGACGGCAGTGAAACCTTCTTCTTTCGCTTGCTGAACACCTTCCGCTGACCCACAACCGACATAGAGCCGAATTTTATCCTTAGCCGCACCACCTAGTAGTTGATAAACGGGGGCATCTAAAACTTTTCCGGCAATATCCCAGAGCGCGATGTCGACCGCGCTCACCGCACTGTTGAGGATCGGGCCACCGCGCCACCGTGGTCCGCGATACATGGCTTGCCAATGCTTTTCGATCTGTAGTGGGTTCTTCCCTACGATATATCGTTCGTGTTCTTGGATGGCAGCAATCATCGTCGCTGCCCGACCCCGCAGACCACCTTCGCCGACTCCGGTAATTCCATGATTCGTGTAGAGCTTGACGAACACATAATTCATCGATCCAGTCCAGACAGGAATCACCTTCAAGCCCGTCACGCGAAGATCAGCGGGGATCCTTGCCTGCACTTCGGAGGGAAACAATGAATATCCAACAGCGGACGAGGCAGCCCCGAAGATACTGGCTTGGTGAAATGCTCGGCGGTGCATAGCGGTCTCCATGGTAATGGTGAAATGACAAGGATCTCAAATCTCGCACAGGAATGCTTTTTCTCGAGCGAGCGGTTGGTGGAAATCTACACTTTGTTTTGGCGTTTCTGCGACCGCCGGAATGAACGACGGCACGAAAGTCGTCGCGACGGCAAGACAAACCCAGCAACAACCTTTCATCATAGCCACACACACTCCCTTCCCACTGACAGCAAACCGGTCGTGATTTAAGGTCGGATCACGAATCGCGTATTGAATCTGCCACGTTCGGCAGAAGAGGCTAGAAATGGCTAAGCTTGTCAATTTTTCGGACCAAGATCCCGTGGTTGTCTCCTACTATTGAGTGGGGAGAATACCAAGCGGAACGCTGCTACATACAGGTACAACACCCATACAGCACCCATTGCTGGCGTGCCTGCGCAAAATCAGCCACTACTCCTCGGTCTGACCTGCGAAACAAACGACTCAATCCTTGCGGAAAGGTGTTTTGCTAGCCACGGTACAATTAATCGAGATCAAAAAACTTAAACAAACGACACCGGGCCCTAGAACCAACTCTTCTTTTCGATCTGGTAGGTCTGTACGAACTCTTCCTCAGACTTGGTCAGGTAGATAATGCCCTCGATCAATCCAATGACGGATCCAACGCCACAAGTAACCACGTTGATTAGGATCCGGATGAGGCCCCCCTTGGTATCTCCAAGCACGAACCGGTGGACTGCAAGGCTACCCAGTAGAATGCCGAGCACGCCCGCGATAACTCTCTTGCTTTCCAGTGATCCTGTTTCGTTCATTACCAGCTCCAAGATGAATAATAATACATCGAAACGGCAAACGTCCGATCGAATTATTACCCTACCAAGCCATGAATTTCAATGCCTCGTCACGCGTCGAACTTTTGTTTAAGTCATTCTCTCACCCCATTCCGTTCGCGAAACGCAGCCCGGGCGGAGAACAAGGGCGGAAACGCCACTTTGAGTTTTCGTTTCCTGCCACTATCACAGGGACCTGGAGCTGGTGCCGAGTGTAAAACAGGCGACAATTTCCACAATACATAGGTCCCGTAGGTAGCAAGCCTGCCGTTGTATCAACGCACCTATCCAGGAAGGTTGCTCAGCCCCAAATTCAGTCACCATATTGTTCTGCGGCATCCGCTTGCGCTTGGCGAATCACGGACTCGATCGTGATCGGGATACCACCTTGACGTTTGCTTTCGTGTGCGGCTTCCAAGAAGGCAAAGATCTCGATGGTCTCGGTGCTTGAAACGGGTGGTGTTCCGGTACGGAAAAATTTTGCAATTTCCAAGGCGACACCCTTGTAGCCCATGTACTCTCCTGCCGGAGCAAACCAATGTTCTCCCGTGGGATCTTCTTTCCGTTCTGGAACACCGCGACCGTAATTGCCGGCACGCAGGATTCCCTGCTCACCAAAGACCAGCCCACTGTACTTCACGACTCCTCGACCAATGCCGCGAAAAGTACCAATGCGCTGGTCTCTCCAGATTCCGGTCACGAGTTCCGCAACAGGAGTTGAGGCACGGGTAACGCTGAGGCAACCTGCCCCCATAATCGTAAAGAGGGTTTCCGCGCTGTGAATGGAATGCCAAAAGAAATCGTCGTGCGATGCTTCAAAACTTAAACCGCCATAAACGCTACAACCGAGTACCCGCCCGACCTGAGGGTGATTTTTCATACCCTGGAATGCTGGGACAAAGCGGTGCTGAGAACAGGAAAAGAGCGGCGTATCATATTTTTCCGCCCGCCGAAAAAGCTCTACCACATCCACCAGCGAGGCAGCCATCGGACGTCCGATGTAAACCGGCTTGCCAGCTTGCAAGGCGAAAGTCGCCTGCTCTAGGTGCGTACGACCGTCTAAACTCATCACCAAGATGGCGTCTACCTGCGCGGGAATGTCCTCGATCGAATCGACCAACGGAATGCCCATGTCGGTATAACTTTTCACCCATTTAGGAAGCGAATCCACACTCTCCTGGATGTCGGGGCTCCCTCCAGGATAGGCGACCACGACTTCGATCCCTGCCAGCGGTTCATTCGCCTTGGCTTGCTGAAACAGGCTGGCAAACGCTACCGCTTGGTAACTGTCGAGCCCAATGACTCCTACTCGAATCGGCTCCGCCCCAGAGACCTTACCGACGATCACTGGTGATACCAAAAGGCTGAGTAAAACGCCCGAACACAAAAAGGGGGCCATTCGTTGCATAAGAGCTCCTGACATTCGCAGTATGAAATAAAAAGAGGGGAAGTCGAGCACCCGAGCGCTGGTCACCGCCTTAATCAGCATGCGGTGCACCAGCTCGAATCACCGATGATACCGCGTCCGGGCCAGGAAGTCACAGGCACGAAGTCATAGCCACGAAGTCACAGCTCAGATATTCAGAGCCCCAGAGCAACGGAATCTGCCGCCCGGCCGGAGTTCGTGCCCCTGGAAAAGGCCTGCAAGCCTATAGCGTTCCCCCACTTGAAGAAGACCTGTAGCTGCACTTGCCACCAACATGTTTCAGTAACAGAGTTCGTCAATGCAGGAAAATTTCTCGGGGCCAGAGACTCGGAATCGGCCGCCAAAAACGACTCGATTAGTGCCCAGCTGTATTTTCTGGCGAAAGTCCGCCATCAAAACGCTCGGTCTTGAATACCGCCTGCTGTCGCTGGAGGTACTCGTCCTTCGACATCTCAGGACGAAAACGAGTCATTACCTCCTGCGCCAGAGTTGCTTCGGAGCTAAGCAAATCCACCGCCATCATGGCCAATGTTTTGGCAGGGGCCACGTATCCCGCATCGTGATCTGAAATGTACCAATCGGTCTGATGATGGGTTCCCGAAGCACCCGTCATCATCGGATGTAACACGGGCATGAACTGGCTCAGATCCCCCGCATCCGTCGAGCCACCACTGTGGCCATAATCCCGATATTCATCGGGCCCGAAAAGACTGCCCGCGTGCTGCTTAAATAACTCCGAGAGCGTGGGGTCGTTTCGTAGCGGAAGATTACCAGGCACGGTGGCAATTTCAACTTGGCATCCCATCGCCATGGCGGCACCTCGCAACGCACGGTCAACCTTGTGAGAGGCGTCGAGAATTGCATCGGCGGTCTTCGCACGCACATAGGTTTCCATCTTGACTTCCGCAGGAATGATATTCACCAAGTCACCCCCTTTGGTGATGATGGGGTGTACTCGCACGCATTCCTCGTCGCTAAAAGTTTCCCGCTGTGCATTGATCGCACTCAAAGCTAATTGTGCTGCGTAAAGCGCATTGACACCTCGCTGCGGTGACCCACCCGCATGCGACGCTTTCCCCTGAAATGTAATGTTCTTGGCCAGGAAACCGTTGCTTGATGGCGAGAGCCCCATACTTCCTGAGGCAACTTCAGGGCTTGTAGAATGGATCATGATGGCCATATCAATGTCGTCAAAAAGTCCGAGTTGAACGAGTTCCTGTTTGCCGGTGAGAAAAGAAGTGACGCCCGATTTGACCAGACCGAGGCGATAATCAATTTCCACATATTCTTCCGCAGGAACAGCAAAGAAAACCACGTTCCCTGCCAACTGCTCCGCAACGTTTGCCTGGGAAAGACCGATCGCCGCACCTAACAAACCGGCAATTTGTGCGTTATGTCCACAGGCATGCGCTGCACCGGTGGTAGCATTGGCGCGGGGGTGTCCCGGTACTTGCAAGGCGTCCAGTTCACCCATCAGAGCCACCGTGGGACCTGGCTTACCACCACGCAGGACAGCCTTGACGCCCGTGATGGCAAGGCCGTCGTCATAGGTTAAACCGAGGTCCTCTAGCGTCTCCTTAACCCGGGCTGCGGTAGCATGTTCTTTAAACCCTAATTCTGGCGCGTCCATGATCGCTTCTCCCAGACCGACGATCCGATCCCGCGCCTGGTCGATTACCTGACAAACGTTTTGCTTCAGTACATCATGATTGGTCATAACAACTTCCCTTCCTTATGCAGCGAAACATACCGTTCCGGATTATCCGACAGTCAGATCTATGGATGCTCAATTTCTCGCGGCATTACTCTACCACCCATTAAACCCAATGTTTGCCAAGGGCGTTATAAAAATGGACCAAAGCCGCCAATTTTCCTTCGTTGCTGAGAAAAATGCCCTGCCACCTGTCTTTTCACTCTCGCAACTTTATGGCACTCTCGGAACCCATTGGCACCCATCGAGCAAAAATACGACCAAGCACACTACTCTACGGAGTCAGCAACGGGGAGCTCTGCAAGCGGGTGGCTCTGAATTCGTGTATTCGCCTCCAACACGGTCCCCCTACCAGCATCCGTGATCCAATCCGTCAGCCCCCTCGCAAACACGTTCCCTTGGAGAATGGTTTCTTCGACGTCACCGCCGATCTCAACCTGATTACGAACTTGCCTTCCCAGGAGTTGATTATCCCTGATAATGACGCCAGCCCCACTCACCGTCGCACTCTTTTGTGTGAGCGCGATATTGTCGAATCGGTTGGCTGCGCGT
>JAKVBY010000061.1:0-22021 GCA_022446825.1 Pirellulaceae bacterium
ATTCATCGGTATTCACTTTAAGTGATAATGTCGTGGATGACCTGTCCTTCTACATCGGTTAAACGAAAATCGCGACCGTTGTGTCGGTAGGTTAATTGGGTGTGGTCCATGCCCATTAAATGGAGAATTGTTGCATGGAGATCGTGGACGCTGACACGATTCTCGGCAGCTTCGTTGCCAACTTCGTCGGTCGCACCGTAAGTTGTTCCACCTTTACTTCCTCCGCCTGCGAACCAGCAGGTAAAGGCATTCGGATTGTGGTCGCGCCCAGGCGTTTGGGATTTTTGGGCGAAGGGCAAGCGGCCGAATTCTCCACACCACACGATTAAGGTGGAGTCTAAAAGGCCTCGCTGCTGGAGATCGGCTAACAAACCGGCGATCGGTTGATCCGTCTCGGCGGCAAATCCTGTGTGATTTCCCTTAATGTCCACGTGTCCATCCCAACTGCGTTGGTTTTCATTTCCCCCGGAATAAATCTGTACGAACCGAACGCCCCGCTCGACCATGCGCCGCGCCACGAGACATTGTTTACCGAAATGGGCGCAGCGTTCGTCATTTAACCCATAGAGCGTCTGGATTGTTGACGATTCCTGATTAATATCGAGGGCTTCGGGGGCAGCCGATTGCATGCGGTAGGCGAGTTCGAAACTTTCAATGCGCGCGGCGAGATCTTTTTCTGCTTCATGTCGGGCGTAATGACGTTGATTCAAGCGGGCAAGGAAGTCCAATTGGGCCCGCTGTCGCTGGGAGTTCAATTCGGGGGCGGGTTGAAGATTGTCAATCGGTTCACCCTTGGGCTTTAACCAGGATCCTTGGAAGACGCTGGGGAGAAATCCGGCACCCCAATTCAAGGAATATCCTTTCGGAAGTCCACGATCTTTTGGATCGGACATGACCACAAAAGCGGGGAGGTCGCGGGATTCACTTCCCAATCCATAGGTGACCCAGGATCCGACGCATGGATAGCCCATTTGAGTGAACCCTGTATTCATCATGAATAAAGCGGGGCTGTGGTTGTTTGATTTGGAATACCCCGAATGGACAAAGGCCATTTGATCGACGTGTTGTGAGAGATGCGGAAAGATTTCCGAGACCCATTTTCCGCACTCACCGTGCTGCGAAAATTTGAAAGGGGATTTCATTAAACCACCGACAGATCCGGCAAAAAAACCGGTAAAACGATCGAATCCCGGTAGCTCTTGTCCGTCTCGTTTTTCCAGTTCAGGTTTGTAATCCCAGGTATCGACGTGGCTTGGACCGCCATTAATGAATAACCAGATGACGCTCTTGGCCTTGGCTGCAAAATGGGGTATCCGCGGCGCCAGTGGGTTGGGCAAGCCGTTTTGCGCAGGAGTACTGCCGGAAAGTTGCTGTTCGTCTGTCATTAAAGAGGCGAGCCCCAATAAGCCCGCACCGCAGCCTGCGCGGGATAGAAGCTCGCGTCGATTGAGGAGATGCGCGTTTACTGATCCAGGATAGGTCATGGTCTCAGATCAAATGCATGAAATGAAGGAGAGGAGGTCAACGAACCGTTGGTTGGCAAAGTATCTGTTAAAAAGTCATAAGAGCGTTAATGACAATTGTTATTCTAAATAAAGGAATTCATTGAGACTAAAAAGAATTTGGCAAAAGTCAGTGAGGGCTTGTGCATTCGGATTTTTCGCTTGGTCTGCGACATACGATGCAACCTGGTTGTCTAGGAAAGTATTCGCTTCTGCAACTTCGGCAACGGTGGGGTGTCTGGAAAGGGAAGCCAGGTAAGCGTGCTCAATCCGTTCCGTGGTCGAAGAGGTGGCTGGCAATTCCATTAAACGGTCGGCGAAACTGCGGGCCATAGCTCGTACGTTGGGGTTGTTCATAAACATCAAAGCTTGTGGGGCAATCGTTGTTGTCGGTCGAACGCCGACACTGACCAGGGGTTCGGGCAGATCAAGCACTTGAAGCATGGGGATTAATTTGCTGCGTTTGACAGTGAAGTAAATACTTCGTCGCTTCATTCCTTCATCGAGTGATCCAGGACCATACATGGTATGATCTAACGTCCCGGAGACGAATAGCATGCTGTCGCGGATTATTTCTGCTGCTAGCCGACGATAAGGTGCGCGCCAGAGCAGAAGGTTTTCCGGGTCGATCGTCGTGTTCTGTTCATCAAAGCCAGTTTGTTGCATGTAGGTGGCGCTGGTCATGATCAGTTGATGAATTGGCTTTAATCTCCACTCATGATCAATTAATTGCAATGCCAGCCAGTCTAAGAGTTCTGGGTGCGACGGTCGCTCTCCCTGCACACCAAAATCGTTCGGCGTGCGAACCAGGCCTTGACCGAAGTGGTGTTGCCAGAGGCGATTGACAATCACGCGTGCCAGTAGTTGGCCGGCGCCGTGCTCGACATCAGTGATCCAATCTGCCAGAGCGCTGCGTTGATTTGATGTAGTGGAGTCTGCACGTGGTGGCGAATACCAATGTTGGGGTGTGAAATCCGAAGCGGTAAGAGCCTGGAGGAAACCTAGAGAGGCGACTCCTTGTTTTTGGGTTGCATCACCGCGCCGGAGAAAAAATGTTTCCTCGTAGTGATCTTTAAAGCCTCGGCCGTCGCCGTGATGTGCGAGAGGTTTGAGGCCTTCGGTCGCGACAAGAACCGTCGTTTTATGCGGTTGTGGCTGGTGTTTGAAATGGTCGTTCATCGCTTGGGATAGCTCTGCCCACGTTTTGTCACGTTGGACAAACCAACGCCATAAGCTGTCCTGTTGCGTGTCGGTCAAGTCGGCAAACTTGGTCCCCGAACGGAGCTGAGTGATAGCGGCAGATGTGTGCTCGTTACCAAGTGGTGCATCGAGCGCTACAGGTACCGGGTAGTTGGAGAGGGAAATGCGAGGACGTCCCAGGTTGTGTTGAACATTGCACTCAAACTGCAAAACGATGGTCATGCGGATGCCACCGGGAACGTCCAGCGGTTCTTGTAAGTCGAATACGGCCGTTTGATCGTGGCCAATGCCCCCGCCGTCCACCGCCCAGCCAGTGGTTGTGCCATTATCAATGGCTGCCTTGACGGACAGATGGCCAGAGTCCTGCTCGTGGGTCGCTTGCGCTCTGACGAAGGTGGCTTTTTGCGTCTCGCCACCCAGGTCGGAGAGCGGAGTATATTTAAGTGTCAAATTGGTAAGGCCGAAATTTCCATTTTGTGCCCGTCCAGGACCATTGTGAGGTAACGAGGGATGCGTGAGCGCATCGATGCGGAGCGAAGTGATATTTCGCATCTGGGTGTCAACGGTGAAATGATAATCATCTTCCCGGCCGTTCTCACCAGACACGAGCCAGGAGCCATCGCCCAGTTTTTCGAATTGTGCACCTTTGCCCGATCGCAGATCAAAAAAATCCAACGTCTTCCAGGGCGTTTCTACCTCGGGTAACTTGTCGAAGGCGCTAACGAATGCATCAAATTGTGGTTTGAGGTCGCGATTTTCGTAGGCTCGGAGCCTATCGATGAATGGCTGGTGTTGTTTGTCGAAGACGGCTCGTTCTCGTTGATAACGTTGTGGATCGAGATCAAGTTCCACTTGCCCGCGAGTCGTCTTGGTAAAGGCGGCGGCCAGACGGTAATAATCGCTTTGTGGGATTGGGTCAAATTTGTGATCATGGCAGCGAGCACACCCCACGGTCATCCCCAGCATGGAGGTGCCTAAGGTCGCAACCATGTCATCAAGGGCATCGTAACGAGCGGACTCAAATTCTCTTTCGGTCAATTGGGTTGGGAATACCCCGGCTGCTAAAAAACCGGTGGCCATCAAAGCCATCGGTGTATCCGCGGCGACTTCATCACCTGCGATTTGCCAACGGACAAATTGATTAAAGGGCAGATCTTGATTGAACGCTTTGATGACAAAATCACGGTAATGAAAAGCGTTCGGACGATCCGTGTCGTGTTCAAATCCCGCACTTTCCGCAAAGCGTGCAACATCGAGCCAATGACGCGCCCAGCGTTCCCCGAAATGATCACTTTTTAATAATGAAGCAATGAGGCGAGGATAAGCGTCGGGTGAGTTGTCCTCTACAAAGGAGGTGAGTTGTTCTGGGGTAGGTGGCAACCCCAGCAGATCAAGAAAGGCGCGCCGGCCGAGCAGACGGCGATTGGCAAGAGGTTTTGGGGACACTCCATGAACCTCTTGCTGTTTCAAAATAAACCGGTCGATATCATTGCGAATCCAAGCATTTTCAATTGTTGGGATTGCCGCTGCGGAGAGGGGTTGTAAAGACCAAAACGTTCGTACCGACGGAGAAATCTTACGACGAGTCCAGGCCAACGGGTCGGTTTCTTGTTCTACGAGTGGCCGATCGTAGGGAGCACCTAAGTCAATCCACCGGGCAATTGCCTCGATGAACCTCATGTCGAGTTTCTTTCCTTCGGCCGGCATTGCCGGCTCGCTTTGGTGCGTGATCAAATAGTGCAGCCGGCTTTCTTTACCCTTGCCAAGTTTTACTACAGCACCTTCTGTTCCACCTTTCAATAATCCTTCTCGGGTGCTGAGATCGAAGTCGCCCTCGACCTCTTCTTGGCCGTGGCATTTGACGCAGCGACCTATAAGAATGGGACGAACGTCCTGTTGAAACACTTCGAGCCCGGCACGCATTTGCTCAGCGTGCTCGGGGGACACCTGCTTTTCCTGAGGCGGCGATTCTTCAGCCAGGGCGTTTAAGGAAAGAATCGACGAAATAAGCAGGGCTAGCAGGCGACTTTGAAGCATTACATGGCCACGTGGAAAGGCATATGGTTGTGGTTTGTTGCGGTAGGTGAAAGTGTTGCGTTGGGGTACTAAATTGGGAGTCGATGACGAGGGTAAATGCTTTTGAGAATTCATGATGGTTAAGTATATCCAGAACTACCGCTTGGTAGCGACTCAGCGCCCGAAGGTGCTTTGCACCATGACTGCCATGCTGCCCGTATTGTCCGATGGTTCAATGTCATACATGCGCAGAAAAAGGCGGCCAGAAGTTTTACAAACGAAATCTTTATAAGCACCGATTTTGAACGGTTTTGAATCGCGGTCTTTTGTGGATGTGCGGATCACACCAATCAACTCGCCAAGCTGAAAATTAATTCCCCGTAATTTTAAATTCTCAGGAATAATGACTCCCTCAGGACCGACCTCATTAATGACTTGCCATTCGCCTTTCGCTTCAATGTGAACCGGCATCCCTTCAATCAGGTTGATGCCCGTATCTTGCCAGTTTAAATTTGCTGGGATATCGAGGATTTTTTTGTCGCGCAAAGATTGTTCGCGTAAAACACGGTTCCGCCCTTGGGTAGCCAAGACATTGTCGGGAAGCAGACGCATGAGTGACTCGAAGACTTCACGCGCACCTTCGAGGTTCCCCTTGTTTTCGTATTCTGCTGCTAGTTTTTCCGCTTTGGAAATAAATTCTTTGTGAAGGTCAAGTAACGCGGAGTCACTGGGAAGTTGACTCTCGAGCGCTGGCTCTGCGGCCGGAGGGATTTGTTTTCGAGGTCGCCGTACAGGGCGAATTTTTTGGTTTTGCGCTAAGATACTGACGTTAGGCATGAGCGAGACGGCCAGCAAAAAGAGAACGGTCCCAAGGTGTTTTTTATTCATCGCCAAAATTCCAGAAGTGGTTGTAGTTTAACGAGGTGGTCACGCATGGGGATTTTGGGTTTCATACTAGAGCGGGTCGCGGTACTGACGCTTTGAATTCTCACGCCTAGCTTACAATACTATAAGAAATCGCTGGTTTGTGCGACATTTAGTGGTGCGAACTAACCAGACTCGAGCGGTGCTTGCAGTGTTTTTAGAAAGGCGATGATGGCCTTTTGCCCTTCTGGTGGGAGTTGTGCATAGGCGGTGCGAGACATTTCTCCGTCGCCGAGGTGAAATTGGATTGCCTCTTGCAGTGTTTGCGCGCGTCCGTCATGCATGTAGGGAGCTGAATCTGCCACACCCCAGAGCGGTGGTGTTTGCCATTCGTAGGGTCGCGGCTCCGTAGGCGACATTAATTTGTAGGCTTTGTTTTGCCTTTGCTCATAGGGCCGAAAATCATAGAGACGGAAATCGGTGTAGATTCCTCTGACCCCACCAAGGTTTGGTGTGTGACAAGCAGCGCAGCCGATGTCAGCAAATAATTGCGACCCAAGAGTGACTGTACGTCGGGCATTTTCGTTGCTGGGGAGACGCTGTCGAGGGCGAGGAAGATTCCTTACAAAGATGTCGAGGTCGCGTAATTGATTACCTTGCCAGTGAAGGGCAGGCAGCGTATCTGCCCGATGCATTTTTGGAATATCTTCGAGCTGTAAAATCTTGAAGAGTCCGATCTCTACTGCACAGGCAGTTTTTAAGTAGTCTTTCAAAGAGGCACTTTGGCCTTTGCAGCCAAATTTTCCTACCCGGCTACCGGGTGCTCCGCGAATGCGCCCAATTCGCTGTTCCTGATACTTACCTCGCAGATTCTTAAGGATGGTCGGAACGGTTCGTTTCACTCCGTTGGAGAGAATTGCCCAGTCCGCAATTTGGTCGATTTGACCAAGTCCAAAAAGTGGTGGTGGGTTCAGTTCGAACAGTTCGATGGAACAGAAATTATCGAAGGATAGCCGACGTTGATGGGATATGGCCCCTCGCGCAGCCCGGTTCTGGAAGGACTTTTTAACCTCTGCAAATTCCGCAAAGAAACTACTCACGGAGGCAAGATAATGTACCGTACCTTCATTGACAGGTGGCATCGGTTGTTGAGGGAGTACCTGGTAGGCGATGAGATTGGTTTCGGCATGGCCAGCCGTTCCAAGTACCCTCTGGGCATGGCAATCGGCACATGAAACGGGAGTGTTGCCAAACTGTCGTGCATTCTCATGATCGATACTTTTGTCTGGGTGGTCTTGGTCGTCACTTTTTAGCGGAACCGCGATGTTCGCCATTGTGCCGACCCAGCGAGTCTCAAAAATTCTTTGGCCGGACGCGAGCCGAGTGTGTGTCGGATAAGTTCTCAAAAACTGAACGGACCTGAGGCCAGCGAAAACGAGACAGATCAGCAACAGTAACATGGAGATCCATTTCCACGATGACCAGTTGGCCATCTGGAAGCGTTGTGACTGCAGTGGCGTGCGTGGACTGGAATTCATAGGGTTTGGTCAGGCATCCTGCCGTAGCGTCGCGGAGGAATGTTAAGTCCCAGCCAGTTTAAATAAATGTGGTGAAAAAGAAACAATATTGCCAGGGCTGCGCGTATAGGTAAAGCCACTGAAAGGGGACGCAGCGGACCATGAAAAATCGGTTCTGGGGGCATCTTAGCGGAGGTAGTCGGTGGCAAACTTCTACGAAAAAGCGCATAAAGCTCTTCGTCCGCTGGGCGGGAAGAATAGTTCCGCGTGAGGACCGGATGATAGTTGGAGAAAAATTGTAGTGGGGTGTGAGGTGGCGTTAATTGATCGAGAATTGTTAGGCAAAGCGTTGTAGTGCTTCGCGATTCAATTCGATGCCAAGACCTGGGGTATCCGGAATGTTAAGGAAGCCTTCACCATCTAACTGGAAAGGTTCGGTGATGATGTCTTCAATATAGACTGCCGGTGTCAGATATTCGACGAAGCGGGCTACGGGTAACGCTGCCGCGAGATGCAGATCGGCAGCGACACCAACCGCGGTGTTCCAACCATGGCTTACAAATTGCACGTTGTGGTCGTAAGCCATCCAGGCAATACGACGTGACTCCGAAATGCCACCACACTTGGTTGCATCCGGTTGCACGATGTCAAAAGCGCCTTGCTCAATCCAAGGTAGGAACGATTGACGACGTGTGAGGACCTCACCGCCAGCAATCGGGACGGGCGAAGCGTCCCGTAATCGCTTAAAACCTTCCAGGTCATCCGGAGGCAATGGTTCTTCGAACCAGCCAATCTCGTAATCGGCCAGCATTTGGGAAGTGCGGAGGGCCCATTTGTAACCATGTGGCCAAAATTCTTCACTACCTCCAGCATCAACAAGTAATTCGATTTCTTCGCCGACCGTGTCGCGCGCGGTTTTAACCAGAAGTTCATCGAAAGCAAAATCATCGCGGCGGCCAAACGGACGCCAGCCTAATTTAATCGCTCGGAAGCCACGCGCTACAGTGGCTTGTAATACTTCCCGAAGCGGGCCTGGCTCATCAAAGAGAATTGATCCATACGGCTTTATTTTGCGGCGGTAGTAGCCGCCCAAGAGGCGTGCCACCGGTTGGCCGGTTGCTTTTCCGAGAAGATCCCAAAGAGCGATATCGATTCCCGAGATGACGTGTTCGAGAGTTCCACCGCGACCTTGCCAAAAACAACTTTGGCGAAGTTTTTCACTGAGGCGTTCTGGCTCGAGGGCGGATTCGTTTTGCCACAAAGGACGCATTTGTTCTAAGCCGGCGGCCACGAGTGCCGACGAGGTGAAGACGCTCCCTACACCAGTGAGGCCTTCGTCTGTTTCGACTTCCAGTAAGGTGTGTAGATCGTCTTCTGGCTCATGACCTGCGGGCCAACCGCCATCGACGGTTCCGCCGAGTAGGCGGTGAATTTTGATGTCCTGAATTTTCATGATCGGAGTTAATTGTCCTTGGTGTTTGTGGGTGATTTAGGAGAGCTTGAGGGAACTGAGTTCCTCGGAAGGCTGACAGGAATGCAGAATCATAATCTTTTGCCAGATCTTACTCTGAAGACCCCTGGCTAACGCCTCCACTTCGCTGGCGGAAGCGAGGGCTACCGGATCGTCGAACCGTTGGACATACAAGGAGGCAATTTTGCCAGCCAATGATAGCATTTCACTGCAATAGTCCAGATAACGTCGGAGTTCAAATGGAGACATGTTGAGTTTGGGTGAACAGGGATGTTGAAATTGTTTGCTGAAGATTCTCTCTGGATCTTTTGTCAATTGATGCATGTCGATGAGATGGGCGATTGTACGTAGTTCATGAATGGCGATCAGGGCGCGACGGCGTTTGAATCGTGTTTCGAGGGTAAAGAGGAAAAAGATTGCGGCACCGATAAGGACCGCATCGTTGATACCCGCTTCTAACACTTGTAGGAAAGTGGTGACGTCGAGTTGGGCGAAGTCCCTAGTTAAAACGATCAGTGGAGTGCCGGCAAAGATCAGGATGCCGATGACCGTAACCCAAATCAGCATGCGCAACGGGCGAATCGGTTGTGAGATCCACGTCGACCTTTCCTCCGTTTTCTCGCAAATCTGTTCCAGCGAACGACAGATTTTTCCCAAGCTGGCAGCAGGAAAACGGGAATCGATACGTTCACGAAGCCGGCCCGTGGTCTTCGTAATTAGCACAGGATCGAGATTGTGATAACTCATGCGATCGATCCGAACAGAAGATTTTTACCGACGGCCAGCTTGTGTTTGTTAAGAAATACTAACGTCCGCTGTACTCCACGTACCGTCGATAAGTCGCCACATTTGTCCAGTAGGGTTTTTGTCCGCGAGGAGGTCAGGTAGGCGATGTGGGCGAATATTGTCATAACATTGCAAGGCAGCAAATCGATTCATGGCAGCGGGAATTCCGACGGCGGTAAAGCCGGCATGACCGGTGGCAGGGAATGGACCGCCATGGTTCATGGCAGAGCTAACGGCAACCCCGGTGGGCATTTTGTCGTTGAGCAGTCGACCGACCTTGCTCCGTAGCAGCGGTGCAAGGCGATCGTATTCAGGATCGTCTTCCCCGTTGGCTGCAGAGTAAATGCAGCCAGTTAAGTTGCCCTCCAGACAGGTGAGAATATCACATGCTTCACGAATGTTTTCCGCGATGACAAATAATGACGAGTTGCCAAAGGCTTCTGTTTGCATCGTCGCGGGATTGCCGAGAAATTCTTTTCCACTGATACTCAGAAGCGCATTTGCGTGACTGTAACCAGCCCCTCCGCCAGAAGCATTTCCGGTGAGACATTGGGCTCCGGCGTCTTGTAGTATCTTCAGATTGGTTTCCAGTGAGATACTGACTGACTTGGAAAGCAGTGTGCCGATCGGCGCGGAGGCAAATTTTTCGGAAACGCTCTTAATGAAGGCTTCGCTTTCAGCACTCTGGATTAAAATAATCATTCCCGGATTGGTGCAGAACTGACCCGCTCCCATCAGGCAACTGCTCGTGAACTCGCTGGCGAGGTCCTCTAGGCGTTCGCGGAGAACGCCCGGTAGAAGGATGACTGGGTTGACACTCGAAAGCTCGAGGTAAATCGGTTTGCCTGCAGCATCGGCGGCAGTCTTTAATTTCAAGCCTGCGCTGCGGCTACCAGTATAGCCGGTGGCTCCTACTCGTGGATCAGATACCAATTGCGCCCCTACGTCGTGCGGCGTGCGGTAAATTAATTGAACGGTTCCTGGGGGCATGTCTGTTTCTTCTGCCGCTCGCTGGGCGGCTTCGGCAAAGAGCCGAGTGGTGCCTGGGTGCGACGAATTGGCTTTGGCGATCACAGGGTTGCCGGCGCCCAGGGCAGCTGCAAAGTCGCCACCAGAAATACTGCCAAAGGCGAAGGGGAAGTTGTTGGGACCGAACACGCAGACCGGACCGAGGGGCCCGTACATGGAACGAATATTTGCTTGGGAATCGATTGTTGCCTGGACCCACGAGTTATCGCGAGCAGCTGCGGCTGCCAGGCGAAGTTGCGTCGTCGTGCGGGGCAATTCGACGTCAGCGAGCCGAGGCGTTTTTGGCAAAGCTGTTTCGGCGTGCGCCAACTCGACTAGCTTGTCACGAGACGCCTCGATTTGATTAGCATACGTTTCCAGAAAAATAGCGATGCGTTCGGAAGGCATCTGTTGGAGTGCGTGGGCTGCCTCGGCTGCGGCGTCCAATGCTTCGTCGCAATCTTCCCAACCGCTGATCGGATAGGTCCCGTCGAGCGGTTGCATGGTAGCGGGATTTTCGGCTTGAAAAGTACCGCTGGATTTCGATTTGCGCCATTGGCCTTGGATTAAAACGGGGGATTCCGTCATCGGTCTTTTCCTTCTGGATTCGTGCGTTTGGGAGGCAGGTGAGGTAATGTTTGCCCTGCTTAGCCCTGAACGACTGTGTTACTCAACGTTCCGATTCCCTCCACGGAGATTTCCACAAGATCACCAGGATGGAGTGTAAAGTCACTGTCCGGGACGATGCCCGTTCCCGTCAATAAGAAGGCTCCGTGGATTAAATTGTTGTCACGGGTAAGCCAACTCACTAAATCTTCAAACGTGCGCGCCATTTGATCAATCGCCGATTCACCCGAAAAGGCGATTTCGTTGTCGCGCCGAATTGTCAGTTGAATTGCTGTCGCTTCGCGCGGTGGCATGGCAGTGGCAAGCGTGATCCAGGGACCGAGGCCACAACATTGGTTGTAGACTTTAGCCTGAGGAAGGTAGAGAGGGTTTTCTCCTTCGATATCGCGGCTGCTCATGTCGTTACCAACAGTGAATCCGACGATTTGGTGACGTGAATTAAGGACAACGCATACTTCGGGCTCAGGGACGTTCCAGGTGGAATCGACACGAATGCGTACCGGTTGTCCCGGTCCGGAAACTCGACTGGGTGTCGCTTTGAAGAAAATCTCGGGTCGCGGTGACTCGTAGACGCGGTCGTAGCATGAGGCCGCGGTTTCGGATTCCTCCATTCTTGCGGTCTTGCTGCGTTTATAAGTGACCCCTGCCGCCCAAACTTCTTGCTGGTCGATCGGTGCCAGCAAAGACGCGGATGCGAGGGGAATGGTCTCCGTGTTTTGGCTTAAAGAGTTGGCAGTAGCGGCAGGGTCCTCAGATTCGAGGATGTCTGCCAGGGATGAGTACGCACCGTCGGACAGATCTAATGGGTTGAGTTGGTCATGGTCAATAATGCCGACCGCGTCGTCACCATTAGGCGTTTGATATTTTGCAAGTTTCATACGATTGTCTAACTCCAAATCTCGTTTAGCCGGCGAATCCAATTTCCATGCATGATACCGGTAATATCTTCCTCGCTGTACCCACGCCTCGCTAGAATTTCTGTCAAGCTTTGCAGGTCAGCGATGGAATCCATATCGTGAGGGGCCTGCTCTTTTCCAAAGCCGCCGTCCAAATCGGAGCCAATTCCAATGTTTCGAGTTGAACCAGCAAGTTGGGCAATGTGATCGATGTGTTTGACAATTGTTTCGATGGTTACACCCGCCTGTTGAGGATCGGTAACACCGCGAACCCAATTAGGAACCATCATCCAGGCGTCAAATGCCATACCGATGACCGCGTCACGTTCTAGAAGTGCTTTGATTTGGTCGTCGCTGAATTGGCGTTGATGTGGTGTCAATTCACGGCAGTTGTTGTGACTGGCCCAGACGGGACCGTCGTACAATTCCAAGGCTTCCCAGAAGGCTTCATCAGTCAAGTGAGTTGCGTCAAGGACAATGCCAAGATCTATCATTTGCCGCAGGAGTTCGCGGCCTAATTCAGTGAGCCCTCCGGTTTCTCCCGTCCCAGGCGAATAACGACCACCTCCGTAGTGGGCAGGGCCAATGGCACGTAGCCCATATTCATAAGCTCGCTCTAAATGGGCAGGCGAGAGAATGGAGTCCGCGCCCTCTAGGCTAAGAACGTAACCAATGGGAGCGTCTGCAGGTGGATTGTTCTGCCATAAATGCACGTGCCGATTTAAGCCATCTCGGTCGGTAATTTGCGTCATTTGGCCGAGGCGTTCCATCTCGCGATACCAGCTTAATTGGGCTTGCGTAATGGACCAGGCAATTTCCGGGCTGTTCCAGCCTGGTAAGGGATTTGTTTCGCCCACATAACGTCCGATTTGTGTAGCAATGCAAATTCCAATTTCGCCGCGTCGCATTTCATCTAGAGTCAAGACGCCTAGTCTACGATCGAGTTTGTCGTCGAGGCCTGCTTCCCGACGTCGGACTTCTTCGAGGGGACGAGAGACATCGCGATTCCACTCGATCGCGTTCATCGAAATATCAAGATGTGCATCGAATAACAGCATGATTGGTTGTCCTCTCGCGGGAAGGCCTGACAGAAAATTTGGAGAATTCCAATTCTGGCGCATGCTGCCGCTGCCGTAAACGGGGCGATTGTGATTGTCCTCCTTTGAAGTTGATGGCGAGAACCATTAGAATCGATGCACAGCCGTGCTCGGCTGAGCTGGGAAACTGGCGTGGGAAACCTAGGCAGGAAGTGTCACGGTGTCGTTAACCAAAGGACGATTAATATGGATCCGCAAATCGAGTCAGAACTTGAGGAAGATCCCATCTTTCGGAATTCGTTGCGCGAAGCACGCGTGATTTTAAGCGCCTGGGTACTTTGTTTTCTCTACACTGTCTCCTATTGCTACCTCAATGGTTACCTGGTTCACGAACCGAATCCCGCAGCGACGGGTCCTGCAGTAGCGCATCTATTAGGGCCTTTACAATCGTTTGATCGCGACCCTGATTCTTTGACCTATCCGCTGGGAATAGGAATTCCGGATTGGATTTTTTATGGGGTTGTCTTGCCGTGGATGATTTGTATCGGTTTCAGCTTTTGGTATGGACTAGTGCTTTTTAAGGAGGATGAACTAGGGTCTTCTCCCCAAGAGTCAACGGAGGCGGACGAATGACACAAACGAGTCCTGTAACGATTGCAACTTTTATCGTCTATATCATTGGGGTGTTTATCCTCGCGGGTTTTTCACACCGTCTCCTCAAGAAAAGCTCGTTCATGGGCGAGTATTTTTTAGGGAGCCGGGGACTAGGTAGTTGGGCGCTCGCCTTTACATTCGCGGCGACGAGTGCCTCGGGCGGTAGTTTCACCGGTTACCCGTCGTTGATCTACAGTTATGGCTGGGTGTTGGCGTTCTGGATTGCCAGCTACATGATTGTGCCGGTCTGCACGATGGGAGTCATGGGAAAACGACTTAATCAGGTTGCCCGCAAGACGGGCGCGATCACTATTCCAGACGTATTTCGTGATCGCTTTGAGTCCACATCATTGGGACTCTGGACGACTTGTGCCATCATCTTTTTTACGACCTGCAATTTGGTCGCGCAATTTAAAGCTGGCGCGCTGATCATTGAAGAAACGTTTAATTTGCCAGATGCTTGGGGATATATAGGTGGCTTGTTGATCTTTGCCGTGACGGTTGTCTTCTACACAGCCTATGGGGGTTTTCGTGCTGTGGTTTGGACGGATGTGATGCAAGGGATCATCATGGGAGTGGGGGTTGCGATTCTGGTACCGGTTGTCGTGATTCACGCCGGCGGTCTGCGGGAGGTTAACGAAAAGATCCGTGCTCAGCCTCCAACTCTGGTCACTTCTCAGAAGGGCAGCTTTAATGATTTAGCAATTGAAGCCGTCGGTGATCATCAACCGGCTGGAGTGAGATACTTCCACCCGGGAACGACACAAGAAGAGGTGACCATTGAATGGAACACTGACCCGGAAGCGAGTACTCGTGAGTTTGTTGACATTTATCTAGCTGCCGAGGATGCCGATTCGAGCACGACAAGTAGTGCGAATGATGTCAAAGCGGCATTGGAGAGCAACGCCTCTTTGCAAGAGGTGATTGAGGTTAAATTTGCTTTCGATAATGAAAAATTCACTTCAACGCCCGGTAAGACAATATCTCTCGGTGCCCCAGGTGCGATTTCTTTAGAGCCCGGTGCCAAACCTAAGACCTATGTTTTTGTTCGTGGCGATGAGGCGATTTTTGGTCCAGGCCGCAAAGCAGACGGCACTCCGTTTCACCCGTTCGGCATGTGTTTGTCATTCTTTGTGATGTGGGCAATTGTGGGTATGGGGCAACCGGGAACGATGGTGCGTCTGATGGCATTTAAGGAAAGCCGTACCCTGAAACGAGCGATTTTAACGGTCACCGTTTATTTCGGTATGATTTATTTGCCGTTGGTCTTTATTTTTGTAGCAGCGCGAACCCTGCTGCCGCATATTCCACAAGAAGATGCGGACAAGTCAATGGTTCTTGTTGCCACACGCGTGGTAGCCGATTTGGGCGTGGGATATCAGATCTTAGCAGCAATTTTTATCGCTGCCCCGTTTGCTGCTGTCATGTCGACGGTCGATAGCTTTTTGTTGATGATTAGTTCGAGTCTGGTGAGGGACGTTTATCAACGCACAATCAACCCTGACGTTAAGGAAAAGCTGGTCAAACTGGCCAGCTACACGACCACGGTGTTGGTGGGTGCTTTGGTCACGGTGGTGGCCATGAAGCCACCTGATTTCCTGCAATATATCATTGTGTTCACGAGTGCTGGTTTTGCCGCTACGTTTTTGTTTCCCATGATGCTCGGTCTCTATTGGAAAGGGATGACACGTCAGGGGGCGATTGCCTCTAGCATGGGCGGCTTTTTAATTATGCTCGCGTGTTTTGTGCCAAACATGCTAGGTGGTTCGAGAGTGGATTCGTTTGGAGTCCGCCCCTTGGTCTTTGCGTTGCTGAGTTCTTTGGTCCTCGGCATCGTGGTCAGTAAATTAAGCGGACCGCCGCCCGGTCACTTGGTGCGCAAGTACTTTTACAAAGAAAAAGCAACAAAAAGATCTTAGCTGAAAAGGCAAAGGTGGCCGCTGTTGGCGCAAAACGACGATTTGTTTTTGCGTTGGTACCGCGCATGCGTGCTAGAGGAACAGGATTCTCTAGGACGCTTTGCGGACCGTCGGTCATTCTTCGTTGGCTAGGCAAGTCGGTTCGCTTGGTGATCTCTAAGATTAAGATTGGGTTGGCGATATGGCAAAGAAAAAAGACGCTAGACGCTCGAATCAGGTCGTAGCTATGTCCACAAATCGTGCGGCGCGGAGACGGTGATCACAGACCGTGATTTTGCTGGGATCGGCGATCCCTAGGTACTCGCCTCCAAAACGTGGCACAGTCATTGCGATTGGGGCGACCACGTTAAGAATTTTCGCGGGCCGATACCGGTGAGTCAATCTCGGAATACAGACCTCGCCTGCCAAAGGTCACTCCAGACTATGCTCTCTGTAATTGGGGCATGGCTCGCGGTCTGGCGACTCTACTCTGTCGCGGGCTGTTCCTGCTAATCCCATGGACAGGCAACACAAGCATGCTCTCAGTTTTCCTGCTTGCCGCACTGTTTGGCGGAATTGCAGGTTTTTTTGTCACATCATTCGTACGAGATTGTTCAGCGGAAACACATTTTAGAGTTGGTGTTAGACGCCACCATTGTCTCGAGTCCCCGATGGGCTTTACGGTAGGGACCTGTTCGGAGGCTGCGCTTACAGAGAAAACTCACTGGGAAGTTCTAGGGACGGCGCGTCATTCGTCTGCTGCGGGTGCTGTCAGCGTAACCCAGACATCGGCTAAGCCAAGGTCAGTGGCCGGGACAGCGTAGGTAGCAGTTCGGTGTAAGGCCAGTTCGCCTTGCGAGGTGCCCTTAATTTGAATCGGTGTGTTTGTTGCCACATCGCCTTTGAGTTTGAGTTTGACTTCTTTGGCAGCCTCTCCTTCGATGGGCGAAATAACCGCTGCGGATTCCATACCCTGAGGCAAGGAGGCAATCGCAATCTCAATCGGTTCGTTGAAGCCGTCCAGGCGTTCGATGCTAATGGGAATTTCAAGTTCCGTCCCGGCCACCACAACAAATTTGTCGACGGCAAGCTTAAGTCGGTAATCGGGCTGTGGGTGAGTTGCACTGAGCCGGTAAGCGTATCGTGGTCCCCCATGGCCGTAGACATCACGAACTTGCAGGTGATAAACCCCATCCGCGGGTGCTGTGAAAGACAATTCCGCATCACGGTTTTCATTGTTGACATCGTCGGCGGTGGCGAGAACTTTTTTGTCTGGATCGAGAATTTTGATGAGCGGATCCAGTGGATAGCCAAGAGATCGTGAAGCAACTTTAAATTGGATGGTTTGCCCATTCGTGGCCTGAAATTGAAAGTCATCGGTTTCGTCGGTCTTAGAGATGTGGGTCGCAACTGTCGCAGGGATGGGGAGAACGTGTTCGGACGCAAACGGGTCCAGATCTTGGCAGGGGTGGTCAACCACTGGCAGGGTGAGAAATCCGCAAAGTGCGGGATGGAAGAGTACGACTTGTGATTGGTCGGGCCCGGGCGTGATGATTTGCGATCCTGAAGGCTCGTCAATGGACCAGCCAGCCAAGCGAACCTCATTGGAAACTCCGCGCTGAGTAGCAAGGGGAAAGGCTCGGTCCAAAAATCCATCGGTGGTCATGGTCAGGCTGTAAACAAACTTGTCGCCACTCGCAAAGCCAATGGTGGAGTTGGGAGTCTCTGGGAAGGCGAAAAGACGTACCGTGTAGTGCCCAGTTTTTTCTGGTTGAAACAGGATCATAGGGTCTACTCCGCGTTCGTCGTCGTTTTGCTCAACAACAAATCCTCGCTCATTACAGATTTGCATGACCGTATCCATGGGGGAATTGAGGAGCGATTTTGCACGGACTGCAGCCAAGAATGTATCACCAGCATTCAAATTAAACGAAAATTGATCGACGTCTGCAGAAGCGGCTAATTGGCCAGTCGCGATGACAGGCAGGGTAACTTCCGTCCCTTGCCTTAGAGCATTATTTGGTTCCTTTTCTGCGATGTGTGGCAAGGACTCCACAAGAAAGGAGTGAACGGAAGATGCCCCTTCGGCATCAAAAATTCGCATTAAATATACGCCCGGCGTAACTTTATCTGGTAATTGAATTTGAACATGGTGTTCTTTTTCGAGTGGAGTGATTTGAATGTCGGATGAATTGCACCACACTTGGACAGGCCATTTACTTCGTGAGCCGCTTACGAAAACCTCGGTGGTTGTCGCCTGTTGGAGACTTGCCGGTAGTAAAGCCTCGATTGTGGGTGGTGCCGCGCAAAGGCTTTGAGTGTGAATGGTAATCGCGAGCAGCACGCAGTTTCTGAATAGGTAGGCAAAATTCATGATTGTCTTCTGATTGGTCAACCCATCAATTCGCGAATAGGTGTTGGATCGCTTACTAAATGAGTTGGTCGACCTTGAGGGGTATGAAAGATTTTTGCGGGATCAATGCCAAGCTTCTGATAAATCGTGGCCACGAAGTTTTCTGGAGAAAGAACCCGTTCGACGGCAGCATATCCTTGCCGATCGGTGGCACCGATAATTTGACCCGAGGGGCTCTTGCCCCCAGCAAACAAAACGGACATCGCATTCGACCAATGATCGCGTCCCGCACGCGTGTTGATTTTTGGCGTTCGCCCGAATTCTCCCAAGACAATGAGCATGGTTGTCTCCAGCAGGCCACGCGTTTCGAGGTCTTCCAAGAGGGTCGCAATGGTATTGTCAAACGAGGGAAGGCGGTCGTTTAAGGCTGGGAAAATATTACGATGATGGTCCCAGCCCCCTTCGTACAAAGTGACGAAGGGAACGTTTGCTTCGACGAGGCGTCTGGCGAGCAGTGCGCGTTGTCCGAAACTGTTCCTGCCATAGCGATCTCGGATTTCTGTAGGCTCGGCATGAACGTCAAATGCTTTTTGTGCTTCTACAGAAGTGACGAGCTCATAGCTTTTCTCATAAAATGCGTCCCCCGTGGTTGCCGGGTCGCCTGCGGCCAGGTTGTTCAGGCGGGGTAGACGATCGACACCACTGCGTATCTTTTGACGCGATACGAAACGCTCGGTGTTGACAAATTCAGGCAAAGCGATATCGCGGACATGAAAACGCGCGTTGTTAGGGTCATCTGCCACGACAAAGGGAGCGTATTTCGCTCCTAGAAAGTTTGGTCCTCCTGAACGGGACATGCTCGGCATTGAGAAATATCTTGGTAGAGGTTCTGTCGTCTCGCGTTCGTGGGCGACGACAGAACCGATACTGGGATGAAAGCTGACAAAAGCTCCGCAGCCAACCGGTATGCGAGGTGGTGCACCGGTCATCATGTAGTGATTGCCAGCACCATGATTACCTTGATTATGTCGTATGGACCGAACGACAGAAAATTTGTCAGCGATTGTTGCCAAACGTCGCAAATGTTGTGAGAAATGCACACCGGGCAAACAAGTCTCAATCGCCTCGAATTGTCCACGAACTTCTGGAGGCGCATCGGGCTTCGGGTCAAAGGTCTCGTAGTGACTGGGCCCTCCGTCTAGCCAGATGAAAATACAAGCTTTTGCTGCACGTTGTTCTGTATCCGCTGACCTGGCAGAGCTCAACTGAAAAGCAGCCGGCACGCCGGCCAAGAGGCCACCAAAACCGCGTCGAAAACAATCGCGGCGAGGAAACGTCAGCATGGATTTATCTGCTTGCACAATTAGAGCCTCGTAGCTGGTTAGGTGGATTAATCGACCAGAAAAAACTCCGGAGTGTTTATTAATGCCCACATCAGATCTTCGACGAATGATTTTCGCTTATCGCCTGCTTGGGCAAAGAAATCAGTTGCCAGTGTGCGTTCCGAGGAATCGGGAAAACGGCTGTAAATCGCTAAGTAGAGTTCCTCGACGATTTGATCAGAGGAAAGGTTGGAATTTGCAAGCTCAACTGCCCAACCGTCATCCGAAATGATTTTGGCATTGAGTCCATCCGCGTTCATCAGGTGTAAAGCTTGCGTTACTGTTGATTCTTCCATTCGTTCACAAGGTGGATCCTTGTTGGGATCTGGACGACCGAAGGTATCGAGAAAAAGAGATTTTGTTCGATGAGTCCAAATTTGAGATGCACGAGAGCCAGCTGGCATGCCAGCGAAGCTTTCGGGTACGGCTGTAATGTCGCAGACAGCGTCCAATAGTGTTTCGGCACGGAGTCGGCGTCGATAATGCCTAGAGTAATTCAGCGTGTCTAAAACATTGTTGTCGTTGGCGATGGAACTTAAGGAATAAACATAAGAGGTGGCGATTAAGCGAATTAGTTCTTTAATATTGAAATTTTCATCGCGGAAATGATCTCCTAAGGTTTTTAGCAAAGCTGCGTTTGAGGGTGGGTTGGTGGCACGCAAGTCGTCTACGGGTTCGACCAACCCGCGTCCCATCAGATCAGCCCAAATACGATTTGCCATTACCTGAACGAATAAGGGATTTTTCTTTTCGGTGATCCAGTCCGCCAGTGCCTGACGCGGATCGTTGTCCGCAGAAACTTCGGCCGCGGTCCCGAAGAGCGGTTTGGGTTGCATGGTGTCCCCGCTGATCGGATGGTAGACGGCACCACTCTCAGCGAGCATGACAATTTCCTCGCCACCCGAAATTGGTGGGGATAATCCTGTCCCTTTGCGGCCCACACGGGAAAAATAAGCGGCGAAGCTATAGAAGTCGGTTTGGCCCCATTTCTCGAAGGGGTGATGGTGGCAACGTGCACACTCCAACCTCACGCCCAGAAACAACTGACTGACGAGTGTGGTGAGTTCTTCTGGCGATCTGCGATCGCGAAATAGTGTTACTGCGCCGTTGCGAAAGGTACTTCCCTGGGCCGTCAGCAATTCACGAACAAATTGATCGTAAGGTTTATTTTTACGAAAACTATCGCGGATCCAGTTGTCGTAGTTCAGTACCGCTTTGATGCCTACTCGATACGGGTTCGGCCGCAACAAGTCGACCCATTTATTTGCCCAATGATCGGCGTATTCTGGACGCTCTAGGAGGCTATCCACCAGGGTGTAGCGTTTCTGGGAATGATCGTCCGTTAAGAACTCCCTAACTTCGGTTGGATTGGGAAGACGGCCAATGATATCAACATAAGCTCTCCGCATGAATTTCGAGTCATCAATGCCTTCCGAGGGCGTCAGGCCCAGTGACTGTAATTTGTCCCAAACCAAATCATCGACCACATTGTTGCGGGGTAGATCGGCATACAATTGAGCTGGAACATCTTCCGCAACGGGAATCGCGACGGAACAGGTGGCAATTTGGCTCATATAACGAACCATGATCGTAGCTTCTCCCGGAAGCGTTCCAGCTTTCATGGTCCCTTTGGGATCGACGCCGACAATCGCGGCCTCATTAGATTGAAAGGAACTGCGCGCTGCGACGTTGCGTGATGTTCCATCGGAATAAAACGCGGTCACCGACAGAGGCAATTGCTCACTCGGTTTCATTGTTGTTTGGTGTGGTTTTACCGTAATGTTTGTCAATTGGGGTTCATCGGGAATACTACGTGGCGCTCCATTGGCGATCCAATCCTTTAATAAAGAGTAATCGGGTCCGTCATGTGGCAGACGAATTCCACCACCGTGGGGCAGTCGGCCTGAAGCTTTGAGTAATAATAGACTTTGTTCTGGGTCTGCCGGAAAAAGGCGGCGGCCGCGGGCGTGTTTTGTCAGTGCGGCGTGGTCGAAGTCAGAATCGAATCCAAGCAGCGATAACTGAAAACCATTTTGCCCCCGTGCTTTCCCATGACATGCGCCCGCGTTACATCCCCGCGCAGTCAAGATTGGCTGCACGTCGATTTCAAAGCTGCCACTCGATTCGGAAGCTTGCGTCGTGATATCTGTCGAGAAACCCCAGGTACTGGTCAAAAGAAGCATGAGGAAATAGGCGCGTGTCGTTTGAGGCATTTCTTTTCGTCGGCATGAGTTCTGAACTGTCACCAAGATACTAGTATCTATGATACCGGCCGGAGTGGCTTGGCAGCAAGCTTGTTAGAATGGCGATATGGCGTTGTGGGGCGGAAAGCGGGGCTGGAGTGAATGAGTTTCACGTAATGGTGCTGTGGACGCGGAAGTCGTACGTATGTTTGCAGGTGTGCGAAAAAATTGCCTTTGGGGAGGTGAATCAAGTACCGGAACCCGAATACGTTTCTGGCGATCCGCCAGGCTTTTGGAGTTGCCTGATGAGTCTGGTGGTCCTGTTTGTCTTTTTTTGCTGTTCCAAGGCTGTTGAGCGAAATGTGAAAATAGCCGGGCAGATGATCAGCACGTGTTGGAACTTCCCGAGCCGGCGCGGGCACTCAGTGCTGGAATCGGGTGTGCGGAAGACGCTTGAACCGCCTGCCCTCCCGTGAGGCAGGCTATCCCAGAGCGACCTCCACGACGCGTGTAGCGAGTCCGTCGAAACCTTATCAAGGTTTGGCTGCGAAATGACGTGCCACAGTTGGGTATTGCTTAAAAGACTCGCAGCGGAGACGGCACCGAAAAGCCCCACTGCGAGAGCGG
>JAKVBY010000061.1:22121-41517 GCA_022446825.1 Pirellulaceae bacterium
AAGGTTTTCTTCCGGTCTTTTCTAGTTCTGCACGGGCTTGGACATGATCTGGGTCAATGGCGATTGCCCGATGATAAAAAGATCGGGCTGCTTCTAGATCCGCACGTCGCACCGCTAATCCTCCGAGATAGAAGAAGCCATCGGCCCATTGGGGATGCGTTTGGACGGCCCGTGTAAAAGTCTGTTCCGCATCCGCAAAGCGGTTTTGCATGACGAACAACTTGCCCAGCTTTTCAATGGCGTCGGTGTGGTTTTGGTCGGCGCCGATTGCGCCATAGTAGTATTGTTCGGCCGCGTCGAAGTCACGGATCTGCAGGTGTAAATCGCCTAGTCCTGTGAGGGATTGGGCATTGAAAGGATCGGCTGCAAGGGCCGCGCTAAAGCTTTCATGCGCCTGCTTGAAATGCTTGGTTTTAAAACGCAAGAGGCCGAGTTCGCTGTGGGCTTTGGAATGCTTGGGTTTGACGTCAAGGGTTTGTTGAAAGGCCGCGCGGGCTTTGGCTGCTTCGTCAGTCTCCAAATAGAGCATTCCTAATTCATAGTGTGCATCTGCCAGGTGGGGGGCGAGGTTGGCGACATGGGTAAGGTGGCCTCGAGCAGTTTCGAGATCCCCCGCTTTGCGGTAGCTGGCGCCAAGATTTAATCGGCCGGTGACACAGTCGGGTGCTGCGGCGACGACATTTTGCAGTCGGGCAAGAACGTCGGTTTCGCTCCGCATTTGCCCGGAGGCGAGGAGGTAAAGTGGCACGACAAAGAGGCCCCACTTGGCGAGATGCAAAAGCCCATTACGGTTAGGTAGGGTAAACATTTTGGCGTGGCCGTGACGTAACCCCAATCCTTGCTGAATAGATGATTCGCGGACTTTCCAAATGAAACCGTCGTAGTAAAAGTGCAGGAGGGCGGAAGCGACAATCAGACCAAAGAGAGAATTCGTGATGGTCTGGGATTGGAACTGGGATGGGAGAATGGTGAGGTAACCATAGCCTAGAACCAAGCCGACGTAGACTCCCACCATCAGCCAGCTGCGGCGGAATAAAAATTTTGCGAACGCGCCGACCGAAGCATTGGCTTCGACACGTTTACGATTGAAGATCCACACAATGGCCAAATATTGAATGTCGTGGAAGAGTTCAAACATTGCGACACCAAGGATAATGTTTTTGAGTCCGACCATTGCAAACCACCAGAATCCAATACTGCTTACCATGGTCAAGAGCTTGAGAGGACTGGCCGCTTCTCCGGCCAGCTGGCGTTTGGAGAGGTTCACGAGAAAACCTGCCGTTACGATTGCAGTGGTGGCGAACCAGATTTGGGTTAGCAGGCCAATGGAGTTGACGGGGAGTAACGGACAGCCGGCTTTATAGAGAGTTTGCAATAGGTCGCCGAGGCGGTCGGGAGAGGCCAGGATTCCCGCGCCGAACCAACTCCAACACATCCAGAGGTCCCAACGCGCCGTCCAAGAAGCCACGGAACGTACCTTGGCATCGTATATGCGTAGGAACCCATACACTTGCATTGCTCCATGCCAAACTCCCCAGAGGAGGACAAGGACTCCGAGGGACTGAAGATCGAGCTGAGCGAAGACCGCGCAAACAGTGAAGAGAAAAAGAGGTGCAAGAATAAATCGCGTGCGGAAACGTCGGAATAGGTCACGGTCCCCATAGGCGCGCAGGATACCGGGGAGATGGTGTCCCGTGGCACCAAATGCGGCTACGAACATGCCGATATCGTCGGCGGGAAAGCGACGATGCAGTAGGAAAATGGCCGGAATAATCAGCAGAGGTGTGGCAACGAAGAAGGCCATATCTGCCCATTGGCTGACAATCCATGCAGAAGGTGTACTGCCGGATTTCTGCAACTCCGCGGTGGGTTGTATTTGATTTTGGGAGCCGATTTTAGAGTTGGCCATGACGTTAGCCGTGCGATTAGCGGATTTTATACCCAGGAAACTGCGGTGAGGCGGAGCTCAAGGGTCTTGCTCAGGGCCATTTTGGCCGTGTATTGGCCGTGGCCCGTCTGACGTAGCGTTAAAATCTTAGTATAACAATTCCTTCATCCTACACCGGAATGGTATGAGCGAACACTGAAAGAGCGAGTGTCTGAGGATCAAAAAAATGTTGATGATTTGTCAAAAACCAGCTGTCTGCATGGCCAACCCTTTCCGATCGGCGGGATGTTTCCTGATCATGATCTTGATGACGACGCGTGGTTTTACCGACGAACCAGTCCAGGTTTGGGAATTTGAAGCAAGTGAAGAGGGTTGGAAAGCCTTGGTGGACTGTGAGGTTTCCTGGGGGAACGGCCAATTGCTGGTAAGTGGAACCGGTGGCGATCCACATTTTGGAACAGCCGCAAAGGCCAAAGCGGGTTGGACCAAATTGACATTTCGTAGCGACGCCGCTGGAAGCTATGACGCACAGGTGTTTTGGACGACCGAGAAATCCCCCCAAACTTCTGAGGCCATGTCGGAACATTTTTCTATTCGCTCCGGCGTGCGGGAGAACACGGTTTATTTTAAAACGGAAGACGAACTACGTAGCCTGCGTTTGGACCCTCACGGGGGAAAATGCGATCTGAAAATTGATTGGATTAAGGTTTCGAATCAGGAGCCTCCTCCTCCGCCCACGCCGCGAGCAACTCCTGCCAATCGAGTACGCTCACTAGCGGGTTTTCAGGTGGAATTGCTTTATTCAGTACCTCCCGAATCGGAGGGGTCTTGGGTAAGTCTGACCGTGGACCCACAAGGCCGGTTGATTACGTCGGATCAATACGGAGATCTTTATCGTATTACGGTACCTCCGATGGGGAGTCCGAATACTGCGAAAGTCGAAAGAATTTCCGTCGACCTCGGAATGGCGCATGGCTTGCTTTGCGCGTTCGATAGTCTTTATGTGATGGTCAACGGATCTGCAGGACGAAAGAGTGGTTTGTATCGCGTGCAGGACAGAGACGGAGACGATCAATACGACAGCGTTGAGATGTTGCATGCCATTGAAGGGAGTGGAGAGCACGGGCCGCATGCTGTAGTTTTGTCCCCGGATGGCAAGTCGTTATTTCTTTGCGGCGGAAATCATACACCTTTACCGACCGTGAAAACTTCGCGAGTACCGCCGGTTTGGCAAGAGGATCAGCTGTTGCCTCGCATGTGGGATGCCACCGGGCATGCGGTGGGGAAATTAGCGCCAGGAGGATGGGTTTGCCGTACGGATCCTGCTGGAAAAGATCTTGAGTTAATCAGCATTGGATATCGTAATCAATTTGATCTGGCCTTTAACTCGGACGGTGAGCTGTTTACGTTTGACGCGGATATGGAATGGGATGTAGGGACTCCCTGGTATCGGCCAACTCGCGTGAATCATGTCACGAGCGGAAGTGAATTTGGTTGGCGTTCCGGAACGGGTAAATGGCCTGCTTATTATCCGGACAATTTGCCCGAAGTCGTCGATGTTGGACCGGGATCGCCGACGGGGATTGTTTTTGGGACTGGGGCTAAATTTCCAAGCAAATACCAGCAGGCACTGTTTTTGTGTGATTGGAGTTATGGGATTATTTATGCCGTGCACATGGAGCCAAATGGCAGTTCTTATATCGGTACCGTGGAACACTTTGTGACGGCAGCGCCGTTGCCGGTGACGGATCTGGTTGTGAACCCATCTGATGGGGCACTCTATTTTACGATTGGCGGTCGCGGCACACAGTCGGGACTGTACCGCGTGACTTATGTCGGAGACGATTCCGTCGAGACAAAAAAATTGCCGGCACTAGAAGCCGAACTTCGCCGTGAGTTAGAAACGCTTCACGTCCCTGGTGCGCAAGATGCGGTCAAGAAGGCCTGGGAGCATTTAGGGCATCCCGACCGACACGTGCGTTACGCGGCACGTATTGCAGTTGAGCATCAGCCAGTGACGACGTGGCAAGAAAGGGTGTTTGTAGAAAAAAGTACTCCCGCGTTAATCAATGCCTCGATCGCCTTGGCTCGTCATGGCGACTCCTCACTCCAAGGAAAAATAATTGATCAGCTGAGCCGTCTCGATTGGGAACAGATGAATGCTGTGCAGCGGATCGACTTGTTGCGAACCTTTGGACTTATTTTTTCACGGATGGGCGAGCCGTCAGGAAGAAGCCGACAGCAAGTGCTTGAGTTGTTAGACCGACATTACCCTGGAGATAATCCCCGTCTGAATCGTGAACTCAGTCAATTGTTGGTTTATCTTAATGCGGACGAAGTGATAGCCCGCACACTTGAGTTGCTCGCGCTTGCCTCGACTCAAGAAGAGCAGCTTCATTATGTCCTCTGCCTGCGGACACTGACGGAAGGCTGGACGATAGAGCAGCGGCGAGATTACTTTAGCTGGTTTCAACAGCACGGAGTCAATCAACAAGGTGGTCACTCGTTCGGCGGGTTCATTCGTAATATTCGCAGCGAGGCGATTGAATTACTTTCCCCCAAGGCCAAAGTTGTATTGGGCCCGCTTGTCGAGGATGCGATTGAGGCCGAGCAAGTTCCTTTGATCAATCGAGACTTTGTAAAAAAATGGGAGGTAAATGATTTAGCCGTTGCTTTAGAAAATCAAGCAGAACAGGGAGATGCACGCCGAGGTCGCAGTATTTTTGCGCAAGCGCAATGTTTCAAGTGTCATCGATTTGCGGGGCAAGGCGGCATTACCGGCCCCGATTTGACGGGGGCGAGCCGACGTTTTAACAGCCAGAATATTTTGGAGGCACTAATTCAACCAAGTAAAGTTGTCTCTGATCAATACGCAAATACATCATTCTTGTTGGATTCTGGCAAGGTGATCACAGGGCGCATTGTCAATCAAGGAGGTGGTCGTATTTACGTGATGACAGATATGTTCAAGCCGGGGCAGCCAACCGTGATCCAAGCGGATGAAGTTGAGGAAGTAAAGGCGTCTCCGACTTCTCTGATGCCGACTGGCCTGCTTGACACCTTTACCCAACAAGAGATTCTGGACTTGATCGCTTACTTGCGAGCGGGAGGAACACAACCTTAGGTGCAGCGTACACGGTGTTGGTGCCGGTGTTTTACGCGATAGCAGCCCCTTGTTGCCGCAACGATGAATTTCAACGAATTTGAACAAGAGCGTGAGTTTCGAGAAGCCTGGGACTTGGTGCGCATTGTCCGTCCGGTGAACTTTTCGTTATTTACTTTTGGCGAAACCGAGTTGCCGTATTATCTGGTCTCGGAAGGTGGGCGATCCGATGGGTTGGTAGCGATAAGTAAAGGTGAGGTGCGTATTAAACGCCCGACAATTATTACGCCGCAAAATGCTTCGCCAGAGTTTCGGAATTTTTTTGAGAGCTCAGAAGAGCGGGGTATGGCCGATTTTTTACTTGCCAGAACGGCATATTTGGGAAATCTGCAATTTGATAATCAAAGAGGTGAAGAGCGAATTGTGAGTGACAGCTCACAGGAAGTGATAGAAAAACTCAATCTGCAACTAGATGCAGAAGAGGAGGAACGTGTGACCATCTTATCTGCTCCCTCGCATTTAGCGGGTTTCGCCGTGATGAAGTATGCCATGGATCGAGTGCTGGAAAGTGGTCCTCATAATATTCAAGAATTGCGAGAACGCGGTTTTTTGCCTTAGGGTACGAGGTTCGGCCTTTTTAAGGTGACTCCTGCGTCCTTGAGCTCGACTGATCTTGCCGGCGTGAATTCAATCTAAGTAGAATCCGCCGTTTCTCACGCCGGTTATCGCATTGCCGGTTAACGAAAGTCTACTTTAACCCGACACGGGAAAGAAGGGCGTTGCGATGACGGTTCGGAAACGCGCAGTTGATGTTGTTGTTTCCTCGCTCGTCTTGTTGCTGTCTTTACCGCTGCTAGTTCTCATTGCAACTGCGATTCGACTCCTGATGGGCGCACCGATCTTTTTCCGTCAGACACGGGCGGGTTACCAGGGTGAGCCGTTCTTGATCTTTAAATTTCGGACCATGATACCTGCTGCTGCCGGTGCGGGGGACGATCAACAGCGTTTGACTAGGTTGGGGAACTTTCTTCGCCGTACAAGCCTCGATGAACTACCGCAGTTGTGGAATGTGCTCAAGGGGGAGATGAGTCTGGTGGGCCCGCGGCCGCTCTTGATGGAGTATTTGGACAGATATTCAGAAACGCAAATGCGCCGCCATGATGTTCAACCGGGGATCACCGGTTGGGCTCAAATTAACGGTCGAAATGCAATCGATTGGGAAACCAAGTTTGCCTACGACCTGTGGTATGTTCAGTATCATGATTTTTGGTTGGACGCGCTCATCCTGTTACGTACGGGCCTCAAAATGTTTGCCCCTGCAGGGATCACGGCAGCCGGCCATGCGACCATGCCGCTGTTTCAAGGCGGAAATGATTCGCAGAATGTGCGAACGCTGAGCCGTGAAGGCCGGGCTGTCTATGTCATTGGCGGAGGTGGGCACGCGAAGTCTGTGATTGCGGCCCTGCAAGATTCCAGCATCGTCGTCAAGGGAGTTCTTGATGATCGCATAGACCAGCATGGCAAAGTGATATTGGGTGTGCCCATCATTGGGCCAATATCAGATTTGGCGACGTTTACTTTACCAGCTGCCGTCATTGCAATTGGCGATAATGTGGTCCGCACGCGGATTGCAGCAGAGTATGAGGCTGTTTGGTTGTCGGTGATTCATCCGCACGCGACGGTTCATGAATCAGTAACGATTGGTGAGGGCACGGTAATTTTGGCCGGTGCGGTGATTCAACCAGATGTATGGATCGGCAAGCATGCCATTGTGAACACCGCTGCTAGTGTTGATCATGATTGTCGGTTAGGAGACTTTGTGCACATTGGTCCCGGAACGCATCTGGCCGGTTCGGTAATCGTCGAACCTCATGCGTTCTTTGGAACGGGGAGTGCCGCGATTCCTCAAGTGTGCGTGGGAGCAGCAACGACGGTAGGTGCGGGAGCTTGCGTTGTTCGGTCGGTACCGAGTCAAATGACAGTTGTGGGGGTGCCTGCACGCCGGCAAACGAAAGTTCGTAAACAGGGGCAAAAAGTCCAGCCGCGTGCTGCAGCTAAGATTTTATTGTCTCCTCCCCATTTGGATGGATCGGAAGGCGAAATATTGCGGCAGGCAATGGAGTCGAATTGGATTGCGCCTGCCGGTCCTATGGTGAATTCGTTTGAATCGCGTTTGTCGACGTTGGTTAATACGAAAGGTAGTTTGGCAACTTCCAGTTGTACGGCAGCAATTCATTTGACACTCCGCCACCTGGGGATTGGTCCGGGTGATGAGGTGCTTTGCTCGACGCTTTCCTTTTGTGCCTCCGCAAATCCGATTGCGTATCTGGGAGCGGCACCTGTCTTTATCGATTCTGAGTCGAAGACTGGAAACCTCGATCCCAATGTGGTTGCGGACGAATTGCGCCGAGGTGCTGTCCGCAACAAGTTGCCAAAAGCGATTCTTGCTGTGGATGCCTTTGGGCAGAGTGTTGATATGGATGCTTTGGTGGAAGTTGGTGACAAATATGGAGTTCCTGTGATTGAAGATGCGGCCGAAGCATTGGGTTCTCAGTATCGTGGTGAATCGGTTGGTCGTCGCGCTTGGGCAAGTGTCTTTTCGTTCAATGGAAACAAAATTATTACCACCAGTGGTGGCGGCGCTATTTGCTCCAACGATAGGGAACTATTGGGAAATTGTCGCTATTTAGCGTCTCAGGCTCGTGACGAGGCAGAACACTATGAGCATGGAACCGTAGGGTACAATTACCAATTCAGTAATTTGCTCGCGGCGGTGGGGATAAGTCAATTGAAAGTGCTTCGACAGCGTGTGCTAGCGCGGCGCAGGAATTTTTCATACTATCAAAACGGACTGACAGGAGTTGCGGGGATCGGTTTTATTCCGGAGTCCCCGTTGGGACGTTCGAATCGGTGGCTTACGGTCATGATGGTGGACAGCAAGGAGTTTGGTTTGTCCGCGCGACAGCTACGCCAGGTTCTGGCGTCGGAAGGCATTGAATCCAGATTGGTTTTCAAGCCTTTGCATCTTCAGCCAGCTTTTGTGGGGAGCCGATGTTGTGGCGGAAAAAATGCGGAACAGTTTTTTGCGAACGGGCTTTGTCTTCCCAGTGGTTCGGCCCTTACGCCTGCGCAACTCAATCATGTGATTGATGCGATACGTGAATTGGGGCCGGAGTCAAACAGTTCTTCCCAGCCAAGTTGTTTATTGACGGCGTGAGGCTAAGTTTTCGGGTTGCTCGTGGTTCTCGGTTGCGCCCGAAGCTCCATTCAATGGAAGCGTGCTCGAAAATCTTAAAGGTCTGGAAGTGAAGAGCGGTGCGAAGCTTGTCCAGGAAAGATGGTAGATAATCTGGCGGCTCTGCCATGGGACTGAGGCATGGGCCTGAGCGGAGTCCTGAGAAATCGGCTAATGCAAACGCTGGCACAGCAGGAGCGGAACACGAGTTAAGAAGGCAGGCTTAGAGGCGGATTGGATCCAGGCCAGCAAAGGTGGCATCGACGGCTTGCAGGTCTCGGGGTTCGCCTCCCAGAATGGCAAGTAAGTTTTCCTCCAGCGAGGTTTTACGGCAGACTGGGTGCTCCGACAGGCTGATGGAGGAGAAAAGGTCAGGTGATTGATTTTCTGATTGCAGAATTCGCTGCTGAGAACTTGGTGTCGGTTGACTCGATGTAGCGTGGTCGGTGGGATGCGCGGTAAAAGTGGCGGTGGCTAAGGAGTGTGCCAGGTCTCGAGAGGGCGAGAGAGGGTGCCCGGGAACTGATGATTGCGTCGTCAATGGAATCCATGTGGCCGAGGGACGCTCCAAGACGTTCTGGAGTTTTCCATAGTCGAATCCTTTTCCATTGGACCGAGCATAGGTAACCGTACCGTTAAGTCGACCGACCAAGTCGTCTCGACCATCTCCGTCGTAATCCGTCGCGCAGACGTCGGTCCAGTGACTTGTGCCTGACCATTGACTCCAACGAACGTTTGTAAAGCGATGACCCAACGATTGTCCTACCCACCAAGACCCACCGGCAAAGCCGACGAGGTCAGCTCGGCCGTCGCCGTTGACATCCGCAGCATTTACATGCTGCCAGTCGACGAGTTCCGACCAACGCCCCCACTGCTGTGTGGCGAAGTGGGTTTGCTGAGATTGCGCGACCATCAAGGCTCCGTGATGACGGCCGATGATGTCCGCCGATCCGTCACCGTTGACATCCGCAATCTGGACATCCTGCCATTCAGCGGCTGTCGGAACCCGTAGCCAATTCTTATTGGTGAAACGGTGACCGATGGAACGGGCAACCCAAAAACTGTTCCCGGCGTGGCCAACGATATCGTCACGGCCATCACCATTGACATCGGCCACGCTGACATGTTTCCAGGAGGCGGTTGGCATCCAACGCGTCCACTGCTGAACTTCGGGTCCCTGGGGTGTGGAACGCACAACCCACCAGCGTCCCTCTTCGTCGCGTCCAGCAATGTCGTCACGACGGTCGCCATCGAAATCTCCAATGAGGACGTCGTGCCAGGAAGTACTATTGGAAAACTCGCACCAGCGGGTGGTATCAAAACTGCCACCGTTTGACTTAGCAACCCACCACTCGTGGTTATCACGTCCCACGATGTCACAAAGCCCATCTCCATTGATATCGGCCACTTGCACGTCGTGCCATTTTGTCGCTGGCGACCAATTCCCCCAGATTTCGTCAGTCGACGTCCTACCCCGATGGTTTGTTACGGTCCAAATTCCCGTTTCCCGGTCCCAGTGAACGCTTTCCTGTCCTCGCTGGGTGTCGACGTTGACGAAGAATTCGAAATCTGAATCGTTGGCGGGATGAAGGACTTGAGGCTGGGTCTTGAACGCCAGATCAAATTGGCCGATACCTCCAGATGTTGTCACGGCAAAGTGGTAACGTTCTCCCTCGAGAACCTCTAATCGTAGCCCGTTATCCAAATCCTGGGCATTGGTTTCTGTAGTCTCAAAACGGAGTGACAGGTCACGAGTTGCGTTTGCGGTGATTTCGATTGTGCCGGTTCGATCCGCCAGAAACGTGAAATGATCCTGATCGTCGAGGCAATTTATCCATCCCGTCACGATTTTGTGCGCGGAGATGTCGCCTAACTCAAAAGCTGTTGTGACGTCGGACCCATAGTCGTCTTTTGGCATGACGGAATGGATTGCCTCTTCGACATTGACGCGTTGGTAATGTTGTGAAGTGATTGGATCCCAGACGCTGTCTGCGGTGTCCCGCAGGACGGCGTATATGTCATCCTGAGAAACGTGGGGGGCGCCGGCAAATTGCATCGCTTCGCGGACCAAGACACTGATGCCGGCTAAATAGGGAGATGCCATACTCGTGCCTGTCGCGTAGGACCAGTCGTTTCCGATATTGTCTGCGTTCCCTCGGTGGTCCGGAATCGTACTTTTGATGTTGACGCCTGGAGCGGCTAAAGCACGATCTTGCCGTTGACTAAAACTTGCTAATTGTCCCGTTGGACCGACGGCCGAGACGGGTATAACGTAGGAACTCGCTGCGGGATAGCTCAGCCCTTCTGTTTGGAAATACCCGAACGAATTTCCCGCCGCGACTGCAACAAAGATGCCATCCTCTTCAAGTTGAGCAAATTCATCTTCCAGCGTGGCCCAAAAAGGGATCACGTCCGAATTCCAATGACTGCCGATCGAAATGTTGACCGTGGTGATGGGATGTTCAAAATCGTTGCGATGGTCATGAACCCAGCGTGCAGCTTGTTCGATCCAATGGAAATAGCCGCTGCCACGGTCATCCAGTACTCGTAGGCCAACAAGATCAACACCTGGGGCAACCCCGGGATATGTGGGGTCATTACTGGCAAGAATTCCGCTAACGTGTGTGCCGTGAAACCCTGCGGGACCGTCGTCATAAGGATGGGGGTCGTCTTCGGCAAAGTCCCAACCA
This sequence comes from Pirellulaceae bacterium, assembly GCA_022446825.1. Classification (GTDB taxonomy): domain Bacteria; phylum Planctomycetota; class Planctomycetia; order Pirellulales; family Pirellulaceae; genus JAKVBY01. The sequence continues at coordinate 33,038 of JAKVBY010000061.1, forward strand.
CCAACGACGCGATGCGTTTTTCCAAATCCGCCACCCAAGGCTTGATGGTCCCAGGCAATACCACTGTCGATAATGACGGCAGTTTGGCCGTCTCCGACAAATCCGTATTGTTCTCGTATCGAATTGACTCCATCCGTTTGATATGCCTGGGAGATGAGCGTGGTTGGGTGTTCAAGTGCCTGATTCGTCTGCTCCTTGTAAAAGGCATCGAGACCAAAATCGGCGAGCGGTTGGGCAGCCATTGCCAGGCGATTTTCTAAGGCTTCGATCCGGGAGGTTCGGAACAGACGTGAGCGCATCATGGAGCTTTCGATTACGGCAGCTGTGTGGGAATCTAGGCCCACAAAACAGGGACGAAATAGACACAGTCGCGGCGCAGACCGGCTGCGAGGCGAGGGGAGATGGGAACGTTTGGTTGCTCAATTCCGAGCAGAGGGGAGGGAGGCCCCGGCGTTCCGTCCTTGAGATGCTAAAGGAAATATAGGTTACGAAGTAAGCAGGACAAGGAAGACTGCTAGCGTGTAGCTTTTTTACTACAAAACTTTAGGGTTAGATTGAAATTTGACCCCATGTTGTATTTTTGCAATATCCTAAATCAGGGAGAATTGGGGCGATTTGACACTCTTTCTGCGTTGGGTCTACGGTTTCCGTCTAGAGAAATAAGCCGTGATATTTTTGGTAAATGTGGGCCCAAGAGCCAGATTTCAAGAGTTTCGCCGTGCCAGGCTTGGTCTTTTAGCATGTGAGCGGCCTTCCCAAAAAACCGTTGGCAAACCCAGGTCGTGGGTCCGTAGATTCGCCTGTATTTCTCTTTTGTAAACAAGTTCACTTTCGATTCACCTTCAGCAGTGGTTTTACCGAAGTTGAGTGTTGAGGCGATCGGCATCACTTCTTCTGATGAAAGCAACGAGTGTTGAACAAGATGAACTTTTTCAGTTATGCACATCTCGCCTGGTTTTCCAAACCAGCGGAAAACCGGCGAATTTTTAGAGCCATTGCGCGGCGGAACGTTAAAACAATCGTTGAGATCGGCATCCGGAACGCCGTCAGATCGGCGAGGATGATACGTGTTGCCCAAAGATCTCACCGTTTAAGTGACATTCGCTTTACGGGCATCGATTTATTCGAAGCGAGTCCAAAGGACGCGAACGTTTTGTCTTACAAACGTGCGCATCAATTGCTCAAGTCAACCCAAGCCAAGATTCGGTTGATTCCAGGAGATCCTTTCACAGCACTCGCACGAACAGCCAATGAGTTAATGAGCACCGATCTGATTATCGTCGGGTCGGATATCGATGCCACAGCAATGGCCCGCGCTTGGTATTATTTACCCCGCATGATGCATGAACAATCACTCGTGTATCTCGAAGAATGTAGTTCGGGGAGGGATGCGCCTCGGAAGTGCCGCCTGCTAGCTTCTGGTGAAGTCGAGCGACTGGCGAGTTTTAGTGATGAGTTGCGTTTGCAAGCGGCGTGAAGATTGGCTGAAGGTCAGGCTTTATAAATTTTTTCACGCTGCTTACAAATCTTCGAAGTGGCGTTTCGTGTGTCGATTACTAACGACGAATGTTGGACAATGAAGTCCCAGTCGTAGGCGGTATGCTCCGTGGCGATGAGAACGCAATCTTGGGCCCCCAGAAAGGTTTCGGTGAGTTCCTCGCTGGCCAGACGTGGAACTCGATAATTGCGCATCGTTGGCAATACAGGAATATGGGGGTCGTTGTAGGAAAGTAAGGCACCCTTGTTCTGCAGCAATTCCATTAAACGGAAGGAAGGGCTCTCGCGAGGATCGTCGATGTCCTTTTTGTAGGCGATGCCGAGGATAGTAATACGACTTCCATGCACCGGTTTGCCGACATTGTTAAGGGCTTGAGTTACACGACTGACGACGTATTGGGGCATTTGCGTGTTGATTTCACCAGCAAGTTCGATAAACCGAGTAGTCATTTCATGTTGTCGGGCCACCCAGCTTAGATAAAAAGGATCGATAGGGATACAATGACCTCCCAGGCCAGGACCAGGGTAAAACGCTTGAAATCCAAATGGTTTGGTCTTGGCGGCATCGATGACTTCCCAGACGTCGATGCCAATACGGTCTAACAGCATTTTTAACTCATTCACCATCGCGATGTTTACAGAGCGGTATGTGTTCTCCAGAATCTTACAAGCCTCGGCGACTTCACAGCTTGAGACGGGAACGGTTTTTACGACTGCTTGCTCGTATAGTTTTACCGCCAAATCTCGACTGACATCATTGAGCCCGCCGACGACCTTGGGAATAGAACGCGCAGAAAAAGTGCGATTTCCAGGATCTTCTCTTTCAGGACTGTAGGCAACGAAAACATCTTGGCCAATAGAGAGTCCTGATTCTTCTAAAAGCGGACAGATAACCGTCCGTGTCGTGCCGGGGTAGGTCGTACTTTCGAGTACGATAAGTTGGCCCGGGCGAAGAGCCTTGGTGATTTGGATGACGGTCGCTTTGACATGGCTAAGATCTGGGTCGCGACTTTCGGTCAGCGGCGTGGGTACACAGATCAAGATAGCATCGACTTCGCCGAGACGCTGCATGTTCGAAGTGGCTTGGAACAAGCCCGCTGTGACTGCCTGTGCGATCCATTCTGATGCAATGTGTCGAATGTAGCTTTCCCCTTGGGAAAGTTGTTCTGTCTTTTGAGCATCGACATCAAAGCCAATGGTTCGAAAGCCCGCATCGACAAAAGTTTCCACGAGAGGTAGGCCTACGTAACCAAGTCCTACGACACCGATAAGAGCATCTTTTCGTTGGAGTTTGTCGGCGAGATCGTCTTGGAACTTACTGGGTGAGTGTGCCATCAGGAGGAGTCATCCTTGTGCTTTGTAAGGCTTTAAGCGTGCGCGACAACGTTGGCCTGGGAATCATGATTTGGTGTTGTGAGCAAACCCTGGTGGATTTGGGGAGAAATGCTGGCAGGCAAAGCGGAAACTATACTTGGTCATGGACCGAAGGATAGCACTAGGTAAAAGTTTCACCGAAATGCCAACAGGGCTTGCCTGATCGATAGGATAGCAGGTTGCGCAAGAAAAGTTTCCATGAGGCATTTCCAGCGTCGATCGCTGATGCGGCAATTGCCAGCGTCGCCAGCTAGGCGACCTGCACTATGTGGGTACTGCTAAACGCATGGAAGAGCCTGAGTTCTGGGCAGGAATTTGTGGTCAGGCAAGTCGGCCTGCTGCCCCGTTGCCTGATGGCCAGTGCCTAGGATAGGTGCGAGGCGTCCCGTAGATCTCCTATAGGCAGTTGTTTTCGACGCGTCGTTCGCATTGCCGTAGGTGCTGTTTTTCGGCTGCATTAAATTACCGCTGCAACAAAAAGCGTTTCGAATTATATTGAGGCCATGACAAAATACTTGCTCACCGGTGCAGCCGGCTTTATCGGTTTTCATACAGCAAAGCGATTGCTTGATCGTGGGGACCAAGTGATTGGAATCGACAATCTCAATGATTATTACGATGTTCAGTTGAAACGGGATCGTTTGAAACAATTGGATGGGCAGAAGAATTTCATTTTCCATCAGATTGACTTGGAAGACCGCACAAGAATTATGGAGTTGTCTACCCGTGAAAAATTCGACGTGGTGATTAACCTTGCCGCACAAGCGGGCGTTCGTTATTCGATTGAAAATCCGCAAGCCTATGTAGATTCCAATCTCGTGGGCTTTGCAAATGTTTTGGAGGCTTGTCGGCAAAGTCTCGTCAAGCACCTTGTCTACGCGTCGTCGAGCTCCGTGTATGGTACGAATCCGACGATGCCCTTTTCAGTGGATGATAATGTTGATCATCCAGTAAGCTTGTACGCTGCCACTAAAAAGGCCAATGAATTGATGGCTCACGCGTACAGCCACTTGTATGATTTGCCGACGACTGGGTTGCGTTTCTTTACCGTCTATGGTCCGTGGGGGCGGCCAGACATGGCGTTATTTTTGTTTGCGAAGGCAATCTTTGAAGATCAGCCCATCGATGTTTTTAACGAAGGAAAAATGCAGCGAGATTTTACTTATGTGGATGACATTGTTGAAGGGATTACGCGCGTCGCAGATCGAATTCCGCAGAAGAATGCACAAGACTTAGGCACGAATCCAGGCACAAGCCGCGGGCCCTACCGGATCTATAATATTGGAAATAATCAGCCTGTGGAGCTGATGCATTTCATCGAGACTATCGAGCAGGCCATTGGGAAAAAAGCCAAGAAAAATTTGCTTCCCATGCAACCTGGCGATGTGAAAGCGACGTTTGCCGACATTGACGATTTAGCTCGTGATGTTGGATTCCGACCTCGTACATCGATTGAAGACGGCGTGGCCCGATTTATGGAGTGGTTTCGTGAGTACTATCGGAAATGACGTGCGGTAGCGGTGGGCAATTGGGGGCAAGCCGAGCTGTCCTCTGGCGGCTGTGATTTTACCGCATGCCACCACCGCTCCCAGATATGCGGGCGGAGTACTATAATACTGGATTAGTTGGGTGATGCGGTAAGCGTCCCTCTTCAGAAGATTATTTTCGTTTCGCGATCCGCCAGACTCGTAGGGGTACTCATGGCAAATTCGACCAGCCAACCTCGAACCATGTTCGAGAAGATTTGGGATCAGCACGTTGTACATGCCGAAGCTGGCAAGCAAACCATTTTGTACGTTGATCTCCAATTGGTCCATGAAGTTACGAGTGCGCAGGCTTTTGAGGGACTACGTTTGGCAGGCCGCCCAGTGCGTCGCCCGGAACGTACGATTGCGACTCCAGATCATAATATTCCAACCACCGATCGGTCCGTGCCCATTGCGGACCCTATCGCGCAACAGCAAATCGACACACTGCGAACAAACTGTGCAGATTTTGACATCAAAATTTATGATTTAGACGATTTAAGGCAGGGAATTGTCCACGTGATTGGTCCCGAAATGGGCTACACGCAACCAGGAATGACCATTGTTTGCGGGGACAGCCATACCTCGACGCACGGGGCTTTTGGCGCCGTAGCATTTGGGATTGGGACCAGTGAAGTCGAGCATGTGTTGGCCACACAGACCTTGCTGCAGTCCAAGCCGCAGACCATGGAATTGCGAGTGGATGGTCAGTTAGCTGAAGGTGTCACAGCCAAAGACGTTGTACTCTTTCTAATCGGGCGTCTCACAACGCAGGGTGGCACTGGGTACGTGTTGGAATATACCGGTGAGGCGATTCGCTCGTTAAGCATGGAAGAACGGATGACCGTTTGTAATATGTCGATCGAAGCAGGTGCCCGCGCTGGTATGATTGCGCCAGATGCAACGACCTATGACTACCTTCGTGGCCGTGAATTTGCCCCGGAAGATTTTGATCAGGCGATCGCCACCTGGGAGCAGCTGCGTAGCGATGCAGGTGCAAAGTATGATGTTGTAAAACAGTTTGTTGCAGCAGACATTTCACCACAAGTTACTTGGGGGACGAATCCTGGCCAAGTGATCGCGGTGACAGATCAAGTTCCGGATCCCACAAGTCTCACCGATGCGACAGAACAAAAATCGGCCGAGTTGGCATTAGAGTATATGGATCTTACTGCAGGGACGCCGATGGTAGACGTGGGCGTAGACCGAGTATTCATTGGTTCCTGTACCAACGCACGCATTGAGGATCTTCGTTCAGCAGCGCGCGTAGCCAATGGTTATCGAGTCGCCAGCCACGTGAATGCAATGGTCGTTCCAGGAAGCGGGCAAGTGAAAGAGCAGGCAGAAAGTGAAGGTTTGCATAAGATCTTCACCGCTGCTGGGTTTGAATGGCGAGAAGCCGGTTGCAGTATGTGTTTGGCGATGAATCCGGATAAACTTGAGCCTGGAGAGCGGTGTGCATCCACGAGTAATCGGAATTTTGAGGGACGCCAAGGTAAAGGAGGCCGCACTCATCTCGTGTCGCCCGCCATGGCAGCCGCTGCAGCCGTAGAAGGACACTTTGTTGACATTCGCGACTGGAACTTCAACGGGGAGGTTATTTGATAAACGTCATGGAGTCGTTCACACATCACACCGGTTTGGTTGCGACAATGGATCGCGCCAATGTTGACACGGATCAGATCATTCCCAAGCAATTCCTGAAACGCATCGAGCGCACGGGTTTTGGGCAGTTTTTATTTTTTGACTGGCGTTTTCACGATGATGGTTCACTCAACCAAGCTTTTGAATTAAATGCCCCTGAGGTGTCTGGTGCGTCGATTCTCGTTGCCCGGAGAAATTTTGGCTCTGGTTCGAGTCGAGAGCATGCAGTCTGGGCGCTGGCAGATTATGGATTTCGAGTCGTGATTGCACCTTCGTACGCAGATATATTCTTTAATAATTGCTTCAAAAATGGTGTGCTCCCCATTTCACTGAGTGAATCCGAGGTAGAGCAGTTGTTTGAAAATGCAGCCACTCGACCGGGGTACCGATTGGTGGTTGATTTGGAAGCTCAGAAGGTTTCAGATGACTCCGGTTTTATAGTGTCGTTTGAAATTGAATCGTTTCGACGAGAATGCTTGCTTCAGGGGCTTGATGACATTGCTCTGACCCTTCAGCACGAAGACAAGATTACAGAGTTTGAAAGGGCGAGACTGCAGTAATATTTGTTTCGAATAGTGCACGGGACGTCTTCNNGACAAGAAGAATCTGAACCCAANAACTGATTTGGGCNGACNACANAAGATCGGTTGGGTTTCCAGGTGTAATTCCAGGAGGCCGAAAAGAGTACGTTTTCCCGCTTNTGTGAGCAAAGCTTTTTAGTTTTACCATCTTGTCGNCGCGTTCTTTGTGGATGAGAATGTTGAAGCATNGGCAGGTGTGNTGAGNCGCCCTGCTCCCGGATTGGCNTAGCCTCNNCGGATTGGACTNCCCGGATTGATTGATCCTTGCTGGTAAGAAAATAGGAAGCAGCTTTATGCGCCACTTCTATCCTCACTTTGTTTTGATTTGTGCACTCTTTTTTTCTTCATTGGTTGCTGCGGCGGACCCTTTTGAAATCGCGATACCGAACGGATTGCCAAAGTTTCGCATACCACGCAAAAACCCCCCCACCCTCGGAAAGATCGCCCTGGGAAAACAACTTTATTTTGATCCCCGCTTGTCGGGTGATAACACGGTAAGTTGTGCAAGCTGCCACGACCCGCAGAAGGGGTGGTCAAATGGGGAAGCTTTTGCGACCGGAGTTCGAGGGCAGGTTGGTGGACGCAGCGCTCCTACGATCGTTAACGCGGCTTACCATTCACGCGCAACCTTTTGGGATGGCCGTGCTGCTCAGACCGGCCGTACGGCGAATGATGCACTCGAGGTGCAAGCATTAGGGCCGATTGAAAATCCTATTGAGATGGACATGGCATTACCGGATCTTGTTAAAAAGCTGGGCAAGATTGACGGGTATAAAACTCAGTTTGAGCAGGTGTTCGGAACCGAGGTGACTGCTATTGGGATTGGCCAAGCGATTGCCTCTTTTGAGCGAACTATTCTGTCGGGCAATGCACCTATTGATCGATATTTAGCGGGTGACAAGGAGGCTCTTTCAGCCGCTGCAGAACGTGGTTTGAAATTGTTCAATACGAAAAAGACGAATTGCTCTGCTTGCCATAAACATCCGTTATATATGGACGAAGGTTTTCACAACATCGGTGTCGGTATGGAGAAAGCCGAGCCCGATCTGGGCCGCTATGCGGTGACGAAGCAGGAAGGTGATAAAGGGCGTTTCAAAACAACGACACTGCGAGAAATAGCCAGGACCGCACCTTACATGCATGACGGCCGCTTCAAAACTCTGGAAGAGGTTGTTGAGTTTTATGTGAAAGGCGGAGTTAAAAAGGGCAATCCGACGCTCGACGAAGAAATATTCCCGCTGAAATTAACCGATCAAGAAAAAGCGGATCTCGTCGTGTTCATGAAGGAAGCGCTTTCTAGTCCAGATTATCCGAACGTCGAACCTCCCGTTCTACCAGAGTAATATCTATCCAAAACTTATCTGCCAATGGCAATGAAATTGCCACCGGCTCATTCGAAGGAGAGAACTTAAATGAGAATGCTTGGAATTTTAATAGGGCTTGCGTTTCTTGCTGTTACGACAGTTTTGGCAGCCGAGCCAACCACTGTGATCGAGGGACTAAACAATCCTTGCGGCGTGGCGATTCAGCCAGGCACTGGTGATATCTTTGTGGCGGATAGCGGTGCGGCCCGTATTGTTCGCATCTCGGAAGGCAAGCTGAGTGAGGTGATTATCGATTTTCCGATCGATGTATATGGCAAGGGCCCGAAATATAACATCGGTCCGTTGGGTTTGGCATTTTTGAACAAGGATACCTTGGTTGTCGGTGGTGGCGGCTTGAAGGACGACAAAGAAATGCTGCGAGTCTATGCGGTTCCGGCTGCTGGAAGTGATCCTATTGGAGCGGACGCGATGGTTAAAAGTTTCACGCTCAAGCCTGAAGGAGCAGAGAAGGGCGAAGGAAATTTTTATGCCTT
>JAKVBY010000061.1:41617-46527 GCA_022446825.1 Pirellulaceae bacterium
TTGACGTTCTACAACACCCAAGGTGAAATGTTAATGAACCTAGAAACGGGGCTCAGTGATATCACGGCGGTGGCTTACAGTTCGAAAGCAAAGGGTAAGAAACGACAGCTTTATGCACTCGACTTTGCCTGGTCAAATCCGAGTGAAGGCGGCCTTTTTCAGTTGATTTCGGTTGATTCGGAAACGGTGGAACCGAAAGAAATTGCCAAGTTAGACAAACCAACCGCAATGGCGTTTGCAGAAGACGGTACGTTGTACATCACAGTGATCGGCACCGCGCAAGAAGGCTCTGATGCACAACCCGGCAAGCTTTTGAAAATCGCGCCAGGTCTCTAACGACCAAGTCGCACGATTGGAAGAAGTTGTCCGAAAACGAAGACAGCCCTGTTACTTTACCGTAGCAGGGCTGTTTTTAGTTCTTGGCACGCTTAGTTTCCAGCACTAGTAGTGCACCCCAGCCACCTCGTTTGCCCGTCATGGCGGGGGCGCCTTCGGCGCGGTGGCAAAGCGATCTGCCTGGAAAGCATTCAGTCCGGGATGAGTGTGTCAGGTGACGATTTCTTCGTGGCGCGTGACTTCAAATCCCATCTCTTCAATCATTTTATAATCGGCATCTGGTGGTTGGCCTTCGGTTGTGAGGTAATCTCCTACGAAGATAGAATTTGCGGCGTAGAGACCGAGGCACTGCATGCTCCCCAAATGCAACTCACGACCACCGGCGATGCGCAACTCACAACGAGGATTTGCCAGTCGATACAAGGCAAGCGCTTTCAGGCAATAGCGGGGTGTGAGTTTTTCGGACGGTGGTAGTGCCGTACCTTCGATGGGAATCAAAAAATTGAGAGGGATTGAGTCAACCGCAAGTTCTCTCAATTCGAGAGCAAGGCGGACAACGTCCAGATCTTCTTCTCCCATACCAATAATACCGCCACTACACATTTCCAAACCCGCATCTCGGACGTGCTCGAGGGTCTGGATGCGGTCTTCGTGTGTGTGTGTGGAGCAGATTTCGCTATAAAAATCCTGGCTTGTGTTTAAGTTATGGTTGACGCGGTCAACTCCGCAGTCTTTAAGGCGTTCAGCCTGTTGTGCGTCTAGCAGGCCCAGGCAGGCGCAGATCTTCAAATCGTACGTCTGCTTGATTTCCGGCACGATGGTTTCGACGGCGTTCATTTCGCGTTCGGTGGGACCGCGTGCGGAAATCACAATGCAATAGGTTTTAGAACCGCGTTCGGACGCAACCCTCGCGCCATCCAGCAACTTGTCGCGGCTCAAGATATTATATTTTGGAATCTCTGAGGTCGCGTCTTTCGACTGTGAACAATACGAGCAGTCCTCTGGGCAGAGGCCGCTTTTGGCGTTCATGAGGAAATAAAGTTGGACAGTTTTTCCAAAATACTTTCGGCGGACTCGAAAAGCAGCTGCCAGCAGCTCCAAGATCTCATCGTCCGGACATTGTAAGATGGACAGACCATCATTTTCCGTAAGCCGGTAGCCCTCAAGCACCTTGTTTGCGAGGTCATTCCATAACTTACTGGGAGTCACGCTATGAGCGTCTTGGGTTGACGCGTTTTGAATCATAGGACGTCTCACGATCAAAATTCGGGTGTGTAGGGTGTGTAGATTGGAAAATAGTCTTACCGTGGAGTCGGCCTCGAACTTGGCACATACCACTCGATATTGCAGAATGATAACAACTGGGCATCTGTTGCGTCGATGCCTCGCTGACCGCTTTCTCAAAATCGGCTAATTGCATGTTGAACCAGCATTTTGTTCGAGTTGGAATTTTAGGGAATGTTGGGCGATTTGTCGCGGTTGATGGAACTCGGTTTCCTCGCGGAACTCGGGTGATCTGTCGCACCGTGCGCGGTCTTGAAGTCGGAGAAGTACTTTCACAGAGTGAAGTCCAAGCCAAAAGCCATCATGATGGAGAACTTTTACGACGCCTGGCTGTGGAGGATGAATTGTTACTCTCGAGGCTGGAGAAGAATAAAACAGACGCGTTACAGGCTTGTGCAGATGCCATGGTGCAGCTGGGAAGCCCAGCGATTTTAGTCGATGCCGAGCAACTATTTGATGGAAAGGCAATTTTCTTTTATTTTCTCGGCGATGTTTCTCCGGAGCTAGAAGGGATTACCCAAAATTTAGCCGAGACCTATGAAACCAAGGTTCAGTTTCGGCAATTTGTCGAAAATGTGAATGATGGTTGCGGGCCGGGCTGTGGAACGGACGCTGCAGTGGGTGGGGGATGTGCCAGCGGGTCCTGCAGTACATGTGTGGTTGCCCAGGCCTGCTCGACTCAGGAGAAATAAATGGGGAATTGTAGGCTGCGGTAGATTGCGGTGTAGGGAGTCACTTACGTTAACCGGTTGATCCAAAGCACGTGGATTAGATCGTGTGGGAGACAGGATGAGGTCGTGGTGCCCCCCCTGTGGGGCACAGTAGTGAACCTACAGCACGGAACGCTGGGTAGCCTGTCACAGAAAGCTTGGTTTCCTTAGTCTGTAAATTGCGATCGGGGACTCACCAGAAGGGCCACTGGGGAGCAGAACGATTTCATGGCAGGCATGGTTATCAACTCCAAAACGCCTACGGCAGGGACATAGGTTTCGTTGGCAGGTTTCATCACGCGGCAGTTTTCACCTAGGGCGCCGGAATGAGGTCTACTGAGGAGTCATCTCGCGGGTCTACTGTGGTTTCTTCGGCTTGACGGAAGAAATCGAAAAGTGGCAGCGTCAAGCCAGATTTTTCCGTAGGGCTTTGGATGTCGAGAATGAGGCGTAATTCGGCTTCCCCATCGTATTTTACCAAGCTACCTTCGAGGCCTCGAAACCAGGTGAGAAACGGAGATTGATATTTTTCGGGAACCGTTTGAGGGTTGGTCGGCCAATGGGTAGACGTCCAATGGGGTAGGCTCTTAGCGGTAGAGCTCAGTTGATATTCTCCTCCCAGAGCGCACACCAGTTTTACGCCCAAGAGGTTCTCTGCGACCGTGGCGGCGTCGGCAACGGGGATGCCTAACTGTTCCGAGAGGGTTGTGAATAATTGAACGTTTCCTCGCGACGCGAGGAGGGCACGTTGGAAGCTTAGCGTGTTGATCGTGTCGTGGAGATGAGAACGGGACAGGTCACCGATATGTAAGAACATATGTGCGGGGTCGTCTGCCTCGGTGATTTGGAGGTGAGGTGTTGCTTGTGCCAAGGTGTCACGGTCCATCGCGAGGACGGAAAAGCCGTTGTTCGTTTGACGGCGCCAGATTCCAAACGGTAGTCTCGAATAACCTGCTGCATCGGGTGTTCCATCCAAGTCCAATGGAAACGAGTCAATCAATCCAGGATTTGGCCAGCTTCCCAGCATTCCTGGAGTTGTACGGAGGAGTTCCAGCACTTTTATGAGACGAGCGGGCGCCAATTCGCTGATTGTAGGGATGTCCAGCACACTCAGAAACATTAGGTGTGGAGGGATTTTGGGAAAGAGCAATCCGCCCCGTAGAGAAGCTTGTAAAGTAATGACGGATTCGGGAGGGGGCGTGATAACTTGTCTGGTGAGAGGGCCCAGAAGAGAAAGCCATTTGCCATATTTAGTTTCGTCAAGGGGGAAAATATTGGCGTCGATGACCAGTCTTTCCTGCCCCTCGCTTAAAGAGAATCGTCGGACACCGACTACGAGTGGGTCCAACGGCTGCCGCTTCTCTGTCGATTCATCACGCCCGGTCCAGAGGTTGCGTGCTTCGCTCGCAGTGATGTTCTGGATTGAGACATCAGGGATGGGGGTGAAATACCCTCGTGGCCCCCGCAGGCTATCAATAGGCGTGGAGTCTGTCATGAGTGGCCCACTTCCATCGGCCCGCAGAGTGATTCCTGCCGGCAAAAAGCCTGCCAAGACAAGATCTTCAAGGGAATGATGCGGTTTCTTTTCGTTTCGTGCGGTCCATTGCGCGAGTTGGATTGCTTCGAGGTCGGTAACCGCTTGAATTCTGCGTGCCAGTTCGACTTGGTAATGCGGGGAGAGAAGGCCTTCCAGAAAGTCGGCAGACAGAAACACAAACAGGGTGTGATTTTGGTTTATCGGCAGGCGTGACCGCGCGTCGATGAAATCGCGGGAATTCCCCAGCGAGGCCGCTCCATCTCGGGTCGCAAAAAACGCTTCGACGATTTCCCGGCAAGTGGTAAAGAGATGGTATTTTCCATCGACGGCATAATAAGAGCGGATCCGATTGTCGGGAGTTTTGAGGAGAGAAACTTGCTGGTCGCTGATCGTCACGTTTTGGAGTGTCGCGCCATTTGCCTGCTCTCTGGCAAGGGTAGCCGCACGCGATTTTCTGAAATTAGGGCCCAGCAGCGGATTTCGTGCTTCTAGAAGTATTCCCAGTGCTGCTCCCTCGCGCAGAAACATATCACGACCAAGCAAGGCAACATCAGAAATGAATTGATCGCCAAGTAGTTTGGTCAAGGCGGTTTGTTGTAGTGAGAGTTGGGTCTGAAGCTTTTTACTTAGTTCGGCGTCATGTCCCCGAACGGTAAGCATGGTTTCCAGGTCATCACTTTGAGTTTGCAAGAGGTCTTCGAGCCAAAGGAAATTGGAGAATTGTCCAAAGCGAACGTAAAAGCAATTCCGCGGCACTCGTTGAGCAATGGGTTCGATGTCAACCGTAGCGGATTCGGTGATCGCCTGATTATCGGTTTTAATAAAAGTCTCGGGGAGTCGCTGAATCGCACTTTCCGCATTAACACGTTCTGAGCGGAGTGTGTTGTGCAAGGTGCGTGAACGCAAGCGTTCGGTGCCGAATAACAAGTCGAGCAGTGCGGCTAGGTCGTTGGAAGATGTGCTGGGCTCACGACTGAGTAAGGGTGGCCTCAGACCGAGTCGTCGTCCCAGCATGCCGGTTAAATAATCGTGGATTAGCGGCG
>JAKVBY010000062.1 GCA_022446825.1 Pirellulaceae bacterium
AGCATCGGCCCAGAAAAAGCAAAGCCCGAGTGAGGAAGCAACCGAAGTCAACGACTCCCCCGCCTGGACACCTGTTTCCGATCGCAAGATTCGCGTTGGCCTCGTCGGCTACGGCCTCTCTGGTTTTGGCGCTGCGTTCGGCTTTCAGGACCACCCGAACGTGGAAGTGGTCGCCGTCAGCGATCTGTTTCCTGAGCGGTGCGCTAATCTGGCCAAAGCCTGCCGTTGCGAGAAGACCTATCCGTCACTGGAGGAGATGGTTAAGGACGATCAGATTGAGGCTATCTTTGTGGCCACCGACGCACCCAGCCACCCACGGCACTGCATCGAAGTGCTGCGGCACGGCAAACACGTCGCCTGTGCGGTGCCCGCCTCGTACGGTTCGCTCGAGGAGGCGGACATGCTGTTTGACGCGGTCAAGGAAACCGGCCTGAAGTACATGATGTTCGAGACGTCGTGTTTCCACGAAGATCTCCATGCCATGCGACAGATTTACCACGCGGGGGGCTTCGGCAAGCTCACCTACTCCGAAGGAGAATACTTCCACTTCTTCCGCAAACCACTGCCATCGTACAAGGGTTGGCGCAACAATGGTCCGCCACAGTGGTATCCGACACACTCCAATGCCTACTACGTCGGCGTCACCGGTGAAAGCTTCACCGAGGTCTCCTGCCTGGGCAGTGCCGCCGCCTGGTGGCCAAAGAACAACCGCTACCAGAATCCGTTCGGTACCGAAATCGCTCTCTTCCGTACCAGCGAAGGGGGCATGTCGCGCATGGGTGTCAGCTGGGATACTCCCGGGCACGGCGGCGAAAAGGGTCGGATTCGTGGCCCGCAGGGATCTTTCAATGGTCAATACCAGGGCTTGGAAGAGAACTTGCCCGTCACCCGTCGGCCACCTCTGCCACCCAGTGTCCAGGGCGGTGGTCACGGTGGCTCACATGGCCAACTCATGAACGAGTTTGTCACGGCGATCTTGGAGGACCGTCAGCCACTAGTCGACATCGCCCAGGCACTCAACATGACGGTATCCGGTATTGTCGCGCACCAGTCAGCGCTAAAAGACGGTGAATCGATGAAGATACCGCAGTACCGCATCTGAAAAAATCGCGTGCCCTGACGACCAGGAGCCTAGTCCCGCTCAAGATTCAGGAGGCGATTCCTGCGCTGACAGATTCGTGGAAGAAACCTCCGGAGAGTCTGCCTGCGCGCGAAACGCGTAGAGTTTAGCGCCATACATCAACTCAAACCTCAGACGCAGTGGCTTACCTGCCAGACTGCTCAGATCGGACTGACCCTTCCTCCACTTCACCAGCGCGTCCGTCCTGTTTGTCGAATGCATCCGGTCGCAATCCTCCAATGCGAATCCTGGTAGCGGCTCTCCCTCTTCGTCCTGAATTTCGACTCGGATTAGTCCCAGCGCCGAGGTCTCGACGTTGAGATGCAAACTGTGGCCCTCGAAGCGAAGCACGGGTGTGGTGAACTCGCCCCGCGGGTAGTCCGCTTCGAGCGCCGTGAACCCATCTTTGCGAAAAATCGCACGAGAAAGGACGCCCTCCGATTCGTGACCCTCGATCGGTAGAGGCATGCCGTGATCGCCAAAGGCAACATAGTAAAGCCACATCTCGTCTCCCTTCACGATGAGGCCACGCACAGGGTAGAGGCCTCCCCAGTCGAACTGTCCCTTTCGGCCCAGTGGGATGAGCGGCTTGCGGGCGTAGCGTTCCCACTGGATCCCGTCCCGGCTGGCCGCAAAGCCGATGTCGATGGGACCGTCGTTGAGGACTTCGTCCGGTTTGGCGGTGGGAAGGTGACGCAGGTCTTCCCCGAGGTACCACTGCTGATAATGGAGATAGCGGTTAGGAAACATCACGTAGGCGTCCTGAGCGTGGGGGTACTTAATCACTTGTGGCATGTAAAAGTCGCCCACCCCCACACCGTCCATGATCGGGTCGTGCGCATCAGGTGCCAGTACGATTTCGCCCTCGGTAAAGGTCACGAGGTCCTGTGAAGTACAGCGCCGCACACAGCGGAGATGGTTGTTCCCATTGTGGAATCGGGAATTCTTGAAATACTCCCGATATTGCGGTGGTGGTTCGTGCTGCATGTTGGCACGCACGTAAGCAACGTAGCATCCGTACTTGTCGTCAAAGAAGACGACGTTCTGGCTGTCCATACCGCGGGGAAAACTGATCTGCTGCGGAAAGATATTCAGCTGCAGCGTTTTCCATTCGCTCCCGTCCGCAGTAGCGAAGACTCTGTTCTGGAACCCAGAGACCACCTTATAGCGCTCTTCGCGTGGCGCGTGGGGATCTTTGAAGACGACACCAAAAGGACGCTCTGGCATACTCCAGTAGATGCCGTACCGGAACTCTCCCTCATCGAGCCGTTTTTGGGTGGGCTTCTCCCACTTCGAACCATCATTCGAGACGAGGCTGAAGTATTTGAACACGCCGTCATTCTCCATCACCTGCAGATAGGGAGCGGTGACAAACTGCATCTCGCCGGTTTTTCGCGGTGGTTGTACAACGATCCGAACGTGATCCTGCTGCGCCAGAAAGCGGCCATTAATAAAGATCTGGTTTTGCGTGCCGATCTCCAACGGCTGGCTGGACGCCGACTCGCCGATTGGGGCAAGTAGGCCAGCGAAGACAAGGCCGCGCAGTAAGAAGAAAACAAATTGCTGAAAAATTCGGCTGTTCATGGCATCTCCACTTCGGTCGATATAGTCGACAATCTGCTGCGCGTTGTGAAAACTATTCTGCACAGAACTCTCCTGCGTGTGAGGCGCGATTATACGCTGGAACATCGGACTTAGGCATGCCACGTACCGCGCAACTCGGATACCGTTGGACCTGCTGGAAGCTCCATTATTTCCGTAGTACTAAGATCTCAGCCGAGCGCAATGGCCACACGCACTGCAGGTTATTGCCGCTGGGAGTGAGCTACAGTGGCCCCGCCTCGGCAGCGGCAGCGTTTGTGAATGCGGCTGCGCCCGCCGCTGGTACGTGGGATGGGAAGTGTGAACCCCCAGGAAAAGTTTATGATGGACCTCATTGTGCAACATGCAGCCGGGCGTACTTCGATGTCCAACCAGCAATGTGTCAGTATGGCCTGACTACTTGCGCGACTTGCCAACCGGCCTCCCGCTGTCACCCAGATCAAAGACCGACAACCCATTATGTGCCGCATTGCGCGACAGCATGCCAACGTAAAACTTCCGTTGATTTTTATTGGCCACAATCGAGCCAATTGTTTCCGTCGCCTGGGCCATCGGCAAGGCCCAATTCGGAAAATCTTCCGCAGGTGCTCGGGCCGCTAAGCATAACAGCCACGCCAAGACCAGCGCAGCGGTCTTTGAACTACACCAGTGCGCGACCTTTTGCAAAATGAATCACGACTGTCTCGGTCAGGAAAAAATTATTCGTAGCACATAATCTTTCCTCCTCACTGGGGCGACATGGTACCCAATCCACCCCTTTGCGGATTAAATCGTTCCCTTGACAAACGTTCGGCGCAGCATTGCACATTACTATATTTAATGGCAAACCGCAGAAGGCGTATCGAGGCAATCGGGCTCAGCGCTGCGCAGTGTAACAGTCATCATTTGCTGGCGATGACTCTGCAGGCCTCATGCACCTCCTGCCGGCAATCATCGTTTCCACGTGGGGCGAGGTGTGATCTTCCACACGAAGGCGTGATCGCCTGGCACGTCTGGCTGCTTGCCACGAGTCATGTCCTGTAACACCGGAAACACGCGGAGCCCCTCGTCCGTCTGTTCCCAGCGTCGCGGTCCCTGCGGAGCCCCCAACAGAGTGATAACAGAATCCTTCTCCGCGCGAAGGTGCGGGAACGTCGGACCGCTCGCCTCCCACTTGCAAAGGATTGCGTATAGCGCATTACCCTTGGTCGTATATCTCACATCGGTGCCGCGCGCGGTTAGGTCCTGTGGCTGGCCATCGTACCACGGTCGGGTGCCGTAAATCGCTTCTCCGTTGACCTCCAGCCACGCGCCCATTCCCAAAAGGCACCGCCGCTGAATGTCGAAATGATCCGGTGGCCCAAGAAAAACGGCCGGCTCCAGCCCGCCGCCCTTCGCCGTACAATCAACGAGCCATTCGATCAGGTTGTTCGTCGCCCCACCCGAGTCGCCCGTGGGCGACGAATTGAGCATGTAAAACAACTCTCGGTAACGGATGTAGTGACCTACCGAGATTTCATCATGAGGCGGCGATTCTTCCTTACGGTACCAATCGCCGTGGTGCAGTCGCGCGCCCCATGTCGCCTGCTTGTACGAACCCATCGCATCCTCAGCCGCGACTTCCTGCTGCTGCTTGGAATGGTTGTAGTAATACGCGAGCAGTTCCCGACTCTTGAGTTCTTCGGCCGGGTACGAGAGCTTGTCGCCATCGAACCACAGTGTCGCTGGCTGGTAGCGGTCGATTAACTCCTTTACCGATTCGACCCATTGTGGGTGATGTCTGGGATTGATGTAGTTGGTGTACAGACCGTATCTCAGACCGCGGGCCCGCACCGCTTTGGCCAGCTCACCGACGTAGTCGCGCCCCGGCGGGCCCATGCGCATGAATGCACTGCCCTCAACATCGGCGTATTTGCTTGGTGCATTGACAATAAACGAAGAGTGGCTGAGGACCACGTACTGCGCCCCGGCGTCTACCGCCAGTTGCGCCAAAGCATCCGGATCCCAGTCAATTTTATCCCAGGCCAGCGGTCCCCAACGGTCGGGGAAATGATCGAGAATGTGGGGTGTGACGTTAGGCTTGTGTCCGTGCAGCTTGTGATGCGTTTCCCATTCAGCGCGCGTGGGTCCGGGCGTGTAGACGAAGATGCCAAACTTCGCGTCGATCAGCCATTTGGGCGTCTTGTGCTGGTCGAGCGATTCCCACGTCGGTTCGTAATGCACCCGCGCAGGCTGCACGTCCTGTCCAGACACAATGTTCCCCGCCGTAAGAAACACTGCTAAAGCAAATGTGTTTCTCATCGATCGGGTCAAATGGTTCATCATGTCCTCTCCTCAAAGTGGAACCGGGTAGCGATACGTGGAATGGAACTATGAAGTGCGCAGAATCTGCCCTGATGATCAGTGGGTCTCGTCATTCCATCGGCTTGAGATCCAGCAAGAATTTCATCAACGCATCGATCTGTTTGTCGTTGAGGGTCTTGCGTATGTCGACCATTTTGTTGGCGTTTTCATAACCCTCTACGATGGCGGCCTGGGGCTGCAAAATGGATTCTCGGACGTATTGCTCATCGGCGATGACTTCTTCAGCGCGTTTGTCGCGAGTTACGGTTCGTTTTCGCGTCCAGAGGTCGGCAAAGCTCGGTCCGATTCGCTTTTTGCCATCCAGCGTGTGGCAGGACATGCAGTGTAGGGCATACAACAAGTGACCATTTGTGGTTGGCTCTTTGCGAACAAACGTGTCTTTGATGGGATGTAGCTGCAGGCGAATTTGGGCCCACGTTTCGTCGACTGGGATTTCAATCACACCGCTGTCGCTCATCCGTAACCGTTCACTCAGCTCGACAGATTTCACGGCGGTGGGATCCATTTGGTAGTAGCAGACGGGTCGGTGGCTTTCAGATCGATGACTTTCCGGAAAGGTCAGTTCAATCGTCACTTGATCCGGGCCAAAAGACAACACCCGCTGCTCAACGGGAACATCGTCAACCCGGAATAGAAAAGTCGGGATGCCGGTCACGAGCTCCTTACGATAACCATCAAAACGAATCGTACCAGGGTCCCTGTGGGCATCACCCATTCGCAGCGGCAGCAGGGCGGTTCCGACATGGCGTTTCACACCCAGAATGTCGACCATGAGACCGCCACGGCCGGTGGCTTCAGAACGAAAGTCGAGAAAGCCGCCGAACCAGACATACACCAGTCGACAGCGAACCGGGTCGAACGAGAAACTGAATCCTCCCGGCATGCCCACCGCGATGTTCCGCGCATCATGATCCGTAACACATCGTTGCACGATTGCACGGTCTCTCACCATAATGTCGAATTCGCCCGCGTGCGTGTCGTCAATAAAGAGCCTACTGCACACGAGGATTATCGCGACCAAAAGGTAAACGGTTGGTAACTTCAATCGGAGACTCATCGGACAAGCTCATTGAGTGTGTAGAACGCGAAATTGTTTTCCAGTTCAACGCCGTCCACCGAGTGCAACGAACCGAGATCAATTTCGTAGACATTATTTTGGGCAACCGGGATCTGAATGGAGAGCGTTTTGCGATCTCTGGACAAGGTCAGGTCTTCTACTGGTAGTCTAGACACGTCTTGTCGATCCGAGCCGTATTCAGCCCAGTACAGATAATGGAACTGCCTGACTGTGACCTCTTCAACAGACACGGCCTCGCCAAGCGCCCTTGTGAAGTGGACATCAAATCCGTTGGAGGTTAGCTCGATACGGTGTATCTCGAACGGCGGTATCTCGGGGTCGTATGAAATGACTTCAATCATGGGAGCACCCGGCGTCCAGCCACGCCCCACAGAACCGACCCACAGTCGCCCCTGGGGATCAAAGCGCGTTGAATATGACGAACTTTCCAGCGGACGGACAAACGGAAAGACGGCACCCTGATAGACACCGTTAACTTTCTCCAAAGCGACGCGCACAATCGCCCGATGAGAAATGTCGGCAATAAACGCCTGCCCTTCAAACGGGCCAAACCCCTGCGGTGGACAAAAAGAGGGATTGCCCGGCGAGTTCGTCAGGTCTCCGTGAATCAGCCAGACGGCCGGACGTTTTCGCTCAGCTCGGAACTTAGCTTCGTCCAGTGGCGGAACTGTTTCGACCCACGCGTCCAAGGTTCTGTAATCTAGTAGTCGGGGAGTGAGGCCATATTCTGCGCGGTCCCACAGTGCTGCAGGATGGCCGAGAAAGTCACCTTCCTCAACATGCCCCAGGTACGACGACGCAACCCAGTCGCCCTGATTGTCCGTGATGAAAAGTTCATCGCGTTCGTTCATGCCGATGCCGGCCGGAGAACGCAGACCGCTGGCAAATGGGATCAGTTCACCCGTCGTATCGACCTTCATCACCCAGCCCCGGTATCCGAGCGGTGTGAGCATCTGCCCGGTCTGAGTCTTTTTTGCTTCGTGACCGAATCCACCCAGTCCTGTCGAGAAAAACAGATCACCCACAGAATTGCGCACCGGTCCGTAGGCAAATTCGTGATAGTTTCCCGAGAAGCGGAAACGACTTTCAATGGACGAGTACAGATCAGCCACGCCGTTAGAATCCGTGTCTCGCAGTAACGTGAGTTCCGGCTTTTGCATTGTGTAGACGTCACGGCCATTCGGCGCGACCAACACGCCCAGCGATTCGTGCAGTCCATCCGCGAACAGATTCCACTGGCCCTTGTGGTAACGCCAGACTCCCCCGGTACGGGTGGTGACAAACCCGGTTCCGTCTGGGGCAAAGCTAAAAGCGGTTGGCTCAAACAAGTAGGGAGGATCCGACTTCGGGCCAGCGATTTTGTGGATGGAATATCCGCGCGGAAGCGTTTGGCCACTCTTGCGCCGGGATAATTGCAGGATGAACTCGTCCTGTCGGGGCTGAAGGAATTCAAGTTGATCGCGCTGCGCCTGCTGGCCATTGGTGGCGACGTTGCGAAAATTCGTCTGTCGCAGCCAGTAGGTCAGCACTTCATTTGAGTTTTCGGGATGCGTAATGCGAAACCGCAGTCGCTGTCGTAGGATTGATGGGATCTCGATTGATTCTTCTACTGACCAGACACGGCCTTCCTCCTGATCCCTAAGTGTGTAATGAAACACAATGCCCGCCTCGCGAACTTCATAACTGCCCCACTGAAAGTCGAACAGCACGCGTGCAACATCAATTCTCCAAGGTTTGTCATAAATATGGAACGACTCGACCGCCGTTCGATTCAGCGTGAAGTGGCCATCTTTCTGCTCCCATCCCAGCGGCCCCTGCCAGATCGAGTCAAATCGGAAAGTGTTGGGGTCATAGAGAAAACAAATCCCCCCGGGCTGAGCGACCGCCAGTAATGCGCGGCGTCCTTCACCCGCAGCGACCTCTCTAACCAGCAACTTGCCTGTCGCAACAATCGGCGTCCCGGTTGCGGACGCTTTCTGCTCGGTGAGATATCGAATCAGGTCGTAGAATTCCTGACGGCTGGCGAGTTGATCCACCAGTCCATCCGGCATAGCCGATCGTCCCTTCTGCATCGCTTCAATGTTGCTGCGTGGTATGGTTACCGGTGCCGTTTTTTCAGGATCCACCAACACGATCTCATCTTTAGACTCGGCGACCAACACGCCTTTGTGAACCGTGCCATCATTCGTCACAACCACAAACGAGTCATACCCTTTTGCAATGGTCTTGTTCGGAAACAACAAGGATTCGACGATCTGCGCAGGCCGCAACCGATCACCCACATCGTCTTGGTCTGGCCCAATCGCACGCAGCCCTTGCTTGCTCGCTGCAGGAGTCGCCACGTGACACTTTGCACAACCCAGCTTCTCCCGCTCAAAGATTTCTTTTCCGCGAGTCACCTCACCCTGCTGCAGTGCTTCCGTCGCGAGCCGCTGCAAAGAAGTCTGCTTCAAAACAGTTTCCAGGGAGGGCGGAGTGGATTCTTCTGCAATGATCCAAGCACTGGTAAAAAACAGGACGACCCAAGCAAACCGGCATGCTCGTACAACAACGTCACAAGAAGAATTCATTGATTTTGTTTTTTGCTTTGCGCGATTCATAGTTTCTACTTCAAGTGCTCATCGAGCAGGCGGTTCCGTTGCAAGCCAACGGAGGTTGTTTACGACTTCGAGAATCGGACATCTCCTAAGTAATTCGGTGCTACGCGGCTACTCCTCACACCCCTGCGCAGTCAGAGAGAATGGCGCGAAGTACGTGTCCGGGAAGATGCCTACAAGTTCGTCCCCCCTCCACGCGCTTGCAAATGCCGTAACCGCAGCTATCTACTATTTCTTTGCTGGACCGGCAACGGGGCGCCTATTCGACTCAACGCTGTTTAACATTATCGCAAATTAAATTCCGTCGCAAGCATTTCCTCACGGTAGTGGCGCACGGATCGACAGGCTACCGTTAAAAAGACGCGCCCAGCAGGCAACGATGTCAACTGGGAACTTGGTACAATACCTGCTCATCACAACAACCTCAGAATACGGAAGCAAAGCCTTGACACGTACAACTTTCTTCACCGTTTTGACCATCATTTTCTCAACTCACCCGGGTAATGCCCAAACCTTTAACGAAGTCAAAGATAACAATTGGCACCAATGGCGAGGTCCCGAAACAACTGGCATTTCCAGGACGGCTGCGCCGCCGACTGTTTGGAGTGAGGACAAGAACATCCAATGGAAGGTCGAGATTGACGGCGCTGGGAGTTCGACGCCCATCATTTGGAAAGATAAGGTTTTTATTCTAACAGCGATTAATACCGGTAAGGTGAATCCTTCGCTACCGAAACCGGCAGACCAGCCGGATCGTGTGTTCGGTATCAAGTTTCCAAATACTCATTACCAATTTGTCACCATCTGTTTGAATCGTGACACTGGCGAGGAAGTCTGGCGGAAGGTCGGCAGCGAACACATCCCTCACGAAGGCCACCACAACGACGCTGACTTTGCCTCAGCATCACCATTTACTGATGGTAAACAATTGTATTGCTGGTTCGGTTCAGCGGGGCTTTTTGTTTACGATCTTGATGGAAATGAAATCTGGAGTCGCGACCTTGGCAAAGCCCACGTGGGGGCCAGCTTAGGAGAAGGGTGTTCCCCCGTCGTTCACGAAGGTCGCATCGTGATTGTGCGAGATCATTCCCGACAGTCGACCATTGAGGTTTTGGATGCTGAAACAGGTGCCACATTGTGGAAGAAGGACCGCGATGAAGGCAATGCCTGGGCAACACCGCAGATCATCGAACACAGCGGTCGAACGCAGGTTGTCACTGCTGCATCCAATCTAGTCCGCAGTTACGATCTGGAAAACGGTGAGTTGATCTGGCAATCGAGTGGACTAACGGGCAATGTCATACCAGCTCCGATTGTCGAAGGTGGCCACATTATCTGTATGAGTGGTTACAAAGGTCACTCCGTGATGGCTTTCCCACTTTCCTCACAGGGTGACATTTCGGACTCAAGTCAGGCACTTTGGACTCACGATCGAGGCACGCCTTATATCCCCTCACCTGTGTTGTATGACGGGATGCTCTACTTCACGCAATCGAATAGGGCAATTCTTACGTGCATCGATTCGCAAACCGGTGAAGTCATTCTGGACCGCACGCGTTTGCCCGAAATTTCGAATATTTATTCGTCTCTCGTCGGTGCGGATGGACACATCTACATCGTCGGGCGCAACGGTACGACGCTCGTTCTGGAGCGTACAGACGAACTCAAGGTCATCGCCACAAACAAAATCGAAGAACGTATCGATGCGTCACCGGCACTCGCAGGAAACCAGTTATTTCTGCGGGGAGAGAATTTCCTTTACTGCATTGCCAAATAATGGTCCGTCGCCAGCAGTTACCGGATGAAACAAGAAATACTACTCAGGATCAGCCATTAGATAGATCATGAGTTCCGACCGAAACCACAAACACTTCACAATAAAAGGCTTACCTGCAAGAGCCTTTTAAAGTGAACGAGAAATCTTGAACATGGAACGATTCAAGCAATCGGATTAAGACAGCCGGATTGGTAGTGTACCTCATGTTGCTTTCAGTGAGTCCTTTCCGCTTCGCCGTAAGTATGAAAGGCAAGAAGAACATTCGGTTGGCAAAGTTAAACCCGCCAGAGTAAGGCGATCTTCAAGGCGACCTCAAGTTTCTTACCTGAGCGTTTGGTGAAAGTGGTCGATGTCCTAAAGCTTTGGGTTCCACCAGCTCTCGACGAACGAGATTCAACGGAAAGAGAGATGTCGTCCGATACAAAAGTCGGTTAGGATAGTGGTGTCACCAGTCGCCTCAAATTTTCAATCGGATTCTACCTCGGCTGATGGGATGAGACGAGACATGGAGTAACTCGCTTGTTCTCTCCTCTTTAACTCATTTGCTGCAATCGACTCATAATAGTGACATCTTCTCAATCATCTGCTACGGAAGCCCTGCCTTGGATGTCTCGGATTCGCTTGCCGCTCGTCGCGTTGCTGTTTTTCCTTTCCGGCGCTAGCGGCTTAGCGTACGAAGTTCTTTGGACCCGGATGTTCTCGTTGGTATTTGGCGGCACAGTGTTTGCCGTCAGCTCGGTGTTGACAAGTTTTATGTTCGGCTTAGGCATCGGTAGCCTTTGGTTTGGTCGTATTGCAGATCGCTCAAAAAATTGCCTCCAGCTGTACGCCGTGCTGGAGTTTGGAATTGCTGCTTACGCCGTGGCCACGCCATGGATTTTCACATTCGTGGATTTCGCCTATGTAAAAATTGCAGCCGATCCTGAATCGAATCGCGCTTTGGCAATCGCGCTGCGATTCTTGATTGCGTTTTTTGTGTTGCTCATGCCCAGCACTCTGATGGGTGCAACACTTCCCGTGATGAGCAAGTTCGTGATTCGACATCCTCGTGAAATCGGGTCACGTGTGGGTATTTTATACGCCGTTAACACCGCTGGCGCTGTGCTGGGCTGTTATGTGACTGGCTTTCATCTCATCGCCAACCTGGGCGTACGAAACTCGCTGTACCTCGCTGCCGCGATCAATTTCCTAGTTGCATTTTCGGCGTACGCGATGTCGAAAGAAGATTCCTTATTATTATCCGATGATCACTCAGACGTGGAAACGCCTGAGATATGCCCTGAACTCGCTTCGCGCTCGATCTCTTTGTTTGTACTTATTGCCTCTGGACTATGCGGGTTCACTTCCTTGGCCTACCAGGTTCTCTGGACTCGCGATCAGTTGCTCATGTTCTCGAGCAGTGTATATGCGTTTACGGTTGTGGTCGTCACTTTCTTGGCCGGCCTAGCGCTGGGCAGTATCGTCATTTCCCAATTTGCTGATCGCATTCGGAATCCGTTAATCGCATTCGCCACTGTAGAAATTTTACTTGGTATTTACGCCATTTCATTTGTCGACTTTTTGACGCGTTATCGGCTCGCTGGAAGTCTCGGTGAGTTGCTCGGTGTATCAACCGGTTCAGAGATATGGACTGACTTCATTCGCTTACGGTTTACCTTCTCGTTCGCGACGATGATCGTTCCAACGTTCTTAATGGGATGTACGTTCCCACTCCTTGTGCGCATGTATAAGTGCCACACGGGCGGGTTGGGTCGCGGCATTGGGCAACTCTATTGCACAAACACCTTCGGATGCGTTCTAGGTTCTTTTGTGGCAGGGTTTTTACTGATTCCAACGTTCGGTTCGCGCCGTGCAGTCTATGTCGTCGCTGGTCTCGGCGTCACCCTTGGTTTGCTGGCAACTCTAATCGATCCTTTACTGCGGACTCGCACAAAGTACACCTTATTTGTCGTGGGGGCTATGTTCGCACTCAGCACGGGTTACGTTTCAATTCGTCAAAGCCGCTTCGCCTTGGAATCTCAAGGTGAGTTGCTTTACTCAAACGAAACCTCCGAAGCCCTTGTCGAGGTGCATAAACGATCCAATTCAGATGGGCTGTTGTTGATGGTGAATAACACCCGTGGACTCGGGTCGACCACACCAAGCGGCCTGATGCTGCAATACCGGGAAGGACACATTCCGATGTTGCTACATCCAGAGCCGCAAGACGTTCTGGTGATCGGGTTCGCGACTGGTTCGACATCCTCCGCAGTCCTACGTCATCGAGAGGTACAATCACTGGAATCCATCGAATTCATTCCAGAACTCAAGCACACAGCTAAGTTTTTCTCAAAGGTCAACCACAACATCCTAAACGATCCTCGATTTCGCTTTATTGCGGACGACGGGCGGGCCTACGCGCGTACAACTCGCAAGTCTTATGACGTGATCGTTGCTGATCTTTTCCAAGCTACAGATGCTGGCGTTGGAAACCTGTATAGCGAGGAACATTTTCTGCGCTGTCGCGAGGTTTTGAACGAGGGTGGACTCATGTGCCAATGGCTGCCATCGGACCAACTTTCCCCCACATACCTACGTGTCTTACTGGCGACCTTTCAAAAAGTCTTTTCTGATTCAACCTTATGGTTTGCGAAGTATCCAAACCACAAGGGCATCGTCGGAGTGATTGGGACGAAAAACGGAACGTTGAACATCGACATCCAAAAACTGACATCACGCATGAACGAACAAGCGAGACAAACAGCCTTGAAACCCGTTCTTTTGGATGATCCACATTGTTTTCTGACATCTTTTATCATGGGAAATGCTGGTATTGAAAAAGTTGTCCAAGGTGCGGACATCAATACCGACGATCGACCTTTGATCGAATTTTCGGCACCGCGTGACTTGCAGTATGACGGAAATTGGGGGAATCTTCACAACCCGTTTTTTCTTGACCGGCGCGAAACCGCCCGATCGAGGTTGACTCATGTTGCCGCAACTCCGCAAGCCACAAACGACTGGCACGCGACGCAGCTGAGATTCGACCAAGCACGCAAGCACTTGACTCGCGCCATGATGTTTGTCGCGCAGGGCCAAACTCAAGCTGCGCGAGAATTTGAGCTTGCGCTCCGGATCTGCCCTGAGTATCCAGAAACCGAGTATGTGATCCAGAACGTACTTTCCGAAGAAGAGCGGCAATGGCTTTCGCTTCGCTGAGATCCTCGGACTAGCGCATGAGGCGCTCTGTATAGGCCCCATAACATAGAGATAACACCGCGAAAATCTGGTATGGCCCGAGAGAAAGCTGACCTCCACTCACCGGGGGTATGTGACAGGCGACGTTTTTTCGTAGCGAGATTTTACTCCGCCAGCCTCACGAGTACACCCGCGCCCGGAGGCAGTCGCAATTCCAGCCGATTGCTCTCGGTGGGAAGCCATTTCGAGTTAGTGACATCGAAGATTTGGAGGGGGCCAGGCCCCACGAGGAATCGCTTGACCGGCTTCACGAACTCCTCCCGCCGCGGCTGGCCATTGCCACTGTAAGTACGATAGTCGAGGTTGACCACCAGCGCGTGGGTCGGCGATTGGTCTTTCCCAAAGCAGCCCACCAGGAAACCCTCCACCGGGACCGCCGGGTCTTTCCGCGCCACCGGCGGGTCAAGCTGAAAGCGAGCTGTCGCGGACAGCGGCTTTGTCCCGATGGGGAGCATACCTGCATGGTAGGCTCCCATGGACCTGAGCGACTGTAGCTCTGTAGCGATCGCAACGAATTCCCGATTCACTTCCCTGGCAGCGTAGTAGAGCATTGTAGGCGATCCATCCGTCTGGTTGATCATACCGCCATCGTGGCCTGGATATCCGTACACGTAATAAGAGATTCCCTGCGATCCATACGCCAGTGAGGTATAGGCCAGCCACCGCAACTCTTCGCCGGTAGGGATCCGCATATTCACCGTCCAGCCACAGGCCTGCACGATGGACATGAACGGGATGTTGGCAGCCAACGCCGCCTGTCGGATTTGGGCAAGATTAAGAAAGTACTTGTCGCCGTCCTCCTTCACACCGAAGTGGTAATGATCGTAGCTGAGAAGTTGTGGCTTGAAGGTCTCCACAAACAGTCGCACGTGCTCCTCGTAGGGTCGCACGTCGGGAGTTCCCTCCGTGCCAAGCTGTTCCGTGGAAGCATAGTTGGGGTACAGGTTCACATACTTGAGCCGCGCAGGATCCTTCGCATCGAGGTAGTTCTTCAACTCAGCAAGATCAGCAAACATGCTGGCATTGGGCTCGTCCCTGCTAAGGTATCCGTAGAGCGCAGGATGGCTCTTCACACCCTCGATGAAGGCATCTAGTTCGGTCTGCTGGTCCAAACCAAATCTTTGCTCTAGACCGAACGGGATCCAGATAAATCCCCGCAAGCCGTGTCGCTGCAAGATGTCGAGTTGAGAGCGATAATGGTCTATCAGGTCGCCAACCTCTCGGGAACGTGTGCCTTCGGAGTAGATTTGGCAGAGGTTCCAGTTCCCTTCCGCCATTTGCTGGGCGACGGCATCGGTCATGATCAGGTCATGCGGCCCCGCCCAATAGGTGACGATGGGCGTGCCCATCTCCCAGCGGCTCGTCTCCTCAGTAAAACCTGGCGTCGCCATCGGAGCCAAAAGCAGAACCACCGTAGCAAGGACATGGGAGACTTTCATCGCTCGGTTTCCCTTCAACATTTCCGTCAGTAAAACGTCCTGCTCGCTCCGCCAACGGTTTTCGCACTAGCCTTGACGAGTTCTCTCTGTCTGCAGGAGCGGAGACCGTTTTAACAGAAACACCCCAACTCGCTAATCCCTGGTCTCACGATGCCTGGGCATCGATCGTGTGTCCTAGTTCATCCCTGCTGCGTTCAGCCGCACAAAAGTTCTTGCTTCCAATCCAGTTGCCTCGATTTATCTTTCCTAGCAGCGCCTGGCTCATTATGTTGGCCTTCCCCGCTACCTTGGTGGCTAGACCGGAGTTCGCTAATCAATCCAGCGCAACTGCCGCAGTTCCGGCTGAGCGCCAGACCATTTTCGAGTACCACGGACCTGGTCACCCACTTCCACAAATGCTCGAAATCCCAATAAATCCGCTTGGCGCCACGACCCGAGCGCCTCCTGACCATCGAGCGATTTGAAATGAGAGGTCCGGAGGACCACCGGCTGCCAGTCCGCTTTGCCTGGCAGCACGATCTCAGCCAGCCACTCCCTCTTTTTCCCTCGGTAAGCACGGAAAAAATTTTCCGTGATGATCACCACCATGGAATTCGGTTGAGCGGTCTTAATGTCAAAAGCCAATTGCGCATGCTGTGGACCGCGCCATTTTGGATCGTTGATTTTTCGGGTCCAGTATTGCCAATGGTGAGGGTTATTTTCAGACAAGCGGTACCAGTCACGAAACCCATGCGAGAAATCGTCAATCAGGCGTGAAGGTTTATCCGTTGCCTTGACCTGATTCATTTTCAACTCGTCACTCGACACGGTGTGTAATTTTGATGAAATAGCGAACGTATTCGCTGGCTTGAAAAATTGGATAGCTTGAGGTGTTGCGAGTTTGTAGTGAACGTTAGCAAATGCAAAGAGCGGCAGATCTGTGGAAAGGATCGGTAACGGAGCGGACCAGACATTACCACGCAGAGAAGTTACCGTTGCGGTACGCCAGAACCGAGCCTGAGGATCCGGATCGACCGAATAAAAGAGAGCAACGAGGTCGATGGCCTGAGAGAGGTCCGGCCTGATTTCCAACCTCGGAACACCTGCTTCTCCAGCCAGAGTCAATTTTGAACTTGGCGTTTCTGGAAACCGAAAGGACCCTTTGAGGTGTTCATCAAACCAGAGTGGCCGAGTGACCGCGAAGGCATCAGTAAAACGGTGGTTGAGATGGGGTGCAAAGGAAAATCGTACTTTGCCTGGTAGCAGTTCCGCGGTGCGGAAAGTATCGTCCATGATCTGATGAAAATCATTGGTTGCACTTAGCCAGAGCAAGGGTACGGTAACCCGAGGGGCGTAAGACTGGAATCCAAGTGTTGCGCGAAACAGGCCAACATCACCATTGATTCTGCGCGGCGATTGGTCCGGCAGCAATGGTAATGGCAAGGTGCGAAATCCTTGCCCCCCTACCGACGGTGCAGCGACCTTGATCCGCTTGTCGGTACCGGCGACATACATGGTCAGGTTACCACCCATCGAGTGGCCATAAACTCCCAGCCGCTGCTTATCCACTTGCGGCTGTTTCTCCAGGAACGTCAATCCTCTTCTGGCCCCATAGGTCAGCAAGAACCAATTGTTGTTGCGCGGTGACTCGAACGGATCAAGGTATAGTGTTCCCGGCTTTAAGTTACCGTATCCGGGTACATTTTTTTGAGTGGGATCGACGGCCCCCCAATCGGTATTTGGATCAGTGGGCTTTGCGGTTTCCATTTCCCGCCCCGCCCAATTGATCGACAGGCAAGCATAGCCTCGACGGGCGTAATATCTGACCTCGTGCAAAAAGGCTCTTTGGCCGCCGCCATGGAGGTGGAGTAACCCAGGCAGCTTCTCAGCATTTTTCGGAAAACCAAAAAACGCCGCCATCGTTGCCTGCTGTCCCTTGAAATTTCCAATTCTGTATAAAACGTATTGCAAACGGATGTCATCTTCATCCCATTGGCGAACCACGTGAACCTCAAGGGGCTCAGATTCGACGTCGACATCATCCCACAATTCAGCAACCGTCGACGGAACGTTGTCATCGGCGACAACAGCAACTGAAAACAACATCAATCCGAAGATGACAGCAATTTGACTCATCAAACTCGCCTTACAGAAAGGCCCACAGCCTTACACACATGCCAGAAACCTATCTTAAGAGACTTTCGCAGCCAAATCTGCCGTGGGCACTGAGTTGCTCTTAGCCCGTTCGTCAATCTGGACGGGCCGACTACAGGATCTTGCGTCCGGTTTGATGAATCTGAGCGATCAAATCGCTGTGCTTCGGCATCGCGCTGACAAACTGATCGTTCTGCGCCCGTATTTGACTAATAACGTCGAGGATTTTTTCCAGCTTCGCGTAATTTGCCATCGGCAGCGTATTTTTTGGAAAACGGCTGGCGCCACTACAAATGCAATAGTAACTCGGTTCGCCGAATATTTGTTTTTTAAATTCGTTCAGCAGACCGGTTTCATCATACAATTCCAGCGACTTGACCAACGTCTCAGGAACGTCTATTTCTCGGCTCGCTTTCCAAAACTCGCTGCCAGTTCGACGGTTCAGTAGATAATGGAGCACGATGAAATCTCGAATTTCCTCATACAACGACGCCATATGTTGGTTGTATTGATCGATGAACAAAGGGTTCAATCGGCAGTCGGGCAGAAAATGCATGATGGCCTCAACGCCTCGAGCGACCAAAGCGAGACCCGTCGATTCGAGAGGTTCGATGAATCCCGAAGACAATCCAATGGCCACACAGTTTTTGTACCAGAAATTCTCTCGCCGACCGACGCGAAACGGGATCGACCTGGGTCGCACCTTATCAACACCTTTTGCCTCGGCGAACTGAACAAACTCTTTTGTGGCCTGATCTTCATCAGCGAATTTATCCGAATAGACATATCCTGTGCTCAAACGATGGCTCAGGGGAATCTCCCAGATCCACCCCGCCGAAAGCGCCGTGCTGGTGGTATATGGCCGGATGCCATCATCTTGCGGAATCGATGCTACCAGCGCCCGATTGCATAGCAGCAAATCAGACCAATCCGTCCAGCCATCTCCCATCGCTTTTTCGATGAGCGTGGCACGGAAACCGGTGCAATCGAGAAACAAGTCGGCCGTTAATTCACGTCCGGATTTCGTTTGCACTGAAGCAATGGCACCATCTTCCGTGAGTACCACGTTAGAAACTTCGTCGAAATAATGGACCACTCCCTTTCCCAGCGAGATTCCCTTAAGCATGGCGGCAAAGGCGGTGGAGTCTAAGTGATACGCATGGGAGCCCTTCTTTATAATATGCGTCTCGCCTTCCGCTTCTCGCGGGCCTTTTCCATATGCACAAAGTTGCTGATGTACGGAATGTGATGCATAACTCGAATCACATTTACCGGCAACAACAGCACGATGCCAAAAATGAAACAAGTCCCAGCCGTCGAGATACCCACCGACCGGACCGAACGGATGCCAGAACTCGTCGTCTCCCTCAACCCAATTCACAAACCGAATCGCCAGTTTGTAAGTCGCTTGACAGCGCCTCATGAAATCGTCGGAACTAATATCGAGCCGCCCGGCTAATTGAACCAGTTCCGGAGTCGTAGCTTCACCAACTCCGACGGACCCAATATCGGTTGACTCGATAAGCGTGATTTTACAACCAAATTCCCCTAAGCCTTGATTTAGGTGCGCAGCGGCCATCCAACCAGCCGATCCGCCACCCACAATCACGATACTCTTAATCTGGTCACGCTCGCTCATAAATTAATCGCTGCTTTTTCGAATGCATCACTCGTAAATCCCTCATCACTCGTAAATCCCTCCAGGAGTCCTAAAATCGAGCGACTCTTGGAAAACAAAGTAATTAGAATAATTACACGGGGTTGATTCCGCCACAATTATCTCAAACTGTCTTTTGCCCTAAGAAACCGAGTTCTATGTCTATTGTAATCGCGGTAAGCGGTCCACCGGGGGCCGGGAAAACGACACTCATTCAAAATCTACTGCAGCGGATTCCTGGGAGCACTGCGATTTATAGTGACGACTATCAATCGTACACTCAGAAATCTCCTGAGGAAATGAGATCCTGGCTCGCAGAGAGTGGCGATCCCAATGATTTTGACCTCTCCGATTTAGTCGTAGAGCTACGTCACCAAAAACATGGGCCCCGTAATGATAACACTTCCATAAAAGTCGACGTGGACTCGCCGAAAGTGATTTTTTTTGAGACCCAATTCGGCCGGCGACATGTCGACACCGGACAGTTCATTGATTACCAAATCTGGATCGAATTGCCAGCGGATGTTTCTTTGGCTCGTAACATCCAAATGGTCGCTCGCAAAATGTTGGCCGGCCCGGCCGACAGCCATACATCCGGATTGGCTTGGATCAATCATTTTTGCGAAAACTATATCGAGTTCGTACGCGAGTTATTGGTTATTCAGCAGCGTTGGCTTTCACCTGACGCCGAAATTGTCATCGACGGCTCACAAGCTGCGAATACCGCGGGTGACCTGGTAACCGAACAGATCATATCCCAGTGTTTTCTTTAGTCCTTTACTGCATTTAATCTGAGACTCGTGCGATGCACTCCAGTGAAGTCGTGGAATACCTCTGTGTGGACGACTTTCTAACGACCCTCTCTGCGGCGCGAACGTTGAAATCAGGTTTTGAGCTGGACGTCATTGACGTAATCCAAGCCACGCCAGTTCATTTGGAGCAACTTCAGGATCAAATCGAGTGCCCCACCAATTCTTTGCGGTTACTCGTGCAGCTGTTGAAAACCAATAATGTACTTGCTGAGACAACTGAGGGTTTAGTGCTCAGCGAGGCTTTCGGCCAAGCGATGAGATTTTGTGATTTGCTTGAAGCCAAACTTGATTTTGCTTTGGCAGTCGCGCCGGATTTTTCAGACCTATTCACGGTTTTACTGAAGGATACACAAGAGTTCCTTAACAAGGCCAAGTTGTTTCAATTGTTCGACTACGAAAAATGTCTATCCGCCACGGAAGCGAATTACGAAGCAACCAGGCGGTGGATGCGGTTTACTACTGCATTGACTCGCTACGAAGCTCCAGTCTGCCTGAGTTACCACGACTTCTCCTCCTATCGTCGCATGCTGGACATTGGCGGAAACAGTGGCGAATTCTCTCGGCAGATTTGTTGTCGGAACCTTGATCTGATCGCAACCGTTTGCGATTTACCGGTTGTTTGTGATATTGGACAACAACACTTGGCGGACACAGAAGAAGCGGATCGAATTGATTTCTTTCGTGCCAACGCGCTCCACGATCCGCTTCCAGACGGTTACGACGTCATCACATTCAAGTCCATGTTGCACGACTGGCCAGACGAACAAGCAATCACGTTTTTGCAGAAGGCACACCATTCGGTAAAGCAAGGCGGTTCGCTTTTAATTTATGAAAGAGGGCCACTGGATTTTACGAACTCGGAACTGCCGTTTTCACTGTTGCCGATCTTGCTGTTCTTTCCTTTCTACCGTTCGCCTGAATTCTATCAACAACAGTTTCAGCATCTTGGCATGGTGAATATAGAGATCCACGAGTTTTTCCTTGAATCTCCGTTTTTTGTCGTGAGCGGAACGAAACCATAAAAACACCTTTTTCATCCTCGAAATTTTGATCGTTGACATGGCAAGCTACGGGTAAATAAAATGGTGTTATCGGTTGCGATCGGAAAGCAAGAACAAAACAAACAGCCGAATGGGCACTCAAACGATGGAACGCCCCGGGATCGCAACAGCCCATGTCGCATAACGAATACTTCAGAGCAATCGCATGGGATGTTTCCAGCACAATCAGTACATTGAAATGACGATGCACTTTAAGTGCAACCTGAAGTGCGAACATTGTATGATCGAAGGGACCATGGACTGGCTTCAGCCGGAGTCCGCAGAGAACTTTGAAAAGCTCTTAGAGCAAAACGCCCGGGAACAAAAATGGCAGGGCATCATCCTCACCGGCTCCGAAGTAACGCTCCGCAAAGATCTGCCCGATCTAGCTCGCCTAGCCCGGCAGCACGGCTTTGAACATGTCCGCATCCAAACGCACGGCATGCGACTCGCCAACCTCGATTACTGCCATGAATTGATCGACGCTGGCATCGACGAATATTTTGTGAGCGTGACCGCCGCGGATGCCGAAACGCATGATCGGATTACTGAAGTCCCCGGCTCATTTGAAAAAACCATTCGCGGACTCGAAAACCTCGATCAGTTCGAATCTGTCAAGACGCTCACCAATACTGTCATTACGGCTCGCAGCTATAGGCATTTGCCAGCAATGGTTGAGTTGTTCTCACACTTAAAACGACTTGTGCAAATGGATTTTTGGACGTATTGGCCGATGAGCGAAAATGACGACAAAAACCTCATTGTCTCGCATTTGGATACGCTGCCCTACCTTTTAGAGGCAATCCAGTTAGCGCGCGTTTACAATCGAGCATTCGAACTCAAAAACTTCCCCGAGTGTCTACTGGGGGATGTTCATGATGCCTTGGATAATAATCAGCCAAAACTGTTTATCGATCCGGAATTCTGGCCCGAATTCATGCGCAACGGTTTCCACCAGTGCGTCTACAAAGAAGCATGTAGTTCGACTCAATGCTTGGGCCTTAATACCGCTTACACCAAGAAATTTGGCTGGCTGGAAGATGTGCTCAAACCTTACCCGCTTGACGAATCGGTCGACGCAACTTCACGCTCTTAAACAAATCGACGTTGGCGAAGAGCCTCGCAATCTTTGGGCCACGTTTTGATAACACCTTGCGAGAGTCAGCGGATTTCGTTGTGAAACAGGAACAACTTATTGCTGCCGTCGCCGAACTCGGTGCCCCTTATCGATTCGAGCGTTCCTTTCGCCTGAGCTCGAAAGGTCTCTTCTCAAACCGCTGCCTGCTATCGGTCACCAAAGACGCGATCTCTCAGTCGCCAAACAAGTCGATTGTGAGCCTTTGCCAAGAGCTCCAAATGCCCGACGATGTACTGACAGAAGTGCAACGAGAACTCGAAGCAGTGTCGTTTGTCCACTGGGGATGGGAGAAGCACGCTGAGCAATTGCTCTACAAATTTTACCTAGAACACCCCATCGTGGATATCGCAGCAGAGCAACCGAATGGTACACAGCTACTACACCGCGCCTTTAAATGGAATCCGCTCTTTCCCGAGCACACAGTCCGCACTGAATACCGATTGCACCCGGACCTGGTACTCGGAGAAATCAAGCATCAACTGGCAAGTTTCTATCAAAACGGAACGTCCACTCAGACACAATGGATTGCGAATTCCATTCTAGAGAAAACAGCGGAGAAGATTCGTGCCCAGGATATCCAGTTTTTGGAAGTGGCCGAAGACGGTAATCAACGCAACTCTTTTGATTTGAATCTCTACGATGCAAACCTGGCAATTGGGGATTTACGTTCCGAAATCCTCGCGATGGCCGACGCATTTCAATTAAGCGAAATAAAAACCAACGCATTCCTTGACCAAATTAATCATCATGCGGCTGGTCATCTGGCCGGTGGAACGCACCGGAACGGATCCGAGTTCTTCAACGTCTATTACGGAGCCGAACAATGGTCCGAGACTCAGTTGCCAGCCAAGTCGGACCCTCCCAATGTCGCTGTCGGCGAGGATTCGCAATCCGCTCCGAGCTGGCAACAATTCACCAGAGCGGGGGATCGCTATTTTAACTATTGCTGGTGGCCCTACACGCCTGTCGCTGCGGTGGAACACAAAATGCGCCCCGTGAGTCTGCTCTATCAGTCTTTCGACTTGGCAGGAATTAGCCAAGGCGCTTTCGACTTGGTAGAGGCAATTCAAGCGGAAATCGGACTATTCCGTACCGTTTGGGGCATCAAGTACATCGACGGTCGTCTGGCATGGGAATTTTATATATACGACTACCAACGACGAGCCCGCGATGTTTCGATTGCGCGGGTATTGAAATCGATCGCTCATATCGCACCGTGCAAGTTTTCGGTTAATGAAGCACTCCCTTACTTTATGTTTTCGATCGACCTCGATGAAGCCTTGGTCAGCGGCAAAAGAGATCTCGATGTCGTGCACATGTACGTCGGAAACCCTGGCAGCACGGTTTCGTCGGGCATTGCCTATGCCCTGACCGCCAACAGCAAGACACTCGAAAACTTCTATTTCTTTTTCGACGCCAAAAACCAGCTCAATGAAGCTGCCGACAAAATCACTAGCTCGGTGCACTTGGACGATACGGTACTCGATGTGAACAATATACTTCGGCCTGAGCTGCGAGATTGCCACACTATTTGTGTCGCCAATAAGCAAACTCACGACACAGCCTATTTTTCTGGAGTCAACGTCGATCAACTAATTTTCTTTCTCGCTTGGCTAAAATACCCACAACCCATCCGGGAATACGTGGAGATGCATCGCGGAAAACTGGATCACTTGCTGTATGACGTGGGGTTCGATTATACGACCTCCGGCAGCGACATCCGAATTCTGAAGAGCGGTTACTATGGTGTTTTTTGATCGCACTTCATACTTAACACTATCGGATTCCTATATGGGTCGATCCAGTACACTTCAAATCGATTCCAGGCACACGACATGACCACCAATGATGGCAAGAACGCTCCGGCGTTTTTCCGGATGCTCGAAATCGACAATCAGGAATTGTCCGATCACCGTGATGCAATGGAGGAATTGCGGAATGGCAATTACCACGGAATCCTCGTCCGCAACGTCTTTGATTCAGCGGTCCTTACAGACGTGGTCGAACATCTTGAACAACATGATCCTCCCTTCGTACAAACGTGGTTTCCCGGACCCTTTCGAAGTTGGTTTTTCGGTTGCAATCTGAACCTCACCGACGACCTGCAATTCTATTTTGCTGAATCACCGCGATTTGCCGCGCAATTAAAATCGCTCTTCCCAGAAGACCTAGGAGTCGAAGATTATTTATCCTCGCGACTTTCGTTGCTCGACCAGGGCCGTCCGTTTCGTGCGCCGCCGGGCCCCAATCCGGACTCGCACTACATGTTCACCACGGTTCGCGCACATATGGAAGGTGGCTTTATTCCGGCGCATGTCGACAACGAACAGGCTGTCCGACCGTCTTTCAGTCACTTAAAGACATTAATTGAACCGCATCTCGTTTCATTTTTGGTTTGTTTGGCTGCGCCTCAGAGTGGTGGCGCACTGGAAATTTTTAATATCAAAACAGAACCCGCGGCCAAAACGATCGCCAATGTGGATCATGTTGCAAGTCCTGATTTGGAAGGAGTAGAATCGGTGAAAATCCACATCCCCGCTGGCGCAATGGCCATCGTTGACTCCGGACAATACGTGCATCGAGTCACACCGATCATCGGATCCAAGAAACGCTGGACATTGTGCAGCTTCATGGCCCTCAGTCGCGATCACCAGTCGATGTACTGTTGGGGATAGCTAGAGCGGGGAGCTAAGTGTGAGACCGAGAGTACCGAGTTATTTTGATTCTCTCTTACAAGCCTTTTATCAGGGACAGCAGGACCGCTTCGTTCATCTGGGATATTGGAATCACCCGCCGTCACTTGATGTCCCCGGCAGACCGGGCGAATTCCATCAAGCTCAAATCCGCATGAATGAACATCTATTGGAGATGGCTCAATTGCAAGATGGACAAGATGTCCTGGATATCGGCTGTGGTTTCGGTGGCACACTGCAGCGGATCGATCAGACATTCCGCCAAATGTCTTTGACCGGAGTCAATATCGATCCTCGACAACTGCAAGTCTGTTTCGGCTTAGAGTCCGCTGCAGATAATCGGTTCTTGTGGCATGAAGCCGATGCCTGCGCTTTGCCATTTGCCGATTGCACTTTTGATCGGGCATTTTGTATTGAAGCCATGTTCCATTTTTCGTCACGAGCGGGATTCTTTTCCGAGGTTGCGCGCGTGCTGCGTCCGGGCGGCATCCTCGTCGTTTCGGATATCGTGGTGCTTCGTGACCAAGTGGAAGCCCAAATCACACCAGCGGAAGTGGCCTCCGTGCTCGATGCAGGCTACGGACCCTGGCCACACCCTTGGAGTCATCTTGACGAACTCAAGACCATGCCAGCCACCTTGGGATTGATTTGCGAATCGACCCAGGACGTCACGCTCCAAACGCTTCCGAGCTATCGGTTCACGGTCACGGGAAATTTTGAGCGAAACTGCAGTACCGATATCGATCCTGGCACCCTGGCGGGCCAAATGCTCAAATGGCTGCACGAACGAGAATTGTTGCAATATGTCTACGCCAAATATGAACGGACTGCGTGAGATTTGAGGATCGACAAGGGTCAGCGTTTCTTCGCACGATGGGCGTTTCTTCACTCGGTTTACGTACACGAAAAAGAAACATCCGCGGGGCACGACCGTTGTTTCCAGTCCGATCGCTTAAAGGTTTGCCAGTCGCGATTCGGCATCGCCGAACCGATCTAGCTGGACGCCCATCCGATCCATGATCGACAGATACAAGCTGCAAAGCTTGCGGTTGTCGTCTCCAGCACTGAGGTAATCGAGTGAACGGCCGGTCTGGAGCGTGCCACCAAGGCTGCCAGCGGTAAGCAGTGGCACTTTGGTCGAAT
Source organism: Pirellulaceae bacterium (assembly GCA_022446825.1). Taxonomy (GTDB): domain Bacteria; phylum Planctomycetota; class Planctomycetia; order Pirellulales; family Pirellulaceae; genus JAKVBY01. The sequence continues at coordinate 25,810 of JAKVBY010000062.1, forward strand.
CGTGGTTCGTGCCGGACCACATATTATTGATCCAGAGCAAGCAGGAGTTGTCGAGCACGCTGCAGTCCCCCTCTGACATGGCGTCGAGCCGACTGCAAAGGTAGGCGAATTGTTCGCAATAGTAGCGCGAGATCCGTTCCCATTCCTCACTTGTGTCGGAATGGGAAGCCGAGTGGTGGGCACTGCGCACGTTGAGGAACGGATAGAACAGACCGGAAATATCGCGACATAGCAGCAGCGTGGCGATACGAGTTTTGTCCGTCTGGAATGCAAGAGCGATGATATCGCTCATCAGACGCATGTGTTCGCGAATATCTTCCGGTAAACCATTGTCAGGCCGCTGCATGTGGAACAACGGTTTGCCATTACTACGGACGCGGTCAACGGCTTTGTCTTGATCAGCGCGCTGCCGTTCGATACGTTTTTCGATTTCGCGCACGCTGGTCAAGTATTCGTCCAGCTTCGCGCGGTCAACGGCACTCGCGCGACGGCTCAGGCTGGCGGCGTGTTCTTTTACTCGGTCGAGCACACTCTTGTTGCTACGACTGCCGCGATTTTCAAACAGCCCGTCAAATGCCAGTGACGGATACACTTCCATGGGTACGGGTGACGTCTCGTTTTGCCACGAGATGTGCGAGCTATAAGCCATCGAAAAATTGGTCTCGTGATAACCCGTGGTCGGCTGTTCACAACCAAGAACCATGCTGGGCTGCATGGTTTCCTGACGCAAGTGATTCGCGAGAACCTGATCGACACTAATGCCACCGCGCAGCTCCGCCCCCCTTTGCAGTGACGCGCCGGAAAGAATGTTGCCGGTCTGCCCTGGATGAATACCAACGTCGGTCGCACTTTTGTTAAACAATCCGTGCACGACATTCATCTTCTTCTTGAGGGGCTCCATGGGCGTCAGGCTTTTACTGAGCTCCATGTCGGAACCATTGCCCTTGGCCCACCAATGATCGGGGTGGATGCCGCACGCCATGAACTGTACGGCAAAGCGTTTGGGGAGCGGATTTGCCGCACCGTCAGCCACAGGGGCATATCCCCAAACGGGGATCGACTCTAGCCACGGTAAGCCCATGGCAACGCCAGCTCCGCGCAGGACTGTGCGGCGGGAGACTCGGAAAAACTGGGTGGTTTCAGAATGACTCATATTCTACCTGTCTGTCACAAAGACGGATCGTTCTGTACGAGGTGATCGCGGCCACGTTTGTTGAGAAATTGCGGGCTCGTCACAATGGTTTCTATCAGGCTTCCGAAACGATGCTCACCCGCCTCGAGGTTCTGTCTCATTTCCCGAATCAGGAGTTCATCCGGCAGGATCAGGGTGCGTCCAAGAGCATAAGATAGCAACTTCCGACAGACGTTATCAAGATATTCATCTCGACGCTGCGTTTGCAGGTACTTACGCAGGTCATGAACTCCGGATCCTTTATAACCGCCGGGAAATGTGTCGGTTGTACTGACTAGGCGACCTGCCATATCCTCTTCGCGGAGTTTACCGACCGGGCCAAAATTCTCAAAGGCGACACCCAGCGAATCAAATCGTTCATGGCAGCTGGCACAGTTTATGTTATCGCGATGCACGGCCAAGGCATCACGTAATGGTAAGTCAAGTTTTGCTTCATCATTCGGCAGTTCCGGAACTCCAGGCGGAGGTGGTGGGATACGTTCACCCAGAATCCGGCGAGCCACCCAGTAGCCTCGCTTGACAGGACTTGTCCGCAATCCGGGGGCATTTTTCGTGAGAAACACCGACATCGGCAACAGGCCCCCTCGGTGGTAGTCCGAGGCGTTGTCAATGCGTGACCAGCCATCGACTGAGGGCATCCCATAATGTTCTGCCAGGGTCGCATTTACGAACGTGTGACCGGCATCGATAAAATCGAGCACCGATCGATCGTTCTGAGCCAGATCGATGAAGAAACGAATCGGTTCTTCGAACATCGCCTCTCGCAGTTCATCGGTGAACTGTGGAAACCGTTCACGGTCAACCGCGTTGTGCTCTTGGAAGCGGCGGAAGTCGAGCCAGTTACCACCGAACTCCTCGGCCATGCCGCGCACGCGATCGTCACGAAGCATTCGTTGTACTTCCGAGAGGAGGACGTCTGACTCATGCAACCGTCCCGCCCGCGCAATGGCCAGCAACGACTCGTCGGGCATACTGGCCCATAGGAAGTAGCTCAGCCGACTGGCGAGCTCTTCGTCGGTCAGCGGCCGCCGTCCCGAGCCTGCGCCAGCGATATCCAGGCGATAACAAAAAAACGGTGACATCAACACCGATACAACGGTGTCCCGAATTCCCTCTTCGTGCCCCACGCCTTCGTCACGGCGTGAATGATAGAAGGCGAGTGTTTCCTCTCGTTCGATTGGCGTCAGTCTGCGCCGATACGCCCGCTCGGCAAATGCGATCACTGCGTCGAGATGTGTCGGTTCGGCTTTAATTCTTACCTGCTCAACCCAACGTATCTGTTCGTTGATTTCCTTAAAGTAAACGTTGATCGCATCCATCTCCCGTTCACCGGCATTCACGGTTCGTGCCTTTGCGGCATACATTTCGTGAAGTCCTTTGACCATCTCATCGGAGAACGCAGCGGGATTTTCCGCCCGGGCAAAATCAAATTGCTCGTCGCGCAGGTAGGTAGAATCAGTCCGTTCAAACCAAAGAAACCCGCTGTACTGCCGCTGTGGAGCATTCGTGACAAAGTTCAGTTGCTGCCACAGGGCGTCGATCTCACGCTGGGAGGCTTCGTCGAGAATCAGGTCATACAGCGGACGGTCGTCGCGGAAATAGCCCGTCATACTGTGGAAACCAGCGCTCAGTAGTCGGCCTTTCTCGAACTGCATCTCCTTTTCTGTGACATAGTCGCGCGACCGTTCCGAGAGGTAGAAAGCGTCGGGAAACACCGAGGCAAAGCGGGCGACCGCCTGCTCGTGTTCTGCTCGCTCGTGTTCGTCAGCGGGATACAACAGATCCTCGTCCATTGGGTCTTCGTCAGAAACAACTAGGGATTCGTCGCGGATACGGAAGACACCCGGATCGAAGTTGCGTCGCTGCGCGACATACTGCCGGTTCTTCCAAAGTACAAACGTCTGCGAACCGCGGTTGCTGCCCGGAATGTTCAGATTCGGAAACTTCGGCCGCAGCTTTTGCCGCAACGTCATCACAAAGTCCCGCATTGCTTCACAACCGCCACGTGCGCGATCGTGCTCGCTCGCATCCGACGGCAACGCGTCCCACATTCCGCGGAGTTTCGCAATCGGGCCGGCAGCGGTCTGGCCATCGTTCAAAACATCCCACATCGTTGCCAAGTACTTCGGACTCACACCGCCAGCCTCCGCAATGTCATCCAGCATGCCATCCGACATCCCAAGAGCTGCACGGTGCCGATACCGCCAAGCAGCCAAAAAGTAGTCGGCGTAGTCGGTCGGCTGCCGTGAATAGAAATTCACAATACGTCGGACGCAGTACTTGTCGCGATCCGTATCCGCCATGACCGGATGGGGAGCGAAGGCAATTCCGTTGGGCTTCAGCACTAGATGTTCCACGACCTGCCTCGCAGCACCGAGATACTTATTAAGCAATGCGGGAGACATCGCCAACGATTCGCCTGAGTTGTCGAATCCTGCTGCGTTGGCAGGATCCACAGGAAACGTCTTGGTCGGTTGAATGTCGATGCCAGTGAGATCACGAATCGTGTAGTTGTACTCGGCGTTGCTCAGCCGCCGAGCAAATACGGGACCCGGATCGCCCGCATTTCGGTGCGCCTCAGACTCGCGAAACGCTTGGATCCATTCAATCACAGCCTTTCGTTCGGTTTCATCCGGTCGGGGCTTTACATCCCGGGGGGGCATGTCGTCTAACTCGAGACGTTCGAGCACAATTTCCCAGTGCCCGTGGTCGCGACGGACTTCTGCAAGCGACGAGTACTGAGCGAGATCCAGTTTGGCTTCTGGCTCTTCGGCACCATGACAGCCACAGCAGTACACATTGAGAAAAGGCGCGACAGATGTGCGAAAACCGTCTTCCAGTTGGGCCTCAGGGACTTCCTGCGCGTAAACCTGCCAGGTTGAAATCGGCCAAAGAACGCATGCCAGTGCGACAATAGACAGTTGGTGCTTCACGATTGACCGGACTTGTTCCAATAGTTTCTTCGCTGTCATCTCAGGGACTTCCTAAACCGGCGTAAGCTGGACCCGCTGTCCACCTCCTTAGTATAGACGTTCTTCGCCTGCCTGAATCCTGTTTTGATCGGTATTGTCGAAATCACTGACAGGCATCAAGCCACCTCCTCCTGCCAGCCATAAACTGAGACCTCAGACGCTCACGCTGCTGCTGCAAAAATCGTTCTAACTCAGGCCGTCCACCCGCCGGCTGGTCAAGTGGACCAAAATCGGCTGCGGTTTCGGTGGCACACTGCAGCGGATCGATCAGATATTCCGCCCAATGTCTTTGACCGGAGTCAATATCGATCCTCGACAACTACCAGTCTGTTTCAGCTTAGAGTCGGCTGCAGATAATTGTCAAATGCCTGAGATCTGGCAACATGTGGTTTTCACGTAAACCGTTCCATTCGACGCTGCCCGTCTGCACTCGCTGCCAGTCGATGCCATCGTTCCTCTCGGCGTACACGCACCGCATCCAGTCGTACCAGGGCGAGTGCGGCTGAGCATCAAACGCAACTCAGCCGGCCCCATAATCTCGGAATGCTTCAGTAGCAACCAGCGCCCGCCCGGCAACCTGGCGATCTGGCGGCCATTGTTCGGTGACTTAAAGAGTGTGCGGTGACTTGAAGAGTTCCAGCAGCAAGCGATTCCGCATGACAGTTCGACTTGGATGAAGGCAAATCAACCATTACCATAAACCTTGGTTAACTCGACTTCAAACTCCGAAAGCAAACAATGCTCAAGCCTTCTTTTCCCAGCTGTGTCGGGCTGTCCCTGGTCTTCATCACATCGCTTGTTTCAGCGGCCAATCCCATCCACATTGGCGATCGCCGTGAATTGTTTGTGGACAAGTTATTGATCGACAAGCTCGACAACGCGCGCCTCGCGTTGCACGCGCCCCAGCCCCAGGAAACCGTGCTGAAGTTTGACAAGCCCTGGGAAGGTATCTATTCCGGTTATGAAACGGTCTTGCACGACGCGGGCAAGCTGAGGATTTACTACCGCGGTTTGCCGATTGCCAGTGCCGCATTGGGTGCCGAGGTCACCTGTGTGGCAGAGAGTCGGGACGGGGTTCACTGGACCCGACCGGAACTCGGCTTGTTCGAGGTCCATGGTACGAAAGCCAACAACGTGGTACTCGCCAATCACGGTGCCTGTCACAATTTCGCTCCATTCATCGATCAAAACCCAGACTGCCCGCCAGCAGCGAAGTACAAGGCACTGGGTCGCGGCCGATCACTCGACCCGCAACTCGAGTCGCCATTCGAACATGGTCTTTATGCATTCCAATCGCCCGATGGCATTCACTGGCAACAGATCGGTACCGGGCCGGTGATGACCGAGGGAGCTTTCGATTCACAGAACAATGCGTTCTGGTCTGAAAGCGAACGGCTGTATGTGTGCTACTTCCGTGTGTTTCGAGATCGCATCCGTTGGATTGCTCGCTCGACGTCGGATGACTTTGTGCATTGGAGCAAGCCTGTCGACCTGGAGCTTGACGACAAACCTCGACAGCATCTGTATACGAATCAACTCACGCCTTATACTCGCGCACCGCATATTTATCTCGGCTTACCAACACGTTTCTTTCCGGGGCGTCGTGCGGTGACGCCGGAAGAGGCCGCACAGATTGGCACGTCCAAGAAGACATGGAATTTTGCCAGCGACTGTACCGATATCCTGCTCACATCCGCGCGCGGTGGTAGTAACTTCAAACGGACTTTTCTGGAGGCTTTCATTCGTCCGGGGCCCGATCTGCGGAATTGGACTTCACGTGCCAATTATGCTGCGCGGGGTATTGTGCAAATCTCGCCGGACGAACTGACATTCTTCGTCAAGCACAACTCCGGGTATTCCACAGCACACATGCGGCGCTATGCAATCCGACCCGACGGCTTCGTTTCCGTCTACGGGCCATATGATGGCGGTACCTTGATTACGAAACCGCTGACGTTCGCCGGCAAGCATCTCAACATCAATTTCGCCACATCTGCCGGGGGATCCGTACGTGTCGAAGTGCAATCGCCAGCGGGTCAAGCCATACCGGGTTTCGCACTGGCCGATTGCGTCGAGATGATCGGTGATCGTTTTAAGGGTCGTGTCCGCTGGAAAGACAATTCGAAACTTGGTCAACTTGCGGGCCAACCGATCCGCTTGAGGTTTGTCCTGCACGACGCAGACATCTACTCGCTTCGTTTTGTGGAATAGCAACCCCAGCGCCCACAACCACTAGCGGTGTGCATCGATACATTTGCCACTCGAACTCCGATGCTTGCCGCTACAGTGGACAGGGGAAGTTGGCAGGAGCACCGCATCGCCCCAGTTAACTGCGGCCTCAGCAACACCAACAGCCACCTGTTCTTCGGGACGAACGTTCTTCGGGACGAACGCGGGTTGCAGCAGCGCGGTCTTCGACCGCGTCATGCTGACAGGGTCGGGCAGCGAAGAGTGACCCATCCTCCGAGTAGAATCTGGTCCCCTTCCTCCGCCACACAAACTGCTTGGTCCACAGATCGTCGCCGCTGCTTGCCAAGAGATCCTCAGCCGCTCGCTGCGCACCGCGGTAAGCGCGCCAGCGAGCGTAGCAGACGTAGCCGAGGCCACAGCCTGAACGAAATAATTTATTGAACTCAACCAAAAAATCGGCTGCCGATCCCCCCTCTGTAGCCCCAAAGGAGTAGGATACTGAAAAGCAAGCAACGACTCCTGCTGATCAAGGAATAACCATGCGTCCAAGATTTTCTGTCACTAGATTTACTGTCACGAGCGCACTCTTTCTCAGTGGCCTGTTTGCCATCGGTAGCCTTTCCGTCAACGCGGACACGGATCTTCCCATAGAACCTCTCCAGATCGGTCATGCTCCACAGTTCTTCGTTGATGACTATCTCGTCGACAACCGCTGGGCTTTGAAAAAACGCGAGGAGTTTCTCGTCCGGACGGTCCATCAACCGGTCAAACATCGGGGAAATCCGCTCCTTCCCGGCCGCGGTGGTTACGTCAACGTGGTGTGGGACGAGGAGGCAAAACTGTATCGGATGGTTTATCAGGATTTCTGGTACTACAGCAAAGATCCGCTCAAATACACCTACGCGGTCGCATACGCCGAGTCGCAGGACGGAATCGAGTGGGACACGCCAGACCTGGGATTCTATCAGTGGAAGAACACCCGCCAGAACAACATCTGCTGGCAGGTACCGTCAGACCGTGACGGTCCAGTGAGCACCGGCGCCTATTCGCAGTACCTGCTCAATATCCCGCCAGAGCACCGTCGCGGGTACAAGTTTGTTATGTACTACGTGGGTCCCACAGGCGTCCATCTTATCGGGTCGAATGACTGCATTCACTGGGATGAAAAAAGCGTCACGCAAATCGGAAGGAATTTCCATCCCGACACACACGCTTCCATCGTCTGGGACCCGGCTCAAAAGAAGTTCGTCTGGTTTACTCGAGCTACCGACCGATACAGCGACTCCGATAACCTGACGCGTGGCGCGACCCGTCGCGTCGCACGACTGGAAAACACCAAACTGTGGGACCCATGGCCCCTACAAACACAGAACATCTTCATCCCCGACGCAGAGGACGCAGCAGCTCGCACAGAAAACGTTGACGGCACGAATTTCTTTTATGGCATGCCCACCCGCTACCATGCCGGAATCTACTGGGGATGCCTGTGGCCCTATCGGCTGAAGGCAGGCCTGATCGAAACGCATCTCGCCATCAGCCGCAATGGTCGTCTCTTTGAGCGACTTCCCGGTCGGCCCACCTTAATTGGTCGCGGGCCGGAAGGTGCATGGGACGCCGGCATGATCTTCGCGTCCCCGGATTGGATTGAAGTAGGCGACCAGTGGCGGATCTACTATGGAGGATCGGACAGGCCACACAATCTGGAACGAACCCCTGGCATCGGACTGGCGACGATTCGCAAAGAAGGCTTTGTTTCGCTGCGAGGACCGCAGCACGGCGGTGTCGTCTGCACGCGCCGAATCATCTGGCCCGGCGGTAGTCTCCATGTCAACTGCGACACAACACTACCAGACGTCAAACCGGGAGAGTTGAAAGTCCGCATTGTTGACGCCGCGCGCCAAGTGATTCCCGGTTTCGGCTACAGCGACAGCATCCCATTCACCGGCGACAGCATTTCCCACGAAGTAACCTGGCAGGATCAGCAGATCGATGCGCTCCAAGGACGCGAATTGCGATTGGAATTCTTCCTGACCCGCGCCGATCTGTTTACCTTCCGAGCGGTGGCCCCGGGCTCGGATTGATCAGCCGACCGACTGCTCTGTCGCGCGCGCCGCCTTCGAAGGCGGCCAAGGATGATTTTGCTAAGGGCAATTTCAAACACCTGGGACGGCAAGTCTGCGACTGACGAACCCATCGGTTGCCTATCCCTCGTGGCAATCTTCGCGGTTGGAACCTACGCGCACGAGCGCTCAGTCCGTGATGGGATTGCTACGGTGTTATGAGGTTTGTACGCCATGGTCTACGCGTGGATGGTTAATAATCATTCGGACAGGACAAACCGCACAACACGGCCACTTGATCGTAAAGTTAGCGGATAGGCCTATACAGCATGTTTCTCATTGGCGCAATCGGTCGGCTACTGAGCATGCTTCCATGGTGGGTAGTTGCGTGGCTGAAGTGATGCCACACAAAGGAGCTGAAACAACGTCGCCATGATGTGGAAACAAGTCACCTTGAGTTAGTCATATCAATGGCGGACGATATACTGCTTGGAAACGATTTGACATCGCGTCGGACCTCCGTTTCGTGCGGTGCTTCACGGCGCAGAAGTATTTATCTCAGCACAGGATGCGGTGCGTCTCTGGGATAAGGCCTGTTGTTTTTTTGTCCTGTTGTTTTTCGTCGAGTGCCTTCCCCGACAAAACTTCTAAACGACCTCTAGCACCCGGAAACTTCCAAACCGATCGATACTCAGAGGACAAACCGAAATGCGGCACCTGCTCCCTACACTTACCAGCCTACTCACACTCCTCACCGCCATGGGCTGCCAACAGACGGAAAACGGGTCGGTGATCCACGTGCAGCAAATCAGCGGATCCGAAAAGTCCGCCCAAGAAACCCACCCGCTGGATCCCTTCACGGCGATCGACATCTCTGTCGGCGGTCGTTTAGAAATCGTCCAAGGAGATACCGACTCGATCTCTATCGAAGCCGATGAAAATGTACTGCCTCATTTGGAGGCGATCATCGAGGACGACACACTTTGCCTACAATGGAAAATCTCCGGGCGACTCGCCGGTGACAACAACGGCTCGCACAGCATTTCTATTGAACAAACTGACCAAAACACGGTCATTACCACCAATGGAAAAACCTACGTGGCGCCTTCCAGCGGTAATATTCATGTCAACAACAACCAGGTCTTTCTGGATGATCGGCCTGTGGTGCCAGACCTGGAAAATAACTCGGCAACCGTCATTACCCCTACTTTGCCCATTATTTTTCGTCTCGCCGTCACCGACCTCTCGAAGATTACTTCCCATGCCAGTACCGAGATCCATTGTGACCACTTGGAGACGCCGCAACTGGAACTGACCAACAACGGGTCCGGTAAGGTCTCATTTCTACAACTCAATGCCGACAGCATAACCGTCCATGTGGCAGGCTCAGGAGATGTCAGCCTTGCTGGCCAGGCGACAAACCAGAACATCCAGAGCGATGGGAGTGGTACTGTGGAGGCCACGGGACTGGCAAGCACAACGGCGAAGGTCACCGTCAGTGGTTCGGGTGACGTCCACGTGCACGCGACCCTCTCCCTGCTGGTCGAATTGCTGGGGTCGGGCAACGTGACCTATTCCGGGTCACCCGAGTTGGAAGTTTCTGCCAATGGTTCCGGAAAGATTTCTAAAGGACCGCCAACGTAAGTTGCACTGCATGCTTTGGCGGCTGTCCATTCGTCTGCATGCGGATAGAGACAATCTATAGCAACAATCACCGTCTGAGATTTTTCCAGGTGTTGATCCTGCAGCGCACACCACGAAAAATTAAGTTGCCAAGCGTGGTCCAGGCCAGCGTTTTTCAAACCGGCGGAACAATAAACGGCGCATGAAAGTGTGCCAAGTCGTTGACCGTGTCAGGGGCGAGCCGATGGGAACCTCCGCCAGCAAGCGCACCAGGGCGCGCATCTTTGCTTTAACTTGTACTTTCCTACCTATCGCTCTAACGAAACAATAAGCTGCCTTGCCCCACCCAAGAATCAGACCTGGATGCTATTTGCGTCTCTCGTTGTGATGTCCGGACTGTACCTGACAGGAATCGAGGCTTGGCCGACGGAATTGGCTTGCCCGCCATTTCGCTGGTACCTATCATGTGTCGCATGCTGACCATAGATACTTCCCACAGCGTACGCTTCTGCGACGGGATCACCCGCCGTCAGGCGCTGCAGATCGGGATCGCCGGCTGGGGTGGCCTGACTCTGGGTTCGTTGCTGCGCGCCGAGGCGAACCTCGGTCGATCGACCACACGGTCCGTCATCAACATTCATTTAGGTGGCGGTCCGGCGCATCAGGAGACTTTCGATCTGAAGCCGGATGCACCGCGTGAATGTCGTGGGGAAGCGCGGCCGATTCAGACAAGTGTGCCTGGCATCGAAATCTCGGATCTGTTGCCACGGCTGGCAAAGCGGGCCCACCGACTGGCAATCTTGCGAGCGCTTGTCGGCGCCAAGGATGATCATTCCGATCAACAGACGATGACCGGCTTTGTAGAGGTCTTTCCACAACGTACAGACCGCCCGGCAATAGGAAGCGTTGTCGATCGGTTGCTTGGTCCCCTGGCTGACGGTACGCCACCGTTTGTGTCGTTGGGAATTCCAACCCGCCAGTTCGACGGTGGCACACCGGGATATCTGGGACCGTCTTATGCTCCCTATCGACCCGACACCGGAGATGTAGAGCCCAACGATCTACGTATCCGGCCTCTGAAGCTCTCCGCGAAACGACTCCGAACACGGACACAACTCCTGGCGTCGCTCGACGGTTTGCGACGGTCACTCGACAACAGCCGAAAGATCGACGAGCTTGATCCCTACGCGCAGCGGGCGCTTGATGTGGTGTTGTCTGGAAAAGTGGCAGACGCTCTTGATCTTTCCCAAGTGAGCGAAGCAACCAAACAACGGTACGGTCAACATGGTCTCGTGTTCCTGAAATCGTTACGGCTCGCGGCCGCTGGCGTGCGCGTCGTGAACTGTCCGTATCACGGCTGGGACTATCACGAGAATATCGCACCGGGTCATCGCATGAGACTGCCCCGGCTGGACCAAGGAATCAGTGCGCTGATCGATGATCTGTACGCGGAAGGACTCGATCGCGAGATCGCAGTGGTAGTGTGGGGCGATTTTGGCCGTTCACCACGCATCAATCACAATGCCGGCCGCGACCACTGGCCCGCCGTGTCGATGGCCCTGATGACGGGAGGAGGATTCCAGACCGGTCAGGTGATTGGCTCGACAACCAGCCGCGCCGAAGAACCCAAAGAACGTCCGATTCATTACCAGAACGTTCATGCCACGTTGTACCGGCACCTGGGAGTCGACCCGTCAGAAACGCTCGAGGACTTCGCCGGTCGACCGCAAGCGCTCCTGGAGAAAGACGCTCCCATCCCGGAACTGGGTTAGGCGTCCACTAAAAAATGTCGCACGTCTTTGCCGAGTCGGTACAGCCTTTACGGAGGCTCCGATTGTTTCCCGCACAGCAGACGATCACTCCCCCGGTTTGCCGGTAGACGAAAAAACAACGCTCGCAAATATCCTGGGCACCGAGTTACTCGCAGCCGCGCGAGCTGGCTACGAGCACTTCACGCTTAATCGTCAGAACTCGGTCCTCAGTGGGTGCGACTCTGGTCAGCAGATCGATGCGCTCCCAGGACGCGAATTGCGACTGGAATACTTTCTGACCCGCGCCGATCTGTTTACCTTTCAAACAGTGGTCCCGAACGTTAAATAACGCTTTTCAGAATTCGCCACCAAGATGGACCAGGCGGGCGGGCATCCAAAGAATCGACCGCTCACCCCGAATGCTCTGTGGGCAACGGTCTCCAACATCCGGACATCGACCAAGAAACAGCCATTACCAACTACAACGGGCGACCGCAGGCGCCATTTGGAGAGCCCGTCTCCAAGTTGATTTAACCAGGGTTAGATTTAGGATGGATCAAGAATCACAGCGGCGACACTCTGACACTGGGATGAATGGTGAGTCCGGTTTACAATGACAATTCCTGAGCGGCGCTTCGTATTAAATCCATTGTCACAACACACCTTCGGACAACAACTGTAGAAGTAGGAAAAGTCATGTCCCGATACGTCGTGCTTTGCAATATTTTGACTTTTATTCAACTGACGATTTCACCTCCAGTGACTGCGGAAGATCGCTTTGCCGGTTTTCCGAAAATCAACCAGTTTCGACCAGGCCAACGGTCGCTCGAAGTCATCACATCGGACGGCGTACCGGGACTCGTTCGGCCAGTATGGACTCGGTGTATCAGTGAACTGGGTCGCAACCCAAGACTGTTCCGACTCAACGATAAGATTTTTGTCGCCTACTCGCACCTCGACGGACATCGCAACAAGCGTTTTGAGGCGACCGGCGAATGCCGTGCGATGATGAGCCGCGACGACGGTAAGACGTGGGAAAGGCTTCCTGCTCTCCCCCGTGTCGATGTCGAGTTCGAATTTGCCGTCAAGGGTGACACGATCTATCGCTATACGTTTCTCGACCGAAAACAGACGCATGTGCGAACTTCGCAGGATGGCATCAAGTGGAGTGACCCCACGCCAGTTTACAAGGGCCCATTTTGGCTCTGGGGAGTGAAATACGATAAGAAGACCGACGCGTTCTGGTGTGCGGCTCATGCCATACCGGGCTACGGCGCAAGCAAAGAACGCCAGATCCATTTGATCACTTCCAAAGACGGCATCGATTGGAAGTTCGTTGACCAGGTTGTGCCGTACAACAACTCAAGCGAATCGATTTTGCGTTTTGACAACGATGGCACGATGACCATTGTTATCCGCCGCAAGTACGGTTCGACGTTCAGTGTCGCTGTGGGCAAGCCACCCTACACCGCTTGGGAAATCACCTCGCAACCGATGATTGCCGAAGGCCAACACTTCTATGACTTCGGCGGCAAGACTTTTATGACATCTCGAGCCGCGTATCAAGGCAAAGACGAGCGTGTTCTAAACAACCCCAAGCTTTATGGATCGCGCCGCGCGTATTCGCTGATCTACCATATGACACCCAATCGCGAGTTTGTCCCTTGGGCCATCATGGACAGTATGGGTGACAGTTCCTACGCCTGCCTGTTGGAGACCAAGGAAGGCATCCTCTGCACCTACTACAGTCAGCACGAAGACAAGGTGAGCAAGATCTTCCTCAGTCTTTACGATCGCGAGCAGTTCCTGGCTGGCCCGAAATCGCAATGATCCAACAAGCTGCACGACACGTCACTTGTCAATGCAGTCATCAAAACCAAGATCACTGACGCGGGCGTCACCGAACTCCAAAAGGCATTACCGGACTACCAGATCATCCGCTAACCCCTGACCATCTCCGACCCGGCGGCCTTCACGCGCTCGGGCAGCGTCTAGGCCTCCAGCAGGAGAGCCTCGACCGCGCGTTATTGCCAGAGAGTGCGCCTGATTTTGTACCATCCAGGACGGCGACTGCCGCTTTTACCGCGTTTTCGGCACTCGCTCGATTCCCATGCACTTCCACTATTTTTCTATTGTCCAGCCGTTTCACTTGTCGTCCCCTCCCGGTTTGACGATAATTCCTTAGCAACATTCACTTCCCCGAACCTCTGATGTGAACCCTGCCATGCACTCGATTGGCTTTTCCCCTGCCGGCCTGGAAGGCCTTCTCAGTCGCCGTGACCTGCTCAAGGTCGGTGGCCTGACAGTGGGTGCCTCTACCCTGCCCGCCTCCCTGGCGGCAGCCAGGCGGCCAACCGGGGGACGGGCGAAAAGCGTGATCATGCTCTGGATGGCCGGTGGTGTGACACATATCGATTCCTTTGATCCCAAGCCGGAGGCGCCGGTCGAGGTGCGCGGCACGCTGAGCGATATTCCTACCTCGCTGCCCGGCGTCCATTTTTCGGAAACGTTGCCGGCGCTCTCGCGGATTGCCCACAAGCTGTCGATCCTGCGAAGCTATTCCCATGACAGCAATGATCACCTGTTAAGCCAGGTCTACACGCTCTCGGGTCGAAAGGTGACAGCAGCGCAGTTGTTCAGTGAACCGAATATCGGCTCGATTATCTCGCACCTGCAGGGCCCCAGTAACGGGCTTCCCGGCTACATTGCGATTCCGGGCATCACGCGCCCCGGCCCTCCCCCGCACAACCTTTTCGTCTCCGGCTGGCTCGGTTCGGAGCATCGCCCCTACTGCCTAGGTGGCTTACCGCTGGAGCCGGACTTCTCGGCCTCGGAAAAGCTAGATGATCCTCCTGCCCTGCTCGAGGATGACCTCACTCCCCGCTCGCTGGCGCTGGGACAACAGATGCCGCTCGAGCGGCTTGGGCGGCGTGCTCGACTGCGGGACCAGTTTGACCAGGCTCTCCGGTCGCTCGACAAGGACCAGCAGCTTGTCGGCCTGGAAGGTAAGTACAGGGGGGCGCTGCGGATGCTGATGACACCACGCATCCGGACCGCTTTTGACCTGGTAGATGAAAAACCGCAGGTACGTGAGACCTACGGGCGGACGAAGCTCGGGGGCCGTTGCCTGATGGCCCGCCGCCTAGTAGAGGCGGGAGCCCGTTTCGTGATGGTGGACTATGGTTATGACTCCGACTACGGCAACATCTGGGATAATCACAATGCTGTCTCCCAGAACCACCCCCCGATCCAGCAGATGGTCAAGCGGGGTTACCACCTGGCGGGCATGGACAAGGCATTTGCCGCACTGGTAGACGACCTAGATGAACGTGGACTGCTCGATTCAACACTGGTGGTGTTTGTCACCGAGTTTGGCCGGACGCCCAAGATCAACGCCCGCGGGGGCCGGGATCACTGGGGCGCGGCCGGTTCGCTGTTCTTTACCGGGGGCGGTGTTAAAACGGGCCAGGTGATTGGCAAGACCGATTCCCAGGCGGCCAGTCCAGTCACACGACCCTATACTCCAGGGGATGTGACGGCCACCCTATACACGGCGCTGGGCATTGATCATCGAGGATGGGTGAATGATATCCAGGACCGCCCCCGCCAGATCCTGGAACATGGCCAGGCGATTCCGGAACTAGGTTAGGCGTCCACTAAAAAATGTGGCACGTCTTCGCCGTATGGGTACAGCCTCTCCAGCAGCTCCGGTTGTTTGCGACGCAGCACAGGACCGTTACCCCGATTTGCATGTAGACGAAAAAACAACGCTCGCAAATATCCTGGACAGCAAGTTACTCGCAGCTGCCCGAGCTTGGTACGGGGACTCCACACTTCATCGTCAGGACTCGGTCCTCAGTGGGATGGCACGGCTCTGGTCAGCATCCTAATCACGCAATATTACCGCGATGCTGGTCCGCGTTTTTTTAATGCGTGCATAGTCCAGGGGCATGTTGGCAGGCTTGAAAATAAATTCATTGAGTAGGTCATAGATAAATTTGACTTGCTCAAAGGGAGCTTCCACAGACTGCAAAGGGGTGGACCCATCATGCTTACCGAGATTCTTGTCAGCGCCGTTTTTCAACAGGGTCTGGACAATCTCCCCATGACACATAAACGCCGCATTCATCAGGGCGGTTGTGCCCTCGCCATTTTGCAGGTCCAGTTCCGCTTCCGCTTCCATCAATGCCGTCGCAATCTCTATCCGTCCAAAGAGAGCCGCCATCATCAAGGGAGTGTTCTTTTGCTCGTCCGGCGTACGCTGATTGAGGTCGGTATCTGCCGCGATATGCTGCTTAACCGCCTCCAAATCCCCCGTGATCGTGGCCGTGAAGAGATCGACCTGGCCGTCACCACCCAGCATTTCAGCGATGCTGGTCCGCGTTTTTTTAATGCGTGCATAGTCCAGGGGCATGTTGGCCGGCTGGAAAACAAGTTCATTGAGTAGGTCATAGATAAATTTGACTTGCTCAAAGGGAGCTTCCACAGACTGCAAAGGGGTGGACCCATCATGCTTACCGAGATTCTTGTCAGCGCCGTTTTTCAACAGGGTCTGGACAATCTCCCCATGACACATAAACGCCGCATTCATCAGGGCGGTTGTGCCCTCGCCATTTTGCAGGTCCAGTTCCGCTTCCGCTTCCATCAATGCCGTCGCAATCTCTATCCGTCCAAAGAGAGCCGCCATCATCAAGGGAGTGTTCTTTTGCTCGTCCGGCGTGCGCTGATCAAGGTCGGTACCCGCCGCGATATGCTGCTTAACCGCCTCCAAATCCCCAGCCTCGGCAGCCTTGTAGATGGGGATTTCCGGTGGGGCTGGTGGCACGGACTCTTGTCCACTCGGCTCACTCGGTTCATCCTGAACAGCAGACTGGTTTAAACTCACCTGCTGATTCTCGGCAGCTGCCTGATTTGCCACCGTTTCTTGGGTCAGTTCTTGGACCGGCTCGTTCCCACATCCCGCAACACCCGCCAGCAGCAGGCAAACCGTCAATCGTCTCATAACCGTATTCTCCACACGCGATCAAAAAAATCCTCGTGCGTCCATCATAACAACTCCCATCCTCACCGTCCTCCTCAAGAACCTCCCAGCTCGCTTCCACGACGCTGATTCTCTTGCCTGCAGATTCTCTTGTCCGTAGATTTTTTTCGCCGCCTGACACCAGCGCGCCGGCACGGTTCACACGGGTCACAAGCCGATTCGATTCCGGAAAAGGCGCCAGTTAAAGAAGTGACACGGTATGTGCATCAGCACTAATTCCGATATCATTCATCCGGCAGTTAATTCAATTCATTAAACAGGTCATGCCTCGTTTGGGATGCAATCCCCAACAGGCAGACTGGTTCATCCAGACTGGTTCATCATGAAAATCGTCTTCACAAGACTATTAGTACTATTTTCATTCTTCTCAACAGCGGTTTCCGGTGATGAGCTAAGTGTCCTTAGTGAAGAACAACGAGCGTCTGCCAACTACTACCAACACCTACAGTCCGATGCTTACGAACTATTAGCCACTCGCCAGGAAGGCCTCTCGGAATTGATCGACAAGGAGGCGATTCAATCCTATCAAAGGTTGCTGCGTACACAGTTTATTGAAGCGCTCGGTGGTTTCCCGAAAAAGACCCCTTTAAATCCGCACATCGTAAAACGCACGGAGCTCAAAGAATACACGATCGAAAATGTGATTTTCGAAAGTCAGCCGAACCACCATGTCACGGGAAACATGTACGTCCCACACGGTGATGGCCCGTTTCCAGTGGTGGTTGTCTCAAGCGGACACAGCCGAACGGCAAAACTTGCCGATTACAACCAGCGTTTCGGAATCCGTATGGCAACGCTCGGAATTGCGTCGTTCGTGTTTGACCCGATCGGACAGGGCGAACGATCTCAGGTCGTCACACCTGAGGGCGAGCCATTATTCAATGGCACAACCACTGAACATTTCCTGATTGGCACCAGCTCAATTTTAGTCGGCAGAAATACGGCGACCTACCGGATCTGGGACGCAATGCGGGCCATCGACTATGTACACACACGCGACGACATCGACACATCCAAAATCGGATACACAGGCTGCAGTGGTGGCGGAACACTGACTAGCTATATCATGGCATTGGATCCGCGTGTTACGTGCGCAGCACCGGCATGCTATCTAACTACATTTCGCAAGCTGATTGAAACGCGTGGACCTCAGGACTCCGAGCAGAATATATTCGGCCAGATCGCATTCGGAATGGATCATCCAGATTATGTAATCATGCGAGCTCCGCGTCCCACGTTGATAACTTCAACCACAGGCGACTACTTCGACATCAAAGGCGCCTGGGAAAACTATCGCCAGGCTAAAAGAGTGTACGGAGTACTCGGCTATCCACATCAAGTTGACATGGTGGAAGTGGAGGGTAGCCATGGTGTTAAGCCGCAAAGTCTGGCAACCATCGGACACTGGATGCAGCGATGGTTACTTGAGAAGGATGCAAACGTAGCCATTCGCGACTTTGAAGATGACTTGCAGGAATTCACTGTGCTTAACTGCACTGAAAGTGGTCAGGTTTTGAGCCTGAAAAACGAACGATCCGTCTTCGACCTGAATGCAGAACTGGCTAAATCTCTGGCTGCACAACGACAAGAAACAAACACAACTTTGAGTGACGAAGCGTTGCGGACGACCATTGGTAAACTGGCCGGAATTCGCAATGCAAGCGACCTTCCTTCACCTAAGATGGAAGAGATCGCGCGAATCACCCGCGACGAGTACCACATTGACAAACTGGTTCTTCACACCGATTCGGGTATCCCGCTGCCTGGGCTAACGTTTCATCCAAAGGAGCCTCAGGACGGTGCATATGTTTACCTGACTGACACGGGTAAAACAGGCGACAGTGAACCAGGTGGTCCAATTGAAGAACTCATCAAAGACAACTACGCAGTCGTAACGATTGACTTACGTGGTCAGGGAGAAACCGGCCGAGGTGACAGAGACGAAACGCTTGGCGACTGGAAACAATTCTACCTTGCATATCTGATGGGAAAGTCCCTTGTTGGCCCACGTGCCGAAGATGCCTTAGCCGCAGGGCACTTTGTTGCAAATTATGAGAAGCCTGCCGGAGAACGCCGTGATGTTCATCTTGTTGGTGTCGGACAGGCTGGCATCGTTGCCTTACACGCTGCAGCTATGAATCCTGGCCTTTTCACAACAGTCACAATCAAGGATACCCCTAAAAGCTGGACAGAAATAGTTGGCAGTCAGGAGTTACAAGGGCAACTCGACTCTATCGTGCATGGCGCACTTCGTGTTTATGACCTTCCCGATCTAGTCAGACTTGCCGGTCCTGAAAAGGTCAAGTTTGAAACATCTGCTGAGTAAACGAATACGCTCTACTATCCCGTCGTGCAAAACACCAGATTCATAACAGACGCAGTTTTAGGTGTCACGCTGGTAGGAGATTGCACTCCGTGATAACTTTTACCAACCAGTTCTTAATCCGTTCATCATGAAGTTCTGCTTCATTATCTTCATCAAGCCCGACACCAATGAAATGATTCTCATCAAACATTGCTTCCGATTCCTCAAAGTCATAACCATCAGTTGGCCAAACACCAACTAGTTCAGGACTACCCAGCGTCTTTACAGCTTCCCAGAGTCACCCCATTGCATCAAGAAAGTTATGTGAGTATCCGACTGCGTCTCCCATAGCAAAGAATGCGACTTTTTTTCCGGTGAGATCGAGACCTTTCATGCGCAGGATAAAGGTATCCCAATCGTCCTGTATTTCACCAATATTCCATGTTGAAACACCCAAACGTAGAATGTCGTAATCTAATAGCTCTTCCGGCTCTGTCTTTACGACGTCGGCCATGTGCTTAACAAGAGGCCCTAGGTGTTCCTGTATTTCTTCAGCGGCCATTTCCGTATTACCGGTGCTTGACCCATAAAAGATTGCAATAGATGCAGCATTAAATCCGACCCCACCTCTGCCAAACCCGCCTCCATCGTGCGCGACTCGGTGGTCACACAAACCGACTGGAAAACCCCACTCCAGCCAGTGCTGTTCTTGTTGCAAAGCAGCGAAGTCCGGGGTGAAGCACACCAACAGATGGTCGCGGAGTACGACAAAAATAGGCCGTTTTCTGTAAACCCACCACAGCCTTGGAGTAGGAACAGAAGTCCTCAGAAAATCGTCGGCAAATGTAGCGAGGAAAATACGTATCCAGGGGCACACATAGACGCCTTCCTTGCTGA
>JAKVBY010000063.1:0-15770 GCA_022446825.1 Pirellulaceae bacterium
GTAGACTTTATCGACTTCGCACGCAGTGAAGGCCGTTTTGGAAAACACTTTGATCGCGACGGGAATCCAAGCGAGTTGTTGTTGACGGCCCGTGATGAGCGGCTTGAAAACTGGCGTCAGTTGCAGGAGTTAGCCGGTGTTTTGGGCGGTTCGAAGGCAGCGGCGAAGAAGCCAGAGGCCAAGAAGGCAGCTGCTCCGCCTGCTGCGAAGCCTAGTGGAAATGGTTCGAGTTTGCCAGCTGGCTACAGCGTCGGTACAAAGATCAAGTACGATGACGGTGAGGGGTTTATTGCGGGAACAATTCGTTCCACCGACCCTGTCGTTCTGGCCCTCGATGATCAGAGTAAAATTGAAGTATCAAACGAGTTGCTTCGGGAAGCTATTAGTGTTGGGATTGTGCAATTGCAGTGACAGACGCACTGCCGTTGCTGATGATACAATCTGATTCCTTCGTGTTGCTTGCTGCGAGTGTCTGATGACAGAAGTCCAACCGCGCGCTGCCCAACATTACAACGAGGGCGAAATCGAGTCAATTCTTGAGTTTCTGAAACGTACACGTAATGAATTGCGGGAACTACGAAAAGTCCGTGTCTGGCCGGACCGAGTTCAAGTTTTCGACGTCAACGGAGAATACTTCGAAATTGGTGGTTTGGGATATCCAAGCGAAGATATAACCGAATTATTACGGGCGATCGGCACGAACTTTAAGCCGGAATTCATCCATCAGCCGATTAATGCCCCTTACAAGGAATTTAAAACTGGCCGGCGCCATTGTTGGGCTGAAGACAGAATTCTTTAATAAACGGTTTGCCCTTTTCTCCGAGGAGTGAGTTCAGTGATGTCTGCAAATGTGAGCGATCTCTGCAAGCAACAAGGCGTCACCATGCTTGAACTGGCTGATCGTACCGGCTTGGAGTTGTTGCGAGTCCGTGCAATTTGTTTGGGGCGTTGGACACCGAGTCCCCAGGAACGCCAGAAAATTGCCGAAGTTCTCAATGCTTCGCCAGAGGACATCGCTTGGGGACATCAGACGCCGATCCAGCATATTTACGGACACGGTCCCGATTAGTGGTTGCCAGTTGGATTAATGCCGTTTATTTGCTGCTGCTTAATTCCAAGAGGCTGAGGTTGCGAAAGGAGAGATTGGTCGTCGTATCGTGTCCTTGAATCATGATCGATCCCGGTTCCAGCCGTAGTCCTTTCCGCGGATTTTCGTGGGGATCGCGTTCATCGATCCAGTCAGTGACTTGATATCCATTGACCCAGACGGCGATGTGATTGCCATGGGCAATGAGTGTTTTGTGGAACCATTCGTGGTCGTTGGGAATGACGCGACGAGCGTTTTGTCGACGAAAAATACCGCCAGTGCCACAATCTTTAGGCCGAGACCGATCTCCTTCTTGAAATCCATTGTGAATTTGACTTTCGTATCCCATCATTTCTTGGCCAGGCATGCAACGAAAGAAAATCCCACTGTTCAATTCGTAACCATGAGAAATACATTCCACCTGCAGAATGAAATCACCAAACGATTTTGTTGTTTCAATCTGCCCACGCCCTTCGCGAGTGTTTTTTAGGTTCAATTCGCCCTGCTTGGTGACCGTGAACTCGGTTGCCATTTCTGGATAGGTCTTCCAACCATCCAGATTTTCGCCATTGAAAATCGAATCTGCGCCGACGGGTTTAATCCTGATTTCACGGAAGTCCGTGCGTCCTTGGTTGAACTGCAGGCCAATGAGGCCACGGCGGACCGGTTGCGGATCCTTGTAAGTCAGAATCGTCTGGCCATTCAGCATGATGCGAATTTCGTTCTGGCGCGCCCCAATCAGGAGCGTCTGCCAGTCGTTGCTTTGGATGAAGCTTTGTGCTTTTTGGCGTCCGACCAAACTTCCCGTCGGAAATGGATTGTCGTTCGAGGCGATATTGACTTCATAGGTGGTGGTCGTGACGTCTTCGATTGTGACGGCGGCAGGAGTACGAACGAATACACCACTGTTTGCATCGGCGTGGCGACGAAAATCGACACTCAGTAAAAAATCAGTAAATTCAGTATTGGTCGTAAGTAGCCCCGGTTCTCCGGAAGAAACCGTAATAACACCGTTTTCAACCTGCCAATCTGCTTTGGACTGGGGTGTCCAGCCGAATAGAGTTTCCCCATCGAAGAGCGAAATCCAGCCGTCCGTTAAGTCTTCATAGGACAGCCCTGTGGGCGAGATGAATTTGTCTTCTGCCTCAAGGGTGCTGGCAGTTAAGTCTTGGAGATCTGTGGCGTTGGTGGGAGTGGACGAGTTGTTGTTGCAGCCGCTTCCAGCCCCCAAGGCGAGTGCAAAAAATAGTCCCGCGGTGGCCTGAGAAAAATGAAACCTGCAAACGCTGGCACGAGAATTCATGTTGAATGGCCCTCTGGCTAAGGGAGCGGAAGTACAAGAAATGTTACCAAAGGATAACCTGCAATGGATGGTCTGCGAACCTGTCGGAAAAGAATCCAGCCGACTCCGGTGTCCCTCGCAATAACTCTGCTAGACGCTCAAAAGTTCAAGCCTTACCTCACCAAGAATTCCCCCCGGTTGGTCGTCACGTCCAGAGCGGGGGAGGGGAGCACTTGCGTCGTTGACTTCCGGTAATTCGACCTCAATTCGCAGTTGATTACGACTGGTAAGTAATTTGGTCACTTCAAAGCTGGCCGGTCCGGTCAGGAGGGAAGCCTTGCCGAGCTGTGCGCCGTTCAGGTGAACGGTGGCCCAGGCGTCGACTTTTTCGACGCACAGTAAGATGCGTTCGTTGGTTAGTCCCGATGGGCATCCAAAAGAACGTAGGAAGTTGACACGGCCTCGAAAGGAATGCCCTAAGCTCTTGCCCCAATCATTAGGGAGGATAATTTTAGCTGGAGGTGGGAGTTGGCCGTTCGTTTCGTGTGAAGAACCGTCAGGCAAACGTACCGTCGTGGCCAAAGGTTCGATTTGCCACGGACCGTGCAAGCGAATGGTGTGACAAGATTCCAGGGGAACCGTCCGATCGAGCGATTGTCTGGATTTTGAAGAGGCGGGGTTGCACAAAACAATTACAGTCAGCGAGAAATCGCCCTGCCCTTAAATGCGTGGCTGGTTTACTGTGATCTATTCGGGCTTCAAATTGGCGATTACGGTCATTTGCCGTACTTGACGTGTGCTCGGTTCCACAGCCCGCACGGTGATCTGAGCACCGCGCAGTGGAAAGGGGTATGGCGAAGAAGTTTCTCTTTCTCCAACATCATCGATTCCGTGGAGACCGTCGTCGTCAAGGCCATTGCTCCCCTGGTCGAAGATGCTGAGCATCGCCGGGGTGGTTACCAGACCAAGTACGGCTCCTTCGTCGGTTTCGTCCACTTGTGTATCACCGTCATCATCGACGCCATTGATTACCAAGTCCTCGTTAAAGTTGTTTTGTTCGTAACGAAACGATCCGGTGTCGTAGAATGCTTGGGCAATCCCGCCTAGAAAAAATTCTGGAGTGCCATCAAAAATACCGTTTGGTGTGCCACCCGTTGCCGGTGGCAGGTCACGAAAGGCTGGCACCCCCGAAAAAAAAGACTGTCTTGTAGGATTCGTAAAACTGCGTCTCGCCGGGTTTAGCGCGGAACCCTCTTGCATGTAGTTGAGGTCGACATAGGCACCACGTCCCACGAAGTCGGTCGGTAAGGTGGTTGTAAAGGGGCCCAGGCCCAAGACGACATTGACGTAGCGCGCGTCGCCAGGGACTAACGTCGTGGCATTGTCATCGGAACCGCCCGCATTGGCCTCGGTGACGTCGTCCAAAATACCGTTGCCGTCGTCATCATTGCCGGCGATTCCCCATTGCCCGTCCGCCCCTTTCCCGGTAGCGACTAACGGCGCTCCGGGATCAAAAACTCTCAGGTCGAAGGCCAGTAGGTTGGCGAGCATCGTGTCCTCTCCGGTTTGTGTTCCGGTTTGTTGCCATTGCCAGACGGAACCGGTGGCCATAGTCACAGCGACGAGCTCAAACCCCTGCACGAGGCGATCCAACGTCGTCAAACTACGCAATTGGCTGGCATGATTTGTTCCATGGGAAAGCAAGCTTGGTTCGCGGGCTAATTCAAAAGGGTAATCCTGCAAATTTCCCGAGGCAGAGGCCCATATAAAAGGAGAAGCGGGAGGCGTTACTGTGGGATTGAACAAAAGTACCGGGAAGTGTGCAAAGCGGTTTTCCCGTTGAGTTAAATCCTCCAGCGAATTTGCGACGGCATAAACAACTCGGTTAGGTCCCGTCACGGCAACTTTTTCACGGATGCGCACGGAAATGTCACAGTGTGACAGGAAGTCAAGCAACTCGCGACCGATTTCGAGAGTGTTCGAAGAACCGCCTTCTGCGGGTAAGTTCCCAAACCAGGCAATGATATGTTCGTCCAACTCGGGTTGGTAGAAATTTAAATCAGGGCGCACCAATAACTCTCGGCGATGGAGGGCCAGGCGATCATTATTGTCGACGACATAGTTTAAATTTCCGAAAGGAGGCGGGTCGATGACGCGTGTCCACCAAGCAATCTCTGCCTTCTTGGATTCAACCGTACGGATGACGCGCTGAAAACGGTCATTTACATTGACCAAGGCAACATGCTCACCGAAAAACGGTTCGCTGGCAGTGCTCGATGTCAGCATCAGGACATCGTCGTAATCACCAAACATGCTTTGTGTCAGGATGGGCGGCGCACCTGCGGCGACCGCAACTGGAGTAGGGTCGATGTCCCGACCTGGACCCTCGAAAATTTCTAGATATCCGACGCTGGACGAGGTTTCAGGCAAGGGACGCGCTGGCACCGTTAGGCCGTCCAGGTCACGTTGCAATCTTTTGGAGACATCGCGCAGTTCAGTAGACAATTCGACAATGGCCCGTCCCATGCTGATGTTATCACCGATCACCCTAAACATCTGTACCAAAGCCCCGACGAGGATCACCGTAACTGTGGTTGCAACCAGCATTTCCACTAGAGTGAGACCTGTTCGGCAAGTGCGGGGCCTTGTTTGGCGAACCTCTGGACATAGCTGTAGGCGGTCCATCGATCCTCTCCTCTGTTAACGGTTTCAGAAAATCAAAAGGCGCTTGTTTCTTTTTGGAGCGAGACTCAAAGCTGGCCGCTGCTGAGCCACGCCGGTGCCTCAATTCTAACAGATTCTTCACTATCTGGCGGTGGCAATCAAGTTTTAGCTGACATGCCGTGGAGGGAAGGGAGTCTCTTGGGTACCGACAGAGCGCAGCGTAAAATATTTTTTCTAGTACGGGTTCTCGATCCTGGTCACAGCGATGTTGGGGCGTTTCTTGCATACTAAACAATTTGCGCCTTCTAGCGAACTCTATTTTAAACTGAGGGAATAATTAAGGGGTACCGCAGACGAAGTGAATTTGTGGGGAGTTTACAGGTCACGAAACCTTGTTTCACCTACCGAAGAACCAAAAATTTCAGCTTGTCCATAATCTGGTGGCTTTTGCCTGTCGGTTGGTTTTTCTTGACCAACTCTGTATGGGTTCTACTAGAGGGCTGCATGAACTCTATCAACGCGGCACAGGCTCTATTAACGAAGCACTGACCAAAGCGCCGCGATCTATTCTAATTGTTGGGGCAAAACCTTCTTGTGAGGAGATAAGTTGCGCTGACATTTCTGCCGGAGTCGCTTTTCCCTGCTCAGTGACAGCGATAAACTAAGGAGAGCGTGAGGGAAACCGTTTGCTGGGGAGATCCTCGC
Organism: Pirellulaceae bacterium; assembly: GCA_022446825.1. Taxonomy (GTDB): domain Bacteria; phylum Planctomycetota; class Planctomycetia; order Pirellulales; family Pirellulaceae; genus JAKVBY01. Next base: position 5,739 of record JAKVBY010000063.1, read on the forward strand.
TTCATTTTGCTGAAAGAACACGCGGTGCCCAATCAGGCAGGGAGCGTTGGGTGCGTAGAATAAGAAGCAAGGAATAATGGTAGCAAACGCGTTNCACGGTAGTATCAATTGCCGCTTCTCTTTTATGCTCTGGTTAGGAAACATCGTGGCAGTGTGGCGAAGCATGCCTACGATTTGTGGTAGGTTGGGTTTCAGTTGTGTTGAATATNTCAAAACAGAATNCAACGTAGGTCCAACATGAGCCATTTCCAAATAGATTCAGTTTTCGAAAGAGGTAGAACTTATGAATCAGTTGGGCAATAATCCCAAAATGTTGCCGTGGATGATGCTGGCCGTCGTATTTTGCGCCTGTTTAGTGCCTCTGGCCGTTTCACAGGAGACGTCGCAGGAGGCATCTCCGCAAGACCGCATCGTGCTCAGCGAGAAATCCTCGGATGCAGCTCTCAATAGCTATGCCGATGCTGTAAGTTTTCATAACAACGGCGCTTATGATGTCGCGATTGAAGAATGGGAAAAGTTCCTAACGGCGTTTGAAGATGATCCGCTTGCCCCAAAGGCTCAGTACTACTTGGCGATTTGCAACCTGCAGTTAAAGGAATACACGCAAGCAGAATCAGCATTTCAGGCGACGATCAAAAAGTATCCGCCTTTCGAACTAACCGAAGACGCCTTTTTAAATCTTGGTTGGTGTCAGTTTACACGTGGTGCGCAGGACCCCGATCATCTACAAGCAGCTGTGGGTACCTTCAATGAAATGCTGCAGGCCTTTCCTAAGGAAAAGGGAAAGCGTTCGGACCAAGCTTTGTATTATCTGGGCGATGCCCTGTATGCACAAGGTAAACGTATCGCAGCGATCCGAGCTTATGATCGTTTAGTTAAGAATCATGAAAATTCTTCGTTGCGAGCCGATGCTATTTATGCTTTAGGTGTGACCCAGCAAGAATTGCAAGATTATCCGGCGGCAGGAATCGTCTTCGACTTATTCTTGCAGGAGTTCGTTGACCAGGAATTGGCCACTGAAGTTGCCATGAGAAAGGCAGAAACCGTGCTGCAGGCTGGTATCGTCGCTGCAGAGGCGGGGCAGCAGGAAGAAGCCCAGAACTTTTACAAAAATGCAGAAGAGTCGTTTGCGTTGGTTGCCCAAGTGGAGGGCTTCGCTTTGGCGGATCACGCTATTTTTCGCCAAGCGTACGCAGTGGCGAAGCAGGAGGATTTCAACCGAGCGGGAACGTTGTTTGCCAAGGTGGCTAGGGATTATCCGGTTTCAAGCCATGCCGCGGAGGCAAGAATATCTGCTGCGCGGAACTATTTTCAAGCGGAAGATTTTCAGCAATCTTTAACCTGGTTTAAAAAAACATTGGATGCTGAAGGAGTGGACATGGCCGAAGCCGCGCATTGGATTTGTCGCATCCACTTGCGCCATGGTGAAGCTGAAAAAGCAGTTCAATTAGCGGATAAGATATTACCGGATGCCAAAGCCAGCAGTTATTTTGTTGCCCTGCAAGTTGACCAGGCCGATGCGGTCTTTGAAATCAAAGATCGCAGGTCCGAAGCCGAAGCGTTGTACGCAAAAATTGTTGCCGACCATCCCCAGCATGCGCTGGCACCACAAGCACTCTACAACGCGGCTTTTACCGCCTTGGAACTCAAAAACTATGAGGCTGGCATCAATTATTGCGAGACGTTCGTGGCTCAATACGAAGAAAATGTATTGAATGCGGACGTCAAGTATCTGGCAGCTGAGTGCCACTTAAGCCTGCAGAATTATACTCAAGCAAAAGTGTTTTTGAATGAACTGATCCAAAATTACGCAGGGCATGACGAAATCGATAGTTGGCGAGTTCGCAATGGCTTTTGTTCCTATCTCCAAAAAAACTACCGTGAAACAATTGAGTCTTTGTTGCCGCATGTTGACAAGCTAAGGGATGCGGAGACGATTGCTGAAGCTAAATTCTACCTGGGGGCGTCACGTTTCTATTTGGAAGAATATGCGGATGCTATAGAAACCCTCACCGCATCTCATGCAGTAGATCCGACTTGGCGAAAGGCCGATGAGGCCTTGCTTTTCTTGTCGCGAGCGCAGCGTCGGAGTAATGCATTTGATGACGCACGTGCCACGGTGCAGAGCTTAATTGACAACTATACGAAAAGTAGCCTTTTGGATCGTGCTTGGTATCGCTTGGGAGAATACCATTATGCGGCTGATGATTTTGAACCGGCAGTCCTGGCGTATGACAAAGTACTTGGGTCGTTTGAGGCTTCGGCATTTGCTGCGTATGCTCACTTCGGCAAAGGTTGGGCCCACTTGAAGTTAAACGCGTTTGAACCGGCAAAAGCTGTGTTCAGTACAATCATCGCGGATTTTCCAGACCATTCACTCGTCCCAGAAGCCAAATATGCTCGCGCTATCTGTAAACGCCAATTAGGCGAATTTTCCGGAGCTGTGGAGGATGTGACAGCATACCTTGAGACCGAATTGAAAATGAGCGATAAGTCAAATGCGTTGTATGAACGCGGCTTGGCCGAAGTCGGTTTGAAGGATTTTGATGCCGCAGTCACCACCTTTACGACACTTTTACGTGATCACGCACAATATGCGAGTGCCGACCGAGTACTTTACGAACTTGGGTGGGCTTATAAAGCACAGGAAAAGGAAAGGAAAGCCGCCGATCAGTTTGCTGCGTTGGCTGCTTCCTATCGTGACAGCTCATTGGCTGCGGAAGCTTTTTTCCATGTGGGGGAATTTCACTACAAAGCAAAAGAGTTCACAGAGGCGGCGCTGGCATATCGTTCATCGAAGGAGCGCGCTCAGGGGGAAACTGCGGAGAAGGCAGTCTACAAATACGGCTGGTCACAGTTTCGACTGCAAAAGTTTGACGAGGCGCTGGTCGCGTTTACGGAGCAACTCGCCGAATTTGAGACGGGAGACCTGGCAGCCGACGGAGCTTTTATGAAGGCGCAGTGTTTGTTTAAGTTAACACAGTATGAAGAGGCTTATGCAGCTTTCCAGGTGGCAGATGAGGCCATCCAATTAGCGAAAGACGTTTCTACTCAAATCAAGGTTCTCACGCTGCTTCGTGGGGCTCAATCTGCGTCCCAGCTGGAGAAGTGGGATGAGAGTTGCATTTTACTGAATCGGATTCTCGGCGAGTATGCAGAATCAGTGCATGCGGCAGAAGCATTTTATGAACGCGGTTATGCCCACCAAAAACTCGACAAAGTCAACGAGGCACTCGAAGATTATGAAGTCGCTGCGACGACGTCACGTGGGGAAACTGGAGCCCGTGCACGTTTTATGATCGGACAGATTCACTTCTCGAACAAAGCCTACAACGATGCGGTGAAAAGTTTTCAGCGAGTTATGTTTGGATTTGGTGGGGAAAATGCTGATGCAGAGGTAAAGCCGTGGCAGGCTCGGTCCGGGTTTGAGGCAGCGAGGTGTGCAGAAGTTCAAATCAAATCAGAAAAGGTGTCAGAGAGAAAAGCAAAATTGCTCAATGCAGCTATGAAATGGTATGGCTTTGTCGTTGAGAAGCATCCTGGTAGTGAATTGGTTGATGAGGCGCAAAAGCGATTAAAAAGTCTTAGTCAATTGTAGAAGCGTGAACGGAGCTAGTTAGAGATCGTAGACGAGCTATAGATGTATAAGGACGTCTTGTCTTCATCGTCGGTTTATTGGAATTCGACGATCCCTGAGCTGACCACGGCCTGCTTCAGACCCATTGCGTCCCGCGCTAACGGAGAAGGGCAAATGAAATTTCGAGAATCACGTTGGTTACAGTGCCTCGTAACCGGATCAATAGCATGGTTGGTAGTGGGGTTTTTATGGTCATTTCCCTTTCTGCCACCAGCCTTGGGTCAGGAGGGGGCAGGCCCGGCCGGGGCGTTTGCCGACGATGAATCTGATGCCCCAGTGATTGCAGAGGACGCGGTTGAACCGGCCGTCGAAAAGCGTCGCCGCGAAGGGGTTAATTTGCTTTCTCTTATGCTGCGAGGCGGGTTCTTGATGCTCCCGATCTTGTTGCTTTCCGTGCTCGTTGTGATTATTGCAATCGAAAGGTTTATCGGCCTTCGCCGGCAAAAAATTTTACCGGTGGAGTTGGTTGAGGAGCTTGGAAGACTGGGTGGGCCAGCCGGGGCATTCGACCCTCGGAATGCCTATCAAATCTGCCAACAGTATCCCTCTGCAGCTGCTAATGTGATTCGTGCCATGTTGCTTAAGGTGGGGCGCCCTCACAGCGAAGTTGAAAGTGCGGCGGCCGAAGCAAGAGAACGTGAAGCCCAGCAAGTATTTGCCAATGTTAAATGGCTGACCTTAGCGGCGGCAGTTGCGCCACTACTTGGCTTACTTGGAACTGTCTGGGGGATGATCGAAGCGTTTTATGAAACAACCCAACTGGATCCTGGGCAAAACAAAGCAGATGAATTGGCACGCGGTATCTATGTGGCTTTGGTAACGACGTTTTCGGGTTTAGTGGTCGCTATTCCTGCGGCGATTTTGTCCCACTTTTTCGAAGGACGCGTGCAAAGCCTCTTTTATCAGATTGAAGAGTTGCTTTTTAGTTTAATGCCGCAAGTCGAAAGATATGAAGGGCGGGTTCGATTTGGCAGCGGTTCACAGGCTGACGACAGAGCAGAGGCTCCGCCCCCGCCTCATGAAGAAGCTGTATTGACTTCCGAATCGACCGAGATGTGATCCACTAGTTGGAAACAGAAGCGATAGTTGGAAAATAAGAGAATGGTAGTCAAGTTAAAACAACCTTCTGCCCTTGGCTCACTCAGCCTTACACCACTTATCGATGTCGTGTTCTTGTTGCTCGTGTTTTTTTTAGTGGCAACGCGATTCGCGCAAGAGGAACGAGAAATGGACCTCGCCTTGCCTACTGCCAGTGAAGCAATGCCAATGACGGAAGAACCGAAACAGGTATTTATTGATATCGATGAAAACGGCCAATTTTTTATCGACAATCAACCGTTAACGGTAGCCGAGATCGAAAACTCTTTACGGCAAGTTGTGGCGGATAATCCTCTTCACCAAAAGGTATATATTCGTGCCGATCGGAATGTGAAATATGAGGCCGTCGTCGCCATCATGAATGTTTGTAATTTAGTCGGAGCCACCTACACAACGGGCGTCATGCCGCAGGAGTTGTGAGCTACCTGCAGGCAGACATTTGCCTTGCTGATTTCTGATTTTCCAGCTTAGCTATGCCTAAACATCGACGTATTATTCGCAGGACCGAGTCGACAACGTTTCGTACGTTCGACGATTATTTTTGGCCTGTGGTGTTGTCGATTGTGTTGTTTGCGGGCTGCACCTGTGGAGTAATCCTGGCTTATCTGCGATTCGACGATCCACGCTGGTATGCCAATGCTTGGACCGCTCTTCTGACCGTTCCTCTGTTAACGGCTGCAGGGATTGCTGTCGTTCGAATTGTGGACAACCGCCGGATTCGACGTGCCACTCAACTGGCTGTAATACTCGGTCTGATCGTGAACATGATGTTGGTTGTCATGCTTGACCGCGAAGTCTTTTCTCGGATTTTTGAGTCCGTCCGTACTGTGGAACGAATCGAGCCTCGCAGTATCGTTGCTCCTGAGTACCTGCAGTTGCCCGAACAAAAAGAGCGAAACTCTCCAGAAAAACTCACCCAACCAGTCGAAGTTGAAATGACAGAGCAAGTTCCCGAAGAGGTGGAGCGAGAGGCAAAGCAACCTGAAGAAAGGCCGACACCAACGCAATTGCCCTCCGTACCGGAAATCGAAAAAACGATACAGCCGAACATTGTTCAGCGACGATTGCCGAGTGCAGCGACACCGCGTCGTAGTGACGATGCTTCACTTCTGAGCCGTCAGCAATCGCAGAACTCGTTCCAACCAAATACACAGGCGGAATTGCCACAGACCAATAATCGTCCCGCCCGTCAAAATTCCCAGAGCGCACGTAATAGTGCACTTCGACGTCAAGCGAGTCAGCCAGCGCGGAGTCTCACTACGAAGCAGCAGCCTACTGTAGCGACTGCCCCGGAATCCGCACGGATTGCACGCCGTATCGTGAAGCCAACTCCTCGAAACAAGACCCCCAGTAGTTCGCAACTGCGGCGGCAGAGAACGGAGCCTCAGCAGGTCTCTCGCACGCCGCGCGACGTGGAATCTCCCCAGGTGAGAAAGTCCTCCCGCCCTGAGCCGCTCGAGGCAAAGAAAACAGAGGCTCCACAGCAGACGACGCGTGCGGTCGTCACCCAAGAGCCTGTGCCACCCTCTGAAACACTGCTCGAAATACCGCCCGAAACACCAGTTGAAATCCGTTCTAAGATGGTACGTCGACAGTCACCAGCCGAAGCACGTCCAGCGGTAGCGCAAACGGTTGAGGCGATAACGGAACGCACGATACGTAACACAGCACGTCCGACCGTGGGGGTGACCGTGAATCCTCGGACGGTGCCCAATGATCCCGATATCCGCCAACAAGAGTTGCAAGCCAGCACCGCAAGCGTTCAGCGGAAAACAATGACAAGTGCAGCGGAAGAGTCGACACAACGGATGGTGACCGAGGTGCCTGTAGAGAGAAGCCAGACGGCGTTGCCACAGCGATTGAATTCGACGGCTGTCCCGCAAGTTTCCGGTGCCCGCGCTAGTTCGACACCACGTCGTCCTGCGAGGGCCAATCTACCCAACGTTGCGACTGTGGATTCGGAAGCGGTTGCGAACGCGTCACCGAGTGTCGTTGCGAATCCAGAGCCACGAGCTGCTTCGTCAAGCATTTCCCGTCAGCGATCGCCGCAGGCAATTGTGACACGTACGCAACCTGCTCTAGAAACGGCCACGCAAAGTCCCGCGACACGCCTAGCACGTGTCTCGACACCCCGCCGCTCCACGACCTCTTCGCTGCCGACGTTAAGTCCCGAAGTGAATTCAGAGGGCGCACCGAAGAGAACTTCCAGATCGGCCGAAAAACCGACTTCACCAGCAAACGCTGAGAGTCCGGCAATGGCACAGAGAAATGTTGCTTCACCTGTTCCTACTGCCCAAGCGGTTCCAATGGCCTTTACACGCTCCGTTGCTGGAGTTGCAGGACGAGGCGAGTCACGCAATTTGGATCGGGCACGTCCGGCTGAACAAAGCCCTGCCATGACCGCTTCTGGTTCGTTGCGCCGTGCCCGAGCGACGCAAAAAGACCCTCCGGAGGCTGCACTGACTCCATCAGCACCGGCTCAAATTGCTCGCGTCCGTGCGGAAGCTGAGCGTCCCCGTGCGATGTTTCAAGCGCAGCCTATCGCCAATGCAGCGTATGCTGGTGTTCAACAACCGACGAAGGACAGCACGGATGCTACTGCTGCAATCACGCGGAGTCAGGCAAGTGCAGAGGCGGGAGAGGTAACAGCATCGGTGGGCCAAGTACAAGTGGATCTGGGCTCAACCCGCATTGTCGATGAAGGAGAAAGAGGCCGAGCTGCGGGCGGTGGGCAGCCTGAAATTAACACAACGAGTTTATCACAGCAGGTTGCGAGGAGCGCTATGGGGGGGGCACCGACGGTTACATTAGCAGTCGAACTCCAGGCAGAAGTAGCAGCTGCGCCCGCAGGCAATGCGGGAGGTAGCCCTCCTACGATGGCGACGTCGGCAGCGGAATTGCAGGTTGTTCGAACGGAAGTCGGGGGGGAGAGTCCCACGGCGGGTGGTCCGACAGCGGCTCTTGAACGAGGTGATCTTACCGAAGCCACTTCGACAGAGACTTTGGCAGAATTGGCAATACGGCGTGCTGGCGGTGCAGATCAGGGGCAACAACCTGAGTCGGAGGCAGCGGAGCAAAAACAACGTGGTCAGATTACCCGGAACCTAGAACGTGCTTTACCAGCAGCTGCAATAAATACTAGAGCGACGCCTGTGTCGAGACCTGCTCAAGTAGTCACCAATGAAGATTCTACAGTTATTCCAAGTCAAGAAGAGGCAGCTCTGACGCGGCGATCGGACTCCGCATTGCCAACCGGTCTGGTCGAGAGCATTGTTCGACCAAGGCAAGAAGTCGGTACGGGGCAAAGTACGGCAGTTGCATTGCAGCGTGCGGAAGCCGTAGATGCCGTTTCTGGGAACCCTGTGGCTGGCGGTGGGTCAGACTCGCCAGCCCGTCGGTCGGTGGGGCCAGCACTGATGGCCAACATTGAAGCTGACGAAATGGGAATGCCAGAAACGATCTCTTCGAATGGTCCTGCAGATGCAACGGCAGTAATGCCAGAGAGTGCGGAAGCTCGCGATATTTCAGGAACGGTTACGAATGCTACGGGAAGTTCGTCGATCGGTGTCGGTGCTGGACCACCAGAGGTTGAATCCGAGACTGCTACTGCAAGTGGAAGCGAAGTCCAACTCGCCTCTGCAGCAGGGGAGAATGGCCCAGAAATGAACGATGACCTTGGACAAACTTCTGGGGTGGGCAGAAGAAAACGAACAAAATTGCCAGCGGGGACCTTGGTCGCCGCCTCGGTGGAGGCTTCCCAACAAGGTCGGTCCAAAGACGCTGCGACTTTGGAAGCGGAAGCACTGTCAGATGATATGGGTGACGTTGGTCCGATGTCACGACAATCAGCCAAAGGCCTGGAAGTGGAAGTGGAAGCAGAAGTCGGAGCTGGCGGCTTGGGTGACAAGGTTGCGTTCGACGTTGGTGTCAATAATCGACGGGCTCAGTCCGTGAGTATGGAAATTCACAACCGCCCTCATCGGTACGTACGAAAGGGTGCTGGCAGTCCACCGAATTCCAGTACTGAGGCGGTCATAGCGACCGAATCGTTTCGGCGACGCGGTGCGCGAAAGCTCGGTGAGGACAAGGGTGACGAAACTGGGGTAATAGCACCACAGACAGAGGCGGCGATTGAATTGGGCTTGGTCTACCTCTTAAAAAGTCAGGAACCTGACGGGCGCTGGGCCTTGCAGGGACATGGTGAGGAAGTTCCTTTGCACTCCGATACTGCGGCGACCTCGCTGGCGTTGTTGGCATTTCAAGGTGCCGGATACAACCATCGAGAACACCAATATGCGGACATCGTTGCAGCAGGATTAGATTACCTGCTGAAAAATCAAAAAGAGAATGGTGATTTGTTTGAGCCTCTTGATGACGAGTCGAATAAAAGTGTTTGGTTATATAGCCACAGCTTAGCCGCGATTGCGCTTTGTGAAGCTTATGGAATGACCCAGGATTCTGAGCTTCGCGGTCCTGCTCAACGGGCAATCAATTTTATTGTCGATACCCAACATCCTACGAAAGGCGGTTGGCGCTATGGGACTTCTCCAGAAGCTCGCAGTACCGACACGTCGGTGACGGGTTGGATGGTGATGGCACTAAAGAGTGGTGAACTGGCTGGTCTTGATATTGCCCCAGATGTGTATGAAGGAGTTAAGAGTTGGCTTGATCTCGCACAAGTATCTGACGAGAATCCTTACCTCTATCGTTACAACCCCTTTGCCCCGAATACCGAGAAACAAAGTCATGGTCGCAAAAGTAGTAAGACGATCACCTCGGTGGGTCTGTTGATGCGGCTCTACACTGGTTGGCGTCGTGACAAGCCAGCTATGCTTCAGGGTGCTGATTATTTGAGCAAGCATCTGCCGGCGATAGGGACGGCGCGTCAACCGCAACGCGATACTTACTATTGGTATTATGCGACTCAGGTCATGTTCCATATGGGAGGTGAGCACTGGCGGGCGTGGAATGATCGTTTGCATCCCTTGCTGGTTGGTTCTCAAATCAAAACGGGTAAGGATGCGGGGAGCTGGGATCCGCGTAGACCGCTTCCAGATCGTTGGGCTCTGCATGCGGGTCGATTGTTCGTAACGACGATGAATTTGCTGTCGCTCGAAGTCCACTACCGGCATCTACCTCTCTACGGAGACTCGGCAGATTAGTCTTCAGTCATGGAGTGGAGATGAGGGTTACCGAAGAATTCCAGTTATTGCGACGGTGGGCCATTTGCACTCTTGGAATGTCGGGAGATCGCTCTTAAAATCGGCATCTTGAGTGGTTTTGAGATATTGTCTCTC
>JAKVBY010000063.1:15870-45801 GCA_022446825.1 Pirellulaceae bacterium
GAGGACGCCGATCCAGGTGGCTTTGTGCACCATTCGAAATACTTTGTGTTCTTTGAAATAGGTCGTACCGAGTTGTTGCGGGCTGCGGGTGAAGATTATCGCCGCATGGAATCCGAGGGCATTTTTGCCGTCGTTGTAAAGGCGAGCTGTCAGTATCACAAGCCGGCTAGATTCGATGATGTTTTGACGATTCAAACAAAAGTGGTGCGAACCACACGAGCTAGAATTGAACATGCCTACCTTGCTCGCCGTGGCTCGGAAATAATCGCTACCGGAAACGTCACTTTGACATTAGTGGATCGCGATGGAAAGGTTCGCCGCCTGCCGCAAGAGTGGCTGAATCCGTAATCATGGTTGTGTCAACGCCGTGTCGTCGATGTGTGGTGAGTGAATCACGAATTGGATGTGTTTTTAGTCGTGGGAGGATTGGCTCCATTTTCGACAACCTTTTCAAGCTCCCGGTAAAGCTACAGCTATATTTGCCAGTAAAGATCACAAGTGACTGTTTGTTTAGGCAACTGCGAGTAAAGAAATTTGAAACGGGTCGAGTCTGACCCCGATGATAATAACTGGCTAGTGAAATCTATGGGAAGGACGACAGTGGTAAGGGCTTGTCGAAGAGTGCCCGTTTCGGGGAATGTCAGTATCGCCGTACATCACCAATAAAAAGCGGATGGCACGTTGCAGTTGGTGAATTACCCACGGTCCGAGTGGCTTGGTCCGCGATTCTGTAGTACGGGCTAATTCCGCTCGACGAATACCTCGTGGGGCAGCGTAATTTGGATATTTGTTTTTCGATGGTGTGCAGGTCGTTTTGAGGAAGCAGGATTTTGCGCCATCGTAAGCGTTAAGGTATCATTCGGGCTGGTTGCCGAAGAAACATCCGTAGGGAAATCAAGAGTCCTGCCGTGCGACCTATCCGTTGTTTGCCATCGGATCCTCTTCTAGAACTTTGATTGCATTCACCGGCAGGCGGAATGCAATCACTCCTGCAGTGAGTTGATTCCCAACTTTGAAACGAGATAAATCAATTTCAATGATGAGATCTTGAGCTTGTTCCGAGTGTAGATGAAACAGTTCGACGTGCGTGTTCGTTTGACCGGCCGGAATTTTGGCAAATGCCGAGATTTCGCCGTAACTATGGAAGTCATCCAAGATCGGACGTTTTAACAACTGAATCTCGTCTTCGGTGACTCGCAATTGATTTTGAAAGTTTCTTCCTGGATTCATGACCGAAAGTGTTTGACGCGGATTGGTATTCATGAATTCAAAATGGAGCGCGAGCAAGACACGGTTGGATTGTGTTTTTTCGGTGTTGCGCCAACCGGGGATGTATCCCATTTCTGCGTGGGTTATCCGGAGAATAAAATCATCTCCGATGTAGTCCTCTTGCCAGTCAATGACTGAAATTTCGTCTACGGAAGCAATTTCTTGGGAACCGCCCTCTCCGGCGTTTTGTAGTCGAGCGATGAGGTAACCGAAAAGGAGTGTTCCTAGGGCAATGCCGATTGTCAGGTACCAATGGGTCGGTTTGGCCGTCGTGATTGTCGGAGGAGGAGCTTGGGCGATATAGAGTTGTCGCCCGCAGGCAACGTTAGGGCAAAGACCATAGCGTCCCACCGTTTCTTCGGGAGCATGGAGCTCGCTATTACAATCAGGACAAACGACGCGGATCATGTTATTTCCAGTGTTTAACCGCGTGGTTTTCTGCGAAGACCGTGCAGCTTCAGGTCAGCAAATCAGGCGGTGTTTTCTTTAAGTCATAGTGGTCACTCAATCTGACAGTCCGAATCAGGTGACAACTATCGATATTCGCCGTTTTTGGACGGAAGTGCAACCGGTCCAAGGGCTTGCGAGGTTGTGAAATTGTCAGCAAGCAGTTTTAAACTTACTTTATTTTAGGCAGTCATATGGCTGGTGAAAACCAATTTTTTGACCGTTAAAATGTTGGTTTGTCACGTTACCAAGCAGATCTACGAGCGAGTTGCGAGGTCCGGACTTGCTGGCTTGGGAGGCGAGCCCATGGGCAGCATGATGCACGAATTCTGTTTAAACCGCGTTGTTGGCTTGGGAAATTACAAAGTTTTCATTCTTGAATGAGAATGTCGTGTCACGATTACTTAGTGTTCCAGAGCAGATTTCGCCGTTTTGTCCCACGTGTTTGCGGCAGTTGATCATTTGTCTGCCAGTCGTTCTTTTGGCATCCGTGACGAAACCGAGGGATTTATTTAACCTTTCCTCAGCTGACAAGAGATCGACGAGAAACCAAAAGCATCTTTTTTAAGTTGTTCGCAGAACTCACAGCGTTGCATCCCAGCAGCGGTTTGCCGCCAGGCAGGCCGATTCGATGGTGCTTGGCTTGTATTGGATGCAACGCGCTGGCACACTTGCTGTTAGTTCGAGATATGCGCAGAAAATGTACAAGTGGGCCATTCTTCCGCAAATTGTAACGTTGGTTTTTATGCAAGCGATTGCCGCACAAACAGGTTCCAAGAAACCAACTTTTATTGACGTTTCTGAACCAGCTTCTCCACGTGAAACGCAAGTTTTATGTCGCACGATCCAATTGGGTGTCTGTGGTACGGACCGCGACATTTTAGATTCGGCCGATCCTTGGGTTCCAGAAGGTGAATCCCAGTTAATCCTAGGGCATGAGTGCTTAGGTGAAGTTATTGCAGTAGGAGGCAGCGTCACTGGATTTGCACCAGGAGATTTTGTGGTTCCGGTAGTGCGGCGGTCCATCGAGAAGCAAGTAGAGCGAATCGACATGGCCCCTTTCGGAGCCTATACCGAGCGCGGCATCGCTTTTGAACATGGTTTTTCTCATCCTCTATGGTTGGATGAATCTTGCTATCTATTCAAAGTTCCCCCTCACCTGTGTGCGCTCGCGGTGTTTACAGAACCACTGAGTGTTGCGGAAAAGGCGATCAGTGAGGCCGTTGCAATTCAAAGTGGTCGTTTGCCAAAGCGTTGGCTCGAACGTCCACCCCGAGTTCTCGTTACCGGGATGGGGCCGATTGGGTTTGCAGCGGTGGTTGCAGCACGCTGTCGTGGTTGGGAGGTGACGATGTATGGCCGTGACAAACCGGACACGTTCCGTGCCGCAATGGTAGAGCAGTTTTCTGCGTCCTATGTTTCAAGTGCAAAGTTCATTTCAGAACCGGCGGACCTTGAAGAGGAAGGCTTTGACCTTATTCTGGAATGTACTGGGAGCGACGACGTGGCACTGCAGGTCGCGCCAGCAATGGCGACCTGTGGCATCATGGTGTGGCTTGGTAGCGTGCGCTCACCACGTGCTAAACTGCAACCAGTAGAAACACTAATGCGCAATGTACTCGTTCGTAATCAGATATTGTTGGGTACGGTGAATGCGGCGCTGCGAGATTTTGAGTTGGCGATTGAGCACCTTTGCCAGATGCAAGCTGAGGAATCGGAGGCTGTGAACGCCTTGATAACAGCACGCGTGGCACCACGGGACGCACTTTGGCACTACGAAAATCGCGAGCCTCAAGGAATCAAAACTGTCTTGATGTATGATTGATAATACAATTGCTTCAAGCCGTTAGGGGAGCAGCTAGTGCGCATCGTCTCGCCGTGCTCCATGGATCCCACTCAGGCCATTAACGAAGATCGCCACGCGACATGAATTTCGTCTCTAGTGTCTTCGTTCTCTTTTTCATCATCGTCTTCTTGGTCTACTGGCGTTTAAACCACCGTTCACAGAACCTTTTCTTGTTGTCAGCCAGTCTTTTCTTTTACGGGTTTTGGGATTATCGACTGTTGCCCTTGATTCTCCTCTCGGCAACGATTGATTTTGCTGCTGGGATTAATATCGTCGGAAGTCGGTCCGCAGCGGCGAAGCGAGGTTTTTTAGTCTTGAGCATTGTGTCCAATCTTGGGCTGCTGGGGTTCTTTAAATATGCAGATTTTTGCGTCACTTCTTTTGCGTCGATGCTGATGTTTTTTGGGTTTTATCCCTCGCTTCCCACATTAGAAATAATTTTACCGGTAGGGATCAGTTTCTATACCTTTCAGTCGATGTCCTACACGATCGATATTTATCGTGGCCGTCTCAAGCCAACGCGTCGTTATCTAGACTTCTTGCTCTACGTTTCGTTTTTTCCTCAATTGGTTGCGGGTCCCATCGAACGGGCAGAACGGCTTTTGCCTCGTATACTCAAACCTCGCCGTAAATTGACGACCGCGTTTGCGACGCATGCCATCAAACTCATTATTGTCGGTTACTTTCAGAAAGTTGCGATTGCAGACACGCTTGCCCCGATCGCAGAATCAACATTTTCACGTTTCCGAGATCTGGATTCGGTCTCGATCCTGATCGGAGTTTATGTTTTTGCGATCCAAATTTATTGCGACTTTTCCGGCTACAGTAAAATTGCGCGAGGAACGGCTGGATTGCTGGGAATTTCTCTCGTCAAAAATTTTGATCAACCTTATTTTAGCCGCAGTTGTCGAGAACTTTGGACCCGCTGGCACATTTCCTTGTCCTCCTGGCTGCGTGATTACGTTTATATCCCCTTAGGAGGCAATCGAATCTCTGAGAAACGCACTCGGCGCAATCTGATACTGACAATGTTGTTGGGGGGGATCTGGCACGGTGCGGGATGGAATTTCGTCGTTTGGGGCGCGATTCATGGGAGTTATTTGATTGGAGGACGTGTTCGTAATAAACCAAAACGGCCTGACCTGCGTTTATTACACTGGAGAAACTTGGCGAAAATGGTTTTGATGTTTCATCTTGTCTGCTTTACCTGGATTTTTTTTCGTTGCCACGACTTGGGTGATGCGACTGACATGATCATCAAGTTAATTGATTTTTCAGCGGAAATTCCCGGACTTGAACTTGTCTACCTGCTTGTCTACGGAACATTGGTTTTGGTCTTAGATTATCACCTGGAAATGACTTCTCGTCGGAGAGGATATTTAGTCGCTCTGTTTTCGAGAAACTGGCTACTGGAGACGGTGCTTTTGACTGCGATGTTACTTTTGGCATTATTAGTGGGAGGTGGGCAGAACGCCCCCTTTATTTATTTTCAGTTCTAAGAAACGTCACGTCTCATGATGACAGAAAATATTTCGAACCGCGCTGTTGGCTGCAATCTACGTAAGTCGTTGATTGTCGGTGCCGTCATTGTGGGTGCAGTTCAAATCTTTGTGCAGTATCTTGACCGTGGATCCCCTTCTTTCTTTTGTAGTTATCATCCGACCAGTCAGAAGTATTCAGAACTGGAAAGTTTTGCAGCGCAGGGTGATGTGGATGTGTTGATCGTGGGGCACTCTCAAGCTGCCTTGGGTGTTGACGCGCAGCGCATCGAGCAAGCGACCGGCCTGAGAACCTACAATTTTGGCATTGCTTCGACAGATACCTATGTACAAGCTACTTTGATACGGGATTATTTGGCCCCCAAGTATCAACCCCGTGTTATTTTGTGGCATCTTCCGCTGTGGCTACAAAATGGCTCACGCGTCAATCGCGAATTGATGAACTCTGCGGCTTTTGCCTTACAGCGGTTGCCGGGCGGACATCGCTTGATTTGTTTTGCCAAGAATCTATTGCCCTATCAAAAGCGTATGCCTGAACGCTGGATTGAGACGATTGTAGACTCGCGCGATCGGCGTTACGACGAATGGGGTTATATTGGCAGCTTGGCTTCTTATGGGAAGTCGCAACGTCAGGAAGCAAACCCCGAACATAGAAAACGACGCGAATTCATTGCGAAATGGAAATTTCCTATTCGCTGGAGCCACGCAGCAAGGCCACCGCGGTTGCCAGAAAAGTTTGTAAAAACATTCGACGAAACAGAGATCATGCGTCAAATAACCGCGGCGGTGAAAACTTGCCAAAAACGCGACATTCGTCTACACACGTTTGTCGCGCCGATGTTGCCGATTAAAGATTCCGCTGACGCGATCGCCATCGCCGACGGTGTCTTACCGAAGGACGAAGCCATGTCGCGTGCGCTGGAATTACTGGACAGCTTTAATGTGAAACACTTGAATTACCGCGATCAGGCAGAGATTTGCAGCGATCATGATCTGTTCGCGGACGTGAATCACCTCAATCGTTTTGGAGCTGAAAAATTAACTGACTTGATCATTGTTGATGTATTTGAGAAGACGCTGCAGGCGACGAAGAAAAATGCCCGTCGTTAAGTCTCTTGCTAAGAGACTGATTTTGCGACTTCTCAAACGACCCCGTTTCCACTCCTTTCTATTCGTTGGCCAACATGACGCACTCTCATTTCCAAAAAGGGATTATTTTGGCCGGTGGTTCAGGTTCCCGTTTGCATCCGGTTACCCGTGCTATCAACAAACAATTGCTGCCGGTATTCGATAAACCGATGATTTACTATCCCTTGTCAACGTTGATGCTGGCCGGCTTACGTGACATCCTGCTGATTTCGACTCCAAAGGATTTGCCAGGCTTTGAAGAGTTGTTGGGCGATGGCTCACAACTGGGGTTGCAGATCCGGTACGCTGTTCAAGAAAGCCCCAATGGATTAGCAGAGGCCTTCATTATTGGTCGTGAATTCATTGGCCCAGATCCTGTGGCGTTAGTTTTGGGCGACAATATTTTTTACGGACAGGGTTTTCAGCAAAAAATGTCACAAGCGACTTCGCGCAACAGCGGAGCAACCGTCTTTGCTTATCCGGTAAAAGATCCTAGCCGTTATGGGGTTGTGGAACTTGATGATGCGGGAAAACCACGCAGTCTTGTAGAAAAGCCCAGCCAGCCTAAATCGCGATTTGCCGTCACAGGGCTTTACTTTTATGACAATCAGATTGTGGACATGGCAGCCAACTTGAAGCCGTCACCGCGCGGAGAACTGGAGATAACCGATATCAACCGCGAATATCTTGAAATGAACCAATTACACGTTCAGCGGTTTGGACGCGGCTTTGCTTGGTTGGACACCGGCACGGAATCGTCGCTTTTACAGGCTGCGAATTTTGTCGAGACGGTCCAAGCCCGACAGGGGTTTCGTATTGCTTGCATCGAAGAGGTAGCTTATCGAATGAACTTCATCGACGCCGGACAGTTATCAGAACTTGCGGACTCGCTGCGTAATCCTTATGGCCAGTACCTGCTCGACATTCTCGACGAATCGTGAACCAATCGTGCCATAAGCTGGCGTTCCTGAAAACCGACTTGCTTTATTTACCCTGATTTAATGTTGCCAAACATCCCCTTCAATAAACCGTTTATTGCCGGCCGTGAATTGGAATACATTGCGGAAGCGGTCGAGAATGGTCACATTGCTGCCGACGGGAAATTTACCCGACAATGCTCTGCGTTCTTGGAAGAACGATTTGGGTTTGAAAAAGTGTTGATGACGCCGTCTTGTACGGCTGCCTTGGAGTTGGCAGCCATGCTTTGCGAACTGGGACCGGGTGACGAAGTGATCATGCCGTCGTTTACGTTTGTTTCGACGGCGAACGCGGTCGTGCGTACTGGGGCAACCCCGTGTTTTGTCGACATTCGTGAAGACACGCTGAATCTTAATGAGCAACTAATCGAAGCGGCTATTTCGCAGCGCACGAAAGCAATCATGCCGGTCCATTATGCCGGGGTTTCCTGCGAGATGGACGAAATCAATCGTATTGCAGCCAAGCATGGGCTGTATGTGATCGAAGATGCGGCACAAGCGCTGAATTCAACATACCAAGGTAAGGCATTGGGTGGCCTTGGTCATTTTGCGGGCTTTAGCTTTCATGAGACGAAAAATTTTGTTTGTGGCGAGGGTGGCGCGTTGTGTGTGAACGACGCAAAGTTCATCGAGCGCGCAGAAATTCTGCGTGACAAAGGGACCAATCGCAAACAGTTCTTTCGTGGCGAAGTAGATAAGTATACCTGGGTAGACGTCGGTTCATCTTATGTTCCTAGTGAGCTTGCCTGCGCATTTTTGTTTGGCCAATTCGAATTTCTGGAGAAAATTTCTGAGCGTCGCCAGGAAATCTATCGTGAGTACATGCGTCGACTCGAGCCTTTAGAAAAAGAAGGCTTATTGAAATTGCCTCGGATTCCTGACCATTGTGGCAGCAATTCTCACCTGTTTTATATCTTGCTGCCCGCTCGCGCAGCGCGCGATGAATTATTGAATTACCTCCGCACAGAATCGATTCACGCAGTGTTTCATTACATCCCACTGCATAGTTCACCGATGGGCAGGAAGCTTGGTAGAAGTGACGAGCGGTTGAACGTAACCGATGGAATTAGCGGCCGCTTGTTACGATTACCATTTTTTTTCGATCTCGACCAACTGCAGCAGACTCGTATTGTCAACGCAATCGCGACATTTTTACGTTGAACGAAACGGTTGTAACAATCGTAGAGATTGCAGGTGTTTTTGGTGAGGAGATTCATTTTCGTTTTTCTTCCTCGCTGAACATAATGGATTAGATGAGGTCACCAAGGGTGGCGACCGTGAAGATCTGCAAATACCAGTCGTGTTGGGTCGGATATGTTTCTCGACTTACCGGATCATGAAGCTAAACCGCGAACACGGGGTTTGACCTGTTGCATCGACGCAGGCGTTCCCGTCGGTATGTTTTGTGATTACATGGCTTCGATCGCACCGCACATCGATTTCGTCAAGTTCGGTTGGGGCACGGGAATACTCACGCCACGCATCGCTGAGAAAATCGCGAGCTTACAAGAACATGACATCAGCTATTGGTTCGGCGGCACCTTATTCGAATTGAGTTATCGACAAAATCGATTGGATGAGTTTGTCGCCTGGGTCAAAGATCACGGAGCGACCTACATCGAGATTTCCGATGGAACCATTCCACTCGCAGCGCCGACGAAACTCGAACTTATTGAACGATTGGCCCAGGACTTTCGAGTTCTATCCGAAGTGGGTAGTAAGGATGCTCAAAAGATTATGAGTCCTGCGCGCTGGATAGAAGGAATCCGTAGTGAATTGAACGCCGGAGCGTGGCGGGTGGTGGCGGAAGGACGCGAGAGCGGTACCGCAGGAATTTTTCGCGACACAGGTGAAATTCGCGCGGGTCTCGTGATGGAAATTGTCGAGGCTGGAATTGACATTGATAAAATTATGTTTGAAGCGCCACAGAAATCGCAGCAAGCCTGGTTGATCAAAATGCTCGGGGTTAATGTGAATCTGAGTAATATTGCTTTGGCCGATGCGACGAACGTCGAAACCCTCCGTCTTGGTTTGAGGTTTGATACCATCGATGTTGAGGGGAATGGCGACGATTATCGTGCCTAGCAGGAGAGCGGAGAGTTGACCAAAACAAACAGAACGATTCTTGTCAGCGCGAGTGGTTCATCGATTGGGCTTGAGGTGGCGAAGTCCTTGAGATTGGCAAATCGTGCTGAAAAGATCATTGGTACAGAGGTATCCCAGTGGGGAGAGCAACTCGCTTCCCAATTTTGTGACGAAACCATCTTGGTCCCGCGTGGAGATGAGGCCGGCTACCAAGACGCTTTACGAGGCATTTTGGTGGAGCGTGATGTCGCCCTGGCTTTCATTAATACAGAACCGGAATTAGAGAAGATCGGTGCAATTTCTGAGTCCGTGGCGACAATCTTTTCTTGTCCCCAAGGGGCGGCACTCGCCTCCTGTTTGGATAAATCGTTGCTTCATCAGCAATTGGCGGATCAGCAGTTAGTAGCCGGTACGCGAACGGTAACGACGACGGCCGATATTGCTGAGGCACTGACGGAATTTGGTAAGCCGATCTGGTTGCGATGTGCTGTTGGGCCCCGCGGTCGTGGCAGCATTATTGTTGAACAAGCGGATGAAGGAGCAGCTTGGATTGAGTATTGGCGTCGCCGTGGTCAGAGCCAAGAAGTGTGGCTTGCTCATGAATATTTGCCGGGACGGAATCTGAATTGGACCTCGATTTGGCGCGATGGGAAGTTGGTCGTGTCGAGTACCGGAGAGCGATTGAAGTACTTTTTAGGAGAGGTTGCTGTTAGTGGCATTACGGGGAATGTTTCCCACTGTCGGCTCGTCAATGGTCAGGAAGCGAACGAAGTTGCCACGCGCGCGATCGAATGCCTCTCGGTACCCGCCCATGGGATTTTTTCCGTCGACTTGCGTGAAGATAGAAATCATGTCCCGCGCGTTACTGAAATTAACGGTCGTAACGCGTTCCGCCCGTTGTTGTATACCCAGGGTGGTGTGAACTTCCCTGCGATTCTGGCCGATGTGTTTCTCGACGATAGAGCCATTGATCTTCCCCGGTACGATGCTGGTAAGGCTGGTCTCGAGATGTTTCGCGGCATGGATTTTGAGCCGCTTTTTCAACAAACCGATTTGCCCGCATGACGTACGGATTCTATGTCGATGACTAGGACGGATGAGAAAATCGAAGTGTCGGTTGTGGTGCCGTGTTTTCATAGCGAAGCCACGCTCGCAGAGTTGGTTCAGCAAATTCACGAGGTGCTGGAGGCACTTGAACTAACCTTTGAAATAATCCTGGTCAATGACGCCTCGACGGATGGTACCTGGCAGACCATTCAAACACTTGCTGCAAAGTACCCAGCGGTTCGCGGTCTGGAACTTTATTTCAACACGGGGCAACAGCGAGCGACCCTTTGTGGCATGGAGCAGTCTCTTGGTGAACTGGTGGTGACAATGGATGACGATTTGCAGCAACCGCCAGCATGTCTGCCGACTCTGGTGAATGCCATTCGTGAACAGCCAGATATCGACTGTGTCTTGGGAGCTTATGCCAGCAAACAGCACAACTGGATTCGCAACATCGGCACAGCGACTATGAATCAGTTGTTTCAAATGTTCTACAACAAGCCCAAAGGAATCCGTACCACAACCTTTCGAATCATGCGTCGCAGCCTTGTTGAAGCGGCTTTGCAACATGCGACAACCAATCCGAACGTCAATCCGTTGATTTTCCGTTCTACACGGCGGATCGCGAATGTCGAGGTGGAACATCACGCGCGCCTGCAAGGCCGCAGTGGATATGGCGTCTATGGGCTCGTGCGATTATTGCTTGACAACGTGTTAAGTGTCTCGGCATTACCTTTGCAACTTGTCAGCGTGATTGGTGTGTTTTGCCTGTTGGCCAGCATGGCCTTAGGGACCTACTATTTGTACCTCTATGGAAGTGGTCAGGTGAACGAACCCGGTTTCACAACAGTGGTCCTACTGGTGATCTTCTTTGGTGGGGTGACTCTATTTTCAATAGGTTTGTTGGGTGAATATATGATTCGCATCATGGATGAAGTGAAAGGTCGCCCGCGCTATATTCTCCGCGACACTACGGATTGCCAGGCGAAGTCGAAGGCAGACGAAGAAGAAGATCATCTACAACGGCACCGTTCAATTTAACCCACAGGCCGCATTGCCTGGTAGAAAGGTGCCGGTGAAAGTAAGCCCGACAAAAGCACATGGTTCAAGGCATCTACAGGAGCATGAACTTAGCCCGGAAGATTCGTCGTGCCGCATCTGTGGTGAAAAATCGCGGACGATGGTGGCGACACTTCAGCATGATCCACGTGTGGCCTTGTTGCGCTGTCCCACCTGCCGTGTCGATTCTGCAGCGCGGATGCCAACGGAAGAAACCTTAGCAAGCTACTACCAAGATTACTTTGCTGAAGACACGTCTGTTGAACAGGACGATCATGTCACGTTCCACATTGCCGAGCGGCTGGCGACGCACATTCTGAAGGGGGTTGATATTCGCGTAGGGACTACGAGATTTCGTATCCTCGATTTTGGGGGAGGGGATGGTTCAGTTTCCGCAGCCATTGCTCGGCAAGTCATCGGCGCAGGGGTGCAACGGGCATATGTCGCAGTCGTTGATGTTCATGATCAGCTTGTCACTATGGACGACGACCGCATTGTCGTTGAAAAGATTGCGGATTTGGAGCGACTGGCTGGCGATGCGTTTGATTTAGTCATTGCAAGTGCCGTCTTGGAGCATATTCCTGATCCTCGTGCGACCATTGAAACGCTCTTTGCTTGTGTTCGTCCTGGTGGATTCCTCTATGCCCGCACGCCGACGATCACGCCGTTAATGCAGCTTTGCAGCAGGTTTGGTATCCAACTTGATTTTACGTTTCCCGGCCACGTGCATGACATGGGGCAACGTTTTTGGGAGCGGTTACTCCCCACACTCGGCATGGTGGGGAGTTTTCAGATTGTCCGCTCCAAGCCTTCGATCGTCGCAACGACGTTTCAGCGTCGATTCTGGGCGACGGCAGCTGCCTATCTGTTGAAGCTACCCTGGTATTTGTTGGGTCGGTGTTATGGCCTGGTCGGTGGGTGGGAAGTTCTCTATGTGCGCTGTCGACATTCCGACCCCTGAACGGCGAACTGTTGTGATAATCTGGGAAATTGCTGTGCTGCAGGCTGCCAGAGGATAGAATTGACATGTTGATTCGATCGGCTTAGGATCAGTGCGTAGGAACGTTGCACGGCCTAGCCTGACTTGGCTCAAATTCACTTCTTTGGCGGTGCACCTGTGGCCGTTTCAGGCATGAACGGCCAAAGCAGTTGCTAATGGAGATCCGGTTTCTGGGGAATAAGTAATGCTTTTTCATCCGCTCCGCAAAACGAGGCAGGCATTTTTGGCTTTGACCTTGGTCAGTCTTGTGGGGACGCAGACGACGCAAGCGCTCACCCCGGAGAGTCCCGAAGTAAAGTCGATCGTGGAGCTTGCCGCCACATTCTTGGAAGACACCGATGCGTACAAAGACAAAATGCTGCACAACAGCGATTTTGGCGGCCAATGCCTGATTGCCTTAGCGCTGTTCAAAGCGGGCCGGGCACCCGATCATGCGAAGATTCAACAGGCGCTGGAGTTGTGTCGCGCAGAAGCAGCCAAAGAACAAATCGTGAGTGGGCAGCAACCTTCGAGAACCTACGCTCATGCCATTGCTTTGATTTTGATGTGTGA
The DNA here is from genome assembly GCA_022446825.1 of Pirellulaceae bacterium. Classification (GTDB taxonomy): domain Bacteria; phylum Planctomycetota; class Planctomycetia; order Pirellulales; family Pirellulaceae; genus JAKVBY01. The sequence goes on from JAKVBY010000063.1 coordinate 28,780, forward strand.
AATCGATCAGTATGTTTATGCTGAGCAAATTCAGACCATGGCCTCTGCTTTAGAAAGATGGCAGCAGGAACCCGGGGGTTGGGGCTACTCGGGAAAACCTCGGGCCGACGTCTCCCAGACGCAGTATTGTGTGCTCGGGCTTTGGCTGGCTCGCAAACATGGTGCCAAAGTACAGGATGAAACCTTTGTGAAGGCTTGCAAATATCTCCTGCGGGTGCAGAACCCGGGAGGCAATTGGCCTTATCAATCGAAGGATCCTGGTACCGATGATGGTCGGCGGATTGCTCAGGAAAGTTTTAGTGACAAAGAAGAGGCCTTACGGACATCGCCTTCGATGGCTGCTGCAGGGTTAGGCACGTTATATATTTGCATTGATGCTTTGGGTCTGCGCAGCCCTTTCCAGAATAAGTCAGCTGCGGACGAAGGGCCGATCAAACGCGTCGAGCGGCCGGAGGAAAAGAAACAGTTTGACGTCAGTGAAAAGTTTCTCGTGCGCGCCATTAACGATGGGAATGGCTGGATGAGTAACAACTTTACTGCCGAACCGGACCAAAGAGCGAAACATTATTTCCGTTATGCTTTTGAACGGTATGCGAGCTTTCGTGAACTTGTGGAGGAGAATACGCAAGAGGAACCCCCTTGGTACGACGCGTTTGTGAATGTGATTCGGGAGAAGCAACTCGACACCGGAGGGTTTGAGCCTGGTGCCGGCGATGAAGGGGTGGCCACTTCTCTGGTGATCCTCACGCTGACGCGGAGTACGAAGAAGTCCATTGACAATATTTATGGCGACGGATTACTCGTGGGTGGTAAGGGTTTACCGACGGATGTCTCGAATCTGCGGCAGGACAAAGAGGGTAAGGTTGTTACCGCATTGGATCAAAATGTGCTGCAAATTAGCGAACTTGCGGAAGAGTTTAGCGATCTGGACGAGGCAGGCATGCCCGTGTTGAGTGACAACGCATCGGTGCGTGGCCAGCAGTTCGAAAAATTAAAAAGCTTGGTGGCCGGTGAGTCCTTTGAGAAAAGGCAGGCCGCGGTTCAGGTCTTGGCGAAGGTGGGCGAACTACGCAATGTACCGGTGTTAATCTTTGCCTTGAGTGACCCGGATCCGAGAGTCGTACGCTCAGCCCGCGATGGATTGCGGTTTATCAGCCGGCGGTTAGATGGTTTTGGCTTACCAGACCGACCGGGAGATCCAAAGAATGAGGACGCGGCAGAGCTCTGGAAAGAACAGGTACAAGAAGCGCAAGCCGCTTGGCTGCAATGGTTCCGTTCTGTCCAACCCGATGCGGATCTTGAATTCATTCAATTCGATTAGAATTTAGAGTTCATTTTTTTGGGGATTCCAAGCGCCTCTGCGATGAACTCGAATGCGGAATTGAAATTGCTGATGGCTGCTCGTAATTCCGATAAAGCCGGCTGGCAGTTCCCGCGGTTTCTGAAGACGCTGAAAACGGGTCTACCCCAAGGGGCCTTACTCGCCCTACTTGGCTGCTTGGCAACGCTTTATTTTTTGCCCGTTCGTTACGAGGCGAACGATGATCTGGGGATTTTGTTTTATCTCACCGGCTTAGATGGTTTCACTCGAGCGAGTGACGTCCCCTTTATGTCACGGATACTTGGGGAGGGGTTGTTTGCCTGCTATTCGCAGTTTCCGAGTATTCCTTGGTACGGTTTGACGATTTATGCAGTCACTTGGTTGGGCGTGAGCTGCTTTTTGAGTCAGTTGTTCGTGCAGCATTTGGACGTGAAGTCGCGGCTTGTTGCGGGGCTTGGCTGGGCGATTTTTCTGGGGCACTTTGTCTCTGCGGTGACCTTCACTTCAGCAGCGCTTATCCTGCTCTTGGGAAGTACTCTGTACCTTTTCTCCTGGGCTGCCAATCGGCAGAATGCGCGCATCTCCTGGATTTTTCTCTGGTTGTGTGTGGCCACAGCGTACCTCGTACGTTGGAAAGCCACACTCGGTTTTTCGTTGTTTGCAGCGCCGGTGCTGATTTATCTGCGTCGTGATGACTGGCGTTATCTGCTCCGTTGTGGACTCGCTTTGGCTTTGCTCGTCGTGATCGATCGGAGCTGGGACCACTTGGCCAAAGATACGGTTGATTTTCGCGAATATCAACACTACGCGAAGTTGCGCTCGGCTTTTCATGATAGTCCACAAGGTCGGCCTGGCCCAAACACCCCCCAGGCTTTAGCCGCAGCCGGCTGGACGCTCGACGACTATCGGAGTTTTAGAAACCATTGGTTGCTGTACGACGAAAGTTTGTTTCAGCCAGAGCGGCTGGCAACGTTTTTGAGGGAAAATGAAAGTGCCGGCGTTTCCTCCCGGCTACAGCGATTTCGCGCCTCGTTGGCGTTGGTGTGGAGTTCCAACCGCAATTACCTGCTGTTCTTTTTTAGCCTCACGGTTGCCCTGCTGCGTTGGCGTTGGCGAGACTTGTTTGTCGCACCGCATGGAGATTGGCGGAGGACGATCCTGGTTTTTCTTTTGGTTCTGTTGCCATTGCTGTTGGTGCTTGCGTATCGCATGCCGACGCGCGTTTGCCTGCCGATCCTCGCTTACTTTCTAGGGATTGGCCTCTGCCTGCCGGCGAGTGCGGATGATCGCCGCGGGAAACGCACTGCATCAACAGAGCTGGGGAGCGTGATAAATTTGGTCACTGTGGCGGTACTCCTGGGAGGAGTGGCAGTGGCGGTACATCAATTACGCAGCGAAGTCAGTTCGCTCAAAACGGATCGAGAACATAAAGAATTTGTTCAGCAATCGTTGGCAGACTTCGCCACCGGTCCCACTGATAGCCCCGTTCTCATGCGACTCGAACCGGGGGTCGCTTTAATGCAAACATCCATTCATCCTTTACGGGAACGGGCGGACTGGATCGACCTCCGCGTGATGCCGGGCGGGTGGCAAATTGGTTCTCCCAGATATCGGGAAGTGCTTGCCGAACTTGGTTTTGAGAGTGGAGCAGAACTTCTGCGCGAATCGATTGATAACGAAGGAATCCTCTACGTCATCTACGATCGCCCCTGGGATCATATTCTAGAGGACGTGATTGAACGCTGGGAATCTTACTTCAATCGTCATGTACGCACCAAAGAGCAGGCTGGGGAGATGACGTTGCGGCTTGAACTTCTACGGCAGTTTGAAGAAGATTCAGGAGCCCACTTTAATGTCTATGTTTTTCGCTCGGCGTCACCGCTCGTAGAATAACGTTGCTGGCCGGTCGAACACTCCCCCCAGGGAATTTGATTCAAAGAAGCACGTCGCGGCTGCTAGATCCTGTCTCAGGACGAGCCAGAAACCATGCCAGAGACATTTCCGTGCCACAACGACGAGACTTTCTTTCTGGAAATCCAAAAATGCGGTGGAGAGAAAAAATCAGCTTGCGCCCTAGAACTCGTTTGTGGATTACTCTTTGGATGTGATGAGCGCGAAGGTCATAAACGCAAACCCAAAAGCCACCCACACCTAGGGATTCACTTTGTTTGTGCCGTTGAGAAACATGAAAGCAGACGCCACAAAAGAAAAGACAGAGGCGGTCCACCAAGCAATCCGCCGTAGGCGTTTGGTTTGTTTATCCACGATTACCTCCGATGTGGTCCCGAGCTTGGCTGGTGCTAGGTGAGTTCGTGAATCGGTTGCGCCCCCACGGGCAGCAAATATTGTGGCCGGCCTGAAAAATCGGGGTACTGTAACTCGGGATCAATCCCCAGCACGTGAAAGAGCGTGGCCATTAAATCTTTGGGTTGGTAGGGACTCGAGGTGGGATGTTCGGCTTTTTCCGACGAAGTACCCACGACCTGCCCCATCTTGAGGCCACCACCTGAAAAGGCGAGTGTGGAGAGTCCGGGCCAATGATCACGTCCACCAAAGTCGTTGATCTTGGGTGTCCGGCCAAAATCGCCCGTGATGACCAATAAGATTTTTTCTGTCAAGCCGCGCTGAGCGACGTCCTCGATAAAGGTTGAGATGGCGTGGTCAAACATCGGAAAGATGGCTTCCAGCTGTTTTTTCATCGCGGGAGCGTTGGGCTGGCTGGGGCCCAAATGCATATCCCAGGCAAATGGCGTTTCTGCCGGTTTGGGCGCCCAACCATAGGTGATGGTGACAAAGCCACAGCCCACTTCGCACAATCGGCGTGCCGTCAGCAGGTGTTCGCCAAGACCCGAGCCATACCGCGCGCGGGTTTGTGGATCTTCACGACCAATATCAAAAGCGTGTTTGGATGTTCCCAGTACCAAATCGACGGCCTGCTGATCGAAGGAGTCGAGTCCCTCCATAGCACCTGTCTGATCGATGTTCCGACGGACACGGTCCAGTTGCTTCAGCAACGAGCGACGGTCGGCGATGCGTCCAGTGGCAGGCGTGACATGGAGGTTTTCTTTGGCAGGGCCAGTGACATCAACAGGAGCATTCGGCGCTCCGAGCCAGAGTGGTTGATCGAAATCAAAGCTGACGGTCGGTTTGATTCTGACAAACGTGGGTACCTTTGTCGCAGGATGACTCACACCGCGCACTTTCGAAGCGATGGAACCAAAGGAGGGTTTCAATTGTCGTTTACTGCCTCCGGGTGCGTCATGGGCTGTGAGGACAAAATGAGAAGCTCCCAAATGATCTCCATTGGTGTGATGGAAGGATCGGACCACGGAGAGATCCTGCGCCTGTTTTGCCAGCTTGGGTAAGCATCCCCCAAATTCAACTCCCGGCACACTCGTTCCCAAAGCGCCGACCATACTGCGATAATCCGACGGCGCGGTCATTTTGGGATCAAAAGTTTCAATCTGAGGGGCCCCGCCTTGCAACCACAGCCAGACAATCGACGTGTCTTTGGCGAGAGAACGCGCCCGCGGCGATGCTTCTCGAGCCCGTAGCAAGTCAGGCAAGGTGAGCCCGGTACTCCCCAAGACGCCGACTTTCAACATGTCACGGCGAGAGAAACTCATGGTGTTTCGAATTCTCCGAGGAGGCTGGTCAGCTGCGCTGCAACGTGTTGACGCGGGGGGATCCACGCTGCCTGTCTTTATACTCTAATCGGCTTGAATTCGCCATTCTCGCGATTTTTTGCCACGATCATGGCTTTTGCAGACAAAATTTCAGCAGATGGTGACCACACGGTGGGCTTTTTGTTCTATGTACTGGGGGACTCCTGCATTTGATTTGCCGCGCGGCTGGACCAAGCAGACGCTGCGTTTTGTCGTGGCGTCAGGCAACGCTGCTGGCTTGAACTTTTGAGGGATGGTCTTTAAGGATTGGGTCTGTGGGGCCTTGGTCTGTGAGTCCTGGTCTGTGGCGTCTGAATGTTTGCGGCCTGCATCTTTGAGGCCTGAGCGGGTGCAGAAAGTTTTTGGAAATGGCCGCTCGAGGGGCGCCACGCGCGGTGCTACAGGTTGAATTGAGTGATTGTCTGGTGGATCGCTGCTTGAAAGTCTGCAGGCCAGCAATCGTTGACGCGGTCTGGCTTGGGTTGATTGGGGACGACAGGCAATCAAGTCCCAGCTTTACTCGCCAGTCCCAGGTCTCCCCGCCAGCCCCGGGAGCGTCCGAACGACGCCAAAAGTTCTCCACCGCCAGGACGGGCAAGCATCGTAGTACGGCATCTTGGGGTAGGAGGATGGGCTTAACTTGCGGGGCGCGGGACGCCTGCCGTTTCAAAGCAGGGGGCGAGGTTTTGGTAGCATTGTTTTGCTGCAGCGACGGGGTCATAGTCGGGCGTATTCCAAACCATCCCGCTGACTTCGCAGCATACATCGCCTCGAAAGCCTCCCGCAAAGAAGAGTTTGAACAACTGCGCATAGTCAAACGCTTGACTGGCTCCGGGCAATACAAACCGAAATCCAGTGTCGGTTTTAATCGTATCTTTGACCGCGATGTGCGCGGTGAAGGGCAGGGCGGTGCGGACCGTCTCCTCCACGGAAAGGTTCCGAAAGGCATAATGGCTATAGTCGTAGACCATGCGAATCCAGGGCGTTTTCCCCAGTTGCTTGATCAACCAGGCTGCTTCGCTCGGGCGCGACATGGCGCCTCCTCGGTGCGGCTTAATGGCCACAATCGTTTGCATTTCTTTTGCCAACGCGCTCCAGTCACCGACCCGCTCAACGAACAAATGTTTCTTTTCTTCCCAAGTCCCTCCTCCCAGGACCGTTTGAATTAAGGGAGGGGCAGTGGGTGCCAGGTCGGTGCCCAGTTCCATGACCGATCGGAGTCGTGCCAGGTCGTTTTGGTGGGTCCGCGCATCGGTAGACGGCGGTAAATGTTCCATCATGGCCGTCACCTTCAAGTTGCGATCCAGCAGCAAGGCGTGAACTTCTTTCCGACGTGCCTTTGGCATGCGTTCGGGTGCCGCGTCCCATTCCGGCCGCGTCGCGATCTCCACACCGTCGTAACCGATCGTTGCCACGAGACGAATCGATTTTTCCAGAGAGAGCGTTCGGGAGCCATACGTGCCAAAACTAAAGGTGAGTCTTTGCGCGGGAGCCGCCGCAACACTGCGTTGCTGGCAGGTAACCAACTCGCCAAGTCCTGTGGCGGCGACGGCGGTGAGAAATTGGCGGCGAGGAATTGTTTCTTGGCAAAGCCGGTCGACACACGTCATGTGGAGAGGTCCTCGTTTTCTGAGCCAGTAAATGGGAGGTGTATTCTAACGAACGTTGCGAACCGTTCCCATTCCGGATGCGGTGCATTAAACTCAGCAAATGTTTCGCTTTCTCCTAGCCGCTGGTTTTATTCCCGCGTTCAGCTTCATCACAACATGGGTGAGCGGGCAGCAAGTGGTTGTGGGACGCGACAACGCTTCAGAATCAGAACTTCCTACCGTTGCTGAGGGCTGGCAGATTGAACTGTTAGCAGAAGCGCCTCTGATTCATGCGCCTACGTCCGTCGTGCAGGCCGATGATGGTACGCTTTTTCTCGGACAAGATCCGATGAACATGAATGGGCCGCCTACCGAACGCAGAGATGCCATTGTGAGCCTGCGTTTCGCGCAAGGTAAACCGATCAAAAAGACCTTTGCGGAGGGACTCGGTGCGGTGATGGGGTTGGAGTTAATCGGCGATCAAGTCTTTGTCGCGCATGCACCGTTGCTGACCGCTTTGCGTGATACGAATGGGGACGGGGTGGCCGATGAACGCTACAACCTGATTGAGGGTCTGGGCCGAGAAGACCCGGCGTTCAATGGCTACAACGACCACGTGATCTCCGGAATCCGCGCTGGCATGGATGGCTTTCTCTACGTCACCTTTGGTGACAAGGGAATCTACCATGCGGTGGCCCGTGACGGGACGGTGCTGCGTGTTCGTGGTGGGGGCGTTTTGCGTGTACGGCCGGATGGCCAGGATGCCGAAATCATGGTGACGGGATTAAGGAATCCGTTGTCGCCGGCCTTGGACCAAGCTGGCAACGTCTTTACTTATGGCAACGACGACGATTCGAAGCAATGGCCGAATGCCATCATTCATACCATCGACGGCGGCCATTATGGTTATCCGTACGAGTTTTTGCAGGCACCTCAGCGCTGTTTGCCGATCGTGGATGGCGAGATCGGTGGCGCGGGGTCTCAGGGGTTTTGTTTTAAGGAAGCCGGTCTGGATCCGCAATTTCACGGCGATCTGTTTTTTGCCGATTGGGGATTGCGGCGGATCGTACGTTTTTCCGTAGAGCCACAGGGTGGGTCGTTTCGCCTTGTCGACAAATCAGACGTTGTCACCGCCGGCCCCCTCGCGAATTTTCGCCCCGTCTGTGCGGCGGTTGGCGCGGATGGTAATAGCATTCTGATTACGGATTGGGCCTTAGGGAGCATTTTACGACGAGACGCCAAGGCGGGCCGTTTGTTTCGGCTTTCTTGGCGAGGATCCCCCTCGCCCATTGCGTCACATAGATTTGCGGGGGCGGCGCTCGAAACCCTCTCTCTTGACCAACTCTTCGGATTGCTTTCTAGCAAGTCATATCGGCTACGTTTGCGTGCCCAGCGCGAATTAATCCGGCGGTGTAGTGCAACAACGTCCGCTGCAAAGAAAACAATCGACCATGTGATCGAGGAATTGAACCAGCGGTCTGAGCCACATCGTCGTGTCCATTTGCTTTGGGTTCTTGATGCCATTGTGTCTCCTCGTGGGCACGATTGCATTCGCCAACAAATAACCAGTTCAGACGATGCCTTAAGTTGTCAGGCGATTCGTTCTGTGGGGAATCGCCGGGATGTGGAGGCACATAGGCCACTGGTGATCGCGTTGGGTAGTAAGTCGCCAGTCATTCGTCGCGAAGCGGCGATCGCGCTTGGACGGATTCAAGCCCCGGGCGCCAGTGCTGCTTTGTTGGCTGCCCTAGGTGACGAAGACCGTTTTACAGCTTGGTCGATGGCCCGGGCCCTAGAACGCCTTGACGATTGGGACGCAGCCGCCCTGGCTGCCGCCATTATGACAAGTTCCGGAACGCGTCATGAGCAGTTAATTCGGGCGACGGAAGGAATTCGTCAGGCGGCCGTTGTGGACGCCTGGTGCCGTGTCTTAGCAGCGAGTGATGTGTTGACTTTGCAACAGACCGCCTGTCGCCAGTTAGCGAACCTCTATTTTGACTTTGCCCCCTGGGACGGATTTTGGTGGGGGACCAATCCGCTAGTTGGCCAACGAACGCTTCCCAGCGTCGTTTGGTCAGAGTCGGCCGCCACTCGGATTGTGGCTGCTTTACAGGGTGCCCTGGTCGCGCCGCATCCGCCACTGAGACTGGCTGCGGTGCAGGCACTGGCGGGCATCGAGTCTTCCCACCAGCATCTCGCCACTTCGTTTTTGTTGGAGCAAAACCCTGAAGTTCAACGAGCCATCCTCAAGGCCTTGGCAGCCGCCCGACCCGCGGAGTTTCAGCAGCTGTTTATCGACGTCTTCAATTCGGTGGAGATCGACGTGTCGGTGCAACTCACGGCAGTAGAGGCACTGTCGCGCATTTCCTCCCCGCAAGCGACAGCTGCCTTGCTCCTTGTCTCTCGTCAGCCTGCTGCGCCAGAGCTTGTCGTCCAGGCGGCCCTGGCGGAATTAGGAGGCCGGCAAGCACTCTCGGCGGAGACCCTTCGTGGCATGTTGAAATCACAGGATACGGCGCGAAACCTCATTGCGTTTGAGGCACTTGCGGAAATGGAAGGCTCGGCCGATATCTGGGAATCTCCGGTGCTGGCGGGTATTGAATCTCCCCGCGAGTCGATACGACTGGTAGCAGTGCGCGCGTCGGGTGCCAAGAAATATCGCGCGGCGATCCCGGTCTTGCTGGCCATACTGTCTCAGGACCCGTCGGCGAAATTAAAAGAAGCCATCATGCTGGCGTTGGCCAAGATGCCGACCCCCTTGGCGTTGGAGTGGTATTTGGAGGGGACGGCTGCACTCGATCCGGAACTTCGCCAGAGGAGTATCGCGGCCCTGGCCGCCCTGCCTGACGTCAAGCGGAAGTTGCGGCAGCGCGTGCAGGAGGGGACCACTGCGGACGCGGCCTATTTTGCTACCGAGCGACTGGTCACTAACTTTCAATCGTTGGCAGGTTGGCATGTTCTTGGGCCGTTTCCCCGCGAGATCCCTCGGGACCTGCCCGGCATTACCAATCCGGACTATGCCCGTTCTTGGTCCGGAGTGGCCGGAGAAACCGTTCGTTGGAGGCCTTTTTCTACCGATGAGTCGGGTGTTTGGACTTTCGACACATGGGAAGTGCAAAACCGCCAATTGGGTTTTGATAATAACAACTCAAGTCAAATCAATGTCTTCGCACATGCTGTTTTTGAGTCAGCCACGGCGCGCCGCGGGTTGCTTGCTGTGGGCTCTGCAGGTTCGTTGCAAGTGTGGGTGAACGGCCAGCAAGTTTATCGCTTTCGAGATTGGGCCGGGCGTCCCTTTGTCGCGGACGAAAACATTGTTCGGATTGAAGTCCAAAAAGGACGCAATGAGATCCTCTGCCTCAGTCACGTCGGCGTTGGTTCCTGGCAGGCGGCCATTCAACTTTCCGACCTGACCGAGCCCGCACTGGCGTTACCGACTGAAGGGGTTTCTCGTGCGGCGCTGGCGGCCTTTGCCTCGCAAAATCGCGGGGACCCGCTGCGTGGTCGGCAATTGTTTTTCGATCGCCAGAGGACACGTTGTTCCTACTGCCATGCCGTTGCAGGGCAGGGGGGGAAGATCGGGCCGGATCTCGCTGGGTTTGCCGCTAAATTTAACCGCGCTGAGGCGATTCGTTCCGTCCTTGATCCCTCGAATCGATTGGCGCAGGGTTATATTTCTACCCTTGTGGCGACAGAAGATGGTCGCGTGCTGAGCGGCTTGGTACGGCATGAGTCACAAGATGTCTTGGAGTTGGTGGATCCGCAGGGGCGGACGATTCGCTTAAGCCAGGACGAAATTGCGGAACGGCGACCGACACAAGTGTCGATCATGCCCGCAGGTTTGGCGGATCAATTATCACCAGATGAGTTTGGTGACTTAATTCAATATCTGATGACGCTCAAGCGGCAGCAAAAATCCTTAGAGAACTGAAACCATGCCGAGCGACTCTCCACTCTTCGAATCTGCGCTAGGGCGTTTTCCCGACTCCATTCGTACAGACTTAGAGGATATTCATCGCCGCGGTGGTGTTATCCCAGCAGAAAGAGTCGTCACATGGACCAAAGAGCTTCAACTGAATGTCGAGCAATTAATGATGCGGTTGTTGCCGGTGGCCGCTGCCTTTGGTCGGCCACCCCTTTCTGGCTTCCACGTGGGTGCCGTGGTGCAGGGGGCCGGTGCGGCGTGGAAACACCAAGGTGTAGGCAACCTGTATCTCGGAGCCAATCTGGAATTTGCTGACTTAATGCCGGATGCTGGAGTGCACGCGGAGCAGGCGGCCTTCAACAACGCTTGGCTACACGACGAAAGCGCAGTGCAGGCACTGGCTGTTTCCGCGTTTCCCTGTGGAGCATGTCGTCAGTTTCTCGGTGAGTTGAACCAAGCGAGTCAGGACTTAGCGATTTTGGTGCCAGTCGCAGGCGGTCGAGATGAGGGCCGTTTCCAAAGCCATTCGCCGGCGTCTCTGTTGCCCCAGCCATTCACGCCACAAGAACTGGGAGTGTCGGGTAACTTTTTGTCTCAGATGTCCCATGGTCTGCTGGTGGCCACGGGTGATGCTGAGGTTCGCCAAGCGCTCGCTGCGGCCAATGCTAGCTATGCTCCCTACACTAAAAGTTATGCGGGTGTGGCCTTGGCAACGGCTGAGGACGCGTCCATTCTGGGGCGTTATGTCGAGTGTGTGGCATTTACTCCGAGCCTTTCTCCTCTGGCCTCGGCCCTTGCGCAGCTCAATCTTCAGCAGCCATGCGGCACAGCGTGGGCGATTGCACGAGCAACCCTGGTTGAAGTGAGAGGGCAAAGTCGTCAGCAGGCGCTGGTCCAGGCAATGCTCGCCTCTGTGGCGCCTGAGGTAGAACTTCGTCACGTCCACTGTGAGGGTTCTTAGCGGGACGCGAGGTTTCTTGGGGGGAGGGATTTTCGGAGCACTCTGTGGTGATTCGCTGCTGCCGTTGACTCGATGTTACCGCTGCCTGTCTGCCTGTCTGCCTGTAGTCGGCGGGAATCGCGACCAGTCCCACGAGTTGAAATCCTGCCTGCCGGATCATACAATTGTTTTAAACACGCGTTTAACTGTCGTTTGACGAGATCTTTTCCATGGTGAATTCTGACAATGCCAAGATTCGCTTATTGGATGCGGCAGGGCCGGAGTTTGCTGCGAAGGGATTTGAAGGCGCAACCGTGCGAGAGATTTGTCTCCGCGCCGAGGTCAATGTCGCGGCGGTTAATTACTACTTTGGCGACAAAGAGCGCTTATACGTCGCCGCGGTGAAGCGGGCCCGTGCCTTGCGCGAAGAACAAGTCCCCATGCCTTTATGGGCCGAGACGCTACCTGCCGAAGATAAATTGCGACAATTCATTACGATCTTGTTGTCGCGGATGATGGGAGTCCAAGCCGCACCCTGGCAGACCCGTTTAATGATGCGCGAAATACAGCATCCCACGGCGGCTTGTCGGGAATTGGTGCGGGACTACATGCGTCCAGACTTCGAGTTGCTGCTAGGCATTCTGGACGAATTGGTACCGGCGGAAATCCCCCGCTATCGTCGAGAGCAAATTGGCTTTAGCATCGTGGGCCAATGTTTTTTTTATCTCGCTGCGGATAGCGTGGTCTCGTTGTTGATTCCGGCTGAGGAGTTGGCGACCCACTACCAGATCGATCAATTGGCTGAACATATTCAGCAACTCAGTCTGGCGGCACTTGGCGCGGTGCCACCTCTTGACGGCATGCTGCTTTCTCCGCCCACGGCCCGCCCTACAAATAGCTGGAATCCCTCATGAATATGCGCTCCACGTGGTCAAGACCGTTGTTGCAAACAGCTTTGTCCATAGTCATTCTGGCTGGCGGATTCTTAGGAGTGATGGCCCTCGGTACGAAGGAACCTCAATCGGAAAAGCCGCAGGTGGTGCGGGGGCCGGTCGCCGTCACGGTCGAAGATGTCGCGCCCCATGTGGGAACACTCAACATTGAAGTGGACGGACAGGCCGTTCCCTACCGTGAGATCCTGGTGGCGGCAGAAGTGACAGGAAAGGTTAGTTTTAAGGATGAGCAATGTAACGAAGGTGAGTTTGTCCAGGACGGGCGTCTATTGATTCGTGTCGATCCGGCAGATTATGAGTTGGAAGTGCAACGACTTTCCAAGCAGGCCGAGCAAGCGAATGTCAACATAGAAGAAATCGATCAAGAGATCACCAACGCAGAAGATTTACTGGAATTAGCCGACAAGGATCTCGATTTGCGCATGCGCGAAGTAGCCCGCTTGCGCGGACTCACCGATGATCGAACCGTCACCGTCTCCGATTTTGAGCGTGCCCAGCAGTCCGAACTTTCCTCGCGCAATGCCCGCTTGGTGATTGAAAATCAACGTAGATTATTGCAGACACGTCGCGCCGGGCTTGAAAGTGCCCAAGCATTGGCTGCCACCCAATTGGAACAAGCAAATCTTGATTTGCAGCGCACGACCGTTTTGTCTCCCGTGGCCGGCGTGATTGTGACTGACTTGGTGGAAGAAGGTGACTACGTTCAAAAAGGAGATCCTTTAATACGGATCGAAGATACTTCGCTTGCCGAAGTTCGCTGCAGCTTGCAGATGGAAGACTTGTATTGGATTTGGAGTCAGCAGCATCCGGCAGCAAAAGACGGCGTGGATCATGCCAGGGAATCCAAATATGTGTTGCCACCCACGCCCGCCACCGTCTTGTACCAATTGGCCGGACGCGAAGAGATTCAATACAGTTGGCATGGTGTCCTATCGCGGTACGATGGAATTGGCATCGATGAAGCGACGCGAACCATTCCTTGTCGCGTGGTTGTAGAACATCCGCAGCAGGTTACGGTGCTCAGCAATGGAGAACCGGCACCTGAACTTCAGGGTAGCGGTCCCCCGGCCTTAGTCCGTGGCATGTTCGTCACCATTCAACTGCATGCGTCCCCTCAGGCACGCCTGCTGCGCATTCCCCACAAGGCCTTGCGGCCGGGAAAAAAAATCGGCCGAGTACGGGACGGACGGGTAGCGATTTTTGAGTCCGCGGAACTCTCTGGTCTCGCCCTCTCAGCGCGGCAAAATGGGGAGGCGGATTGGCTGCTGGAAGCCTCGCAGGAGATTCTGGCGGATGACGATGTGGTCATCACCTCCTCACTTCTGGGGCTGCGCAATGGGGATCCGGTGCGTGTTCAACAGGCAGCGGAAGAAGCACGGATGTTGCCATGAAAAGACTGATTCAGTGGGCGGTCGAGAATTCACCGGCGATGAATACGTTGATGATCGCGCTGATGAGCGTCGGCGCGCTCAGTCTGTACATGATGCGTCGGGAAATGTTTCCCGAATTTGAGTTAGAGATCGTCCTGGTCACCGTGCCCTATCCCGGCGCGAGCCCCGAAGAGGTCGAAGAGGGGATTTGTCAGAAGATCGAAGAAGCGGTGCGGTCGATTGCGGGGATCAAGAAACAGACTGCCGTCGCCAAAGAAGGCTCGGGTTTTCTGGTGCTTGAATTAGAAACCCATGTCGATGCGCAGAAAACCTTAAACGAAATTCGTTCGGAGGTGGACCGTATCCCCAGTTTTCCGGAATTAGCTGAGGATCCTGAAGTAAAACAAATTACGTTGCGTCAAACGGCGATTCGCGTGGGGGTGATTGGTCCCGACGATGGGTCCGCCGCTGCCCAAATCGCGTTGCGGGAGGTTGCGGAAGAAGTTCGAGAGGACCTCTTGCAATTACCGTCGATTTCTCAGGCCAACATGATTGGCGTGAAAAATTACCAGATCGATGTGGAGATTTCCGAACAGACGTTGCGCAAGCATGGACTTACGTTGAAGCGGGTTGCCCAGATCATTCGACGTGAAAATGTGGAAATGCCGGGTGGCGTTATGCGGGGCGAAACTCAGGAGGTGCTGCTGCGTGGGAAGAATAAACGTCTGACGGGTGCGGAAATTGCTGAGATTCCTCTCGTGACGCAGCCCAATGGCGTTGTCTTGACGCTGGAAGATCTCGGCGAGGTGCGGGATGAATTTGAAGATGTCTCGGCAGTTAATTACGTGGACGGCAAACCGGCGGTCGTCATCTCGGTAGACCGCACGTCGAGCGAAGATGTTTTAGCGATTGCCCAGGATGTCAATGATTATGTCGCGCGCTGTGCGGCCCTTGGTACGGAATTGTTGCCATCGGGTTACCAGGTTCGCTCCTGGCAGAATACGGCGGTGGACGTCGAAGACCGGATGCATTTGTTAATGCGGAATGGCTTGCAGGGCCTAGCGTTGGTGTTTTTGGTATTGGCGATTTTTCTGGAGTTGCGGTTGGCGTTGTGGGTTGCTTTGGGGATTCCCATCGCGGTGTTGGGGGCAGGCGCCTTTTTGTTGGCGGACGGTCACACGTTAAATATGCTTTCCATGTTTGCCTTTCTGATGGCCCTGGGGATTGTGGTCGATGACGCCATTGTGGTGGGGGAGAATATCTATGCACATCGCCAGCAGGGCAAGGCGTTTGCCCGGGCAGCCGTGGAGGGAGCTTATGAGGTACTGCCTTCGGTAGCAGCTTCGGTGACGACGACGATCATTGCGTTTGCACCGATGCTCTACGTCTCGGGTGTGATGGGTAAATTCATTGCGGTGATGCCGATCGCCGTGATCGCCATGCTGGTCATCTCTTTGGTGGAGAGCACCACCGTGCTGCCCTGCCACTTGGCGCATGAGACGAATCTTTTCATGCGCGTCCTGGGGATTGTGTTTTACCCCTTGCAGCCTGTGGGCTGGCTGCTGACCTGGTTGAATCAACACACCGCCCGCCTCCTGGAACAGATGATCATGCGGTTTTATCGCCCGTCGCTCCGCTGGTCGTTGAAGAATCCTGCGATTGTGATTAGTGCTTCGGTGGCGATCCTGGTTTTTTCTTTTGGATTGATTCGTGCGGGCCACACGCCTTGGTTAATCTTTCCGAAACTCGACAGCAAGTGGATTGAAGCCCGCATTACGTATCCCGATGGGACGTCCGGGGAAACGACCGAGGCAGCGACGCTGCGACTGGAAGAGGCCATTTATAGCCTGGATGAAAAATATGGGGGAACTCGTGAGAAACCCGCATGGATTACGCTGGTCAATCGCACCATCGGGGAGGTTACGGGGGATGGAATCATGGGCCCTGATTCTCGCAGCAATGGCAGTCACATCGGCGCCGTGTTTGTCGAAATGGAAGATACCACCACCCGTCCGCTGCATAGTGACCAGGTCCTGGCGCAATGGCGCGAAGCGGCAGGCGAATTTCCAGGCGTGGAACAAGTCGTTTTCAAAACACCCGAATTTGGTCCCGGTGGTGCGGCGATTGAATTTAAGCTCTTGGCCAACGCCGCGCATATGGAGGTGCTGCAGGAAGCGGCCGAGCTTTGCCAGCAGGAGCTGGCAAAAAATGAAGCCGTCGTGGATATACGCGATGATTTATCACCCGGTAAATGGGAATATCGCTTGAAAGTCAAAGATCGTGCCCGGGCCATGGGAGTGACCGTCGCCGACTTGGCAGAGACGGTCCGAGGGTCTTATTACGGGGAAGAGGTGATGCGTTTGCAGCGCGGCCGGCACGAAGTCAAACTGATGGTCCGTTATCCGCGCAGCCAACGAGGATCACTGGCAGATTTTGATGAAATCCGAGTTCGTCTGGAGGACGGGGCGGAACGCCCGTTAACGGAATTGGCCGCCATTGATGTGGAGCGGGGTTTTTCCGAGGTCAACCGTGTGGACCAGCTGCGCAGTATTACAGTCACTGCCGACGTCCTGGAAGATCGCGGCAATGCCAATCGGATCGTCGGTCAACTGGCCGCCAACTTTGTGCCGAAATTGCTTGGCCAGGAGCCGTTCCGCGACAAAATTCAGGTCCGCTGGGAGGGGCAACGCGAGCAGAGCCAGGAGTCGCTGCGGAGCCTCTTCCTGGGTTTTGGTGTCGCTTTGCTGGCGATGTTTATGTTGCTGACGGTTGAATTTCGCTCCTACTTTCAGCCGCTGCTCATCCTGATGATCATTCCGTTCGGTTTTGTGGGGGCCATTTGGGGACATGCCTTGCGCGGCCTGCCACTGACCATGTTCAGCATGTTTGGCTTGGTGGCCTTGACCGGAGTGGTGGTCAATGACTCGATCGTCTTGATCGATTTCATTAATCACCGGATTCGTGCGGGACAACCCCTGGTCAACGCGCTTTTAGAGGCCGGGCACCGTCGCTTTCGTCCAGTCCTGCTGACGTCGATTACTACGATCGCCGGCCTGCTGCCGTTACTGACCGAAACCTCCTTTCAAGCGCAGGTCCTGATTCCGATGGCGGTCAGCATGGCCTTTGGTTTACTTTTGGCGACGGTGCTGGTCTTGTATCTGATTCCCACGTTTTATTATGTCTATGCCCGCCTGGCCGGCCTGGCGGGATCTGTCAGGGAAGAAGTAGCGGAAGCAGCAGTCAGTGCGCAGTCAAATGC
>JAKVBY010000064.1:0-3030 GCA_022446825.1 Pirellulaceae bacterium
ATGCCAGAGCTTAATATCCAACGTATCGACACCCGAAGTGACGACATTCAGACGACCTTAGCCTCCCTCCGCGCCAAATTAAGCCCAGCGGGCAATGTCGTGAGCGAAAGGGGACGTCAAAAGACAACCCAGGTTTTCGGCGAGCCACTGACGCCCGCTCAGGTGGTCGAGCAAATCTGTTCCGACGTCAAAGAGTTCGGCCTGGACGCCGTCTTACGCTACACTCACCAACTCGACGATATCGAAATAGACGGCCCCTCCCTGCGTGTTTCCCAGCAACGTCTCCAAGAGGCGCACGCTGCCGCCAAGCCAGAATTTTTAGAGACAGTCCGGCGTATTCGCGACAACATCCTGGAATTCCAACAGGCCATCCTGCACCAGGACATCGAAGTCACTCGGCCCCTGGGGGTTTCCTTACACCAACGATACACACCGCTTCGTCGGGTAGGGATCTGTGTACCCGGCGGTGCCGCCGCCTATCCATCTACGGTCTTAATGACCGCCGTACCTGCCTTTGCCGCCGGAGTGTCCGAAGTCGCGGTGGTCGCCCCACCGAACGATTTCGGCGCCCACAATGGCGACGTTTTAGCCACCTGCCACGAAGTCGGCATCAGCGAAGTTTACCGTGTCGGTGGAGCGCAGGCAGTTGCCGCTTTAGCCTATGGTGTCGAGGGACTCCCAGCTGTCGACAAGATCGTCGGGCCCGGCAACCTCTTTGTCGCCTTAGCAAAAAAACTCGTTTATGGTGAAGTAGACATTGACTCGATTGCCGGCCCTAGTGAAGTCGTCGTCATTGCCGACGATACGACCCGCCCGGAGTTTACGGCCGCCGACCTTTTGGCCCAGGCAGAACATGCACCCGGCGCAAGTATCTTGCTAACTTGGAGTGAGGACATGCTGCAGCAGACGGCGGCTCAACTAGATCAACAGATCGGCTCGCTCTCGCGCAGCGAGTTAACTCGCCAGTCTCTAGAGGATTTCGGCGCACTTGTCTTAGTACGAGATCCAACCGAAGCCTGTGAGATTGCGAATCTAATTGCCCCCGAACATTTGCATCTGGCAGTTGCAAATCCCCACCCCTTGTTGAAACAGATTTCGCATGCCGGGGCAACGTTCTTGGGGAATTTTAGTCCCGTGGCATTGGGTGATTACGCTGCGGGCCCCTCCCATGTCCTCCCGACCGGTGGAACGGCACGCTGGGCAGCAGGCTTAACGGCCAATGAATTTTTACGAGGAAGTAGCGTGATTTCTTATTCTCAAAAAGGTCTTGAAGCCGTGGCACACGACATTCAAGTGATGGCGGACAAAGAGGGTCTGACGGCGCATCGCGCTAGTGTCGACATCCGCTTGAGTTAGGCATCTTTTCCGTTCGATTTCTTGTGGTCCGCTGAAGAAACGCTGCTATGACACACGTTCGAGAAGAAATTCTAGGCATGGCCGGCTACACACCAGGGGAACAACCTCAGGCGGGCAAGTTCATTAAGCTCAACACCAACGAAAACCCCTATCCCCCTTCCGCCCAAGTCACGCAAGCTATCCGGCGTGCCTTAGATAGCGGTTTAGCAAGATATCCCGATCCGCTTTGCGATTCATTCCGCCACCGCGCAGCCGAAGTCTTGGGCGTCGATCCGGATTGGATTCTCTGTGGCAATGGAAGTGACGACATTCTCACCATCGTCACACGTGCTTTCGTCGCGCCGGGAAAAAAACTACGCTTACCCTTTCCCAGCTACACACTTTACCACACACTCGCTCAACTACAGGGTGCGGTCAGCGAAGCGATCCCCTTCCGCGACAACTGGTCCCTTGATGAAAAGTTTCACTCACACACACACGACCTTCAGTTGGCTTTCTTGCCGAACCCTAATAGTCCTAGCGGCACACTCCTCTCCCCCGAGGAAATCCGCAACGTATTAGAACAATTGCCGTGCCCGCTACTCATCGACGAAGCTTATGTCGATTTCGCCACCACCGATTGCCTCGCCCTGGTCCGAGAAAACGAACGCCTGATGATTTCTCGGACGCTCAGTAAATCGTATGCCTTGGCTGGACTACGTTTCGGGTTTCTCATAGCGCAGCCCCAGGTCATTCGCCAATTACTGAAGGTGAAAGACTCTTATAATTGCGACACGTTGTCTATTGCCGGTGCGACAGCGGCCATCGACGACCAACGCTGGTTAGCTGAAAATCGCGCCAAAGTATTGGCGACACGAGAACGCCTCACCAAAGCGTTGTCAGAACTCGGATTCTCGGCTTTACCGTCACAAGCCAACTTCGTCTGGTCACCCCATTCCGGACGACCCGTTCAGCCACTTTACGAGCAATTAAAAAGCAACCGCATCCTCGTCCGATATATGAAATATGAAGGGTGGCAGGACGGCCTGCGGATCAGTGTTGGAACGGACGAGCAGATCGATGCCTGCCTCACGTTGTTGAAATCCATGGTGTAGGGGATATTGTGTCACGAACCGCCAAGATCAGCAGACAAACAAACGAAACCGATATTCATGTCGAACTTAACGTCGATGGAACCGGCCTGGCCAAGATATCCACAGGGATTGGCTTCTTCGATCACATGCTGGAGTTGCTCACGCGCCATTCCGCCATTGATTTAACCATCCAGGCCAAGGGGGATCTGCAAGTCGATCAACATCATACCGTTGAAGACGTTGGCATCTGCTTGGGCCAAGCTTTCAAACAGGCCTTGGGAGACAAAGCAGGAATACGACGATATGGCCACTTTAGCCTTCCCATGGAGGAAACCCTCGCGACAATTGCGATCGATCTCAGCGGACGCGCCTTCCTCGTCTTTGCTGCCGATCTCCCCACCGACCAAATTGGCACTTTTGACAGTCAACTTATTGAAGATTTCTGGCAAGCACTCGCTGCCAACCTGCTCTGCAACCTACATATCGTCCTGCATCACGGCCGCAACAGCCATCACATTAGCGAAGCGATCTTCAAAGGCACCGCCCGCGCCTTACGCATGGCGATGGAAACGGACCCACGCATGACAGGAATTCCGAGCAC
>JAKVBY010000064.1:3130-4812 GCA_022446825.1 Pirellulaceae bacterium
CACGGCGATGGCTAAGACCCCGATGATGCAGCAGTACGAAGACGCCAAAGCCGCTTGTGGTGAAGCGCTGCTTTTTTTCCGCATGGGCGACTTCTACGAACTCTTTCATCAAGATGCCACGCTCGCCTCCGGAGTCCTCGGTCTCACCCTCACCAGCCGAGACAAAGGAGAAAATGCGATCCCGATGGCGGGTTTCCCCCACCATCAACTCGACGGATACCTCTCTAAACTCATCCGCGCTGGGCACCGGGCCGCTGTCTGCGAGCAGGTGGAAGATCCCAAGCTTGCCAAAGGCCTCGTGAAACGCGAGGTAACTCGGATCGTCAGCCCGGGCACGCTTACCGACGACGCGTTACTCGATCCCAAACAATCCAACTACCTAGCTGCTATTTTCACCTCTTCCCACAAACAGGCCGCTGAGATCGTCGGCCTCGCCTGGGCAGAACTCTCAACGGGACGTTTTCACGCCGCCGTCTTGCCACGCGACCAATGGATGGACCAGCTCATTCGACTCGCGCCTTCGGAGTGTCTCCTAGCAGAAGACACGCCCGAATTAGGTCACCCACTCCCCCCCACCTGGACACTCACGCAACGTCCACCTTGGGCATTTTCGCTTGAAATAGCGAGATCCGAACTCTGCAAACATTTCGGCACGAGTTCTCTTGCAGGTTTCGGTTTTGAACAGTCGGACGACCTCGCGATCAGTGCTGCGGGAGCCATCCTTGAATACCTCAAAGAAACACAACGAACTTCACTCGATCATTTTCAACGGTTAACCAAGCATCAAACAAGTGACTCAATGGAGATCGATGAAGCAAGCTGGCGCAGTCTGGAAATCACTCAGTGCAATCGTGACGGTTCCCGCGACCGGTCCCTACTCGGAGTGATGGACCGCACGGTAACCGCGATGGGTTCGCGTTGCCTTTTCGATTGGCTGGCCCACCCACTCAGAGACTACGATGCGATCACTCGTCGACTGGACGCAGTCGAGGAACTAGGCCGCGAGGCGTCCTGGAGACGTCATCTACGTGAACACCTGGCCGGTGTCTATGATTTACAACGTCTTCTGGCCAGAGTCTCCACCGGACGCTGCAGTCCGCGGGACCTGAGTTATATTGCGCGTACTTTAAGACGTTTGCCAGAAGTCAAAACAGAGTTAGCGGGTCGTACCAGCGCGCTCTTATGCTCTCTGGAATCGCGTCTAGATCTTTGCGCTGACCTACGTACTCAGCTGGAAGCTGCCCTTGTGGACGACTGTCCACTAACCACACGAGACGGAGGGATGATCCGCCGTGGTTTTAACTCGCAACTCGATCAATTACACGAGTTAGCAACGGGCGGTAAGAAATGGATTGCCGACTATCAAGCTAGCGAGGCTGAACGCACGCAAATTAGCAACCTGAAAGTGGGCTTCAACCGAGTCTTTGGCTACTACATTGAAATCACCCACGCCCATCAAGACAAAATCCCCCCCCACTACGTGCGCAAACAAACTCTAAAGAACGCAGAACGTTTCATTACTGAAGAATTGAAAGATTACGAGGAAAAGGTTCTTTCTGCGGATGAAAAGGCCAAAGATTTAGAGTATTCGCTCTTTGTCCAGCTGCGTGAGGAAGTACATCTTGCACTGCACCGCTTACAAACAACCGCCTCGACGCTGGCGGAATTAGATGTACTCGCCG
>JAKVBY010000064.1:4912-27916 GCA_022446825.1 Pirellulaceae bacterium
CGTGGCACCAGTACCTACGATGGCATTTCGCTCGCTTGGGCAATCATCGAATATATTCACGACCAAATTGGCTGTCGCACACTGTTCGCCACCCACTATCACGAACTAACCGATCTTGCCGGGTCGCTTTCGGCCGTTACGAACCTCAATGTGGCAGTCAAAGAATGGCAAGAGGAGATCGTCTTTCTCCACAAAATTGTTCCCGGACAAGCGGATAAGAGTTACGGCATTCACGTTGCTCGTCTGGCGGGCGTGCCACCGGCGGTAAACGATCGAGCCAAAGAAGTTTTGACACAACTTGAAAACGGTTATCTGGACAAGCAGGGCCAACCACGCATCGCACGTCCCCGCAAGCAAACCTCTCATGACCTTCAACTCTCCTTATTTGACGCTGCCGAGCACCCGTTGCTCGAATCGATTCGAAAAACCGATCTGAACCTACTCACTCCCCTCGATGCTTTGCAACAAATCAAACAGTGGCAGGAAGAACTGCAAACAAAGCCGCAGCTGAAACCCCGTTAATTTCACCTTAGGTCAATCGTTACTTGGTTTGCACACGGTGTTGCACACGGTCCTACACACCGTTTAACGCGCAAGCTGCTTAACCTCTTTCCGTTGCCGAACATTGAGGCTAGATCCGGCAGGCTTCCCCCGCTCAACGTCTTCTGCCAAGAGACTCTCTGCCATTGCGACAGTTGCTCGCCCACCTCGCAAGACGTCGGCACACTTCTCTCCTGCAGAACCTCGGGATAAACTAACTTCCTTATTCTACCAGCCGCATGGGGATCGAAGATGAGCACACTGAAACAATGTTTCGTGGTTTACTTGCTGAGTTGCAGTCTACTTACGGCCGAACCGCCCGCTACCACTGAGCCGACCCCCGCACACGTTGACCTTCCCTATGGGTCCCATCCACTAAACGTGCTGGACTTCTGGCCTGCTCTAGGCAAGACCCCACGTCCGCTGCTGATTTATATTCACGGAGGCGGTTGGACGGGAGGAGACAAACAACAAGCCCCTCAACGGTTCTTTCCGTTTCTCAAAAAAGGAATTTCCTACGCCGCCATTAACTACCGGCTAACAGGCGACCACCCTTTGCCGGCGCCTGTCCATGATGCCGCTCGTGCCGTGCAATTCATCCGTTCAAAGGCGGCCGAATGGAATATTGATACCACGCGCATTGCCTTGACCGGTGGTAGTGCTGGGGCCTGCACTTCCATGTGGCTTCTGCTGCATGACGACTTGGCAAATCCTCACGCAGACGACCCGATCCTCCGCCAATCTACACGCGTCTGCGCAGCCGCGGTTCATGGTGGGCAAACCTCTATTGATCCCAGAGTCCTCAAGGCATGGCTCGGGCCCAATGTTCTGAAACATCGAATGATCAACATGGCTGTGGGTGAGAGAACCATTCAAGGCGCGCTGGAAAATTATGAAACACATCGAAAACTCTACCACGAATTTTCACCTTACAACCATGTGGACGGTGACGACCCTCCTCTGTTCATGACCTATGGCAACAACATGACGCTACCATCGGAAAATGCGGGACACGGAATTCACCACCCGCTGCTGGGCGTCCATCTCAAAGCAAAAGCTGACGATCTAGGACACGAATGCCATTTACTGATTCGAGGCATATCAAAGTCCGACAAATACACAAATGGGAACGATTTCCTTTTCCGCAAGCTCTTGGAACCGTAACACCCTCCGACTTTCATTCGCTCTGCTCCGCAACGGCTACTTGACTCCCGGTTGCTCCGCAACAAACCTCGCGTTCGGCCAGCACTCTGCAACGCTCCTACGGTTCGGACACATCCACATGCACTTCAACTTCATGCAGGACGATATCACCTTCGCTCTCGGCCGCACTCTTAATGAGACGCATCCCAAGGACATTGTCCCCATAACGCAGTAGCGCGGGGTCGAGAAGACACTCGCAGTGCACCGGTTGCCGTGGATCGTCTGGCCAGTGGTACTCGATATCTACGCCAGAAATCACCTCACCATTCACATCCACCGAGATAACATCTTCCGGCCCGATCGTGGGCCAAAACGCAAGCGTCACTCTAGGCTCTTCATCCGTCGCCCAGGACGCCACACTCTCGCACAGACGAAAACGAAATTCGCCGCGTGGCCCAGGTGCAGCGCGTTTCAGCTCAATCCGCTCGGGCATGTAGGTACCCGTCGGGTCAATACCATCGGGCCCCCAAAGTGGAGCAAATACATAATGTCGCGACCCCGTCTTGAGAAGATCGGGATCACGCAGCTGCTTGAGCATCTGCATAGCCTGCGGGTACATGGCCGGCACCTGAACGCCTGCGTCACCCGGAGCGGAAAACCTAGGGCCCCAGTGATACTGAAAATTCTGTGTGGAAAAGCCGTCCGCGCCTGCCCCAAAAATATTCGTTACGGCCGCCCGATATTGGGAGAGGGTGTGATACGGAGTGCGTCGATGGTAGCCAACCCTCGCTTCCACTTGCGGATAAACGCGGCAACCAGCGGGACGGGCAAGCTCCACAAACTCTTCATATTTCGCATTAAAGTCCGTGAAACCGACGTCTCCCGGAGCCACGTAGTCAATCAACTCTTCGGAAATCCACCGTGCAACGTCCAACCCCATTTTTCGACAGCCTTCTACATGCTGCAAGACTCGAACACCGAACTCCAGCTTTCTACCTTTCCGCCGACCTGTCTCATCGAGCATCCTGCGAATCTTGCGCACAAAGCGTGTCATGTGTTCGTGGGATTCCTCCGCCTGTCCGCGCGGAAAACAATCCGGCATGCGCGTGAAATTAAATTCAATTCCGTCAACATCAAACCGGTTTGCCGCTTCTTCGACAATCTCGAACAAAAACTCTCGCACCTCTTCCTGGGCGTAGTTAAGGGCGCATCCCAACTCACGACTTCTCGGATCCGCGCTACGCGAAGTCGGCTTATAGCCGGTTAAGATCCAGTCTGGATGCTGGCGATTCAGCTCCTCGAAAAATTCCGGATTGTGACCATGACGGTCATTCATTCGAAAACCCGCAAAAAACTCCATCCCTTGCCGGTGGCATTCATCGATATAGATTTCAACCGGTGCAACACCCTGATTAAGCAACGGCAACAGTCGCTCATGCTGAAAACGTGAATCATATGAGCACTTCTCAGTGCGCCAGAATGTACTCCACCCCTGGTGCCAGATTTCCTGAACCAGTGTGTCGATGGCACCTACCGCAGCATAGTTCCGCACAACTTCACGCAACTCATCCTCCGTGGCGCCAGCCTCGCTCAAATGACACGTTGTGTTCGACAAATCGCTATTGTAAATCACGCGACGGTCGCCCAGCGGATCTCGCACCCCTGGAGGAACGCCCAAGCTCACGTCCGCCATACTACTGACAACAAGGACAAACGGGATCCAACTCTTCCTCGGCAACCGCAGCATCATGGCTTTCCTCCAAACTGAAAACGTCGTTTATACGGCCTCTAGTTTCACTAATTAAATCGTGCTCGCAAGTCAGACATTTTGCGACTTTGGGACACCAGTGAGATTTTTACCTTTTCTCTGCCCTCTTGTCTGCAAAGCGAAACCTATTCAGCTATGTTACACCTGTGGCTAAGCCTGTCGCTGGTTCAACAAAGGAATCATTATGCCTTCTCTTCCTCGTCGCAAGTTTCTGACCTCTGCAGCCGTCGCTGCCTCCGCCTTATCTATCGGTCCTCGTCATGCGCGTGCCACCCGTGCACTTCCTGAAAAAATCAAAATCGGCCAAATTGGAACCGGCCATGCGCATGCCTCCGGCGTCTTTTCTCAACTGCGCCAAGTCAGTGACGATTTTGAAATCGTCGGCGTGGTTGAAAATAATCCAGAACGTCGCCAAACGTTAGCTGGTCAGTACCAAGGGGTTTCCATAATTTCTGAAGAGCAACTGCTAAATACCCCTGGCTTACAGGCTGTTGTCGTCGAAACAGAAGTGGCCGACCTTTTGCCAACTGCGCGACGTTGCGTGGACGCGGGGATGAACATCCATCTCGACAAACCCGCAGGGGAATCTTTTTCCGCTTTTGCTTCCCTGCTAGACGAAGTAAAACGCCGTCAGCTGCACCTACAAATGGGTTACATCTACCGATACAATCCAGCGTTTCAATTCTGTTACCGCATCGTCGAGGAAGGCTGGCTCGGTGACATCTTTGAAATCCACGCCGTCATGAGCAAAAAGGTCGGAGCCGATTCTCGCCAGCGATTAGCCCAGTTCGCCGGTGGGTCGATGTTTGAAATTGGTTGCCACGTGATCGACGCCACCCTGCGCGTACTTGGCCCTCCCAATCGGACCACTCCCTATGGACGGCAAACGCACCCACAACAAGACACGTTGGTAGACAATCAAGTCGCTGTCTTGGATTACCCGCGAGCTCTGGCAACGATTCGAAGTTCGCTCATTGAGTACGAAGGATTTGCGCGTCGACAATTTCGCGTGTGTGGAGAATACGGCGTTTTTGATTTACGCCCCCTCGGAAGCACAACCTTTCAGTTGGCACTGGAAAGGCCGCAAGAAGGATACAAAACCGGTTACCAAGATATCACCCTGAAAGAAGGCCCAGGAATCTTCAGCAGCGCTTTTCGCGATCTAGCTGCCATCCTGCGGGGGGAAAAGGAAAATGACTATCCCCTGGAACACGAGCTGGCAGTACACAAAACAATTTTAGGCGCCAGCGGCTACCCGCTCGATTAATCGTGCCAACCTTTCACGTTACCGGAAATCTGGCCACCGAGTTCCCACAGTTTTGAGAGCCGCCACGGACAGCCTTGCATAAAACGACCCTCCGAGATTTCACATGAAACTGTTTACTCCTACATTCATTGGCAAGCACAAATTTTGTTTTGGTTTTTACCCAGCGATACTACTGACCTGGTTGATTACTACACCAGCCTTCGCCGAAGAAACGCCGTTCGGACTCACCGAGCGTCTCCCCTGGACAACCTCCCGGTTGACCGGCAGTCCCACGCCCCCCCCTCCTTACACCGTCGAACGTGCCTTCCCCCAGCTTACCTTTGAAAGTCCTGTCTTCATTGCAGAAGAACCCGGTACTCAGCGGATCCTCGTGGCCGAGCTTTCTGGGAAGATTTTCGCCTTTGACGGAAGCAACCCAGAAACCGACCAAAAAGAACTTTTCTTCGCATGGGAACGGGAAATCTACGCCTTCTCACTGCACCCAAACTACGTCGAAAACGGCACACTTTTCATTTTCAGTCCACGCGATCCGGCGGAGACTGCGGAAACTCAGCTGAGTCGAGTATCCCGTTTCACAACGAACCTCGACCAGCCACGTGTCGCGGACTCGGACTCCGAGCAAATCATCATCGAATGGACGGCCGGCGGCCATAACGGCGGCGAGGCCATCATTGGGCCAGACGGTTATCTGTACATTGCCACAGGAGACGGTACTTCGGGCTCGGACTTGAACAAAACCGGCCAAGGAGTCGATGACCTCTTTTCCGTCATGATGCGAATCGACGTCGAGCATCCGAGCGAAGACAAGCCTTATTCGATTCCGCCCGACAACCCGTTCCTGGACTTTCCTGGAGCACGTCCGGAAATCTGGGCTTTCGGATTCCGAAACCCGTGGCGTTTCAGCTTCGATGCCGAGACCGGCGATCTCTGGGTTGGTGATGTAGGGCAAGATCTTTGGGAGATGATCTGGAAAGTACAACGAGGCGGAAATTATGGCTGGAGCGTGAGCGAAGGTGACCACCCATTTCATCCGAATCAAGAGGTCGGCCCAGGGCCCATTCTCCCTCCCCTCGTCGAACACCACCACACGGAATGTCGCTCAATCACGGGCGGCTATGTTTATCGTGGCAGCAAATTCCCTGAATTGTTTGGTGCCTATATCTATGGAGATTACGAATACGGCAAGATATGGGGGGTCCGCTGCGAGGACGATCAGGTCGTCTGGCAACAGGAACTCGCTAACACGGCACTACGACTTCCTACCTTTGGGGTCACCAAAGCCGGCGACATACTCACTTTTGACTATATGAGTGGCGAGATCTACCGCCTCGCCGAAGCCACCGACCAATCCGCCAACAAGGCTTTCCCGCGAACGTTAACAGAAACGGGTCTCTTTGCGTCCGTCGCGGACCATCAACTCGCTGCCGGAATAATCCCCTATTCGGTCAACGTCGCTCAGTGGTGTGACCGCGCGGACAAACAGCGTTTCTTCGGAATCCCAGAAACATCCAACATTTCTTTTGTCGAAGACAGTGGTGGTGCGAGCACCTGGGGCTTTGAAGATGGAACCGTCCTTGCCGAGACCATCTCCCTCCCTCTCGAAGTTGGCAATACCGCTTCTCGACGCAGGTTAGAAACTCGAATTTTAATGAAGCAGGAAAATCATTGGCTAGGTTATTCGTATTTGTGGAACGACGCCCAGGACGACGCCATTCTCGTTGCGGCGGAGGGGCAAGAAATACCCCTGGTGATTACCGACCCAACGGCTCCTGGTGGTACACGAAGTCAAACTTGGCGCGTCCCCAGTCGCAACGAGTGCATGGTTTGCCATTCTCGCGCCGCAGGTTTTGTCTTAGGCCTAAGAACGGCCCAAATCAATTGCGAATACACCTACAACGGTCATGTCGACAACCAATTGCGTAGTTTGAATCACATTGAGATCTTTTCTGAGCCTCTGCCAAAACAACCCGAGGAATATGACTCCTTTCCGGACCCGCGCGATCCCACAGCCGACCTGTCGCTACGTGCCCGAGCCTATCTCCATGTCAACTGCTCCGTGTGCCACGTCGCAGACGGTGGTGGCAACGCCAAAATGGAAATGAGTTATTATCAAGAGCTTAGCCAGACTAAACTTCTCCAGGAAGCTCCGCTCCACGGTACTTTCGGTATCCCCAACGGAAAAATCATCACACCCGGTGACCCGTACTCCTCCATCCTCCTCTTTCGCTTGTCAAAACGTGGTCGCGGACGAATGCCGCACGTCGGATCGAACCTTACAGATACGCAGGGACTGAAGTTATTACACGACTGGATCCTGCAATTGCCTCCTGCAGAGGAAAGTACTCCACTTCAACCTCAGGTCACGGTGGCGGCCACCCAAACGGCCTTGCAAGCTTTAAGCGTGACGGCCGACTCATTAGCCGACGATCGAGCGGAGTTACTTTCCGGATACCTATCTTCTACCCGCACTGCCTTCATGGTATCTCAACTCCTCAGACAAGATCCCTCACTTCACCCATTGCGTGCTGAAATTATTCAACTTGGCACCGCCCACGCCGAAACCAACGTGCGTGACCTCTTTGAAGATTTCCTGCCCGAGGAAAAACGACTACAGCGCCTTGGTGATCAGATCGACACAGCGGCCCTGCTCAAACTGGCCGGGGATCCGGACCGTGGTCGACATTTATTCCTTTCCGCAACCAGCCTCCAATGCAAAAATTGCCATCGTGTCCAAGGAACTGGCGGTATCATTGGCCCCGATCTTAGTGGAATCGGCATCAAATCCAAGCCCCATGAATTACTCGAATCTTTGATCGATCCCTCCAAAAAGATAGACCCCAAATTTGCCACGCATCGCTTGGTCACATCCGAGGGTAAGTTTTTCACAGGCATCCTGATTTCTCGCAGCGAGGAAAACATAGTCCTGAATGTTTTCCGAGATGGGCAGGGCAAGCCCATGTCCTTTCCGATCCAGGAGGTCGAAGAGATCTCTCCCGTCCCAAAGTCGCTCATGCCTGAGCGACTTCTCAAGGATTTAACACCACAACAGGCGGCTGACTTGTTGGCTTTTCTCTCATCTTTGCGGCGGCCCCCCGAGCCGCAGTGATTCACCACTGAGAGGCCTGCACCTTTGACACGCTCTGCCAAACAAGCTGCTTGATTTCCAGGGGCAAACAAATCTATTATGCTTCGCCCGTAAATTATGCAACCCTCGCAACAAGATCAGATCTTTGTGCACGTTCCTTGCCCAGCCAATCCCATCATCACAGCGTTGGTTACATTGGCAACCAGCACAAACGCACTATCCCCACGACTACCTCCCACTCCATCCTCAAAGTGATCACTAAGATGCCTTCTCTCACGTGGCGACTACTCCCTACATTACCTTACTTGCTTTTCTTTATCCTCTCTCATACGCCTCTCCGAGCCGAACAGGTCCTCCAAGATGACTTCGAGGGGCCAGCTGGTTCCCTGCTTGAATGGACAGCCCAGACGGGCCAGCGCTGGCTGCCTCAGGAGGCCACATGGAACCGACATTCACTTCAAATTGCACCCAAGTTTGGTCAAGCTCGCAGTAGGGGTGTGGGATATTTCGGGCCGGGACCCCGCCAGTGGTCCGGCAACGTGGTCGATTTAGGAAAAACTCTGCAAAGTGGAACGATTCTTTTCGGAGTCGATCTCAAGCATGGGCTTGGAGTTACCGAATCCTGCGCAAGCCTCGAATCCTCTGACGGCGTCGAAGGTATTACGCTCATTTGGGCTGGAAGACGCCTCAAGTGCGGTGGCAACACCTGGCGAGGGGAAATCGACATGGGGATTGCGGAAGGCAATGTGCGTGTGGAAGTCGTCCTTCGCTTAGCAGCCCAGCCTAGCCAAAGTACGGCAACCTTGCGATACATCCAACTGGACAACCCAAGTAACCAAGGGTCCGTTCATTTAGGCCAGCCACAACATTCAGACCGCAACCAGAGCGGGTCTTTTGAATTCACACGTGTTGCCATACACGTTCTCAAAGGTGGCGATACCCAATTTGGGTTTGACCGTCTCTCACTAGAAGACAACCTCCAACACGTTCCCGAACTTGTCGCTCCACCATTGGCGCGCAAATATCTTTTCCTGGACGATCGCGTCATCGCCCAGAAAACCAACGCCATCCTGCAACTCGGCGAGGTGACCAAAGCGAAAGAAAATCCCTTATTTATAGAAGAGCATCCGTGGGAGGCACGCTTCGACAACCTCTATCCCAACGTCCTCTATGACCCACAAGAATCACTCTACAAAATCTGGTATTTCACTTGGACCTACGATCCCGCCACAACCGATGTCCCACGCGATCAACGCCAACCCGGGACCTATATGAAAATCCGCGAATCAAGTGACCGAGGCCTAAAGGAAGGACTCGGTTATGCCACGTCTCAAGACGGGCTCCATTGGAAAAAACCTTTGATGAAAGTTTCCCCTTGGAAAGGAGAACCAAGCAACCTTGTTGCGCAACCATGTCATGGGGCAGGCATCCTGCTCGATCACCGGGAACGCGACCCTCAACGTCGTTATAAAATGCTATTAAAAGGCCAAGGCATGGCGGCGCGTTTTTCCGCCAATGGCATTCACTGGGGACCTTACGTTTCGCTACCAGAAATTGACGCCGCCGGAGACACGCATAACAACGCGCTTTGGTCACCAGAACTGAAACGGTATGTGGGATTCACCCGACTATGGCGCGAGGGAATTCGGGTGGTGGGACGCACTGAGAGTCGCGACTTTATTTATTGGACCAAAGCAGTCCCTGTCCTAAGTGATCAACGCGAAACGCAACCGTACTCAATGCCTGTCATCCGTTATGCCAACCTCTACCTCGGATTTCCGGCCATCCTTCGAGCCAATGAAGATCGCACACACACCGAATTAGCCTGGAGTCCAGACACGCGAACTTGGTATCGAATCAAGCGTAATACACCTCTGATTCCCAACGCACCCACCCGAGGGGCTTATGACTGGGGAACTGTTTACGCCAGTTTTCCGATCATTCGCGATAATGAAATTCGCATCTATTATGGGGGCGGCAATGGCCAACACCTTGACTGGCGAGATGGTTCCCTCTGCCTGGCAACCCTGCGTCCTGATGGCTTTGCCGGTTACGAATCTGCGAATCCTTCACGTAATTGCGTGCTCACCACCACGCCCGTAATCGTCGCGGGTAATCTCACCCTTTCGGCCGACACAGAGGCCGCTGGCGCAATCACCGTATCGCTGCTTGATGAACACGGCCATCAGGTACTGGAAAGTATTCCCTTGTCCGGTCACCTGGTGAACCAACAGGTCACCTGGAAAAATGACGCCCGCTTTGAAAGTTGGCTCGGAAAGAAAGCCCAATTCCGTTTTGAAGGCAAGCTTGCAAAACTCTACGCGTTTGAGTTGTAGTCCGCTCGAAAGCTCACCCCACAAACTACCGACCCCTTCGCTGAGACATCCATCCCTGCAGCAAAGATCCGGATACTCGGAACAGAAAAGGGAAATTCTTTGCATGTATTTCTGAAGCAGCCAACGCCAAGATTTCTTCTTCAGGATAGATACAGCCACCGGAGCACCCACCACGGCGACGCGCCGCAACACCACCGGTCTCGCTTCCAGTCGTACTGCCAAGATGCGATGAACAAAGCTATAAAAACGTCTCAGATCGGCTTTTTGCCACCCCGCACACCTCCCTTCAACTCAGCTTTTTAGGCGGGTTTCACGGCAGCCACGCTGATCTTGACCCACCAGACCGTTTTTCCTAAAATCTCCGCCCGTGCCATGGATGGCTGGCTTGTCTACGTTGTCCCGAAACGTATGATGAGCGGGTCAAAAAGCGAGTGGACGCAATGTCATTGGACCCAATTTTGAATTTGTCGCTGCCTAAACCACTCGTGGGTAGCTGACAACAAATTGACGCATTGGTCGATCAAGCGAGGACCGTGTCCTTATGTCGGCCTGTCGTTAGGAGTTTCCGGTGTCCTTTGCACCGCCGAACGACGCGAAAGAGCGCATTCGCCAAGCCATTGATATTGTGGATTTGGCAGGTGGCTTTATGGAGTTGCGCCGCCAGGGCCGTCATTATGTGGCGATCTGCCCGTGGCACAGCGACACCCGCCCGAGCTTGCAAATCAATCCCGAACGTCAATCTTGGAAATGCTGGGTGTGTGACATCGGGGGCGATATTTTCAGCTTTGTCATGCAACGCGAGGGTATCGATTTCCGTGAAGCCATGGAAATGCTCGCCGAACGAGCTGGCATTGAACTGCAAGCTGTGCCTCAGGCAAAAATTGAACCTGGAAGCCCCCAAGATAAACGGACGTTGTATCAATGCGTCGCTTGGGCTGAAAACCAATTCCACAATTATCTTCTGCACGATGCTGGCGCCTCGGCGGCACGTCAATATCTCCTAGACCGTGGAGTCAGCGACACAAGCATCCAAGCTTTCCGGATTGGTTTTGCTCCAGACACTTGGCAGTGGCTCTGTGATCAAGCTAAAGGCACGGCCTTCTCACCGGCAGTTCTCGCAGCCGCAGGCTTGGCGACGAAAAGCGAGCGGGGAAGTTTTTTCGATTTCTTTCGCGGGCGCGTTATGTTCCCTGTGCGGGATGTCCAAGACCGGCCAATTGCTTTTGGGGGTCGTATCCTACCGGAAATTGCCCGCCAGTTAGAAACTCAGGGGCGTTCCCAAGGCAAATATGTCAATTCAACGGAAACACGACTTTATTCAAAAAGTGATCAACTTTATGCCTTGAACGTCGTGCGCGACGTGATCCGACAACAGGAACCAAGGCAGGTCGTGGTGGTCGAAGGTTACACCGACGTGGTAATGGCGCATCAAGCAGGCCTCAACAATTTCGTGGCCGTTCTGGGAACCGCCCTGAATGAAAGACATATTCGTTTACTACGCCGTTTCGCGGACACCATTACACTCGTTCTCGATGGAGATGATGCGGGACAGACGCGCACCAATCAGATTCTCGAATTATTTATCGCAGCGCAAATCGACCTCCGCATCCTAACGCTTCCTCAAGGCCTTGATCCGTGTGATTTTGTCACCCAGCGAGGACCCGACGAATTTCGCCAATTGCTCGGACAGGCACCGGACGCACTCGAACATCGAGTCCAAACCGCAACTGCAGGGATTGTGGACAAACACGATACTCACTCCGTCACCCAAGCTCTCGAACAAATCCTGGCAACGGTGGCCAAAGCACCTCGACTGCAGGCCGGTACGGCAGACGGAGTCAGGCTTCGTGAGCAACAAATCGTGACCCGTCTGGCACGCACTTTTACGATTCCAGAAACCGAGTTACGTGCTCGCGTAACCGAACTCCGCAATCGCTCCGTTACCGGTACAAGGCGATCAGAACGCCGTTCGCATGACTCTCCTTTAGAGGTTCCTCTTGAATTAAATCCGTATGAGCGTGAACTTTTCGAACTCTTGATCATCGATCCAATACTCGTCCCCGCAGCCATTGAACGCTTTGCCCCGGAAGATCTTGAATCCCAAGCCGCGAAACAGTTACTGGCGGTATACATGGAGCTTGAGGTTGCCGGAGAGCCTCTAGAATTCCACCGCTTGCTGACGGAGATCGAAAACCCCGCCCTAAAGCATTTAATCGTCGAATTGGACGAACACTCCCAACAAAAAACTGAGCATGCTGAAGAGACTTCTGCAGACCGCTTTCATAAATTAGTCGCCCGCGTTTGTGAAAATAATGCGGCGAGACAACGTCAAAAACATATTGCTTCTTTAGAAGACGGAAAACTTAATGAACAGGAGGGCGCCGATTTAATCAACCAAATTATCGCAGAACAACGAGAACGGCAGGGAGTTTCCTCTCCTACGGAAGGGTAAGGACTCAATGTCGTCGATTGCCATGACCCAACCCGCGTTATTCCTGGCACCCCGCCCCCACGACAGCGCTTTCCACGGATCTGTCATGGGCTGTGCCAAATCCTAATCGGACCAACACCGGGGGCATGGACAGGGCAATCAAATCAGTGTCTCTTAAAGCGCAGGAAGGCGCGAAAGGAGCCTCGACCGTGGAATATGTAGAACAAGACCTTAATGAGCTTATTACCAAAGGAAAAGCACAGGGATACCTGACTTACGACGAGGTCAATGAATACCTGCCCGACGAAGATGTAAGCCCAGAAAAACTTGATAACCTCTTGATGGCCCTGGAGGAAATGGGCATCGAGTTGCTGAATGATCCTCCAGAAGATGAAGAGACCGAAGGTCTCAAACCCGCTCCCACTGCTGCGGAAGTCCAGGCAAAGGCCGCCGCGGAAACACTACTTCAACTGACTCCAGACGAAGAAAAAAAACTTACCAGTGACCCCATTCGTCTCTACCTTCGACAGATGGCGTCTATTCCTCTCCTGACACGAGAAGAAGAAATCGCCTTAGCTAAGAAGATCGAAATTACACGTAAGTTATTCCGGCGTTCTGTACTTGCTTGTAATTATTCGATGCGCACCACCATCGACACCCTACACCGAGTTCATCGTGGTGAGCTACCTTTTGATCGGACGATTAAAGTGTCACTCACGGAGCGATTGACAAAAGAGCAGATTCTGGCTCGGATGCCTCACAACCTGGAGACGCTCGATCACCTGCTCCAGGCCAACGCGGCCTCCTTCGCAAAGCTTTTGCGCAAGTCAACCAGCGACCAAGAACGCAATCAAGCACGAAAAGGCTTTTTACGCAGACGCGTGAAATGCCTTCAACTCGTGGAAGAATTGAGCCTGCGGACTCGACGAGTGCAGCCACTCATGAAACAAATGGACCACTTTTCACATCGGATGCTGGTAATCCGCGACAGGCTAAATGAAATTCGCTATGACCAGTTGGCTCGCGAAGAACGGGCCAATCTTCGTCGCGAACTTAAAGATCTGATGGCGTTGACACAAGAGAGCCCGCGCAGCTTGAAACTGCGGGTAAAAGAATGTCGACGGCGTCATCTGGAATATGAGTCCGTCAAACGCGAACTTTCCAGTGGAAATCTGCGGCTTGTGGTCTCCATTGCTAAAAAGTACCGAAATCGCGGACTGAGTTTTCTTGATTTGATCCAGGAGGGAAATACGGGGCTCATGCGCGCCGTGGATAAGTATGAGTTTCGCCGTGGTTTTAAGTTTTCCACCTATGCCACATGGTGGATTCGCCAAGCCATCACGCGTGCCATTGCTGATCAAGCTCGTACCATTCGGATTCCGGTCCATATGATCGATGTTCTTTCCAGGTTACGAAACATTCAGAAGCAACTTCTGCAGGAAAAGCGTCGTGAACCAACAATGGACGAAATCTCCCGTCGGGCCGACCTGACGGTTGACGAAGTTCGCCGTGTGCTGGACATTGGACGCCATCCTGTTAGCCTGGATCGTCCGATCGGCGAAGGGGAAGATGCTAATTTCGGCGAATTCATCGAAGATGGGTCGAGCGAAAACCCAGTCAAAGCTGCCAGTAATGGAATTTTACGTGACAAGATCGATCGCATCCTTAAAACGCTCACCTATCGAGAGCGTGAGATCATTCGCCTACGTTATGGTCTCTCGGATGGTTACAGCTACACGCTGGAGGAAGTTGGTCGCATCTTCAAAGTCACACGCGAACGTGTCCGACAAATCGAAGCGAAGGCCGTTCGCAAACTTCAAAACCCGGTGCGTAGTCACCAGTTGGAGGGCTTTCTTAAAGAGTTCGCCAATTAAACCCTACAGCAAGGCGCAACTCACACTTGCGTGCTGGCTCACTTCCAGAACCTCATCACCGCTGCCCTTTTGGTCAGCGGTTTTTTTGTGGAAACAATAACAAACGTCCAAGTTGCCCCAGAAGGAACACAACCCATGACTATCTCTGCGGAAGCACTTCGTGAACTACACCGCTTTCATCGCCAGCTCACGGATTTGCGCAACCGGCTTGAGCTCGGACCTAAGCAAATACGAGCATCCGAAGCAAATGTCAGCCGCGCAAATGATCAAGTAAACGAAGCAAAAAACACACTCACGAAAGCAAAGGTAACTACGGACGACAAGCAGCTGCAATTAAAGCAACGCGAGGATCGGATTACAGAACTCAACAATAAACTCAACATGGCCAACAGCAACAAGGAATACCAGGCCCTGAAGGAACAAATTGCCGCAGACGAACAGGCCAATAGTGTTTTGTCAGATGAAATCCTTGAATCTTTAGAAATTATTGATGGGTTAACCGCCACGCAAGCACAAGCTCAAGCAGAACTCGACAAAGCCAATGATGAATTAAACAAAACGACCGGCCGAGTCCAAGAGAAGCAACCGATGCTTGAATCCGAGTTGAGGCGAGTTACAGCAGAATTAAAAGAGGCGGAAGCCATCCTGCCATCTGATTTCAAAATGGATTATGAACGGGTCTCCAAAGCGCGTGGTGAAGACGCCCTCGCACAAGTTGAAGGAGAAGTCTGTGGGCACTGTTTTCATATGCTGTCACCCCAAAGCATGAATGAAT
Source organism: Pirellulaceae bacterium (assembly GCA_022446825.1). Taxonomy (GTDB): domain Bacteria; phylum Planctomycetota; class Planctomycetia; order Pirellulales; family Pirellulaceae; genus JAKVBY01. Next base: position 20,132 of record JAKVBY010000064.1, read on the forward strand.
TATTAATGGCAAAACCTGTCTTTTGTAAGAGTTGCGGCTCACTGCTGTATCTCGCCGAAGATGCCAGCCCTTAAATTCCGACAACTTGCCCGAAAATGTCCAGCCACTCTGCCTCATCTCATCCTGAAAATCGAGATCGTCGCCGAATTGCCTAGGTCCCACGCTGGGCAATTGCTACCATAAGGTCATGATTCAAGTTCACAACCTCTGCAAACGGTTCCCCACAGACCAGGGTGACCTGCTGGCCGTCGACAAAGTCAGTTTTCAGGTTGCTGCTGGAGAAGTCTACGGGCTTTTGGGGCCGAACGGGGCTGGTAAAACAACTACGCTGAGAATCATTCTCGGACTCCTTCAGCCCTGCTCCGGTCACGCCGAAGTCGACGGCGTACAGACCTCTGCCAACCCGGATCAGGTCAAGGCTCGAATTGGCTTTGTTTCCGCGGGCGCCGGGCTTTATCAATGGCTTACAGTACGTGAGTTTCTCTTATTTTTCGCAGATGTGTACGGCGTTCCAGGTGACGAAGCCAAAGCGACTCTTGAGCGACTGACCGGATTACTCGACCTCGGTAGCTTTATCAACCAGCGTTGCGCGACTCTAAGTACCGGACAAAAGCAACGCGTGGTATTAGCCCGCGGTTTGATTCATCAGCCTCCCGTGATGATGCTCGACGAACCCACCCGAGGCCTCGACGTTGCCGGTAGTCAAGTCATCTTCGACTACATCAGTCATTTACGGGAGGAAGGGAAGTCCGTCATCGTCTGTACTCATCGACTCGATCAAGCGCAGAGAATTTGTGACCGTTTTGGCCTCCTACAACGTGGCCGTATGATTCACGAGGGATCGCTTTCCGAGCTGCAAGCCGCAACCGGACGACGCGACTTAGTGGAGATGTTCTTGGACATCCTACAAGTTCGTTCGATACCAACAGAAAGTCCCGCATGAGCCAGGACGAAGAGAAACCACCTCGCGAGACTTTACCGGCACGCCTCACCACCATGTCTTTTGGCCGGATGCGCCGTTTGATTCTCAAGGAATTACGAGAGATCCTTCGCGATCGTCGCACGATCGTCACATTGCTGCTCATGCCCCTGCTCGTCTATCCGATGTTAAGCTTTGCCTTTCAGCAATTTCTTTTTTCGAACTTAACCTCAACAGCAGATCTGAATATCGTGGCCGGCGTGCCATCTAACAAACACGGGAATATGTTGCGAGAAATCGAGCAATATGGCAGTAAGCTGCTCAGCGCCCAGGGAGGTGAGATAAGCGATCCAGCCGCGTCCACCGAAGCAACTCCACAGCGGTCCACAATTGCCATCCCTCGCAAGACCGAACTCACGATCAAGGTATTTCAGGTCACCGAACTGGAAAACGCCCTGCGACAAGGACTTGTGGATGTTTTAGTCCGCATCGCCCCACACCGTGTCTCAGGTGACATCTCCGAAAACGTGCCAGCCTTTCAGTACCAGCTTCGTTTCCGTGAAGGATCCCCAACAAGTTCTTCGGCGGTGGAATATATAAAGGATCGAATTGATGCCGTGAATGACAGCCGTTTGCGTTCACGCTTGCACACTCGTGATCTGTCTGACGTACTACCGCCACGGGCACGAATCAGTTCGGTCCTTGGTGACAGCGGCGCCGCGTTTTCACTGGCAACCGTAATTCCCTTAATCCTGATTCTCATGACCGTTACTGGTGCGGTTTATCCAGCCATTGACCTCACTGCAGGGGAACGTGAACGGGGTACCCTCGAAACCCTGATTGCGGCCCCTGTACCTCGTGTCAGTATTCTTTTGGCGAAATACTGCGCCGTTTTAACGGTTGCCATGCTGACCGGAACAATTAATCTGCTGGCAATGACCATTACCGTTTTCAGTGGGGGCTTAGGGCCGCTACTTTTCGGGCCCAATGGAATTTCCTGGTTGGTAATTGCCGAAGTGTTTGGGTTGCTTTTACTTTTCGCTACTTTTTTTTCCGCCGTACTGTTGGTCATCACCAGCATGGCGCGAAGCTTCAAAGAGGCGCAAGCTTATTTAATTCCCGTCATGTTAATCGCCATGGCGCCCGGCATTCTGAGTATTATGCCTGGGCTTGAATTCACGTGGCTCCTTTCTTGTACACCACTGGTCAACATTGTGCTGCTCGGCCGCGATCTTTTTAATGGTTCGGCAGATCCCGTGTTAGGTGTTACGGCGGTGTTATCCACCGTGGTTTACACCGGAATTACGATTGCTTTAGCGGCGCGAGTCTTCGGAGCAGATGCCATCCTCTACGGCTCTCAGGGCACCTGGAAGGATCTCTTCCGCCGACCGACTCAACGAAATGCGGAGATTTCTTTAGCGCAGGCCCTGGGCGTACTCGTCGTCTCCTATCCCGTTTATTTTGTCTTAGGAGGTTTTGTAAAGCACCTGACCGGTGGGCCGATCGCGCAACAATTGATTTTTGGGATGGTGGCGACGATCTTTATTTTTGGCGGCCTGCCCTTCCTCGCTGCGCGGTTCCTGCGTGTTAAGTTTCGCAGTGCACTCCATGTCCAACGCCCACCCTGGTTGTCCCTCGGCGCTGCGATCTTGCTCGGTTTGTCTCTGTGGCCCTTTGCTCACGAATTGGTGCTTCTTGGCCAAGGAGATAATTTGCAACAAATGCTCGCTAGTAAACAGAAATTGATCGAACAGCTGCTGGAAGAATGGCGGCAACTGTCTCCGGTCTTCATTCTCACTGCCTATGCCTTGGTACCGGCCATCTTTGAGGAACTCTTTTTTCGTGGATTCTTGCTGCCGCCACTTACCCGCCGTTTTCGCCCCTGGTTGGCAATTAGCCTTTCAGCGGTAATTTTCGGCCTCTTTCACATCGTTCAGGAGGGTACGCTGATCCGCTTTTTGCCGAGTACTTTTTTAGGCCTTGCCCTCGGCTGGACGCTCTACCGCACCCAAAGTGTTCTCCCCGGAATTGTTTTGCACACCTGTAATAATAGCCTGCTGTTAATGGTTGCGTATTACCGCCCCACACTGTCCAAATATGGCTGGGGCATCCGCGAGGCAACCCATCTCCCCATGACCTGGATCCTCGTCGCCACCGCGGCAACTTTAGTCGGATTGCTCGTGCTGTATTTATCCACTCTGAAGGTTGTGCGCAAGCGTGCTCCATCTCGGTCAGGCAGTACTTAAACAAGTTCGTCTCAGGTCCACTTGCCAGCAACCGTCCCACTCCCAAACCGCATCACTCTTCTACAGGCGCCCCTCGGCGTTCATCGACCTGCACTTCCAGTATGACTTCCTGGCGATCGCGAATCACAACAACCGTAACACTCGAGCCTACCGGAGTCATGCCCACACGATTGAATAAATCCGCGCGAGAAACAACTGGTATGTCATTCCAGCGAATGACAATATCACCCACCTCCATTCCGCCACGCTGTGCAGGGGAAGGCGAAGCATCGAAGTTGGACGCAATTTCGTCAATGTAAGCGCCGTCTGTGTTTTTAAGTCCCAATTCTGCGGCCCGCTCCACCGTTAGATCGATCGGAATCACTCCTAACCAACCTCGTGCGACGCGCCCCGTTGTCACTAATCTTTGATAGACGTCCTTAGCCGTGTTGCCAGGCAGCGCAAAGCTAATTCCTTGATAAGACTCACCCACAATCGCCGTGTTAATACCAATCAATCTACCACGAGAATCGACCAAAGGGCCTCCGCTATTTCCAGGGTTTACGGCGGCATCGGTTTGCAGATAATCACGATATGGATTGCCCAGTTGGGCCGAACGATTCTTCGCACTCAAAATGCCAAAGGTAATACTGCGTTGCAAACCGAAAGGGCTGCCGACCGCCCAGACCATCGCGCCCACTTCAAGTGCATCGCTATCACCCCAGTCTACCGGAGTCGCATCATTGAGCCCCTCAATCTTCAGCACTGCCAAATCCGTAGGTCGGTCTACTCCAACGACATGAGCGGGTAAACTGCGCCCGTCACTGAGTCTCACTTCAATTCTGGGCGATTCACTGACAACGTGTTCATTAGTCAAAACATGACCATCGCTATCGACGATGATTCCCGATCCTTGCCCCTGCATGTGATCATCAAGGGAAGACATCGCGTGCGCGTCTCGGATACCAACGTTAATATGCACGACGCTCGGACCGACACGATGAGAAACAAGCTGAAATGCTTTCGACAAATGAGTTAACGAAAAGTCTTCAATGTGTGCCGAAGCGACTTCATATTCCGCTTTTTGTTTCCCTCGATTCCATGAATAGCTGACCCGTTCAGTAAGATAGGGAACGATATATCCAGAGACCAACATTAAGGCAAGAATCACCATCAGCCAACTGAGACGATAGAGCGAGGCGGCCGGGTCGGCGCGCCGCTGAACTGGTAGCACTTCCGTAGAACGAGCTTCCAGTAATACGAGAGGCTGTCCTTGCGGATCTCCCAATCCTGACGGAACCGACGCCAAATCGTCGGAACCTTCACTGGATTCTGTTGACGAGAAATCTTGCATCAGCGGAACAAGACCTGTTTGAAACATTTAAGAGAAGAGCAAGTCTAAATTATACCCAATAAGAGGAATCTGCGGGCGGCTTAAGTGCGTTAATTTCAGCCTTCGAGTTCTCTCCAGCTAGTGTTAATGCAACAACCGTTATAGCTTGACACGGATGGTTGGCCACGATTCGTTCGCGCTGACCAGCCGCCGATCAACCGAGTACCGCTCACCCAGCCACGCAATCCCTGACTTAATCTCGGGGGTCACAACGCGGTGAGAAAGGCTTGTGGTGAAAAGCTGCCAGCGAGACTCGCCAGATGCAAAACTGCCGCTTCATTGGTTAGCCAAACACGCAGACTGAGCTAACTCGCTAGCGGGCTCGCAGTACAAACCTCATGGCCATAAACATTGCGCCCAAAACGGCAGCCACTAACAAGCCCGCCCGCCACTGATTTCCCACTGGAGCATCTGTTCGACGTATTGGTTTCGCAACTTCCGATGACTTTTCAGCGGGTTTTGCATCCATCTCTGAAGCACGCTGCACCTCTTGCCCATCCGGATCCTCTCGGTCCCGTGGTGCTGGTTTAAGCTGTTCGTCCAACTCGTCATCCGTTGCAGGAGCCTCGTTGCGGCTCTCCGGCCCTGTTCTTGGCGCTGCCTCCCCTCGCGATATTTCCTGCGGGAATTGTTCCCAGACCAACGGGGGCGTCAAATGCTCTTCTACTCTGTGCTCAGCTGGAACCTCCACCGAAGACTCCGCGGTAACGACGCCCCAAGGAGTCATCAGCGCGCCCCAAACCACGGCCATCCGTACAAACGCCCCCGGAACGTGACCGGCGGCCTCGATTTCTCTTACAGAAGTCACCACTTATTCCTCGGCTACCACCACGGTTTCCATCGTGTCGCCTTGCTGTATCGAATCGACCACGTCTTGACCTGCCAACAACGTTCCAAAAACAGAGTGTTTGCCGTCCAACCATGGAGTCGCCACATGCGTAATAAAAAACTGAGACCCATTCGAGTTAGGGCCAGCGTTGGCCATCGACAAGACCCCTGGCCCTGTATGTTTTAATTCGTCGTGAAATTCATCCTCAAACTGGTAACCAGGCCCCCCTGTACCGGTACCCTGAGGGCAGCCGGTTTGAATCATGAAATCCGGAATCACGCGATGAAACTTCAATCCATTGTAAAAGCCATCGCCGGCTAACTTCTCAAAATTAGCCACCGTTTTAGGGACCTTTTCCCCATACAGCTCCGCTCGAATGACTCCTCGATTCGTTGTGATCGTGACGACTTTCATGATATTCTTCTCCGTCTAATCGCAGTACAGGCGGCCCACGAACGGGCGCCGTACTGGCTCGCAAATTGTTAATGGCATCCCGAGACAATTGCCTGGCAACCTCACCAAACACTGGATCTGATGCTACGCTGGTGGCCTCAGGCCGTCGAGTGGGCCGAACTTTCATACCTTGAATAATCTGGTTAAAAACATGGCTTCGCAGCAAGATCAGTGGTCGCCAACCCCATTCTGGCGGGCAAAATACCCGGATTGTGTAAATCTTCTTGAAATTTCCGCTCAATACTGAGATAATCCGAGTGTGGAATATGTTACCAGGGTTGTTACCAGGGTATTGTGTCAAAGTACTCCACACCCCTACCATTTGAGCCTACCAGAGACAGAAAAATTCTTGCGACGGCCTGCCAGCAACGATTGTTGGCGCGTTCGATTCTTCTAAGCGAAGAAAGAAGGGATCCAAAATGCTTCGCCACTACATTCAGCTAACTCGAGTCCTCCTTTGCACAGTAGCCCTTGCCCTAGCAAGTACGTTTTCAACGGCGGCTAATGACGAAAAGCCAGCCCCTCCAGGGCTCGGAGATCCAGGTAATCTCGTCTCCATCTCAGTCGAGACCGGTCGATCCGCAGATGGCCGCTTTCAACTAGCAGGACGCGATGCTAGTCAACAATTAATCATCTTTGGCCATTACGACAGTGGCCAACTGCGCGACTTGACCCGCGATGTCACCTATACGGTCACACCGGACACGATCGCACGTGTAGATGTGACCGGACACGTGACCCCGATCACCGAAGGGGAAGCCTCCATTCACATCCGCTCGGAATTAGGCCCCGACACAACAACCAAGTTATTCGTCACCAACATTCAACAGGATTTACCAGTTAATTTTCCCAATCAGATTGTCCCCATCTTCACCAAATACAGTTGTAACGGTGGAGGCTGCCACGGAAAATCTGGCGGCCAGAATGGCTTTCGCTTGTCACTTCTGGGATTCGAGCCTACGGAAGACTTTGAATATCTTGTCAAAGAAGGGCGCGGCCGTCGTTTGTTTCCTGCGGACCCCGAACGAAGTTTACTCCTCATGAAGGCCGTCGCTCAGTTGCCTCATGGTGGGGGGCGCCGCATCGAAGAGGACACACCCGCTTATCGCTTACTATCACGTTGGGTCGAGCAAGGAATGCCCTACGGTAATGACGATGACCCGACGGTCACACACATTACGGTTCTACCCGAAGAGCGATTAATGGGACGGGATGCAGATCAACAACTCACGGTGGTAGCTCACTACACGGACGGTTCCACCGAAGACATTACCCGCATGACTCAATTCGACTCGAACGATCCGGAAATGGCAGAGGCCAGCGCTACAGGCTTGGTCACAACCGCACAGCTAACTGGCAGTGTTGCCGTGATGGCTCGCTACCAAGGCCACGTCGGGGTGTTTCGCGCAACGGTTCCACTTGGCATTCCAGTGGAAAATCTTCCCGAACCGAAAAATTTTATCGATGAACTCGTCTTCAAGAAATTGAAGAACCTGGGTTTACCTATTTCGGCTACGAGTGACGACATGACGTATCTTCGGCGTCTCACGATTGATGTGGCAGGACGACTACCATCAAAGGAAGAGACCGAAGAGTATCTCGCGTCCACCGATCCGGACAAACGGACGCTGGTTATCGAGCGACTGCTTTCTGGAACCGATTATGCGGACTATTTTGCGAATAAATGGAACGCTGTTTTGCGCAATAAACGCCGTCAAAACCAAGACCGGCAGGCAACCTTTGCCTTTCACGGTTGGATTCGTGAAAGTTTATATAACAACAAACCGTATGATCGTTTCGTGCGGGAAATTCTTGCTGCCTCTGGTGAACCGGGAAAGAATGCTCCGGTAGCTTGGTACCGCGAGGTTAAAGACCAGTCGGCCCAAGTAGAAGACACTGCGCAATTGTTTCTCGGCCTGCGGATTCAGTGTGCCCGCTGCCATCACCATCCTTTTGAAAAATGGAG
>JAKVBY010000064.1:28016-29072 GCA_022446825.1 Pirellulaceae bacterium
GTTTTGCTAGATGCGATTAATCAAGTCACGGGCACCACGACGAATTTTGGGGCGATCCCCTTAGGGACACGGGCGGTGCAATTACCTGACAACGGTTTCAGCTCGTATTTCCTCACTGTTTTTGGTCGACCAGAATCGAGTAGTGCTTGTGAGTGTGAACGATCTTCCGAGGCCAATCTCGCGCAGAGTCTGCACCTCCTTAATTCTCAAGAAATCCAAGGCAAGCTGACTCAGGCCGATGGAAATGCTGCGAAGCTGAGTGCGGAAACCGACCGTGATCACCGTGCTAAAATTCGCGACTTGTATTTACTCTCGTTCTCTCGCGAACCAACCGAAGACGAATTAAAAATCGCATCAGCGCATATCGAAAAACAACTAGAAACGCCCAAAGTGGCTTATGAAGACATTGTTTGGGCGTTAATTAATACCAAGGAATTTCTCTTTAACCACTAAATTAAGCAGCATCCGAGACATCTTCCGTCATCCCAGTAACGGGCGTCATTCCAACAGAGACCTAGTAGTGCCCTGAGCCTCTACTGCTCTGAGCCGATTCGAGTTCGACGTTTCTTTTGCGCGGAAGCGGTTCGTTAAGTACAATAAATAAATGAATGGGTAGTGGCTCCAAAGCTACTTTTGGGAATACTACTCTAATTAAAATACCCTTCCATGTTTTATCCCATGCCTCAAACCGGTATCCACCCTCGTCGACATTCTTTGACTTCTAAGCGATGGATCTCGCCGACTTGACCGCGACGCCACTTGGCCGTCGCTCTCAACGCACCGAAAGGAAGTGTTGGCCATGAGCCGTAACTGCCCACCGATGACTTCTCTCATTATTCGTGCTACTTGGTTCCAATGCGTACCCATCCTGCTGTTAGTCCTGACTCATGGACTAACTTCAGCTCAACTTCCGATTACGGAATTGACAAGCGTCTTTCCGCCAGGTGGTCAACAAGGAGCCTCTTTTGAAGTATCGGTTACTGGTGCCAATCACGATGACTTGTCCAAACTTATCTTTTCCCATCCAGGAATTACGGCGACTCAAAAAGTTAATCC
>JAKVBY010000064.1:29172-44786 GCA_022446825.1 Pirellulaceae bacterium
TGGGCGCAACGAATCGACTCACGTTTAAACGCCACGTTGGTGCTGTATGACGCAGCTGGAAAGGAAATCACGCGGGCACGCAACACTGTCGGACAAGACCCGTTACTGGATTATACCGCCACAGAAGCTGGTGAAGTGATCGTGGCGCTTTACGACAGTCTTTATGCTGGGAGTGGCGAATATTTTTATCGTCTCAACGTCCACAGAAATCCCCATATCGATTTTGTTTTCCCACCTTCAGGCTTAGCTGGCTCCACACAACAATACACGCTCTACGGCCGCAATCTGCCAGGTGGATTCCCAGCCGCAGGAGTGTTTGTCGACGGCGTACAACTCCAAGCTTTGCCCGTCAATATCAGCCTCCCAGAAGCCGGCGAGCCCACCTTAGCGATTGGAACCCAAGCGCCGCCTTCGCTGGTAGGGCTGGACACGTACGAATACCGCCTTGGCGAGTCAAATCCTGTGCGAATCAACTTATCCCGTGATCCAGTAATCGCGGAACTCGAAGCGAACAATGACGAAACGCAACCCAACCTGGTTGGCGTACCGTGTGAGTTCACAGGGCAGTTTTTCCCAGAACGTGACATCGACTGGATTCAATTTCATGCCAAACAGGGTGAAACTTTTACGGTTGACGTTATCTCGCACCGTCTCGGCTTCGAAACCGATCCATTCCTCGTCATTCAGCGCATTACTAAGAATGCAGAAGGGGTCGAGCAAATCACAGAGATTGGTGCTGTCGAAGCTCCAGGTGATCGCAACGGTCGCATTGGTACCGCTTTTGACTTTTCGACGGATGACCCGCACTTACTTTTCACAACTCCTGCCGAAGGAACTTATCGCGTTAAGGTCTACGATCGGTTTGGCGACTTCCGAAGTGACCCGCGAGCCCTTTATAGCATGCAGATTCGCCGCCAGACGCAGGACTTTCGCATGGTAGCCATGTCCAAGCAAACTAAGGTTGCTAATGCAAATCAAGTCCTATCCTTCGCACCCGTACTCCGCAAAGGTGGCACCACGCTGATCGAAGTCGCCGCCGTTAGGTCCGATGGATTTGGCAGTGACATCGACGTCACCGTCGAGGGACTACCTGAAGGCGTCACCTCGAAAGGCGCCGTTCTTTCCAATCGACTAGCATCCGCTTGGCTTGTCCTTGAAGCCGCCGAAAATGCAGCTTCCTGGTCCGGCCCGATTCGCATCGTGGGTAAAGCCACGATCAATGATCAGGAAGTCACCCGGGAAGCACGTCCGCTAACCGCTGTCTGGAGTAGCGGCAACATAACTACCGATCCAACATCTTTCCGCGTGGCACGAGACCTTCTGCTGACTGTCATGGATGACGAAGTTGCTCCGGCAGAACTCCGCGTAGGGGATGGAAGTGTGTTTGTAACCTCCAAAGGAGGAAAAATTGACGCTCCCATCAGCCTCACTCGAAGGGGTGAATTCAAAGAAAACGTTACCCTTATCGCGACGGGACTGCTCAATGAACTGAAGCCTGCAGACGTGACAATTAATGGCGACAAGTCGGATGGTGTGCTGGCCTTGCATATCACCAATGCCAACGCACCTCCTGGCACCTATTCCTTTTACCTTCGCAGTGAAACCAAGGCGAAAATCGTTCGCAACCCCGCAGCTGTTCAGAGAGCTCTCGACGATCAAAAAAGCATTACCGACGCGGTTGCCAGTATTGCCGAAGAACTAAAAACCGTTCAGGCCGCGCGCGACGCCAGCGTCACTGCTGCAACCGACGCAGCCAATGCCGTTACAACGGCTAAACAGAACAAAGAAAACGCCGATACTGCAGCCAAGGCAGCAACCGAAGCTGCAGCGCAAGCAGCACAGGCGTTAAACGAAGCAAATACTGCTTCTGCTGCACAGCCAGATGATGAAAACCTCAAGGCTGCAGTAACAGCGGCTCAACAGGCCAGTGACGAAGCTGCCGCCAAGGTGCAGGCAGCGAACGAGGCAGCGACGAGTGCCGCCGCCGCCTTGGCCGAGGCTGAAGAAAAATCCAAACAAGCCGAAGGGACTAAGGCAACAGCCGAACAAAAGTTCAAAGAAGTCGAGGAAAAAAATAAACGTGTTCAAGCTGCCAAGGCGGCTGTAGACAAACGAGTTGCTGACGTACAAAAAGCAAATCCTGCTGCTGATGTCAATTTTGCCTTGATCTCATCTCCCATCAAACTACGCGTTGAAGCAACGCCGATTAACTTGACCGCCCAAGTGCCAGCTGAGGGTGTCAAGCAAGGTGCTGCTGTCGAAATTCCGGTTGTCGCGGAAAAGCTCTATGGTTTCGACGAACCGTTCGAGTTGACCTTCGAAATTCCGGGGGGCGTTGCTGGTTTGACCGTACCCAATTTGACCATCGCTCCAGGTGCGACAGAGGGCAAACTCCAGGTTACTGCAGCCGCCGATGCCACGGTTGGATCGCATATGGTGACGATCCGAGCACGCGGCAAATTCAATAATGTCCCGATTGAGTCAGCCCAGCAAATCACCTTGAAAGTGGACGCCGCAGCGGCTCCCTAACCGAGACTACCAAAATAGCCCTGAATCAAAACCCTGACGATCTATTTCCACCAAAGCACAGGCATTTAATCATGACGAATAATCGTTCCAGCAAGGCGGCTTTATTTCTTTTTCTCTTTGCATGTGGTTTGATGCAATTCAGCCTGCTGCCTGCGGCTAGGTCACAAGAGGCTATTCCGATTGCTGACGTTACCCACGACGGACCAGTCGATTTCGAGAAGGATATTTTGCCGATTTTTCGTAAAAACTGCTTGGCGTGCCACAATGCGACGGAAGCCGAAAGTGGGCTCATCTTAGAAACGCCTGCGAGCATACTCGAAGGTGGTAACGAAGGCCCTGCCGTTGTCGCAGGCAACAGCGCGGAAAGTCTTTTGCTACAACTTTCAGCTCGAGAACGAGAATCGTTCATGCCACCCGAGGACAACGATGTTGGAGCAATGCATCTCACCTCTCAGGAACTTGGCTTGATCAAGCTCTGGATAAACGAAGGCGCCAAAGGCGAAGTGCGAGGCACCAGCGGCGTACCGCAATGGCAACCACTGCCTGCGGGAATTAATCCCATTTTTGCTGTCGCCATTTCACCCGATGGCCAATACGCAGCAGCCGGCCGTGCGAATCAGGTATTCATCTACCATGTTCCGAGCAAACGCGAAATCGGACGCTTAACCGATCCTTCCTTACTAGATTCCGGCATCTACGAAAATCCAGGCGTGGCCTTCTTTGACGTTGTTCAATCGCTGGCATTCAGTCCAGACAGCGAAGTTCTGGCCGCTGGCGGATTCCGTACCGTCAAACTCTTTCGACGCCCTCGAAATGTACGCAAAGCCGAACTCGCTGGTATCCAGGGACCCGTTCGCTCAATGGCCCTTAGCGCTGACAGCAAGTGGTCGGCCGTCGGGCAGGAAGACGGCAAGATCCTGGTGTTCGATATGAGTACCAATCAAGTCGTCAAAACGCTCGAAGGCCATTCCGCCGCAGTCACAGGATTAGCTTTCAACCAAGATGCTTCCCAGATCGTCAGTGCCTCCCTCGACGCGACCTTTCGCTTGTGGACGGTTGCGGAAGGTCAATTGACCGGGCAGCCAGCGACGACCCCGGCTCCCATCAACAGCGTCGCGCTCGTCGTTGACGGGACGCAGATTGCCACAGCCCACGAAGACAATGTTATACGGATTTGGGATCTGGCTATGGCTACAGCCGTCCCCGCCGAAGGTGCTACTCCGGTCGCGCCGCTGAAAGAATTACAAGGACACGGGGGACCCGTAACCTCTCTGGCAACCGTTCAAGCGAATGGCTCTCAGCTTGCCTCAGGGAGCCGCGACGGCACACTCCGTCATTGGGACGTTGCAGCGGGCACGCAAATCCGCTCATTCAATCATGGCGGCCCTGTCGAATCTGTGGCTACACGGGGCGATTCAACCCGATTCGCGTCAGCCGGTTCGAACAACATAGCAAAACTCTGGAATGCCCAAGACGGTGCACAAATTGTAGAACTCAAGGGTGATTTTCGCACACGGATTATGGTTGATGACTTAACACTGGCGATGAACCTTGCCAAACGCCGTGTCGACTTGGCAAAAGCAGACCTAGAAGCAGCCAAAAAACGCCAAGAAGACGAAACAAAAAATGCAACCACGGCTGAAGAGAATCTTAAAAAAGCGGATGAAGAATTCAAGGCAAAGGACGAAGCCGCCAAACAACCCGTTGCGGACAAAGCAGCTGCCGATAAAGCTCTGGAAGAAGCCAAGGTAGTTGCCACGAAAGCGGAAGAGACAAAAAAAGTTGCCGATGAAGCTGCTGTCGCTGCAGAAGCCGCATTGACGGCTGCCAAAACCGCTCTAGAAGCGGCGAACAAGGAAGCGGCCGACGCAGCCGCAGCCTTCAATGCGGCCAACGATGCCGCCACCAAAGCCCAAGCCGCTGTCGACGCGGACGCTGCCAATGAAGATTTAAAAACGGCCAACGAAGCGGCGCAGGCTACCAAGGCGGAAGCTGAAAAAGTTCAAACTGCGGCCAACGAGAAAAAGACAGCGGCCGAAAAAACTGTGACGGACGCCGAAACAGCAAAGAAAACAGCTGACGAAGCCAAACAAAAAGCCGAGCAAGAATTTACCGCTGCGACCACCGCCTCCAAGCAGGCCGAAGAAAAAGTGACCCAACTCACAGCACCAGCGCAAAAAGCAGTGGACGAAAAAAATGCTGCCGACCGTGCGTTGAAAGCGGCGCAGCGTAGTGTAGAGCGAGCGAAAGAAGCCGTTAAAAAAGCAACTGATGCTGTACCGGTTGTAGAAAACGAATTAAAATTAGAAGAAGCAAAGCATCAAGAGTCAACTGGGGTCCAGCAGGCCGCCCAGCAAAAGGTGACCGAAAGTGAGAAACCCCTTTATACGCTTGCCTTCTCACCAGACGGAACGACCTTGGCCGTAGCAGGTGAAGACCATCAGATCCACACGTTTGACAGTGAAACCGGTGTTCCCATAGACACCTTAACAGGCCAAGGTGCTGCAATCCGCTCGATCGCTTTTACGGCCGACAACAACGTCGTATCCGCAGCTGCTAACAACACACTTGTGGTCTGGAACGGTTCGAATGAATGGCAATTAGAGCGTACCATTGGGAAACAAGATGACCCAACTTTACTTGTTGATCGGGTGACTGCCGTCGGATTCAACCGAGCTGGGACGATACTCGCGACGGGAAGTGGTGAACCTTCACGTAGTGGTGAGTTGAAACTTTGGAATGTCTCGGACGGTTCACTCGTTCGGGCAATTGAAGAGCCACACAGTGACACCGTATTCTCTATTGAATTCTCCCCCGATGACCAACACATTGCCAGCTGTGCGGCGGACCGATTCATGAAAGTCTTCCAGGTTGCTGACGGAAGTTTTGTCAGATCATTTGAAGGACATACACACCATGTCCTCGGCGTTAGCTGGAGTGCCGAAGGTCGCTCGTTAGCAACGGCGGGTGCCGACAAAGTGGTCAAAATTTGGGATTTCAAGACAGGTGACCAAAAACGTACGATTCAGGGCTTTGGTAAAGAAGTCACGTCTATCCGCTTTATTGCTATCACAGAAACAATTATTGCTGCCTGTGGCGACAAGAACGTCCACGTCAAGAACGCGGCGAATGGAGGCAATGTGCGTGTTCTAGGTGGCGGCACTGATTTCATGTACGGCGCTGCTGCAAGCTCCAATGGCAAAGTTTTCATCGGTGCAGGCCAAGATAGTGTCGTCCGCCTCTGGAAAGACGACGGCAATGTTATTGCTAATTTCTCGGCACCGGAACCAACTCCTTCGGGTGGTGCCGAGTAACGGCCCAAATCGTTGTCCGCAAAGATACTGCTACGTCCGTAATCGCTCGAAGGTCATGCGATCCTGCAGGGGAAGACGCAGCAAGTTCGCCGAGCAAAACGATTGCAGTGTCTCCAACTCGATCTCCGCTCGATGTGGTTATAGGTAGTGATGTGACATCACTCAACGCCAAACAAGACAACTACAGGCATCGAAGTTTTGCGATTCAGTCCCTGGGTTTTGCGATTCAGTCCCTGGTCAATCCACACGTCCCGCAAAAATTCCGACTCCGCTGCAAATACCAGTTCCATTCTACGATCTCTCGATCGAGTACCCCGAGACTCACCACTCTTATGACTGAATTGGCCTTACCTCAGAGCCTGCAAAATACACAGAGGTTTCCTTAGGCCTGGAGATACTTTTTGTAGAACCGCTGTCCTTTCCTGAGCAGTTGGATTGAGATCACCCACATACGCTCTTTAATCTTAATCAGTGAACTCTCCGCCATACGGCCTCTATTGCTGCGCACAAAATACAAGTCCATTTCCGCATTTCCGTCACCTGAAAAGAACGCGAATACTCCTCGCACTCGGCATAGCTCCCGACGGCGACACCCGGCTCGTTTGCCGTAACTTAGCAACTCATGAAGAACGAGCTATCTGCAGCAGAGTCAATCGCAATTGATCCAGTCCTTGTTTGCCCGCACGCGACTTCAAAATGTCCGGATGTCCGCTAAAAGGTGTCACATTCGACACAAAGCCGTCACTTGAAAAGATTCCAAAGGTGAAGGAGGGTGGTGACGCCGCTTTAAGATCAATCTCAGGAAACGGACCAAACGCTAAAACGTAATCGCTTGAAAACTGACGTTGGCATTGCTTCGCAAGTTCCTCCAAAGAGTCGGCATCTTCCACGCGACAAATAGAACTGCCCTTATAGACCACACCCCCACAGTCCGCTTCACTCAGCCAATTAGAAACGAGACCACCCGTTCCCAATTCTACAACACTAAGCGTTTCTGACCGCTGCAGCAGTTGACGCACAACTTCATGCTGGAGTTCGTCTTCACCATCACCAAAAATCAGATCGCCCAAAGAATCGTGGATCTCTTGGATGGTGGATTCCATTGATTGATAACACAACTCTGGCGTTTCCGCTGAGGCTGAAATACGCAGAGTGATCGTCGCTTGACTAACGGTGATTCCAACCGAAGGCTCGCGCCCTCGACGGATCAAATCGGGTAGCATTTGCTCAAGATCACTCTCGCCAACTCCAAAGCATTTGATCTGATAGTGACGAATCACTTGGCGCTTACCGACCATTTCACGGACGTTACTTGCAACCGTTGCGTCCCACATCTCGCGCATTTCTGCTGGTACACCAGGTAATGCAAAAATGCGAGATACAACTCGCTCCCCCATGGTGATCGCCATATCGATTCCCGGTGCGCTCCCGTGCGGGTTATGGACAACGTGACTGCCTACAGGAAACAGGGCTTGGACAATATTCCGCTCCGGCATTTCACGTTTACGTCGGCAAAAAAGCGTCTTGATATGCTCCAAGGCCTGGTCGTCCTGAACCAACTCGGTCCCTGTGGCATCTGCAATGGCCTGCCGAGTTAAATCATCGGCAGTCGGTCCCAGCCCTCCAGTGCAGAGGATAAGGTCTGCTCGTTCGAAGGCTGACTGAAAAACTTGTACGTTTGCCGCTAGGTCATCCCCAACGGTAGTGTGATAAAGAACACGTACGCCCAGTTCTGCGAGACGCTGGCTAAGCCATTGGCCGTTCGTGTCCAGACGCTGACCACTCGTCAATTCGTCGCCAATTGAAATTACTTCAGCTTTCATGCTTTCACTCGCGTTAAACCACAGTTCCCGCCGCATTTTGCCACGTCCAAGCCATCCAAGCTAGTGGCAGGGTGCCGTATCGTGCTGCTCGCCCTACTCTGGAGGTCAAACCCTTTCATAATTCGATCGCAACATTGACAGCTAAATCGCCTATCCTTATGATCCCCAGTCACACGCAAAAAGGAATTGTCTCCGTGGAAAAGCTTGTCGGATTTGGCTCCACGAGTTTCCGTGTCCCCCGTCCGGGTAGGTTGTCAAACATATGAGCGTATTTGCTGGCTTCGAACATGTCGTCCGTGAGAATGAACCGTTAGCCGGATACACATGGCTGCAAACCGGAGGTTCGGCCCAATACTTTGCGGAACCAACCAGCGCAGAGGAACTTTCAGGGCTGGTACAGCGTTGTCGTGAAAACGACCTTCCGGTCCACATTCTTGGCGGTGGCTCAAACCTTCTGGTTCGAGATCAGGGTGTCGAGGCACTGATATTGCAACTATCAGCCGGTATCTTTGCTGAAATCACCGTCAATCAGCAGTCAATCCAAGCAGGTGCTGGCGCCAAACTAGGGCATGTCATCTCGACATCCGTCCGTCATGGATTAGCTGGACTAGAGCAGTTAGTCGGCATTCCAGGTTCTGTTGGGGGTGCCCTGGCTGGTAACGCTGGCACACTCGGCGGTGATGTAGGACAGTGGACTCATTCGGTAACAGTGATGGATCGGTCGGGAGATTTAGTTACCTACAATCGTGACGACCTACGTTTCTCTTACCGCCAAAGTAGCCTGGACGATCCGGTTATCCTGCAGGCAACCTTTGAATTAGAAGACGGTAACCCGGAAGACTTGACCAAGCGTTTACAAACACTCTGGATTGTCAAAAACGCCAATCAACCCAAAGGAAATGTTGGCACAGCATGTGCTTTTAAGGACCCCCACGCCGGCCCGGCCGCTAGCTTAATTGAGCAGAGCGGGCTCAAGGGAACTGTTGTCGGTAAAGCCATGATTAGCGAGGAAAACTCGAATTTTATTGTTGTTGAACCAAATGCATCAAGCGACGACGTCTTGCAGTTACTTGAAACTGTCCGTGCCGAAGTTCTGAAGTCCTTTGGTGTTGAACTGGAACTATCGCTGGAAATCTGGTAAATCATCTCAGCTCGGTGTACTCATGTCGTATTCATGGCTTCCACTCATCCATTGTTTGAGTCATTGGATTCTGAGTTCGAGGTTTTTTTGCGTCTCCTTCTTCCAGTAAATGTTTCATGCCAACACCGCCCCGCACCCTTGCTTTAGGTAGCCTCGTTTTCCTCGGAATTATCATTGGATTCGGCTTTGCCTGGAAACACTGGCAACAAGTTGTCATCAATGACGCACGGTTTGATCTGGCAAATGTTGTAATTCAAGTTAGCCCACAACCCGAGTGGGTATGCGCAAATGTAGTCGATGACATTCTCACGGGCGGAAGCCTCTCTGATATAAACCTCCTCGATGCGAGCGCCAGCGCAAAAATTGCCCGAAGTTTTGAATTACACCCATGGGTCACTGAAGTTTTACGAGTCCGCAAATTTGCTAACGGTGAACTTCACGTTGAGATTCTCTATCGGAAACCTGTCGCCATGGTCCGCGCACGGGGTGGGGGATTTTGGCCTGTTGACAAAGAAGCTGTGTTACTGCCTCCCGCAGATTTTTCTGCTGAGCAGACCCGCCATTATGTTAAAATTTCGGTTGGTGACGCGCATCCAGCAGGTCTCGAGGGGACCCCTTTCAATGATGATCGGGTAGCGGGCGCAATCGAGATTGCAAATCTCTTTGGCAGCACCTGGGCTAGTCTCGGCATCGCGCAGATTGAGTGGCTTGAGTCCTCCGCATCGACAGCACAGGGACATCCTCAATATCAACTTAGCACGAAGAACGGCACGTTAATTCATTGGGGAGCTGCTCCCGGCAATGAAACAACCGGGGAAGAGCGTGCACTGAAAAAGTTAGAGCGTCTCAATCGCTTAGTCGAGGATCGTAGAATTTTAGAGTCGACTGAATCAAAAATTATCGATCTTTCAAGTAAGACAAACGATGCGGCGGAACCAACCAGAACCACCCGCCGCTTTGAAAATTAACCCACTAAAGCCTCGCGCAGCCCTGTTTGGAACAGGTTTGTCACGACTCCCATCTCAGGTGATTACTTGCGAGCTGTTGGAAATGATCGGCTTCGGTCATACAGATTCTGAATCGGCGGTGGCATGCTGCTCATCGCCCGCGACTGACTCGAGTTTTTCTTTGAGCTCTTGCCGGATGACTGCCATCTCTGGTGGAGCGTCAATTCCAAGCCTCACACCGCCCCCCGACAAGCGCACAACGGTCACGGAAATATTGTCCCCAATGAGGACGCGCTGACCAACTTTGCGACTGAGAACGAGCATCAAATGTTCCGAAAGCTCTTCTGGGCTGAATCAGTCTCCAGCCAACTGTGACCTCTTTGAAAGTTACACTACATGCGTCCTGTTCCGGCACATGAAGCTCAACACGCCATGTACAAAACACCGACGACCGTCAACCGCAAATACTATACGCCCAATCCGATAGATGCAAGCAGTTCAATCGCATCACGCGACTGCAATTAGAATCAGAAAGGCGCAAAACCCTACCGTTAATTGCCAGAGAAACCAGTGGCAAGCAAATTCTACCAAGAGCCCAATATCGCACTCGTCGTAACAATGGGCATGGCTTGGCGATATAAAGAAGTTGGAAAGAATGGGAACTCCATTAAATGCCCCACGGTCAGTTCTCTTCTTGTTAGTTTGCGCTCGTTACGGAACTCGCGTAAACTCGATTTGCCTCCGCAATGGCAATCCCTCTGTCAAATTTGCACCCCTGCTCTGCAAGTAGCTGATCCAAGGCTGCCAATAGGGTGAGGACATTCGTATCTCTGGAAGCGTACCCCATTAAACCAATCCGCCAGACTTTTCCTTTGAACTCTCCAAGGCCACCACCAATCTCAATTCCAAAGCGACTGAGCAAACTGCCCCTTATTTGTCCATCATCCACGCCGTCTGGAATCCGAACCGCATTCAACATGGGAAGCTGATGCCCATCCTGCGCTGTAAACTCAATTCCCATGGCGGTTAGACCTGCTTGTAATGCCCGATGATTCAGCCGGTGGCGTTCAAAACAAGCCGTCAAACCTTCTTCATGAATTACTCTCAGTGCTTCATAGAGCGCATAACTCATATTGATCGGAGCCGTATGGTGGTAAACTCGGTCATCCCCCCAATAACTTGCCAGCATCGAAACATCCAGGTACCAACTTTGCACTTTTGTTTTCCGTGTCAGGACGCTCTCGATGGCGCGCTCATTGAACGACACCGGAGCGAGTCCGGGTGGACAACTAAGACATTTCTGAGTACCCGAATAAATCGCGTCAATATTCCACCTGTCGACTTCCACCGGCACACCTCCCAGCGAAGTTACTGCATCCACAAGCAACATAGCACCCGCATCATGAACCAACGTCGAGATCTCTTCGATAGGCTGCCAAGCACCCGTCGATGTCTCCGCCATGACAATGCCTACAACTTTAGGTTGCTTCTCTGCCAAAATTTCTTTTAAATCTTGCGGCTCAAAGATTTCTCCCCAGGGGCGTTCGATACATGTGACATCAGCACCAGCTCGTGTGGCAACGTCAGCCATGCGAGTTCCAAACACTCCATTCACACAAACCAGCATGGCGTCGCCTGGCTCAATTAAATTGACAACCGTAGCCTCCATACCAGCGGACCCAGTTGCGCTCACGGCAAAGGTCATTTCATTTTTGGTCTGAAAAAGATCCCGCAACATAGATTGCATCTGATCCATAGTGCTCAAGTAAAACGGATCGAGATGCCCAACCGTCGGTTTTCCAATTGCATCCAAAACCCGAGGATGAATATCACTCGGCCCTGGACCCATCAGGATGCGATTCGGTGGCAACAATTCTGGGTAGTTCTTTGACACGACAGCTAACTCCAGTCGTTAATATTAAATGGCCTGTTCAGTCATCAGCGAAACTCGTTGGAGATGGTTCTCGAACGATTCGGCTGATCCGCTTAAATTCTGGTGTACCGGCGACTTCACACCATTCAAAAAGTGCTGCCTCAGTAGTTGTTACTGTCACTCCAGAGGACTCCATTCTCTGGAGTGCTAACTCATGATCCATCCGAAAACGAGAACCCACGGCGTCTGCTGCTAGATAAACCCGGTACCCACTGGCCATTAAATCAAAGGCTGTCTGCTGCACGCACACATGAGTCTCAATCCCACACAGCAGAACCTTATGAGCACCGCAGCCAGCTATTTGTTCGATCGTTTCAGGGCACCCACGGCAACTGAACATCATCTTTGATGGAATTTGCGGAATGCCCTCTGCCAGCTCTGAAAGCATCGGCCCCAAACCCTTTGGATATTGTTCCGTGGCCAAAATCTTCAACCCCAATTCCCCTGCACCGTCGAGTAATCTCCGCACATTCCAAACTAAACGCTTTGCGTTTTCTATCTTTCCAATAAGTTTTTCTTGAATATCGATCACTAGCAGCACTGTATCCTGCTGTGACATCAGCTCTGCACTACGTGGCACTAATCGTCGTTCCATGATTACTCATTACATTGTTACCCGGTAATCTTGATAGCCGGTGGAAAATCAGAATCAAAAGGTTCGGCGGGAAGATTATATCCTACACACGAACGCCCATTTTCCTGCCTACCGATTTTCCTGGTCACCATTGGATAAACGAAGAATCGTTCATCGTCAACTCGGGGAACGAATTACTACACTGGACCATCCAACGTCTTCTTCTACCGCAAAACAAGATTTCCCGCCGACTTTCATTCAGATCCAAACAACCCCACTCTATTAAGAGACCTGGATTCCACACCCGCTCGTAGGGGCACCAACACGCTCCCCTAGAGTTGAGAGTATTTTTCGGACAGAATAGGAGCCATTCCAGGACCGATGGCGTTTTTTACTTAAAAAAACTTCGGGACTCCGCTTTAACGAGGTATTTCAGATGAAATTCCACGCCACTACGATCTTAACCGTCCGCCATGAAGGAAAAGTCGCTATGGGGGGAGATGGCCAAGTGACTTTAGGAACGGCCATCATGAAATCAGATGCCATGAAAGTTCGGCGTCTCCTCAATGGCAACGTGCTTTGCGGTTTTGCGGGAGCAAGTGCCGACGCTTTTGCCCTCCTCGAACGATTCGAAGCAAAACTCAAGGATTATCCAGCAAATGTAACGCGTGCGGCAACAGAACTTGCCAAAGAATGGCGGCTGGACCGAGCCCTCCGTCGGCTGGAGGCACTCATGACCGTTGCCGATACCAACGTCACTTTGCTGGTAAGTGGAACCGGTGATGTAATCCAACCAACGGACGGAATTGTGGGGATTGGTTCGGGTGGAAATTATGCCATTGCCGCCGCTAGAGGACTCGTCACCCACTCGACACTAACTGCCGTTGAGATCGTGAAAACTTCACTAGAGATTGCGGCGAGTCTTGACATCTATACAAACACCAACATTGTCGTTGAGGAATTGGAGAACAAGACTGCATGAGCAAAGATCAGACGCAATTAGCAGGAGATAATTTAAGTCCACGCCAAGTCGTCGACGAATTGGATCGCCACATCGTCGGCCAAGATGCTGCCAAACGTGCAGTTGCCATTGCAATTCGCAATCGCTGGCGACGCCAACAACTTCCGGAAGAATTACGTGTCGAAATAACTCCCAAAAACATTCTAATGATCGGATCAACCGGCGTTGGAAAGACTGAGATTGCCCGACGCCTCGCTCGGCTCACGGGCGCACCTTTCATCAAAGTCGAGGCCTCTAAATACACTGAAGTGGGGTACTACGGGCGGGACGTTGAAAGCATGATCCGAGAGTTAGTTGAAAACGCCATCACCCTGGTACGTGAACGCGAGCGAGGAAATGTCGAGGACGAGGCCGCGCAAAGAACAGAAGGCCGGCTCCTGGACTTACTCCTTCCCGCAGCAACTCCTTTTGGCGGAATGCCGGACGACGACAACACGGAATCTTCTGAACAAAAGGCTCGCACACGCGAGAAAATGCGTGCCATGCTCTTGGGTGGAGAGTTGGACGACCGAAAAGTTGAGCTCTCGATCGAACAAAAAACGGCACCGATGGTATTCAGCCCTATGGGCATGGACCAAATGGACGTCGATTTCCAAGGTCTGTTCGACAAGATCGTGCCGAAATCCACAGCGCACAGAGAATTGACAGTCCGCGAAGCGCGGCAAGTAATTTTCGAGCAAGAGTGTGAAGCATTACTCGAACAAGAGACAATCAACGCAACGGCAATTGAATTGGCCGAAAACACGGGTATAGTTTTTCTCGATGAAATTGACAAAGTAGTCGCTTCGGAAGGTAAAAGCGCTGATGTCTCACGCCAAGGCGTGCAACGCGATTTACTACCGATTGTGGAAGGCACTTCCGTACAAACTAAATACGGTTACGTCCGCACGGACCACATCCTCTTTGTTGCCGCAGGCGCTTTTCACCGCAACAGTCCAAGCGACCTTATGCCCGAATTACAGGGCCGCTTTCCGATCCGCGTGGAGCTCAACGATCTCACCAAAGACGATTTCATCCGTATTCTCACAGAACCAAAAAGCTCGTTAACAAAGCAGTACACGGCTCTGATGGGAACCGAGGGTGTTCATTTGAATTTCACAGCAGATGCCATTGAGGAACTCGCTGTTTTTGCTCACCGCGTGAACCAATCCACTCAAAATATCGGTGCTCGACGTCTCTACACAATCCTGGAGAGGTTACTTGAAGAGCTAAGCTTTGAAGCACCGGACATGAAAATGGGAAATGTTGAAGTGAATGCTGCCTATGTCAACGAGCGTCTTGAAAAAATCGCCGACGACGACGACCTCAGCAAGTTCATTTTATAGGGCGCAGCATTTCGCAACTCAAAGGCTTACTTCACTTAATTTCCTTACAACACTCGATAACCTTTCACCACGGCCAACCACTTCAAAGATACGCCCTTCTTCACTCGCAATTTGGATCGAAATTTCAATCCTCTCTGCTGGCAGGCATTCGTCCACTCGATCCGACCATTCAATCAAGGTTAAACTGGCGGTTTCATAAAATTCCTCCGGTCCCAGTTCAAGGAACTCATCCAGGTCGCCCAGCCGATAGGCATCTAAATGGATTAGGCTCCGAGTACCATGGTAACTTTGGCATAACACAAAGGTCGGACTAGTCACATCTCGCGGGTCCACGCCACAGGCCGTCGCAATCGCTCGCACCAACCTCGTTTTGCCCGCGCCCAAGGTCCCTAGCAAACCGACAACCGTCTGGTCAGGCAGGCACTGTGCTAATAAGGAACCTAAGCGATCTGTATCGCTTTCGAGTTCAGTTACAAATCGCGCCGTACAACTGTTAATCATCAATGCAAAAATCCCTTCGCTGCTAGTGGCGTCCGCCCCCCGGAGGCCGTCGCCTGCCAAAGACCTTTTTCCGCGACCATCGTTCCAATCGAAGTTACCTTCACCCCGAGCGGTTGATCGGACGTAAGTCGACTGGCCTCTGAACTCTCACTGGTAAACAACAATTCGAAATCCTCACCATCTGAAAGTGCGTGCTCAAGTGCCGTCCCACCGTTCGTCGCAGTTGTGGCGAGTTCCTTCGCGCAATTCGCGACGGGAATGCGGTCTAAATCCAAAACGGCTCCGCAATTGCTCGCGATCGCCAGCCGCGACAAATCGAGGAGAAGCCCATCACTGATATCCGCAGCCGCCGTAATCTCATAACTTCGATTCAACTCCATGGCTTCGTATACCCGCGGTTGAAAGTCAAAATGTTTACCCAAAATGCTCCCTCCTAGGTCTCCTGTCACAAGAACCGCATCCCCCACACGAGCCCCCGAGCGGAGCCAGGGTGGTTCCACCGACGG